>JBBDSC010000105.1:0-38535 GCA_040905145.1 Anditalea sp.
CCATTGTAAAGTTTCTTTTCAATGGCCTTTACGCCATCTCTTGTTCCCTGTCAGGTGCAAAACATAAATGTCTTGACTATTTTGTCGTATTGTCTTACAGTACTTCAATGAACTTTTCCACTATCCTTCGGGCAATGCCCAAGTTAGTGAGGTTTGTTTCGTCATGCTTTTAACGAAAGTGAATGCAAATATCGGAAGTTATTTTCAATCTACCTACAATCATTTTAAAAGAATTTTCAAAATTTTATTGTGAGAGACTTCGATATTTTATTATTTTCCTTGCTTGGGAATAACCTTTTGTTAGACCGCTCCCGAATGGGAATGCAAACATAGAGCTCTTTTACAAAAATACCAAATAACCACCCCCTCTATTTTTTATTAAAATACTTAAAACCCTGATAATATGGTCAATACATTTAAGAGAGCTTTGGTTTTTTGTATAAAGGAACGGTGCTGCACGGCTCGCCATACATAATGGACTTGGCATGTCCTTTCAATAATTTAATTACCTCCCCATAGGCAAATAAAGGAACAGGCAGCTTACTGCATCCTTTTACAACCACAGGCCTATCTTTATAGTCCAACGGATTTATGGAACTAAGGGACTTTTGAAACAAGTATTGTTCCAATGCCTCTAAATCCCCAGCTACAACTTCCGCAGCACTCCCTTCAAGGTAAGTCATTACCAGCATAAATGCCCACGTCGGGACGATCGCATCCACACTGCAAAACACCGCAACATGTTTCCCTGCGTACTTTCCCCAGTCAAGATCTTTTAAGGCTTCCCTGAAATCCTTTTCTTTCAACACCAGATCCTGAAACAGATAATCTTTAAGGTCAAATTCAACCCGGTCCCCCGCATCATAGTATTGCTCTAAATCAATGGTAATGATGGGGCTATTTGCTATGCGATTTATAATTTCAGTCATGATAGTAAGCTCTTTTTTGACTTTAGAACCCTAAATTCCTTCAGGTAGTTCGGTTCGAAATAAGCCAAATCTTCAAATTGGCCATTTTCAAATTTTAGGGCAGCAATCTCTCCAATAGAACTTGCGGAATTTTTATAAGGAACAAAAACAGCATTTTCATGTCTTACTACATCACTCACTTTTTTGTTGGAATCACCAAGAAAGAAAACTTTTCCCGTCAATAAATAAGTATCAAAAGATGTTTCATCAATGATTTTAGGCACCAAAGGAACCAGCTCCCTCATCTCCCCATCCAATACTTTACAGTATACCTCCATCCGCCTCGCATCCATCATAGGGATAATGAAATCAGTCAATCCTACAAAAGGCTTTGCCCTCAGGGCCAATGCATCCAATGTATCCACCGCTATCAAAGGAATATCTTTTGCAAAAGCCAGGCCCTTGGCTGTGGAAGCCCCTATTCTCAATCCAGTATATGAACCTGGTCCACCAGTAACAGCCACTGCATCCAACTCCTCCCCTGTTATCCCGACCTGCTTGAACAAAGCGTCTATAACAGGCATTAATTTTTGTCCATGAACATTCTCCTGATACAACTCCACCATTCCAAGCAAAATCCCACTTTGATGTACGGCAACTGAACAAACTGAAGTAGCAGTCTCTATAGATAGAATCAAACCCATTATATCATTAATTCATTTAGCTTTGGCGGTGGATCGTTTCAATATCATGTCTCTCCTACCCTAAACATCTGAACAAAGCATCCGCTACTTCTTAGCCATCGGCTTTAACATAAGTTCATATTGATTTTGGTCATTAAGAACCTGCATGGATTGTGCAATCTCAATATCTTTGTCCAGAGAAGCCTCCACCGCCCCTTCTTGGTAGTAATAACGGGAGACAATTTCATCTCTTAAGGCACCCTTGATCTCCTCCTTAAAAGTGATCAGATCCTGCTCCTTGCTATGGCTAACACTTTTGCTCAGAGATGCTATTTCATTTTTGATATCTTCATAATATTTTTCTTTCTCTGAATACTTTACAAGGTCTTCAATTGCCTTTTCTACCCTAGTGGTATAATCATATTCCTTACCTTCCAGCCAATTCACAAAATCTTTGTACACTTCTTCGGAAACAGTAAATTCTCTCGGAGCTGCGATGCTATCATTTTCCAGGAAAAATGAATTGGCATACTCAAATATCAGGCTTCTGGCCACTAAACTATAAGTGATGGGTCCATAAATTTTTGATTCGATCTCTTTATCGGGTTCAATACCGGCCCCATCCAGCACCACTCTGCCGCTTTTGGTCTTGAATTTTTTCCTAAGAGAATCAGGTATGGATTTACCATTACCCTCTTCATCCCGGTCACTGTAATCAATTGCCTGAATACACCTTCCACTGGGGATGTAATATTTTGCAGTCGTCACTTTAATCTGAGAATTATAGGAAAGCGGGATGGTACTCTGAACAAGGCCTTTTCCGAAGGTCTTCCTTCCAACCAAAACTGCTCTATCATAATCCTGAAGAGCCCCGGCTACAATCTCAGCGGCAGAAGCGCTTCTTTCATTGATTAAAACCGCCAAAGGTATGTCTTTATCCAAAGTGGATCTCTCGGTTTTATACACTGAGTTGACACTCTCCAGCTTGCCCACTGTCCTTACCACTTCTCTACCCTTGGGAATAAATAGGTTTACTATTTCAACTGCTTCTTTTAGAATTCCCCCGGGATTGTCCCTGACATCCAATATAAGCTGCTCCGCTCCCTGTTCCTTTAAATCTATGATTGCTTTCCTCACCTCTGAAGAAGCACTGGTGGTAAAATCAGTAAGCTTAATATATCCTGTCTCACCATTGATCATTCCATAGTAAGGCACGTTACTGATGACAATTTTCTTTCTGGTCAAATCGATGGTCAAAGTGTCCTCTCCCCGCTTTACCATTACCTTTACTTCTGTGTTGGCAGGACCTTTCAGTAATTCCGAAATTTCAGAAGTTCCTTTCTTCATTACCTCTATAGAATCAATTTTTAGGAGTTGATCACCTATCCTCAATCCCCCAATCTGCGCAGGAAATCCCTTATAGGGCATGAGGATCATATTAGTACCTGTCCTGTTGCCTATTAAAGCCCCCACCCCTCCATATTCACCGGTCGTCATCATCCTGAAATCATCAGAATTTTCTTCAGGAATATACTCAGTATAAGGATCCAATTCCTCCAACATGGCATTGATCCCTACGGTCACTAACTCATCCGGATCTATTTCATCCACATAATAAGAATCCAGTTCTCTTACAAGAGAGGCAAAAATATCCAGATTTTTAGCAATGGCGAACAGCTTGTCGTTCTTTGGATTAAAGGAAAAAAGTAAACCAACAGTCAATGCCAGCGAAAGCACTAGGGCAATGGTTCTATTTCTTTTATTCATCATATTAGTTTAAGATTGGGTAAATTTAATTTGGTCCAGCTATTCTTTTCAAAATCTTTTGAACTTTTTCCTGGATGGTATGAAAATCTTCCTGCTCCGTAGAAACGTAAATAAGGGCTATCCGGTTCTTCACATCCCCTGAAGAAAGCAGGTGTTTATTTAGCCGGTAAGCTTCTTTGATCCGCCTTTTAACGTAATTCCGGTGAACCGCTTTTTTGACTTTCCTTTTCGAAACAGAAAAAAGCACCTGATTAGTTTCAGCATGCTCCGCATCCAAGGTCATATGCAGAACTTTGAATGGATATAAAAAAAAAGAGGAACCTTTATCAAAAAGCTCCCTTATAGACTTTTTTGAATGTAGTCTTTCATTCTTTTGAAGCTTATAATTCATTGATGAATCTTAACGTACTTTAACTAATACGAAAAAATGCTGACCAGAATTATTTCTTCACGGTTTTTTCAGAAGAAACGGATATCTTCTTTCTTCCTTTTGCTCTTCTTGCCCTCACTACCCTTCTACCATTAGGCGTAGACATTCTTTCCCTGAAGCCATGCTTGTTTCTTCTTTTTCTACGGGAAGGTTGAAATGTTCTTTTCATGATTATGTAATGCTTTATTTTCTAACTTACTGCTGCGCTATGTATACCCTAGGTATTCTCCTAAAAGGACTGCAAAGATAGATAGGTTTTTTTTATTTACAAACCAGTGGATTACTTTTGTTTATGACCAAAGCTCAAAACTCAATGGAATATCTTATCTACAGGAAAAATATCCCTTCCCAGTTTATTAATTTGGAATTGACCCTCCATTGTAAAAAAGGTGAAACTGTTCAACTACAACTTCCTTCCTGGAGGCCGGGGAGATATGAAGTGGCCAATTATGCACAAAAAACAAGACAGCTTAAAGTCATTGAAAAAAATCGGGAAATTAGCGCTCAAAAAATCACTAAAGACCTTTGGCATTTTACCGCCGGGCATTCGGGCCCCCATGTCATCCAGTATGAATATCATGCTTCGCAAATGGATGCGGGAGGAAGCTGGTCTGATGATGAACAGCTTTATTTAAACTTTATCAATTTTATTTTCGAAGTAAAAGGCAGGGAGGAGGAAAGCATAAAAGTCAAGTTGGATATACCTGGTAATTATACGGTCGCTACTGCTTTACCTTTGATCGGACCTCTTGTACTGGAAGCAAAGGGCTTTCAACACTTGGTGGATAGTCCTTTGATTGCTTCATCCACTTTACAGCATCACCATTACGAAAGTGGGGGCTGTCTTTTCCATCTGTGGTTTCAGGGTGCCATTCACTTTGAAATCGATCAACTAAAGGAACATTTTAAGAACTTTACGGAAAAGCAAATTGAAGCCTTTGACGATTTCCCAGCACCAGCTTATCACTTTCTTTTTCAATTGCTCCCCTATAACCATTATCATGGGGTAGAGCATCAATTCTCCACCGTGATCACTTTAGGCCCTGCAAAAGAACTGGAAAACGAAACATTTATGGATCAGCTTATCGGTGTAAGCTCCCATGAACTGTACCACTTTTGGAATGTCTGCCGGATAAGGCCTAAAAAGCTGCTACCCTACGATTTCTCCAAAGAAGCTTATATCGATACAGGTGTGGTGGCAGAAGGTGTAACTACCTATATGGGAGACTTGTTCCTGTTGAAATCCGGATATCTTTCCCTCGAAGCCTACTTAAAAAAACTGGAAAAACTGATCAACCGGGAAACGGAGCATTTTGGCTGGCAAAACCATTCCATCACCGAATCGAGCTTTGACTTGTGGCTGGATGGTTACAAACCAGGCATTCCGGACAGGAAAGTGAGCATCTATAACCGGGGGGCATTGATTTCTTTTTGTTTGGATCTTACGCTTATTGATCATGGCAGTTCTCTACATGAAGTAATGAAAATGATGTGGATAAACTTTGGCAAAAAAGGGATAGGCTACTCCCTGGATGACTACCAAACGCTCGTAGGCCAAAGTCTTAATGATAGAAAGGCTACGGAGAAATTTTTCCAACGCTATATCTTTGGAAAAGAAGATATCCTTCCCCTCATAAAAACACAGTTGGCCAGCCTTGGCATCAAGCTCCATGAAAATAATAGAAATGAAATGGAAAGCTGCTTTGGCCTGGTCATCGATAGTATAAATACCGTCCGATCCATTCATCCTGAAAGCCCTGCCTACGAACATCTGATGATCGGGGATATCATTTCCCACAAGGATATCCCCGAAAATCAAAATAAATACACCCTGAATATCACCGTCAGGAGAAACGAGAGGGTACTTGGATTTGTACTGGAAAATCAGGGAAGCATCTACTATAAAAATTACACCCTGCTACAAAAAGGATCTCCTGAAAAACTATCCCAGTGGAAAGCATAAGTTTCATGAAACCGGAAGAGCCTCCGAAATTTTCAAAAGCAGCATTTTAATCTATCCTTTTTGTACCTACCGGGTTTGTTTTCCGTATATTTAACTATCACCAAAATATTCGTCAAGATGAACACAATAGATAACATTGAACATTGGGCAGATACCCATCATCCCAGGTGGATTGATTTTGTACGTATTGCATTGGGCTTGTTTATATTTTACAAGGGGGTCATCTTTATTGCAGACAGAGCAGCTTTAATGGATATGATGAACAATATTGATACCGCCCTTTTTAATATGGTCATGGTGCATTATGTAGCTTTTGCCCATTTATTTGGGGGCATATTGATCGCACTCGGTTTACTTACCCGGCTTGCCATCCTGTTTCAGCTTCCAATCTTATTTGTTGCGGTTTTCTTTGTCAACATCAATATGGGCTTCTTTTCTGTTGCTGACAATCTGGAATTTGAAATATCCATAATCGTTTTAATTTCATTAATTGTATTTTTAATTTATGGATCCGGAAAGTTTTCCGCAGATGCATTTATGAAAAGGCATCCACATTGGTGATCCTTTTTGAAGCTTTATGGTTGTAATTAATTGATGAGTAAAAAAATAGAAAAAACAGTCACCCTTGATATCCTTACCTGGAAAGAACTGGGGAACGATATCCAAAGCTTGGTCCTGAAAGCCAAAGCATCTGCTGAAAATGCACATGCTCCTTATTCCAATTTCATGGTTGGCGCGGCTTTACTTTTAGAAAATGGGGAAATCTTTACTGCCAACAACCAGGAAAATGTTTCTTTTCCTGTGGGCATTTGTGCAGAAAGGGTGGTCTTAAGCTATGTCCAAGCCAATTTCCCTGATATTATACCCACCAAAATAGCCATTGCAGCCAAAAGAAGAAACCAGACAGAGTATGCCACTGTAACCCCCTGTGGGATATGCAGACAGACGATCAGTGAATATGAACAAAAGTTCAAACGCCCCATTGAGGTTTATATGCTTACGCCTAAGGGGGAAGTATTAAAAGCACCCAGTATGGATGATTTGCTTCCTTTTAAGTTTTCTGATATAAATGGCTGATTACTTAGAAAGGTTTGCCCATAGCCGCATACCAGATCCCCCCATAAACATGATTCAAAAAGTCCGGATCCTCAAAAGCTTCTTCCACATGTCCTAGCCCGGTGTAAAAAATCCTTCCTGACTCAAACTCATGGTACCATGCAATAGGATGCACTTCACCCATCCCTGCTTTTTTTCCGTCCTTGGTACCCACATCGTAAGAAGTTTCATCCAGCTGGACCAATATATTCACCTCTTGGTTGAAATTCTTGTATTCATACCATTCGTCCGTTCGAAGCCAATTTTCACTTAAATGGTAAGTAGAAGGATGGTTCCGGTCCACTACCTTCAACCTGGCTGTTTGCTGTTGGGGATGGTGGTTAAATTGCCCCCCCATCATCTTGTTGTACCATGCCCAATTGTATTCCGTATCAGTGGCACTATGGATGCCTACCACGCCTTTTCCACTTTTTACAAAATCCTCAAAAGCTTCCTTTTGGGCATCGTTAAAAATATTCCCCGTAGTACTCATCATAATGATCACATCATATTTTGCCAGCGACTCTTTGGTAAATACCTCAGCATCTTCTGTGGCATAAACCTGAAACCTATGTTTTGAAGCAAGCTTCTTGAGTGCGCTCACCCCTTCAGGAATGGATTGGTGGCGAAATCCCTGGGTCTTACTAAAGACCAAGGCCCTGAACTGCTGGCCATGGGAGGTCGAGCAGTTTAAACACAAAATTCCAGCAATAAGTAGTGCAACAACAGATGGATAACGTTTATTTAGGTTCATGTGTGTTTTTATAAATATAATATTAAGACTATTTCTTGCTGCTCATCAGGTTTCCCTGTTCCTTTTCCTTTTACATTATCCATTCCCATTGGAGGGATTCAGTAAATATTATCCCCGAAAAATAATAAGATTATTCCACCATAGCAAATTTCTCTCCGGCCACTTTTCGGCTAAAGGCATTAAAATGCCACCATTCAGAGCCAATCCCCTGAAATCCAGCTTTGTTCATTACCTTTCTCAATATTTCCCGATTTGCCACCTGTTCCGGGGTAATTTTCCCCTCCCGCATCATTTGATCCTCCCGGTCAGGGTAAGCAGGATATCCAAAAAAGTCATAGCCGGTACCCATATCCAACACTTCGCCTGTTTGGGCCTCGGCAAGTGTCAGATCAACCGCCACCCCAAAATTATGAAGACTGCCTTTTTTAGGATCTGCCACATACAACGGTTTCACACTGTCGGGTTTATCCAGGTGGTCCCATAAAATCTGCTGAACACTCAGGGGCCGAACCCCATCATATATCAGAAAAGTAAGATGGGGGTACTCTTCTTTCAAGAAAGAATGTGCTGTTCGAAGCATCTCAGCGACAATGGGCTGGAGATAACAATTTTCGAATTCCCCATATACGTCTTTTTCAAAAAAATTATCGGTAGTAGAATATTTCAGTTCCACATACACTTCCGGGATTACCTCTTTCACATCGACCAATCCAGCAGCGATCAACCGCTGCTCCAACTTCCCTGGGCCTTCTTTGTCGCTTGAAAAATCCAAGGACCCCGCATCTTCTTCTTTTAAGGAATATCCCTCCGCAGAAAGGGAATCCAATATCTGCCCTTTCTCTTTCCCTGATTGGGGCTGGCAGGAGGTCATCAACAAAAACAGGCAGGGGATGGTAAAAAGGCGCTTCATTTTTGGCTTTTATGGAGTACGGTGGCACTGGCCTGTGCCGTAGGCATAATCACCACATCAGCCATGACCACATGGGGAGGCCGGGTAACGGCAAAGGCCACAATATCCGCAATATCTTCTGCTTTTAAAGGCTGAAGACCCTCATATACCGTATCGGCACGTTCTTCATCTCCTTTAAACCTCACCAAAGAGAATTCCGTCTCCACCATACCCGGATGTATGCCCATCACCTTAATGCCATAAGGGTTGAGGTCCAATCTCATGCCTTTTGTCAAGGCATCCACCGCATGTTTGGAAGCACAATAAACATTTCCATTGGGATAAACTTCTTTGGCGGCCGTGGAACCAATATTGATTACCTGCCCACTTTTTCGCTCTACCATTCCAGGCATCACTTCCCTGGAAACGTATAAAAGGCCTTTCACATTGATATCCATCATGGCATCCCAATCATCCGTATCTCCTTCTTGAATAGGATCCAGTCCATGGGCATTCCCTGCATTATTGATCAATACTTCAATAGCGGACCATTCATCAGGGAGTGAATCAATGGCTTGGTTGACGGCTTCCTTATCCCGCACATCAAAAGTCAGAAAGGTATATCTGGTATTTTCGGGCAGGTCATCCCTCAGGGCTTTCAGCCTTTCTTCTCTCCTTCCACAAGCAATGATGTCATATCCTACCTTTGCCAAAGCCAACGCACAGGCACGGCCGATCCCTGAACTTGCACCGGTTATCAAAGCGATTTTATTTTCCATGTCCTGAATTTAAAAGAAAACAGCGTTGAATAAAAGGAAATTGCTGTTTTTTGATGGCTGTTAAAGTTGGAGGAGAGTACAAGGTACCAGGTACAAAGTACAAAGAGGAAGAACGAAGTGGGAAGGAATTGCCCTGTCCTTCAGGGCAGGGGAAAGGAATGGAGAGAGAAGTTTGGGCTTTAGCCCCATTAATTAAAGGCCCACCCGGGATAATGTGGCTAAAGCCATAAAAGGATACCTGTCCATTTTCCCGTTGGCTAAAGCCAAACGACAATTGAATAAATAGCTTTGTACCTTATACTTAGCACCTATTCCACCAACTGCAACTTCACCAGGTTGGCATAAAAACCACCTTCCCGTAAGGCAAGATCTTCATGGCGGCCCTCCTCTACAATCTCTCCATCCCTGAGAACGTAGATGCGGTCCACTTTCCTAATAGTAGCCAAACGGTGGGCAATGACAATTGTGGTCCTGCCCTTCATCAGCTCATCCAAGGCTTCCTGCACGAGGGATTCTGACTCCGCATCCAGGGAGGAGGTGGCCTCGTCCAGTATCAAAATGGAAGGATCCTTTAAAATCGCCCTGGCAATGGCTATACGTTGTCGCTGTCCACCGGATAATTTTATGCCCCGTTCACCTACCAAGGTATCCAATCCTTCAGGGAACTTACTGATAAACTGCCAGGCATTGGCTTTTTTGGCTGCTTGGGTAATTTCCCCTTCAGAAGCTCCAGGCTTTGCATAGGCAATGTTTTCCCGGATACTCCCTCCAAACAAAAGTACCTCTTGGGGTACAATTCCCATATTTGACCGAAGTTGCTTCAGGTTCCAGTCTTTTATAGGCTTGCCCTCCACTTGGATACTTCCGTCCTGCAAATCATAAAACCTCAGCAATAATTGAATAATCGTGGATTTCCCTGCACCACTATGACCGGCCAAAGCTATTTTGTCCCCTGCATTTATTTCAAAATTGATTTTCTTTAAAACCTCTACTTCGGGACGTGTAGGATATCGGAAAGCTACATTATTGAAGGAAATATTCCCAAGGATCCTGTCCTTCCCATCAGTTGAAATTGACTTTTCAGGCTCCTCATCCAAAATTTCCAACACCCGCTCAGAGGATCCAATAGCTTTTTGGACCTGTCCATAAATATCCCCCAAACCCGCAATAGATCCACCGATAAAAGTCGTATAAAGTACAAATGATACCAAATCGCCTATACTCATGCCCCCTGAGCTCACCAATGTGGCCCCATACCACATCACGGCAACAATCCCACCGAAAAGGGCGAAAATAATAAATGAAATAAATGCTCCCCGAAACCGGGCAGTTTTTAAAGCTACAGACACAACCCGATTAAGTCCCTTTCCATAGCGTTTGGCTTCGTATTCTTCCCCAGTAAAGGACTTTACGGTCATAATGGATTGCAAAGTTTCCTCCACAATCACGTTGGCAGCGGCCAATTCATCCTGGGTAGCTTTCGAAAGCTTACGGATAAACTTGCCAAAAACCATAGCAATAACCACCAATACGGGAAAAGTCGCCAGCATGAACAAAGTCAACTTTGGAGTGGTATAGATCAAAAATACTGTTCCTGCTATTAAAGTGATAAATTGACGGAACAATTCAGCCAAAGTCACTGAAAAAGTATCCTGAAGTAAAGAAACATCTGACGTAATCCTGCTGATTAATTCCCCTGTCCTGCGCTTATCAAAAAAAGTCATCGGCAAATTCACCAACCTACTATAAAGGGCCAGGCGGATATCCCTCATGGACCTTTCGCTTACTTTGGCAAAAAACCATACCCGAAAAAAGGAGAAAATACTTTGAATAAACAGGATGCCCAGAAGGATAAAGGCAATAGTATTGATATCCGTAAAGATCCATTCTTTTCCGGAAGCCGTATCAATAAGTTTACCTGCAACAAAAGGAAAGGTCAACAACATTAAGCTGGAGAACAATAAAAATATCATTCCCAAAAAAAAGGGAGCCTTGTAGGGAAGCATAAAGTTAAAAATCCCCCCAAGCTTGCTTAAATTCTGCTTATTTAATTTTCGTTTTTCACTTTCTTCAAGTGAAGCACCTCTTTTTTTAGACATTGGATACTGCTCCCATTTTTTATTGGCAATAAATGTACTGCTTTTGGATTAGAAATGATAAGAATGGCATTTCTTGAACAACTCTTCACCTATAGCTATTAAAAATCCATGTCCATCAGGTATTCCGTCATTCTTCACCTCAATGCCGGGTGAACATCTTACCCATCCTTTGGACAAACTGCTTTTCTTTCTGCCAAAAAAAATGAAACTGCCCGAAAATAAATCCATAAACCAGCAGGAAACCCTGATAAAGTGGCAAAACAAAAAGCAGGTAAAGAACCGTTTTCCAAAAACTCCCCTTCTCCATACTTATGCCCAATAAGTCAAATATGGGTTGCTTGATATACAATACGGTCATGCCCGTGCAGGCAAAAACCACCAATACCAAAACTACCTGCCAAATGTTTTCCAATTTCCATTTGCTTTGAAGCTTTTTTAAAAAGCCCTGCCCTTGTGCGCTATTTTTTTCCATCCTTATTATTAATTAAAGGTGAATAGACCCGTATTAAGACTTTTCAGTGCTTCATTTTGATACTTTCCATCAACAAGAATGGATACATTATGTTTACTTCCCCCGTAAGAGACCATTCTCAACGGGTATTCTACTAAGGTATCCATTACACTTTGGATAACGCCCTTGCTCTCGGCAATTAAATTGCCCACAATACAGACAATGGATAAATTATGATCCACCTCTACCGTTCCATACTGCTGCAATTCCGCTATAATTTCCTGAAGGTGACGCACATCATCTATGGTCAATGAAATGGCCACTTCTGAGGTGGTAATCATATCAATGGAAGTTTTGTACTTTTCAAAAACTTCAAAAACCTTTCTCAAAAACCCATAGGCCAAAAGCATGCGGCTGGATTTGATTTTGATGGCCGTGATCCCCTCCTTAGCGGCAATGGCCTTTACTCCCTGGCCTGTTTCTTCGGCAGTGATGGTGGTTCCCAAAGCTTCCGGATCCATGGTATTGAGCAGCTTCACTGGCACATTATACAACTGTGCAGGCCAAATGGAAGCCGGATGAAGGATTTTTGCTCCGAAATAGGCCAATTCTGCTGCTTCGTCAAAGGATAACTGGGCAATGGGTTTGGTCCTATCCACAATCCTGGGGTCATTATTGTGCATCCCATCAATATCTGTCCAAATTTCTATCACCTGGGCACTTAAAGCTGCCCCAATCAATGACGCGGTATAGTCACTTCCTCCCCGTTTTAGGTTATCTACTTCATTTCTATGGTTCTTGCAGATATATCCTTGGGTGATAAATAAGGTGTCATGGGGATAACTGGACAACATGGATTTTAACTTTTCCCCCATTTTCAGAAGTTCTGGCTCATCATTCTCATCAATGCTCATAAATTCCAGGGCAGGTAAAAATACGGCCTTCACTCCTGATTCCTGCAGAAGGGTATAAAACAATTTGGTGGAAAGCAATTCCCCCTGAGCTAAAATATCCCTGCTTATGGCTTCATTAAAAGAGATTTTCAGAATGATGTTCAGAAATTCAAAATGTTCCTTAATGATCTTTAGGGCTTCACCTTTTCCATCCTGTGTTTGAAGCAATTCCAAGTAGAATTTCAAATAGTGTTCATGCAAGGTATCTATCCTTTCCTTGGCTAGATCTATATTGGCATTTGCCAGGGCTTCACCGATACCCACAAGTGCATTGGTAGTGCCAGATAGAGCCGAAAGCACCACTATTTTACTTTCTTCATCCTTTAAAATCAGGCTTTTGACCTGTTGCATCCTTTCGGGCCTCCCTACTGAAGTCCCTCCAAATTTCATGATTTTCATGTGTCTGTAATTGTCTTTTATAAAGTCTGATGGGCTTTTGTTTTCGAACACAAATTCTTTCCAGCAGACAATTTATCCCGTCCCACTAAAATCCAAGCATCTTAATAGCAGTAATAGCCGCTTCATCACCTTTATTGCCATGTTTACCTCCTGCCCTGTCCAATGCTTGTTGTTGGGTATCAGGGGTGAGGACACCAAAGATCACCGGTTTGTTATACTTCAGTCCCACTTGTGTAAGACCATGGGCCACGGCATCACAAATAAAATCGAAATGACGGGTCTCTCCCTGTATCACACAGCCCAAACAGATCACCGCATCAATTTCCGTCATTTCTGCCATCCATTGGGCTCCCAATGAAAGCTCAAAGGATCCAGGGACGTTCTTTCTAAAGATGTTTTCTTTTTTGGTACCGTAATTTATCAAAGTTTCAACAGCTCCATTATAAAGGGATTCTGTCACTTCTTCGTTCCACTCAGCGACAATTATCCCAAACTTATTATTGCCCATATCCTGAATGTTTTTTCCGGAATGCTGGCTAAGGTTTTTTGATGAGCTCGCCATATTGTTCTTTCATTAATTATTTCAAATTGCATAAACACAAAAAAAGTAAGACACATCCGGTCTTACTCTTCAAATGCTGAGTGTTCACCAAGCATTAATTTGCAGCAAGACCTTCTAGTCGGGCTTTGTGTTTTCGTGCTGCTGTAAACTCAAAAGATTCAAAATATTCGTTTTCAATCCTTTCGTAAGCTTCAATGGCCCTATCGATCTCTCCGGCCTCTTCATAAGCGAGGGCCAGTTTATAGAGATACTTTGGGGTAAAGTATTTATTCTCTTTATAATCAGCAGCCTTCTGGTAAGCATTAATGGCTTCATTGAAGTTATCCAATTCTATATAAGCATCTCCAATCAAGGAGTAGGCTTTGGCTTGTACTAAAAAGTCATCCGAAGAAAATTCCTCCAAGTGGTCTATTGCCTGTTGAAAATTACTTTGCGAAAGGTAAATGGATCCGGTATAGAAATGGGATAAATTGGAAGCATCTGTACCACTGTAATCTTCAATAATTTGAAGGAATCCTGGATTTACACCATCGCCGTTCAAGGCTAACTCCACACTGTCCTGCTCATAATAATAAACAGCCTGAAACATCTCACCTTGAGCTGTTTCATTTTGATTGGCTTTATGGATTTGATAGAACAAAATGCCGGCGATAACTAAAACAACCGCAACAATTATTCCTGCAATAAATCTTACATTTTCCTTCAGAAAAGTTTCCCCTCTTCCCAAAGTCGAAGCGATTGCCTCTGGGTTTTCCAGAAGATCATTTGCACGTTCTTGTTGAGTACGTCCTCTTTTAATTTTTTTTGTCATTGATTTTAAAATTTCAATCACAAATATAGATTATGTTTTATTTAATAACAAAACCTTTACTTTATTACCCAATTCCTATTGTTAGTATAATTGAAATTCCCACCAAAAACACGCAAATTGTTGGGATCTAGAATTGACGAAGTGACTTTGAACTGTGTGGCATGACTAAGGAGGAGATTTGGATAGTGAAAGGGGGAGAATCATGAAAAATACGGAAGGAAAAGTAAACCCAGCCCTTTGAAATAAAAAAAGTCAGTCATCAATATTGCCTATCAATGACTGACCCAAAATAGATATACCTATTCAGTTACAAAAGGATAATCCTCCTGCATATACACATCCTCAAAAGCTGCTTTCCCTTCTGGCCAAGGGGATTCCTCAGCAAATTTCACCGCATCTTCCACTTGTTTTTTAACCTTTTGCGTAATGGCTGCTATTTCATCCTCATTGAGAATCTTGTTATCTGTAATCGTCTTTTTCACCTGTTCTATGGGATCTTTGAGCTTGTACTCTTCCACTTCCTCCCTGGTCCTGTATTTTTGTGGATCGGACATGGAATGTCCCTTAAACCTATAGGTCCTGAATTCCAGGAGTGTTGGGCCATCTCCCTTTCGTGCTCTTGAAGCCGCTTCGGCCACTGATTCATGCACTTCTTCTACATTCATGGCATCCACTGCGAAAGAAGGCATACCGTATGCTTCCCCTAAAGAAGACAAATCTTCTATATAAGAGGATCTTTTTACGGAAGTTCCCATGGCATAGCCATTGTTTTCGATCACAAAGATAACAGGTGTTTTATATAACATGGCCAGGTTTAATGATTCGTGAACGGATCCTTGCCTTACTGCCCCATCTCCCATATAACAAATACATAGATTTTCGGTGCCTTTATATTTTTCTGCAAATCCGACACCCAAACCCATGGGCACCTGTGCGCCAACGATTCCATGGCCACCCATAAAATTGACGTTTTTATCAAAAATGTGCATGGAGCCACCCTTTCCTTTGGTAGTACCGGTTACTTTTCCAAACAATTCTGCCATTACAGCTCCGGGATCGGTGCCCAATCCCAGTGGATGAGCATGGCACCTATACGCGGTGATCCATTTATCTTCCTTTTCCAGGGCAGTAATTGCTCCGGAAGCACATGCCTCCTGTCCTATATATAAGTGACAGAATCCCCTGATTTTCTGTTGTCCATATAATTGGCCGGCTTTTTCTTCAAACCTTCTCATGAGCAACATGCTCTCAAACCAGTAGGAGTAAGTTTCTTTGGAGTATTTTACTTTTGCTTTTGTTGTCGTCGAACTCTTCTTTGCCATATCGTATTGTCTAAAATATGCTAACTTTGGGCTTCAAATATAAGTAAATCAGGCGAATTTTATCCCCTTTTGCGAAATTAGTCAAAATCAGTACAGTTTCTATATATGCACCTGAAAAATATCCAATTGGCACAATTTAAAAATTTTGCAAAGGTACAAATTGATTTTTCTCTCGAAATCAACTGCTTATTGGGCAATAATGGAAGCGGCAAAACCAATCTTCTGGACGCTATCCATTACCTCTGCCTCACAAAAAGTGCCTTTAATCCTGTGGATGTTCAGAATATTATGCACAACAGTGCTTTTTTTACCCTCAAAGGAAACTTTCAACACGGGGAAAAATTAATAGAGGTGAAATGCATCCTGGAATCGGGGAAAAAGAAGCAGATGATAAATAATGGTAAGGCTTATGATAAAATGAGCGAACATATTGGCCTGCTCCCTGTCGTATTGATAGCCCCGGATGACACACAGCTTATCAAGGGGGGGAGTGAAGAACGAAGAAAATTCTTTGATAACATGCTCTCTCAGTTGGACAAAAACTATCTTGAAAAACTGATCCGATACCAGCATTTCCTGAAGCAAAGAAATGCCTTGGTCAAAAATTTTTCGCAATCAGGTAGATTTGATGCCGTTCTCCTGGAACCCTATGATAAAGAGCTGATACGATTATCCCAGTGGATTGGTGAAAAGAGGGCTGCATTTATTGGTGCCTATGCCCCGCTTTTGCTCCAACACTATGCCGCCATCTCTGAAAAAAGGGAAGAAGTTCATATTACCTATGAAAGCGATTATCTGAGCGGGTCATTCGAAGAAAAGTTCAAATCATCCATTAAAAAGGATATCCTCCTCAAAAGGACCAACATGGGAATTCATAAAGACGAGTTCATTTTTGAAATAGATGGATACCCGCTCAAAAAACTCGGCTCTCAAGGTCAGCAAAAATCTTTTCTTATAGCCCTTAAACTGGCACAGTTCCACGTTTTTAAAGATATAAAACAGACCAAACCCATTTTGCTGCTAGATGATATCTTTGATAAACTGGATGATCTAAGAATAAAAAAAATGATAGAATTAGTGGCCAACAAAGAATTTGGACAACTTTTTATTACAGATGCCAGGCCTGAAAGGTCCAAAAAAATCCTGAGGGGGGTCCAAGCCGATATCAGCTATTTTGAGGTAGAAGGAGGGGATATCTACCGCACTGATAAGGAATAATATCTTTCTTTACCCGGAGATGGATCCCCTGCTGCAAAATATTGCCGTGCCTAGGGGATTAAATAATAGAATAAGTTTGACACCTGAGGAGTGAATCACCTCTCAAGGTGTTTGGATTTGCAATTGGGAACTAAAATGCAGCCCACAGCTTCTCTGGCTTTAGCGGAAAGCCTTGGCACTTTGGTGACTGATGTCGGCTAAAGCCAATACATACATCCCATCACCGTTGACCCCCGGCTAAAGCAGGGGGCTATTGATTAAACCCCTTTATTGGAAGAGAAAAAACCCGCAGAAAGTCCCCCTAAATCCCCCCTTTAGGGGGGCTTTCTGGTGCGGCTTCCAAAGTAGGACTATTAAACAATAATGCAACCGGACGACCTCCCTTAAAGGGGAGGGGGAAAACGGGTTTGGCTTCACTGGAACTTCGCTCTTCCAACAGTTTCTTCCCAATCCCAACTCCGCTCTTCTGTTCCATCTGACTTCCGGCATCGGTCATGGATCCGCTCTTACCGCTTCCGTCTTCCACCTTCAATATCTGTCCCTTTTTAAAATCTGCCTATCCATGGAATACTTGCCCGGGCCAGTAAAGAAAAGAAATAAGAAGGAGATCAAGTATAACAACGGAAGTTCTTGCCGGCTAAAAGGATCGGATGCATGCACCACAAAGACTATTGTAGTCATGTTAATGATCAATGGGATCAATGCCAGCCTGGTCATAAATCCTAAGCCGACAAGAATGGCGCAGAAAAACTCTGCAAAAATCGCCAACTGCAAAGAGGTGGCGACTCCAAAACCAAGTGGATCGGCAAACCTGTTCAGATTTTCGCTAAAGTTGGCAATTTTTGCCCATCCATGAGTAAGGATCAATAGGGAAACAGCCACTCTCATGATCAAAAGCACTTCACTTATTGCAAAAGCGTTATTGGAAAACAATATCCTCTTCATTCTTTTTATTACCCAATTTTAAAATTCAGAACGTCCTTTTGTAAAGGCAGCAATCTCCTTTATCGCAATGCCTTAAGACAAATTTGATTGACTTACCACCACTCCTTATTTACTTCTCAATATATATATAATAATATTGAAATTGCATTCCCGGGCTGAACATCCAAAAAGCCTTCACTATTCTTTAATCCCAGAGTTTGTCCGGATATTCCCCAGATTCATGAAGACTTTTTAGGGAATCAATGACCATGGACTTATCCTCGGGATAGGTAACGCCAAACCATACCTTTCCTCCCTCAAGGATTTCTATTGCAGCCTTTTCCTCTTGGATAAGGGAATTCGCCACCATAGGGATATAAAATTCAGATTTAAGATTAGCTTGGTTATTGGCCAAAAACTCCTTCCATAGCTTTTCGGTTTCTTGAAAAAAAGAAGGGTGAAAGCCCCAACAGTTCATCGATACCGGCGTATCAGGGGCAATCTCCATTACATCCCCATCACCACGGCTGATGATTTTATCCCCTTCCCTGGCTATGGATGTCCGCTCCACCATACCTAGCAGTTGATTCTCCTGATTGGTTTCACATACCCCGCGGCTTACTGTACCATTCTCAGAAAGCACATTCTTTAAGGCATAGCCCACCATGCAATGCCGTTTTGGTTGAACGCGCAAGGTTAGAAATTCCCCCAACTCTTCCAATGCCTCCCTTCCATAAAAATCATCTGCATTGATCACCGCAAAAGGCTCCTGGATGGCCTCTTTTGCACAAAGTACCGCATGACCTGTTCCAAAAGGTTTTTTCCTGTCAGGATTATGAAAAACTGCCGGCACCCGCGCTGTGAGGTTTTGTATTACAAAATCCACCTCAATTTTACCTTTTAGCTTAGGTACAAAAATTTCTTTTACCATATCGTGAATTTCTTCCCGGACTATAAAAACCACTTTACCAAATCCCGCCTTGATGGCATCAAAAACGGAATATTCCATGATAGTTTCATCATTAGGCCCAAACCCTTCTATTTGCTTATTTCCTCCATATCGGCTGCCAATACCTGCCGCCAAAATTAAAAGTGTAGGTTTATTCATTGTATTTACTTCCTCGGATTAAAATTATAATAAAGTCCAAATTTAGTTTTTTCCTGATAGCAGTCCACATTAACCAATAATTAAAATCAAACTCAATTACAGGTTTATTTTTAAACCATATATAATATATACTACATTTTTTAATAAAGTATATGGTGGATTTATAACCAATACTTTAAAATTTTTGCCTAAAAAAATTAAAACTGATTAATAAATAAACCATTTTTTATATATTTGAAAAATTTAATTAATTAATATCAGATCTATAACACCTACGCACATTATCCTATGAAAAAAATAGAAGCACTAATCAGAACCTCTAAGTTTGATGTCATTCATCAATGTATAGCGGAGTTAGGGGTAAAATTCATGACCTTTTATGAGGTCAAGGGTATGGGCTTACAACATGCCAAACCCCAACAGTACAGAGGGGTACTGTATGAACCCGCTTATATTCCAAGGACCAAATTGGAAATAGTCACAACTGATGATCTGATAGATCCAGTCATCCAATGCATCCTAAAGGAAGGAAAAACCGGAGAAATAGGAGATGGGAAAATTTTCGTAACGGAAATACTGGAAGCCTATCGAATAAGAAACAATGACACAGGAGAAGAGGCGCTGTAATCTCCAACCATTTCAATATCCTTAATTGACTATTCATTCTAAAGTTAACCATATATGAACCAAGAAATATTTACCATCAATAACCTATGGATTATGGTGGCTACCTTGTTGGTCTTTATCATGCATTTGGGTTTTGCTTCCCTGGAAGCAGGATTGACCCGGGCCAAAAATACAGTCAATATACTTTTCAAAAATACCATTATTCCGGCCATGGGCCTTTTGAGCTATGCGCTAATAGGATTTAATCTAATGTATCCTGGAGCAGGTTTTGAAGGAGGTTTTTTTGGCTTTAGTGGTATTGGGATAAATTTCCCGGTTGGGGGTGATTCGGTCACTTACAATGAAGGCTATACTTTTTATACCGAATTTATTTTTCAGGCTATGTTTGCAGCCACAGCTGCAACCATTGTATCAGGCGCTGTTGCAGAAAGAGTTAAATTAGGCGCATTTATGTTCTTTTCTTTTCTGTATGTGGGAATTTGTTACCCCATCGTAGGGATGTGGAATTGGGGAGGTGGATTTTTAAACACCATGGCTACTCCTTTTTACGATTTTGCAGGCTCCACCATTGTGCATGCCGTAGGTGGCTGGGGAGCTTTGATAGGTGCTTTTCTTTTAGGACCCAGGATTGGAAAATATAAAGGAAAGATCATGAATGCCATACCGGGACACAGTATTCCAATGGCTACTATTGGGGTATTTTTGTTATGGTTTGGCTGGTTTGGATTTAATGGAGGATCTGTATTAAGCGCTTCTCCTGGAGATGTATCCCGGGTATTCGTAACCACGGCCATTTCAGGTTCAGCTGGTGCCTTTGGTGCTTTGCTCTTCTCTTACCTGAAATTTAAAGCTTATGATATCACCATGGTCTTAAATGGCATATTGGCAGGATTGGTAAGCATTACAGCCGGAGCTGATATAATGGCTGTCTGGGAATCTGCAATTATCGGTTTTATTGGAGGTGCTTTAGTAGTCTTTGGTGTGATATTTTTTGATAAAGTAAGAATCGATGATCCTGTTGGTGCCATTTCAGTCCATTTAGTATGTGGGATTTGGGGTACTTTAGCCGTGGGAATTTTCGGAAGTTTGGCTGGATTTGCCCAAATTACCTCTCAACTTATAGGAATCGTGGCCATCGGTGCTTTTTGTGTAGCCTTTAGTTTTATAGTTTTTTTTACTTTAAAGAAAACGGTTGGCATAAGGGTTCCTGAACAAGAAGAAGTGGAAGGACTGGATATTAACGAGCATGGAATGCATGCCTATCCCGACTTTGCCCCAAATGAATAAATCGTATGCCATGCACGGCACACAAAGAAAAACCGCTCCAGCTACGGGGCGGTTTTTCTATATACCCTTAATTTTCACTTATCTTTCCACCCCCAAACTGTATTCCCAAACCTATACTGACAAAGTCGCTTATCCCTTCTCCAGCAAAGTGATAGGTGGCATTCAGCCTAAACTTTCCCGCCACTATCCCCATCCTGGGTGCCATGCCAAAATTCACATGGGTCCTATGAATGTTGATTACCTTTCCGTTGTTATTGTCAATGATTTCATAATCACTTCGCCTATACATGCCAGCGGTCATACCAATAAAAGGCCGGACGTTTTCAAGGGTAAACTGATATTCTCCGGTAAGGGAAAGATTTCCGATCGCCTGTGCCTTGATGATGGCTTCTGTATTTTGAAATAAATATTTACCCTCACCAATGATATTGCTGCCCAAGTGCAGACCCATCTGAAGCCGATCAGTGATGCTATACCGTGGCTCTACGAAAAATCCTCCCCCAACAGAAAGATTGGTTGAAGCGGGAAAGGTAAGGTTAATACCCACGTCCACCTTAAAAGGTTTATAAATTTTTGTTTGAACATGCTCCTCCTGGGCCTCTACCAATAATGGTCCAAAAAACAGGAGCAGTAACATGGCCAATCTCAATGTCTTCCTCATAATAAATCATCCATCTTCTACATGCAAGATATCAGCTTTTTATAAAAATCACAGCTTTTTTTACACTGCCAATCATTATCTATGAAAATGATGGACAAATAGAAAAAGTAATATCTTGTTTTCAGACCAAAACCCATCCGGTTTATTCCAAAGCACTTTCCTACATCCGGGGGCTTTTCAAAAGGGAGAAGGGCCGTGCAAACTGTGTATCCATGGATAACCAACGGAGACAAAAAAGAGGACGTCCTCAGGATGCAGCTCATCATCCGGGAAGATATTGACGGTACCGTAAAATATTTCTTCTGCAATATGCATGGCGAAACGTTGGAACGGATCGTCCAAAGACAGAGGCAGCGGGTGGGAAAATCTGGATGCGACTATGGAGTTTTGTTTATACCACCTGAGAAAGTACCACAAGCAGATTCAGGAAAACCTGGGAAGAAAATTAAAAACTTGACAAAGTAGGGCTAAGCAGGTATTATAATATTTTCAAGTTGTCCAAAGGTGATTACTCAAAGAAGTTTGAGACATGTGGCTCAAAGCCTTGATGGTACCTTTAAGCGCTAAATTACCTATTGTTATTAGAAGCTTCATTAATATTTTAATAACTTTCCAACCATAAACAAATAAGTGCGTTTCATACAGGATTTTATGCGTGACAAATATATTATCAGTTTAACTTGCAAAAATTTCAGTTCAAAATGAAAATTGTAAACTATCGTGTTCCAAAAAAGTTCAGACCATACCTGGTGCATGTTCTGAGACAGTGGTCATTTGGGGTTAAGATGTTAGGTCTTCCCGTCAAAAGGATTTTGCCTGAGGATACTGAAACATATTTCAATAAGACCAACCAGATTGAAGGACAATTCTTTTTTGGTCTGAAAACAGCCATGATCCTACATTTCGTCACATGAATGACTTTAACTGAATTCATTCCTTCTCTTATAGTTAATTATTTTTTTTTACCTTTCCAATGTCAAAATGTCAAAACAAATAATTATTTTTCACATATGTTTTTATGCGTGACATGTATAACCATAAATGTTTAACTTGTAAAGACCCTATTTCCAAATGAAAATTATACCTGTTCTAAGGACATTCCAATCATACCTTGCATTTGTTGTGAGGCAGTGGCCATTTAGTATTGATTGGTTAGGTCTTGCCGTCAAAAGGATTATGCCTGAGGATACTGGAATATATTTTGAGAACAAGCAGGTGGAAAATCAATACTATAGAGTTAATAAAGCAAAACTATTTCAGATTAAAAGCCCTCATATGCTAAACGGGGGTAATAAAACAGATGTTAAAACCTATCGGTGTGAAGACTTCATAATGTGTTTGGCAGATGGACGGTATTTTCATCGCGATGCAAGTGTGTTAACTTCAGAAAGGTACCAATTAGCTATAGTTTCCAGGCATCCAGAAGTTTCCCAAAAAGAACACGCTTTATTTAATAAAATTTATCTTCCGAGGCCTAAAATGTTCAGAGGAACAGGATTGCTCTTGTCCACACCGGATGATGATAATTATTATCATTGCTTATTTCAGATAGCCCCAAAACTGTGGCAAATACAAAAGGAGGGTTATGACATCAGGCAAATAGATCGTTTCTTCCTGGGGTTATCAAATTCCGGCTTTCAAAACGAAATTATATCCAAATTAGGAATCCCAAAAGAAAAAATAGTAAACTTAAAGCAACAGGGCTACATACAAGTTCAGCAACTGCTGGTTACTCCTCCTTACCGGCGGCCAGAACCCTGGATTTGCAAGAAATTAAGGGAAACCTTTCTTACCAATGAATCCCAGGAGCATAAGACAGCCAAAAGGTTGTATATAAGTAGAAACAAAGCCAGCTATAGAAAAATACTCAATGAGACGGAGTTGTTAAAGGTTCTTGAGAAGTATGATTTTCAAATGGTTCAGACAGAAGGTATGTCTATTCAGGAACAGGCGAACCTGTACAATAATGCAGAAATAGTGATGGCTGTACATGGCGCTGCGCTTTCAAACATCGTTTTTTGCAGACCCCATACTAAAGTAATTGAATTAAGGCAAAAATTACACGGGATGCTCCTGGGTACTGTTTTCGAGCATTTGAGCAGTACATGTGACCTAGAACACCATACCTATTTATGCCATGGAATTCAAAATAGTTTTGGACCAAGACCTAAGTTCTGGGATCTCCAGGTAGATACAGATGATATTGAAAAAATCTTATGTTCCACATTGACTAAAAATACCTTATTAACATAAAGAGATCCATTTGTACCCCAACTTTTAAGCCCTCCGACTTACTGCGAAAGTAATTTTTTGTGTAAACCCAACATTCAAACTTTCAGATTCTTTTAGAAGATGATTCGAAGGTATAGGAAGATACTACTTTTCTTCTATCACCTATTGATCAGTTAAGAAAACAGTAGGAAAAACTTTTTTAGGATATTTTTAAAATCACTCTAATAGGAGAGTAAATACTCAAAACCCGGAAGTGAAAGATGGTTCATAAAAAATACTGGAAAATTTTCATTGGTGGTAATTATAAATAACATTATACATACATGAAAATGAATTTAAATTACAACAAAACGTAAAAAGTTAAAAATTATTTTATATATTGCTTCGGAAAAAGGAATGAAATCCAAATCAAAATTTTGTACTAATTTATCTTGTTTAGTTGCAATAATAATTTTCATTTTGTGACATAGCTTGTTATTTTCTATCTAAGTAAAATTTTTTCTAATTTTATTTGGATCAGTTGATCTTCTTAGTTGCGTTTAAAGCAAGTCCACAAAATGAACCGATAAGGTGTAGCCAAAGAAGATGAAGCTGCTATAATATCCTTTGCCATAATCCTTTGTTCTTCGGCTATTAAAAATTATTTAAGATAATATATGAGGCAGTTCTGGCCGGCAAAAGAAAAGGCTTTCAGTATTACAGGGCTTACCCAAAATTACTGTACAAAATTTCTTAAAATCAGCAGGTTATACAGTGATAATAAAAAAAATATTTTATAACATGGAAAAGTTTAAACCATCTCTATCAATAACCTCCTGCTTGGAGTTGAAATTTCTTTTTTGGGTTATTGGCTTTATCCTTACTTTCAGCCCTTTGTCCGTCTTCGGACAGCTGCCATCGGATTTTCAAAAAGTTGAATTATTAACTGGCCTTAAGAATTCGGTGAACATGGAGTTTGCGCCCGATGGACGTATCTTTATATGTGATAGGTATGGTGAACTGATTATTTATAAACCCGACTTGCAAACCACTGTATCTGCGGGAACACTGGATGTGTTCCATGATATGGAAGAAGGTCTGTTGGCCATTGCCTTTGATCCACAATTTTTAACCAACAACTTTATCTACCTTCATTATTCACATCCAACCCTTCCAAAAAACAGGGTCTCCAGATTTAAAATGGAAGGGGATGTGCTCGACCTTTCCTCAGAAATTGTAGTATTGGAATGGCAAAGTACCAGAAATGGCTACTATCATGCCGCCGGTGATATGGATTTTGATTCCCAGGGCAACTTATATATTGCTATAGGTGATAATACCAACCACTCAAAATATGCTACCCTTGATGAGAGTGACCCCAATAAAAGTTCAGAAAGGACCTCTTCCAATACCAATGACCTGCGGGGGAAGATATTGAGAATAAAACCCCTGGCGGATGGGACCTACAGTATTCCAGAGGGAAATCTGTTTCCGGATGGGGTCGGGGGCTTACCGGAAATTTATGTGATGGGGGCCAGAAACCCGTTCAAAATGTTTGTGGACAGAACCAACACGGACTGGCTTTTTTGGGGCGAGGTTGGCCCTGATGCAAGTATTGAAAGTTATTTTGGCCCTGAAGGATTAGATGAGCTAAATATTACAAAAAAGGCAGGTAATTTTGGATGGCCTTATTTCGCGGGAAAAAACCGGGTTTATTTAAATACCTATGCCGAACCGAACTTCTATTATGATCCCAGTGCACCGGTTAATATTTCGCAATGGAATACAGGTGCCGTCAACCTTCCCCCGGCCCAGCCCGCCTGGATGGATTTTTATAACCAGTGCTATTTAGCCGGACCCAGGTATTATTTTGATCCTTCCATCGACAATCCCAAAAAACTTCCTTCCGATTTTGATGGTGTATTTTTTTACTACGATTTCAACTCGAGTAGGATATGGGTGACCAAAATAGATAATACCGGAAATTTATTGTCCACGGAACAACTGGCACCGAATGAGGTAGACGGTGAGGGATTCATTGATCTAAAAATAGGGCCCGATGGTCAGTTGTATGTATTGGAATATGGGGCGGGTTGTTGTCCTAATAATGTTGGAACCGGAAAATTAACGCGGTATGATTTTACCGGTATCGACAACAATAATTCACCTCAGGTCAATACCAGTGCTGATGTGACTTCTGGCTCTTTGCCCCTGGCGGTTAACTTCTCCAGCGAAGGTACCCTGGATCTGGATGGGGATGAGTTGATATATGAATGGGATTTCCAATCCGATGGGATTGTGGATTCCAATGAACAAAACCCCTCTTATACCTATACCACTAAAGGGACCTACAGTGCCCAATTACGGGTTAATGACTCCCAGGGCGGAATAAGCTCTAAAACCATCAGTATATATGCGGGCAATAATGCCGCTACCTTTGATATCGTCTACCCCCCTAATGGCGGCATGATAAACTGGTGGGATAATATTGACTATAAAATAATAGTAAATGATGAGGAAGACGGCACTACAGCAGACGGCTCCCTTGAATGCAGCCAACTTAATATTGTGCCCTCGTTCGGCCATCTTACCCACTCCCATGATGGACTTACCATCAATCAATGCGAGGGAACATTATTCCTTGACCCCACCAGTCATGATACTGAAGGCTTTGACGATATTTATCAGGTTATTAATGTCAATTACACGGATTCTGATGGATTAACTTCCTTTGATCGGATCACCCTTAATCCTAAATTGATGGAGGCGGAGTTTTATGACCTGGAGAACAACACCTGGTTAATTGACAACACGGACGAATTGGGAGGAGGGAAACATGCTGTCCGTGCATTAAATCATGGTGCCTATTTGATGTTGGACAAGAGAAACCTGATCAATATCGATGCTGTTTCTTACCGGGTTGCATCTACTTTGGGTGGCCAGATCGAAGTTCATTCCGGCTCCCCGGACGGGCCTCTGATCAGCACCGTACAGGTGCCCCACACCGGCAGTATGAATGACTGGATAAATGTGGAAGCCCCCATTACCGATCCGGGAGGGCCAAATGATTTATATTTTGTTTTTACCAATAGCGCAGCAACGGCCCCTCTTTTCGATGTGAATTATATTGAATTTTTGGGAACAGGGGTGTCCATTGATGAATCCCCACCAAGTATTTCTTTTATTGAGGTTCCATCCCCTAACAAAATCATTGTAAAATTCAATGAATCCCTTGATAAAATCTCTGCTGAACAGGTCTCTAACTATGCCATCAATAATGGAATCACTCTTTTATCTGCCGCCTTGCAGGCAGATAAACGGACAGTCCATTTAAATACCTCCAAAATAGGGGTCCAGGTAGACAATGAACTGATAGTGAGTAATCTGAAAAATGAAAGCGGCATCATGATTTATAACAGTCTGACAGAAGATTTCACTTTCCAGGGGGAGCTTTTCCGTATAAACGCAGGAGGGGCAGCATTGGAGCTAAACGGTATTCAATGGGGTCAGAACCAGTACAATATTGGCGGAAGTTTCTATTCCAACACCTCCTCGGAAATTAGTAATACCACGGCTGACCAGCTTTACCAAACAGAAATGTATGGTGATTTTTATTATAATATTCCTGTGCCACAGGCAGGCATTTATGATATTTCATTACATTTTGCGGAATTGCATTTCCAGAGCTCAGGGGAAAGAATATTTAACGTTGATATTGAAAACGGCCAATATGCTTTGTCCAATTATGATATATTCGTCAGTGCAGGCTATGCCACGGCTGATATTAAAAAATTCTATGGTATTAATGTGGAGGATGGATTTTTAACCATAACCTTAACATCCATCCAGAATAATGCTAAAGTTTCAGCTATTGAAGTCTTTTATGGTAAGGAAACCGTTCAGCAACCTTCCATTACCATACTGGATCCTGAGGATGAGGCACAAATAGCCCAGCCCTTTTACCTCAAATTTCAGGTATTGAAGTGGGAGGTTGGAGAAGGGACCACCCATATCCATAAGTTGGTAGACGGGGTGAACGAAGGAGAAATATATACCCTGGATTCCATTCCTTTCCAGGATCTGACACTTGGACAACATGACATCCAGCTGGTCCTGGTAAATGCGGATCACTCCCCCACCGCGTACAGTGCACAGATCCAGGTAAATGTAGTGGATGAAACTGCTTGTATTGACAATCCCTTCCCCTTACAGTGGACAGAACAAGTAATTGGCAGTGAGGTTGCTTACCGCTCTCCACATATTTTTTCGGAGGACCTTGATGGGGATGGTTTTAAAGATATTGTAACCGGGGCATGGTGGTATAAAAACCCCGGCACACCGGGTGGCACATGGATCAAAAAAGTAATTGGGAATCCCATGAACAACATGTCCCTTATCCATGATTTTGACAATGACGGTGATCCGGACATTTTCGGCACCCAGGGTACCTATATCAGTTCTAAAATGGCCTGGGCTCAAAATGACGGGAATGGAAATTTTACGATCCATACGAACATTCCCGATGGTACATCCACCTACCACGAAACCTTTATGGCCGGTGCTGCCATAGGGAATTATAATGATGTGGATAATATCCAGATAGCAGTGATCTGGAACGGTGCCGAATCTGCCAATTCGCCTGTACAGATGTTGACAGTGCCAACTGATCCGGTCAATCAAACATGGGGTTTAACATCGATCAGCCCGGATTCTTATGGCGAGGACATCAGTGCCGGGGATATTGATGGGGACGGTGATCTGGACCTTTTCCAGGCAGGAAACTGGTTAAGAAATGATAATGGGACCTGGACTACTTTTTCAACATCTTTGACACTGCCATCACATTTTGACCGAAATGCCTTAGCTGATCTTGACAATAATGGTTCATTGGATGGAATAGTTAGCCAAATCGGAAATGGTGAGGAAATCTTCTGGTTTAAACCTCCAATAGACCCGACAAACTCCTGGACTAAAGAAACGATCGGCAGTGATATAGATGGTGGGCTCAGCTTGAACCTCGTAGATATGGACGGGGATGGGGACCCGGATATCGTATCCGGAGAATGGAAAGGCGACCATCGTCTGCTGGCTTTTGAAAATGACCTTTGCAACACGGGCACCTGGATTCCGCATGTTTTGCACCCGGGGGGGCCTATGGACCATCATGACAGTGCCGTTCCGGTGGACCTGGATAACGATGGGGATCTGGATCTTATTTCTTTAGGCTGGGATAACCGTATTCCAAGGGTTTATTGGAACAACTCCGGTGAGAATTCCTCCCCTGTAATATTAAACCCGCTACCGGATCAAGTATCTGCCGCAGAGGTACCTTATACCTTTACCTTTGCAGAAAACACTTTCTCAGACCCGAATGGCAGTCCCCTTTCCTATACCGCTTCCCTGTCAGATGGAGGCAACCTGCCTTCCTGGCTCATATTTGACGGCCCTACCCGTACCTTCAGTGGTACCCCGGGAACCTCAGACCTTGGAACCTTTGAAATAATTGTGACGGCCAGCGACGGTTCTTTGAGTGCCAGTGATCTGTTCATGCTGTCCGTGGAAAGTGAAACTACCACCGCCGTGAGGATCAATGCGGGTGGCGGCCAGCTGACTGCTTTTGGGTCAATATTCAAAGCGGACCAGTCCTTCAGTGACGGGAGGGTTTTCACCAACAGCAACATCACAGACATTGCAGGCACCACTTCCGATGACCTATACAAGTCGGAACGATTTGGCAGCTTCAGCTATAACGTCCCCGTGCTATCGGGGACCTACACCGTTAGGCTGCACTTCGCCGAGATCTTTTTTGGCGCCACGGGAGGCGGAACAGGCGGTGTTGGAAAGCGGGTCTTCAACGTGACAGGAGAGGGCCAAGCGCTGCTGACCAACTTTGATATCTATGCAGAGGCAGGGGCTATGACGGCCCTGGTCAAGGAATTCGAAATATCGGTGACAGACGGTGCATTGAATCTGACCTTTACTGAACTGGTGGATAATCCTAAAGTCAGTGCCATAGAAATTATAGCTGCTTCTACCGCCAATGGAATTGTAGCAAACCCCACTGCTTTACAATTCAATCTACAAACGGCAGGCACCAGCTCGGAACCTAAGGCCATTACGCTCACCAATAACGAACCTTCCGCAGTGGAAGTAACCTCCTTTACCATCACCGGTGACAATGGCAGTGAATTTGCACATGATTTCACAGGTCCTGTCACCATAAATGCCGAAACCTCAACGGCGTTTAATATTACTTTCACTCCGGTCTCAACAGGTGTTAAATCTGCCCAGCTGGAAGTCACCCACACAGACACCACCCCGCCTTTGATCATTGATCTGAGTGGAGAAGGGGCTGGATCCGGCGATGGGTCACCATCGGTTATAAACCCCATATCGGACCAGCATGCCACGGAGGGCGCCGAATTCAGCTTTACCTTTGCCGAAAATACCTTTTCTGATCCTGGGGCGGATCCACTTACCTATACCGCTTCCCTGTCTGATGGAGGCAGCCTGCCTTCCTGGCTCATATTTGACGGCCCTGCACGTACCTTCAGTGGCACCCCGGGAACCTCAGACCTTGGAACCTTTGAAATCATGGTGACGGCCAGCGACGGTTCTTTGAGTGCCAGTGATCTGTTCGGCCTGACCGTGGAAAGCGGGATCACCACCGCCATTAGGGTCAATGCAGGCGGCAGCCAGATGAGTGCTTTTGGGGTAACTTTTGAGGCGGACCAGGCCTTCAGCGGCGGAAGGGTTTTCACCAACAGCAACATCACAGACATTGCAGGCACCACTTCCGATGACCTATACAAGTCGGAACGATTTGGTAGCTTCAGCTATAATTTTCCTGTGCCAACCGGAACCTATACTGTAAGGCTTCATTTTGCCGAGATCTACTTTGGCGCCACGGGAGCCGGAACAGGCGGTGTTGGAAAGCGGGTTTTCAATGTTACAAGTGAGGGCCAGGCGCTGCTGACCGACTTTGATATCTATGCAGAGGTAGGCCCTATGACAGCCCTTGTCAAAGAATTTGAGATATCCGTGACAGATGGGGCACTGAACCTCTTCTTTGCTAATGTGGTGGACAATCCTAAAGTCAGCGCCATTGAAATCCTTTCAAATTCCGGACCCACCAACGACCCTCCGGTGGCCAATGCTGGCACTGACCAGACGGTGACGGCCGGTGCCAGCGGGCTGGCCAGTGTCCAGCTAAACGGATCCGGATCCACGGACGCCGAAGGTGCCATTAATGCGTATCTTTGGACAGAAGGGGACACAGAACTGGCCTCCGGTGCCACGCCTACGATAAGTCTGGCAGTGGGGACACATACCATCACACTGACCGTCACGGATGGCCAGGGAGCTACGGCAACAGACCAGGTAACGGTGACTGTAAACGGCACTGCTCCTGTCAATCAGGCGCCTGTCGTCGCCAATCCTATCCCGGACCAGAATGCCACCGAAGGGATTGGTTATACCTTTGTCTTTCCCGAAGCAACCTTCTCCGACTCTGATGGGGATAACCTGACCTATACCGCCGCCTTATCGGGCGGAGGATCCTTGCCGGCATGGCTGGAATTTGACGGCCCTACCCGTACTTTCAATGGCACTCCGGGAACCTCCGACCTGGGAACACTCCAGATAATGGTGGCGGCCAGCGACGGTACGCTGAGTGCAGGCGACCAGTTCGCTCTGACCGTGGAAAGTGAAGCTTCCACCGCCATTAGGATCAATGCAGGCGGCGGCCAGATGACTGCTTTTGGGGTAATTTTTGAGGCGGACCAGGCCTTCAGCGGCGGGACTACTTACACCAACAGCAAAATCACAGACATTGCGGGCACCACTGCCGATGATCTGTATAAGTCGGAACGCTATGACAGTTTCAGCTATAATTTTCCCGTGCCAACCGGAACCTACACCGTAAGGCTTCATTTCGCGGAAATCTGGTTTGGGGCTACGGGAGGTGGAACAGGCGGCGTTGGGTCGCGGGTCTTCAACGTTACCGGAGAGGGACAGCCATTGCTGGCCAGCTTTGATATCTATGAAGAGGCAGGCTCTATGACGGCCCTTGTAAGGGAATTTGAAGTATCCGTGACTGACGGAGCATTGAACCTGTTCTTCTCCAAAGCGGTGAATAATGCTAAGGTCAGCGCCATCGAAATCCTTTCAAACACCGGACCCACCAACGAACCGCCGATGGCCAATGCTGGCCCTGACCAGACAGTGACAGCCGATGACAGCGGGCTGGTCAGTGTCCAGCTAAACGGATCCGGATCCACGGACGCCGAAGGTGCCATCAATGCTTATCTTTGGACAGAAGGGGGCACGGAACTGGCCACTGGCGCCACGCCTACTATAAGCCTGGCAGTGGGGACACATACCATCACCCTGACCGTCACTGATGACCAAGGGGCTACAGCAACAGACCAGGTAACGGTGAACGTAACCGGCAGTGCTCCGGTCAATCAGGCGCCTGTCGTCGCCGATCCTATCCCGGACCAGAATGCCACCAAAGGAATTGGCTATACCTTTACCTTTTCCGAAAGCACTTTCTCGGATCCTGATGGCGATGCCCTGACCTATACCGCAGCCTTGTCGGGCGGAGGATCCCTGCCGGCATGGCTTAGCTTTGACGGCCCTACCCGTACTTTCAGCGGTACCCCGGGAGCCTCCGAAACTGTTGAAATAATGGTAACGGCCAGTGATGGTTCCTTAAGTGCCAGTGATCTGTTCATGCTATCCGTGGAAAGTGAAGCTACCACCGCTGTGAGGATCAATGCAGGGGGTGGCGAGCTTATTGCTTTTGGGGCAACCTTTGTGGCGGACCAGGCCTTCAGCGGCGGGAGGGTTTTTACCAACAGCAACATCACAGACATTGCAGGCACCACTTCCGATGACCTGTACAAGTCGGAACGATTTGGCAACTTCAGCTATAATTTTCCCGTGCAAACCGGGACCTATACCGTAAGGCTTCATTTCGCCGAGATCTATTTTGGTGCCACGGGAGCCGGAACAGGCGGTGTTGGAAAGCGGGTTTTTAATGTTACAGGTGAGGGCCAAGCCCTGTTGACCGACTTTGATATCTATGCAGAGGTAGGCCCTATGACAGCCCTTGTCAAAGAATTTGAGATATCCGTGATAGACGGGGTACTGAACCTGTTCTTCTCCGGGGTGGTAGACAATGCCAAAGTCAGCGCCATCGAAATTCTTTCGAGTAACGGTAGCATTCCGGAAAATCAGGCTCCTACAGTAGCCAATCCTATCCCCGACCAGGCTGCCACAGCAGGAGCTGGCTTTACCTTTACATTTGCAGAAAACACGTTTTCCGATCCTGAAGGCGATGCCCTTACCTATACCGCAGCGCTGTCGAGTGGAGAACCGTTGCCGGCATGGCTAAGCTTTAGCGGCCCTACCCGTACCTTCAGTGGCACTCCGGGAACTTCCGACACGGGAGCTGTTGAAATAAAAGTTTCTGCCAGCGACGGGATTTTGAGTTCCAGTGATCTATTCAGTATAACAGTGGAAAGTGCGGCCAGCACCGCCAAAAGGATTAATGCGGGTGGTGGACAGCTGGCTGCTTTGGGGGCCACTTTTGAAGCCGACCAGGCTTTCAGCGGAGGGACCCCTTTCACCAACACCCAGATCACGGACATTGCCGGCACCACCGCCGATGCCCTATACAGATCAGAACGGTATGGCAACTTCAGCTACAATGTGGAAGTGCCTTCCGGAGATTACCTGCTCAGGCTGCATTTTGCCGAGATCTTCTTTGGTGCTACCGGGGGCAGAGCAGGAGGGGCCGGGAGCAGGGTCTTCCACGTTACAGGAGAGGAACAACCGCTGCTGACCGACTTTGATATCTATGCAGCCGCAGGGAGCATGACTGCCCTGGTCAGGGAATTTGAATTAACAGTGGCAGACGGTACCCTGAACCTGGCCTTTGTCGCCAAAGTGAACAACCCCAAGGTCTCGGCCATAGAGATCCTCTCCCTGACGGATCCCAGCTTTAGAATTGACCTTTCAGACAGTGAAACAGAATCCTTACCGGGTGCAGACAGTCAGATGGCCGCCCCTGAAACAAGTACTTCTGCAGAGCATGGAAGTGTGGTCAGTGTATATCCCAATCCTTTTGAGGATATCATCCAGGTGAGATTCCAGGCAGAGGAGCCACAGGAGTATACAATAAGCCTATATGATGTGTCCGGCAGGCTCCATTACCAGAGTAGGGTCACCACCCAGCCCAAAGAGCGGAGTATCCACCCAATAGATCTGTCCCAGAAATCCCTGAAAACAGGAGGCGTATACCTGGTTTTCATAGAGAGCAACCAGGGGAATTTCCTGAAAATATTTAAGATGGTGAAAAAATAAACCGCTAACACCATTCATTCAAAAACCCCTGAAAAAAGCCTTAACGGCTTTTCCAGGGGTTTCTTTTTGTGTTGATCAAAGCAATAGCGGAATTAATTTTGTTCAAGCTTTGGAAGCTGCTTCTTCACAACAATTATCAATAAAGCCATTAAACAAGGGATGCCAAAGAAGGTATATAGATGGGGACCAGTTCCCCGTTCTTTAGGGCCCAGGCTATTTTTTGACTGTCCCTGGCATCCTCTTTCTGTACTTTTTCCTTGGAGGTTGTCGGGATATCGGCCGGATTGACCACGATTGAATTGATCCCGAGCTCACACAGTTTGTAATGTAACTTGTGTTTGCTTAAGTTTTGGAGGTTATAGCTTGGTTAGATAAAACTTAAACAAATGATTTTCCGAAACTTATGCTATTACTTTTGCAAACATATGGCCTCTCCCTGAAATGAGAGGGGGGAAGATCCACGGAAGCGAGGCGATCCGGTACAGACCGAGAAGTATCGACATGACTTCTGGTATGTTACTTCATAAACCGGTTTTAAGTACATCCAAATTGGATTAAAATTCAATGCAAAAACGAAAAGCGGGGGGGCTGAAAAAAATCCGAGCCTGTCCTGATTTTTTTCCAGGAGGGGCGCGGCTAGCCATGTGGGGGGAAGGATATTTTTTTCTTGATCTTTTGGTACTTTTGGATCAAGTGAACTGCATTTAAATACATACCTTGACATGGTAATTCTGTTATTAAATATATATAAAATAATATTATACAGTATTAAATCTTTTTTAATTATTTTCTTAATAGACTTCATTTAATAATTTTTTCCTTAAAAGACTAATATGATTTTCAATAAATATCCTAAAAATAGGTTGCTTAAATTTTTATGAAAAAATTTTGAACAATAAATATAAAAACCCTATCTTTAAACCTCATAGGCATAAAAATGAATTTTAAAAGTAGCTGATAGGAATATCTTCTTTATCTTTTTTCGTTATCAATTAGAATGTTGATTTTCTAAATTCCTTTAGATAATTTGATTATATTTTGCTTACCTCAAGTAAAAATCATCTTGATTAGATGATGAATCTTTATGCACAACAAAGATTTAAGTTAATGGGATTGACGGGGCGAAGCTGTGGATTTCAAGGAATAATAATACTATTTAAATGATATTGAAAACTTCATTTACAATTTGAATAAGGAGTTCCCAGAGCCTATACTTAATAAGGATAATTCTCGGTAAACGGTTTGAATTTAAAGTCTAATGAGATGTTCAATTCTTCCAACCTTTCCGCTATACAAGGATAGATCTGATAACAGATGTAATATTCACATCCCCTTAATTATTATCTGAAGTCCAATAATGTAACCTATGTACAATCCAATAAATCAAAAGTAGACAGTTCCAGCAGAATATCACAATTAAAATTGCTATTGGGTAAAATAGGATACATTTTCAAAAGATTATATTTGAATATGAACTTTTGAAAAAGTTTCATGACCAAAAGAATTAATTTTTTTTTATTTCATTATTTAATGAAACAGATTTAACCATTAGAGGATTAGAATTTTTACACTGTGTGACCTTATTTAACTTGTAGTTAATTGATATAGTGTTAATGAGAATGATTTCATTTGCTAAAGTTTAAGTGAATTAATGAAAAATAATCGTAAAAGGCATAGAATGGCTTTTAATTCAATTAAGATCAAGAAGTTATTGAGTTTTCAAATATTTTAAACCAATGGGAATGAGTTTTGTCTGAAGTTAATGGGTAAAAACCAATCATTCTTAGTTGAATAAAGGGAACCTTGGATAGATAAGGAATAATCAAAATTATATGATAGAATAAAATATTTCCAAATGTATTCTTACTATTGGTGAGGATTATAGAATACCTAAAGGAGGTAGAGTGGTTTAAAAAAGAACTTTCTGATACTCTACTTCAACTAGTGGATAGTTCAGATTCCTTCAGCCGGAATTATTTTAATATAGAATTTATTAAAAAAATGATATGGATGCACGTATCCAAAAAAAAGGACTATAAAAAACATCTTTTTATGATATTGTCTTTAGAACTGTGGTATAAAAATTTCTATCTCACTAATGATATTGAAAAGTTTAAAATCAAATCCCTTTAAAAGTTTATTTTTGCTGCGGTTTAACCCTCCTTTTTTAATCCTGCATGCTTAAGAGATCTCGCCATATGGAAAACAAAAGAATTATCCTAATCTGTTCCGATGGGGGGCACCTTGCTCAGATATTGGAATTAGAGGAAATGTTTCTTCACTATAACTATCTTATTGTTACGGAAGAATCCCCTGCTACCATTCCTCTGAAAGATAAGTATAATATCAGGTATTTAAAAGGTAGGCCTAAAGGCCAGAAGAGAAACTTAGCTTTCATCTTCAGTCTAATTGCCAATACTTTTTTATCCCTTAAGATTTTAATTCAACATTTTCCAAAGGCAATAATTACCACAGGAAGTCATACGGCCATTCCAATGTGCTTATTGGGAAAAATCTCAGGTGTCAAAATCATTTGGATACTCTCTTATGCCAGGATGAATTCAAGAGCATTTTCTGCAGATATTATTTATCCAATAGCCGATAAATTTATCATACAATGGCCGGGAGTACAAAAGTATTATAAGAAAGGAGTTTACCTTGGAGGTATCTATTAATTTAAGTTGTTATGATTATTGTATTACTCGGAACATTTCCAACAGCTTTTGAAAGACCCCTAGTCCAAATTGACCGACTTTGTAGAGAAGGTATTATTCAAGAAAAGGTCATTGTACAGAGTGGGCACACCCAATTTGAATCTGAATTTCTGGAAATGCGACCTTTTATTCCTCCAGATGAGCTTACTGAGCTGTATAAAGAGGCAAGGGTGGTGATATCCCAGGCAGGAACCGGGTCTTTGATTAAGGGGTTGAAGTTAAATAAAAAAATTATCTCTATCCCGAGATTAGCTAAATATGGCGAAGTTGTAGATGACCACCAGGATGAAATTCTAAATGAATTCGTCAATCTAAATTATATTCTTCCCTGGACGGAGGATATTGCTTTAGAGACTGTACTGATTAAGATTGAGAATTTTGAACCATCTCCTTATGTTTCCATTAAACAAAAATTCATAGATCACTTAGAAGCATATATTAATTCTATTTAACAATATTAACCTCAATTATTTGAAAACCTATGGTAAAAATAGGCTTAGTAGGCGCTGGAAAAATGGGAATATCACATTTATCAATTTTAGGAGCACATCAGAATGTGCAAATAGTTGGTGTATGTGATACTTCAAAACTTGTTCTTAGCGCTCTGGAAAAATATAGTAATTTTAAATGCTATACAGATTTTATTAGGATGGTGGAAGAGCAAAAACCAGATGCAATATTTGTGGCAACTCCAACCAAATTCCATTTTGATTTTGTAAAGGAGCTTTTAAATAGAAACATTCATGTATTTGTAGAAAAACCCTTTTGTCTTACCGAAGAGCAGGGAATGGCACTTACGACTTTGGCTTCCCAAAGAAAGTTAATAAATCAGGTAGGTTATCATAATAAATTTGTGGGAACCTTCAGGGAGGTAAAAAAGTTGGTGAAAGGAGGATCCATTGGTGAAGTCAGTCATTTTATGGGTGAAGCGTATGGGCCGGTTATTACAAAGAAAGAGGAGGGAACCTGGCGTTCCAACCCTTCAGAAGGGGGCGGCTGTCTAATGGATTATGCCTCTCACGTAATAGACCTTATTAATGACATACTTTCCCCGGTTACCGCTTCAAGTGGAAGTATGGTAAAATCAGTTTATTCCAAAACGGTAGATGATGCAGTCTATTCTCTACTTGAACTTGCTGATAAAACTACGGGGGTATTTTCTGTAAATTGGAGTGATGAAACCTATAGAAAGATGTCCACTTCAATTACTATAAATGGTGCAAAAGGAAAGATTATTTCAGATGCAAATGAATTGAAAGTATATTTTAAAGATGAAGATTGTCCTGAGGGATATTCTAAAGGATGGAATGTAAAATATGTAACAGATCTAACAGATCAGGTAGATTTTTATCTTAGAGGGGAAGAATATTCTGCGCAGGTGAACTACTTTATCAATGCAGTGATGGGAAAGGCACCCAATAATATTAACACTTTTGAAAGTGCCTTACTCACTCACAAAGCGATTTCAGTAATAAAGAATAACTCAAAACAAACCACCAATGGAAAGAATCTTGTATGGGGATAACCAGTTTTTCGGAGTAAATCATACCTC
>JBBDSC010000106.1:0-1170 GCA_040905145.1 Anditalea sp.
TATTGTTATTACTCCGTTGAATTTCTTCTCTCGGAATGGGGAACAGGTAATAATGATCCCCAGGCCATGGAAACCTAGAATCCACTTCTTCAATCTCTCCATAAGTATAGTTCAAAATTCCCAACAAATCGCCTTCCTGGGCTTCGCTCCAATCCATGGTCACCCTGCTCAGACCTCTTATGGGGTCGAGATCAATATTTCCAGGTGCCGCCTTCCATCGCAAAAGGTCCCAAAACCGAGAATCCTCCAGGTGCAGTTCTATTGCTCTTTCATTTCTATAATCCCGTACCAAATCATCGCCTGAACTTGTAATATCGGGCATATTTACTGATGGCCTTTGTCGTATCAGGTTAATGTATTCTCTTGCTACATCTTCATTTCCAAGAGCAATTTGGGTCTCTGCATAATTCAAATAGAATTCCGGCAACCTCATGAAAATCATCAGCTGGTTGTAATCAAAGTCAAAACTGGCACGAGGACCATTAAAATCCAATAACTTCCTGAAGGTATAACCTGTTTGTACCCTCCAATGGAAAGGGGTCAGGCCTTTTACCCAGTACGTTTCTGAATCCCTTCCAAAATCAAACAGCTCCTGATTATTCATAGGGTCCACTTTGTTGGGGTTATCATAGGGAGGAAGATTGTCCGGATTGGGATTGGCATCTTCCCAATATTCATAAAGCCTTTCTGTACTTCTGGAACCATCTATAATGTTTACCGGTCCTGCCCCAGGATATAAGATATAACTATAATAACGGGGATCCCTATTGACATTGGGATCCTGCTCATTATAGCCTGAAGCGGGATTGACAGTCATGCCATCCGGCAGATAAGGATATTTTCCATTAGCCATCTGAAACATATTGATAAAAGTCTGGGTGGGCATGACCCTTTGCCTGGCGTCAAATCCACTGGGCCAATAATCATAGTTATAACCCCAATCAGGTATCCTGGACCCTGCTGTAAATGATCTGCCAAAAATGGTTTCATCCGTCTTAATGGGTTGCAAAAACAAGTCTTCATGGGTAGGGTGAAGGGTATATCCGGCATCAATCACTACTTTGTTGGCAGCAGCTGCCGCCTGCCATTTGGACATGTCATTGGAAGGATTATTTAATGGACTTGCCATGTACAATAACATCCTTGCTTTTAATCCCAAGGCAGCATCTT
>JBBDSC010000107.1:0-38255 GCA_040905145.1 Anditalea sp.
TTCGATTCCCGTACGGACTACTACAATAATGGTGTTTGTCATCCCTGTGGTTACATGCAGCATGATGAATTTGTTTATGGTTGTTAGTGGTTAAAGTGAATGAAAAAAACCCGGTCTCTTGGCCGGGTTTTTTTGTTTGGCTTCTGACGCATGTAAATTTTTTAGGTTAAAGTTGAAGAAAAAAGCTAAGGGAGGTATGCTTTTTTCCTGATATCCACAACATTCAAAAAAATATGGAGAAACATAGTAGGCTATGTTTCTCCTTTCTGACAATTGCCCTTGGGAAAATATTTGTATTTGATCCTGAATCACTTATCACTTTTTTTGGGAAGTGGTAATATCGGGCCGTACGATTATATTGCGGTCATCAATACTTTTTCAACCATCGCCATGGGAAGAGACCAGCACATTGAGCCAGGAGCCATACAAGTGAGGTTGGCCAACCCTGATTTAAGGTGGGAGACACTTACGCAACTAAATGTCGGAGCCGATCTGGGATTTTTGGAGGACAAAATATCGGTTACGGCCGATTATTTTAAGGCAAGCACAGAGGATGTTTTATTTGGCTTCCCTATTCCGATCACTTCGGGCAATGATGGGGGAAATCCTGTAGTCAATGGTGTTACCGTGGTCAACACAGGGTTTGAATTGTCTGCGACCTACCGGGAATCCCAAAAACCTATAAATTACTACGCGACGGTGAATTTCACCACACTGAACAACAAAGTAGAGGATTTGGGTTATGGCAGGAATGACATTTATGTAGGCAATACGGTAACAGAGGTGGGGCAATCGGTGGGGATGTGGTATGTTTTGGAAACCGACGGACTCTTTCAAAGTGAAGAAGAAATCAATAATTACCAAAACAGTGAGGGAACGGTGATCCAACCCAATGCGCAACCAGGCGATATCCGTTTTAAGGACAACAATGGGGATGGACAGATTACCAATGAGGATAAAGCAGTGGTGGTGGTTGGAAGATGGAAGCTTTATGCGCTTGAAATACATTAGCTTGGCCTATACCCTTCCTGCTTCCATTACTGAAAGCATTGGATTTTCCAATATTCAGGTGTCTGTTTCTGGTCAAAACCTGCTCACTTTTACCCCTTATACTGGTTTGGATCCCGAATTTAACAATGCAAATATTTTTGAAAGAGGCTTTGATTTCGGAGCCTTTCCCAATACAAAAATGTATTCACTGGGTATTCAGTTGGGCTTTCAAACGATTTATCAAATGAAAAAGACACTATTTCTAATTACCTGTTTTGCCCCGGCTTGGTTCATCACTTCCTGCGATAGTGAATTGTTAAACCAATCCAATCCGAATACTTTGACTACAGAGCAATTCTGGCTTTCTGAAAATGATGCCGAAAGAGGAATAAATTCTGTATATGCCATGTTTTACAAGACAGGCCTTTGGTCCCGTTGGATATATTTCAGGTTGGATCTGACTTCTGATGAAGGATTTAGCAACAGCCCTTGGATTGAATTGGCAGATTGGACCCGTTTTCAATATATCAACTATAACTTTTGGGAAGGCAATGTCAATACCTGGAGAGATACCTATAAAGCCATTTTCAGGTGCAATCAGGTGTTGGCGAACGTGCCGGCTATTGATTTTGCAGATCCTGCAAAAAAAGAGGCCATCCTTGCCCAGGCCAAATTTCTGCGGGCTCTTCACTATTACTATGCTGCTGTCCTTTGGGAAAATGTCCCGCTCATTTTGGAGCCTTCCAAACCGGATGACCTGCCTGAATTGAATTCCCTGGAGGAAGTTTGGGCACAGGTTGAAAATGATCTGACTGAAGCAAGCCAGGTACTTCCTGTACGATGGGATGACACCAACGTAGGAAGACCAACCAAAGGGGCGGCAATGGCCATGTTGGGGAAATTATATATGCAAAAGCGGGAATGGGAGAAAGCCAAAGATGCTTTTGATTATTTGATTATAGGGGAAGGAATGAGCCAATATGGACTTGTAGCTAACTATGAAGACAATTTCACCCATCTGAATGAGAACAATATTGAATCTGTATTTGAGGTTCAGTTTTCCGATGAGAACAAAGGAGGGGAAGGGGATGATCCCAATGCGAACATGGGAACCCATCGCACACAATTTTTTGCTCCAAGGGGAATTGGCTGGTCAGATGGACAGGCGAGGTTTTGGGTGGTCAATGAATTCAAAAAGGAAAAAACAATGGATGGGGAGATTGACAGCCGTCTGCAACATACCCTGTTTTATCCCGACCTGGAGGAAGATTTTGGCACACTCATCTATGGAAGGCCCTGGGAATGGGGAGAAAATGAAGCCTGGTTCAGTAAATACGCAAGGGATTATTTCCGCAACAATGAAGACTATTTCTCCCAGGTAAATTTCAGGATGATCCGCTTTGCCGATGTTTTGTTGATGTATGCAGAAGCCTTAAATGAACTGGGCCAGACCCGGGAAGCTTATCGGTACGTGGACCAGGTGCGGTCCAGGTCCAACATGGCGGCTTTAACGGAAGCTTACCCGGTCATCGGCAATGATCAAAACCTGTTCAGGGAGCGGTTGAAAATTGAAAGGGTGCTGGAACTGTGTGGAGAAAGCGTGAGGTGGGCGGATCTAAAGCGTTGGGGAGAACTTGACACACAAGAAAATGTAGAGCAATTGGCCCAAAGAGATCCAGATTTTAATAATTTTGAAGTAGGAAAGCACATCAGATTGCCACTGCCCCAAATAGAAGTCGAAAATAACATTAATTTAACCCAAAATCCCCAATACTAAAAAATTATAGAGAATGAATTTATTGGAAAATTTAAAATGCCTTTGTTTTTTCATATTGATTTTTGTTGGACAAAATGGTCTTGCACAGGAACAGGCAGCGGAAAAGTCCATTCACTTGGCAGATCCGACTATCTTTTTCCATGAAGGCATCTATTACCTTTATGGTACGGTAGAAGGGAATGCCAATCAGGGTTTTTTGGTCTATTCATCGCCTGATCTGAAGGAATGGGAAGGGCCGATAGGGGCAAATCAAGGTTTCGCCCTTCGGAAAGGAGAAGCCTTTGGGGACAAAGGCTTTTGGGCTCCCCAGGTTTTTTACCATCAGGACAAGTTTTATATGGCCTATACGGCCAATGAAAATATTGCCATTGCGGAAAGCGATAGCCCCCTGGGGCCATTCACCCAGTCCATCAAAAAACCTTTGGAGGCTCCCGTAAAACAGATTGATCCCTTTGTCTTTATTGATGAGGATGGAAAAACCTACCTGTACCATGTCAGATTGGCGGAAGGAAACCGCTTGTTTGTGGCAGAAATGGCCGAGGATCTTTCAGCCATCAGACCCGAGACTTTGAAGGAATGCATCAATGCGGCTGATCCATGGGAAAACACCCAAGAGGTGCCCTGGCCCGTGGCTGAAGGTCCTTCGATCCTTAAAAAGGACAGCCTTTACTATTTGGTTTACTCTGCCAATGACTTTAGAAATCCTGACTATGCCGTAGGATATGCCATAAGCAGCCATCCCATGGGCCCCTGGAAAAAGCAGGACAGTAATCCAATTTTAGGCAGAACGGACATTGGTATAAATGGACCGGGGCACGGGGATTTTATTTCGGATAAGCAAGGCGGGTTACATTATGTTTTTCATACCCACTATTCCAACAGTGAAGTAGCACCAAGAAAAACAGCTATTGTGAAAGCCGGGTTTTCTGAGGACACGGACACTGGTGAACATAAGCTGGTGATGGATATGGGCAGCTTTTATTATCCGGAAATTTAATCAATGTTGAATTCTTTCCATCCAATGATGTTGAAAAACAAGTATGTAGATGCGGCGTACTTCTTTTCTTGTCTTTATCCCTTCAGTAAGGCACTTTTTTCTGTTGTTTTATTTACCTGTATCCTATTCTTAGGGCCTGCTTTACAAGCTTATCCCCAAAAGCTTCCCACCATTGACAATCCAGTCCTGCCCGGTGTAGCGGATGCGGGGGTTATTAAGTTCAATGGTGAATATTACCTAGGGGGAGTTTTTACCAATGGCAGTTTTTATATCTCTAAAGATCTTATCGAATGGGAGGGGCCTGTGCAGGTATTTTCCATGGACAACGATTGGACAGAAGGCCCCTCTGCCGGGAACGATCAAATCCATGATGCACTTCCTGAACAACCTTCCTGGGCGGACAGGGATTTCTGGGCTCCTCATGTTTTGTATGATTCAGAGGATCAAACCTATTATATGTATTATTCCGGTGAATCTGTTGAAAGCGCTATAGGTAAATGTATGGGTGTAGCTACTTCCAAAAACCCGGAAGGTCCTTTTGTGGATAAAGGGCAGTCTTTGCTGTGTGGTGAGGGATTTATAGAAATCGATCCCATGGCATTTGATGACCCGGCTACAGGAAATAAATTCCTGTACTGGGGTTCGGGCCATGAAGCCATCAAAGTGCAGGAGCTTGCCGACAGCCGTACCGACTTTAAACCAGGTAGTCAACCCATTGACCTTATCGACACCATTGCCGATGATCATTCTGATAATTACCAGAAACTGGTAGAAGGCGCATGGGTAGTTTACCGTGACGGATTTTATTTCCTTTTTTATTCAGGGGATAACTGCTGTGGGGAAAACGCCCACTATGCAGTGATGGTGGCAAGATCCAAAAAGGCAACTGGGCCATTTGAAAGCTTAGCTGAAGCAACAGGAAGTAAAAACAGCGTAATTCTGGAGGGGAACGGAAAGTGGTTGGCCACGGGGCATAATTCTGTAATTATGGATAGTACCGGTCAAGATTGGATGGCCTACCATGTCATAGATTCCACGGATAAAGAAAAAGGAAGGGTGATGCTAATGGATAAAATAATCTGGAATAATGGTTGGCCCCAAATTATCAAAGGAAATTAATAAGGTATAATTCCTGGCATGAAATCGAGCATGATAAAAGTGGTGGTTAAAAAATTAGAAACTATATTATATGCATATGAAATTTTTACCGATACTTTTAATGCTATGGCTTGCAAATGCATGTGCTTCAGAGTCAGAAGATGCAACAGTTATAGAAGGAAAGGCCCCAGCAGTAAACGGCAAAGTTTTTGCAAACCCCATTGCCGATGGGGCGGATCCCTGGGTCTTTAAGAAAGATGGCTTTTATTATTACTGTGGCTCGGGAGAGGGAGGGATAGTTGTTTCAAAATCCGAAAAGCTCACTGACCTGGGAGAGAAGGAGGTTGTATGGCGACCGGAGAAAGGTGCATGGAACCAAACCAATATTTGGGCCCCGGAAATACATTTTATCGAGGGAAAATGGTACATTTATTATGCTGCAGGTGTGGCCGGGCCTCCTTTTATACATCAGCGTTCGGGAGTTTTGGAATCAGTGTCTGATGATCCTTTTGGTCCCTATGAGGATAAGGGAATGATATACACCGGAGATGATATAGCAGATTCAAGTTCGGTGAAATGGGCCATCGACCTCACCACCATGGTGATGAACGGACAAAGATACGCCATATGGTCTGGATGGGAGGAAAACCGGGAAACGGACAAAACCAGACAGCATCTATATATTGCCACCATGAGCAACCCTCATACCATTAGTAGTAACCGGGTGAAAATATCCTCTCCCGAAGAACCATGGGAAACAGGTGGGCCATTAGATTTAAATGAGGGGCCACAAGTTCTGCGGAAAAATGAAAAAGTTCATCTCATTTATTCTACCAGGGAATCATGGATGGTGGAGTACCGTCTCGGCCAACTGACATTGCCGGATACTTTGATGGATCCATTAAAACCTGAAAATTGGAAAAAGTCGGGGCCAGTTTTTGAAGGTACAGAAGAAGTTTTGGGAGTGGGACATGCCAGCTTTACGACTTCCCCCGATGGAACGGAGGATTGGATCTTCTATCATTCGAAAAAAACCACGGAACCTGGTTGGGACCGGGACATCCGGTTACAGGAGTTTAAGTGGAACACGGATGACTCTCCTGATTTTGGTCAGCCGATTCCTGCAGGGACACCAATTGAGCTTCCTTCAGGAGAGAAATAGATGTAGATAGGAGTCATCTGCACATCAAGTCGGCGACTTGATCTATTGGTTTTGAGTCATGTGAAAAATTTCGTTTAGAATCATCTATGCCCACTACTTCAAATCCCAAAGTTTCAACATTAAAGAAAAAGCTGTCTAAATTCAGGACGTGACATGAAGTATCTTGAAATTAAATTCCTTTGCTAAAAACTTTCCTTGTCTTTGTACCTTGTACATCGTACTTTGTACTAAATACCCACATACCAAATACTACATATTATAAACCACATACTACAAATTTCAATAAACCATGAAAACCATACTTCCCTTTTTCGTTTATGTCTTTTTAGGATTTGCCTGTTCAAATGGGGACCGTAGTACTGCTGAAAGTACTACTATTGAAGATGGCAATGCCAACAGTTCCGGAATGGCTGAGATGTGGAGCAAAGAAAAAGCCAATTCCTGGCAGGAAGAAACAGGATGGCTGGTAGGGTGCAACTTTTCTCCCAGTACAGCCATTAATCAACTGGAAATGTGGCAGGAAGAAACTTTTGACCCCGAAACCATTGACAGGGAATTGGGATGGGCGGAAGATCTTGGTTTTAACAGCATTAGGGTCTACTTGCACGACCTGCTTTGGGAGCAGGATTCCTTGGGCATGTTGGAGAGAATGGAGGAATTTCTTGAAATCGCGGATAATCATCAAATAGGGGTGATGTTCGTGCTCTTTGATGGGGTATGGCATCCGTATCCAAAGTTAGGGACACAACCTGAACCAACTCCCCATGTACATAATTCTGGATGGGTCCAAAGTCCGGGGCTGGAAGTATTGCAGGATTCCTCCCAGGACGAAAGATTGGAGAGATATGTAAAAGGGGTAATCCAACATTTTGCACAGGATGAAAGGGTGCAGGTTTGGGATATTTTTAATGAACCGGACAACCCCAATGTCTCTGCCTATGGCGATATAGAAAGCAAGGATAAAGCCAGTTTGGCTTTACGTTTACTTAAAAAGTCCTTCACCTGGGCGAGGGAAGCCAATCCAAGCCAGCCGATTACCTCGGCGGTATGGAGGGGGGATTATTCCGATCCGGATAATTTGGAAGCCATGGATGAATTTATGATCAACAATTCCGACATTATCTCTTTCCACCAATATGATGGTCCTGAAAAATTCCGGGAGGTCATGACTTCCCTGCAGCAATACGGAAGGCCTTTGCTCTGTACCGAATACATGGCCAGGGGCAATGAAAGTACCTTTGAAGATATTCTGCCGATCATGAAAGAGAATGAAATTGGTGCTTATAACTGGGGCTTTGTAGCGGGCAAATCCCAAACTATCTACCCCTGGGACTCCTGGACCAAGACCTATACCGATGAACCTGATCTATGGTTCCATGATATTTTTAGGAAAAACGGGGAGCCCTACCGGGAAGAAGAAGTGGCCCTAATCAAGCAGCTGACCGGTGAATAATTCTGGCTTAAAAAATTATATTTAAACATAGACCCTCAAAAGGACCACTCTTATAGCTCCTATTCAGCATTGCAAGTAGAAGTGGATGAATTGAGGATAGAAAACACCAATCTTAGAAAAATGCAGGCAGATCGTCAGAAAGCCTCTAATGAAGGGTTAAAGAATTTTGGAAGACCGAGGGTTTCAAATTCTTCCCCGGATAAAATCTTTATAGATCATTAGGTAAAAAGATTTTTTCAAATCAATTTCCCCTGATAATTTGTCACTCTCTCATGTAAATCAATTTCCTCATTCGGTCAGGAAAACTATGCTTAAAGAGGGTATTATCAGAGAAGAATCAAATAAACCGCTCTTGTAGAAAAGGAATTCTTTTTATGGACAAATTATCCTGATACAAAAATCAAGTTTAATCACTTAAAATTAAAAGAAATTGTTTATGTTCGCATAATAAATTATGCATAAAGACATAAATAATTATGAGAACTACATTGGATCTCCCCGAAGATTTAATCGCTGAGGCCATGAAATTGACAGGGGCAAAGACTAAAAGGCAATTGATTAAAGAAGCATTGGAGGCGCAAATAGAGAGAATAAAAAGGAAACGTTTGATTGCATTAAAAGGAACTATTGATTTGGATATTGACCTCGATGCCCTAAGGGATAGAACCTGATGTCAAGATATAAAGTGTTGGTGGATAGTTCTGTTTGGATTGACTATTTGAAGTCGGATGATATTCCAATGCTTGAGCGCTTAATTGAAGAGGATTTGGTATGTACCAATGATCTTATTTTAACAGAATTGGCACCTGCCTTAATGCATCTTAAAAGAAATGATGTACTGGAAAGCCTGACTGCCTTTGAAAGGATACCACTAAAGATAGATTGGCAACACATTCAAAAATACCAACTTATGAACCTGCAAAATGGTATCAATAAGGTAGGAATACCGGATTTGATAATATTACAACAGGTAATAGATGAAAAAATAGACCTTTTCAGTTTTGATAAACATTTTAAATTGATGAAATCATTCCTGAATTTCAAATTGATCCATGGCTGATACCTGTTTAACATGGGAAAAAACTTACTTCTTTTAGTGGCTTTTGTTTTTATAGGGTTTAATTCCCCGCTTTTTGGCCAAAAAATCAACAGTTCTTATCGCTTATATATGCAAAAGGCATCTTCTCCTGTTCAAATCGACGGAAAGATGGATGAACAGGCGTGGCTGGAAGCGGATGTGGCCGCTGAATTTTATATGATTCTCCCCATTGATACCAGCTATGCCGAGGTATTAACAGATGTCAGGATGACCTATGATGACAAAAACCTCTATATTTTTGTGAATAATCATCATGGCTTGCCAGGCCCCTATATGGTGGAATCCTTACGGAGGGATTTTTCTTTTACCAAGAATGATAACTTTCTGTTGTTTATGGATCCTTTTGATGATCAGACAAATGGTTTTTCTTTTGGGGCAAACGCGGCAGGGGCCCAATGGGATGGCATCATGTACAATGGGGGATCAGTGGATCTTAGCTGGGATAACAAATGGGTGTCGGCGGTTGAAAATTATGACGATAAATGGACTTTTGAAGCAGCTATTCCTTTTAAATCCATAAGATATAAAAAAGGAATTAAAGAATGGGGGATAAATTTTAGCAGAAATGATTTAAAAACCACGGAAAAATCGAGTTGGGCACCTGTGCCCAGACAATTCCCCTCTGCTTCCCTAGCTTATACTGGTATTTTGGTCTGGGATAACCCGCCCCCATCTGCGGGACCAAATGTATCGTTGATCCCTTATGCATTGGGAGGAATAAACAAGGATTTTAACAGAGAGAATGGAGAAAGCTTCAAGAGGGAAGTAGGAATAGATGCAAAAGTTGCTCTTGGTTCCTCTTTAAATCTTGATCTGACGGTAAATCCTGATTTTTCACAGGTAGAAGTAGACCGGCAGGTTACCAACTTGGACAGATTTGAACTGTTTTTTCCGGAACGCCGGCAATTTTTCCTGGAAAACGGGGATCTATTTGCCAACTTTGGCTATGAAACGCTCCGGCCTTTTTTCTCCCGCCGTATTGGGCTCTCGGCCCCAATTAACTTTGGGGCAAGACTGAGCGGAAAAATCAATAAGGACTGGCGGATCAGTGCGATGAACATGCAAACCGGCAAGGTAGACGAAAGTGGGCTTCCCGCTCAAAATTTCAGTGTAGTCGGACTACAGAAAAGGGTTTTTTCGCGTTCAAATATCAGTGCGATTTTCATTAATAAAGAATCCCTGAATTATACGCCCAGTTCAACTTCCGATGTGCCGGTATATTCACAATACAACCGAAACTTGGGATTCGAGTACAATTTGGCTTCATCCAATAACCTTTGGACCGGCAAAGCCATGGTTTTGAAATCATTCAGTCCGAATGATTCAGAACAAAGCATGGTTCATGCTGCTAATTTGAAATACACCAGTGGAAACCTGAATTGGAACTGGCATCACGAATACGTTTCTGAAAATTATAGGGCAGAGGTGGGGTATGTTCCACGGACTGGTTATTATAAGATCAACCCCAGTATAGGATACCTGTTCTTCCCCAAAAGCAAACATATCCTTAATCATGGACCTCAGGTAAGCACCATGCTGTTCTTCAATAAAGACTTACAACAAACTGATAATCTTAGTTTATTCGAATACAACTTCAGGTTTAGAAGCCAAAGCACCTTTACTGCTTGGGCAGGGCATGATTATATCCATTTGCAACAGGCTTTTGACCCTACCAATTATAGCGGGGATACGCTTGCCACCGGCACCGAGCATCGTTGGTTCGCCTGGGGGGCAGATTTTGTTTCCAAGCCCCAAAGTTTATTCACTTATGCCTTATCTTCCAGATTTGGGGGCTATTATGCCAACGGCTCCATGATGAATTTTTCCGGGGAAATGGGGTATAGATTTCAGCCCTATGTAGGAATTTCCATCAACGCCACCTATAATGATCTTCAATTGCCGGAGCAATGGGGCCATCCCACTTTTTGGCTGGTGGGACCGCGGCTGGATGTCACCTTGACCAATAAGGTCTTTTTCACGGCCTTCGCCCAATACAATGAACAATTGGACAATCTCAATTTGAACACCCGCTTCCAGTGGCGGTTTAAACCAGCCTCAGATCTTTTTATTGTGTACACTGATAATTATATTCCTGCCCCCTTTTATGTTCAAAACCGGGCATTGGTGGTGAAATTCACCTATTGGTGGAGTTTGTAACGGCACCGGATATTCAACAGCATTTTTGCCGGGTATTCGTGGTAAAATCTGCTTTATAATAACAGTTGGCAAAATAGCAAGACCGGCTAACTAAAGAAAATTTCCGTAAATTGAAAAAAGCTTGTAGACAAACAATTCAAGAACAGAAAAAGGACTTAAAAATAATTGAAAAATAGGCGATTGAAAAAAAATGCCCAATAATCGAGTGGAAGATCTGAGACATAGGCCCACAGCCCGTTTTTTCTGCGGGGAGTGCGCCTCTCACACCACCAAGGCTATGGGATTTTCACCCTTTGGAACGTTCATCTAATTGAACTATATTCACCATTCAAACACCCAGCGGCTATAAATTATAGGGGGGCAGTGGTTTCCGCAGTTTCGTTCACTTAGTTGCCTTTGGTTTCGGTGGACAGGAAATCCTTCGAAATGCCTTACATTTCATAGCCACAAACCGTTGTAGCAATTAACAAAGACAAAAATGGATGACATAAAAATTGATTCTATTATAACAGTAGTGGCTGATTATAATAAGCAGGCAGTAAATGAAACGGATAGAAAGCTGGATGCTTTCCTACAAGCTTTTAAAAAAGAGTTTAATTCGGATAACATCTTGATAGAAGCCGAGACAATAACTTGGGCATTGTTTCAGCCTGTCTTATCACTTTATGCTAATGGAAATAATAGTTCGGTTATTATTGAACTCTATTCAATTCTGGAGAAATTTATCATTCATATTTTTCCCAAAATAGTTTCAAAAGACAAAAAAGCCTATTCAGTAGTCCATAACCTGGTAGAACGAAAGAATCTATTAGACATAGCGCCGATTCTTGTTGAGTTGAGGGTTTGGACTTCAACTGATCTTGTAAAATTAAAACACTTGGTTAAACTTAGAAATGGTATCGCACAAAAAAATGAGAAACTAATTTCCAAAGCCCTGAATGGTGGAAAAGAGACCCATTATTTAGATATAAATCAAATAGTAGAGAAATTTGATACAATAAGCTACATATTGTTATCTGTCAAACTTTTAGTGAAACTAACTGATATTATGAAAGATGAAAACCTTTATAGTTGACACTTTTGGAGCTTAGCCCATTTTAATTACCGATCATCATAAATTTTGCACTTTTACCTTTTAATAAGAATTGTTTTATATTCTTGAATCATTACTTTAGCTTTTCGTTTAAATTATAGTGATTTATGATGTTTGGGAAAAAATGGATAGCCACCTTCTATATCTTTGTTCTTATTTTAACTGCTTTTTCTACCCAATTGCAGGCGCAATCCTCCTCAAAAATTCATCATGAACTGCTAAAACTAAAGGAAACCAAAAGGATCCTATATATTGCCGCCCATCCGGATGATGAAAACACCCGTTTGATTGCTTATCTCGGCAATAAGGAACATGCTCAAGTAGCTTATTTATCCCTTACCAGAGGTGATGGGGGACAGAATCTCATAGGTAAGGAATTGGGATTGGAACTTGGAATGATCCGTACCCAGGAATTGCTAAGGGCCAGGGAAACCGATGGGGGAAGACAATTTTTTACCAGGGCCATAGATTTTGGCTTCAGTAAAAATCCGACAGAAACCTTAAATAATTGGGATAGGGAAAAACTCCTTTCCGATATCGTTTGGATCATCAGGAACTATCAACCTGATGTGATCATCAACCGCTTTAATACTGTTCCGGGAACCACACATGGGCACCACACAACCTCCGCAATTTTGTCCCTAGAGGCATTTAGGGAAGCAGCAAAACCGACTTCCTTCCCCGAACAATTGTCCCTGGTAAAGCCCTGGAAGACAAAACGTGTTTTTTGGAACGGTTACAATTGGGGAGCACAGTACGAGCCTAAATCGGACAAGCTTTATCATGCATTTCCAGTAGGGGAGTACAATCCGTTATTGGGTACCACCTATTCCCAAATTGCAGCAGATAGCAGGACGATGCATAAGTCCCAAGGTTTTGGCGCTACTGCCCAAGTTGGAAAAAGTCAGGATTTTATTGAATTGATAGATGGGGAATCTTTTGAGGAGGATCCCTTTGAAGGAATAGTCAACAGGTGGACAACCATTGAAAATGGCCCCGCCATGGAAGAGGCCATTGTAAGCGCCTTAGACCAATTCAACTTTTTGGATCCTTCAGCCAACGTGCCTCAATTGTTGCAGATAAAAACCTTACTTGATGCTTCCGCTTCCAGTGAACCTTGGGTAAAGGAAAAGCAAGTTCAAATAAATGATATTATCATCAGTTCTTTGGGAATAGATGCGGAATTCCTGTCCAATAAAGAGCTTTCTTATCCCTCAGAAAAGATCAATACCACCTTGGTTATCAATAATCCTTCTGAAACAGATATCCATGTCTCCACCTTTACTGTACTGGATAAGGAGATATTCATCAATCAAGCTTTGAAGGATAATGAAGCTTTGAACATGGATATTCCGATTGCATTGCCAGAAGACCATCCAATTTCTCAGCCCTATTGGATAGAACAAAGACCTGAAAACAACCTGTACAAGATAGAGGATCAATCCGCTATTGGGCGTGCATTTAATAAGCCATCCGTCTCAGGAAGAATAAGTTTTTTAGTGGACGACGTTGAAATAAATGTGGATATTCCGCTTAAATACAAGTATAATGATCAGGTAGATGGGGAAACCCACCAGCCTTTTACCGTTATACCGGAGATCAGGCTTTCAATAAACAAGGAGAATGTCTTTTTATTAAACGACAAGCCTGAACTGATGGAAGTGGGGGTCAATTTTGAGGCAGATATTGTGGAAGGTAACTTGATTTTTGAAGGTTTGTCTTCTCAGGATTATATAGAGTTGGGCAAAAAGATAGATCAGAAAAAACAGAAAATCACTTACCAAATACAGCTTAATGGAATGACCAATTTGGGCAAAAACGTTATTGCTGTAAAATACAAAACCCATAGCGGTAAAGTGTATGATAGGGGAATGAAGCAGATCAGCTATAAACATATTCCCAATCTCACCTATTTCCCTCCTTCTGAATTTAACCTCATCAACCTGGAGTTAAACACAAGTCCACAAAAAATCGGTTATATCCCAGGGGCGGGGGATGATATTCCTGAAGTATTGACCAATCTGGGTTATGAGGTGACCTTATTGGAAAATGGGATGCTCAGTTCCCAAAGGCTCAGCCAGTTTAACACGGTGATCGTAGGCATCAGGGCCTTTAACACCAATTTAAATCTATCCAATCATATCCAAGAAGTGATGGAATATGTAAAGTCAGGGGGAAATCTTATCGTCCAATACAATACCAGCTCCCCACTTCTCACCAGGCAATTAGGGCCTTATCCTTTTGAATTATCCCGGAAGAGGGTAGCCGTGGAAGATTCTCCGGTGAAAGTGGATTATGGCAGTCATAGGGTATTGACCGAGCCAAATAAAATTGACCAAGGGGATTTTGAAGGTTGGGTACAAGAACGTGGATTGTATTTTCCGGGTGATTGGGACGTTGACTATGTTACCCCTTTTACCATGCGGGATCCTGATGAGACCGGAAGTCAAGGCTCCCTTTTGCTGGCTGATTATGGCCAAGGTACTTATTCCTATTCCGGGATTTCCTGGTTCAGGCTGCTCCCTGCAGGAGTACCTGGGGCCATCAAGATTTTTGTTAATTTAATAGAACAAGCGGATGAGTGATAAAAAATTTAACTGGAAGAGACTTTATGTCCTGTTATTACTTGTTTTGGCCCTGTTGGTTTTTTTATTTTATCGATTAGCCCAACATTACTCATGAGCGCTATTGATTGGGTCATATTATTTGGGACGCTTTTGGTCATTGTAGGATATGGTGTCTACAAGACACTTGGGCCCAAAGATATGGATAGCTATCTCAGGGGAAACAATGAGATGAACTGGTGGACAATTGGCTTATCTATTATGGCTACCCAAGCCTCTGCCATTACTTTTTTGAGTACACCAGGACAGGCATACGCAGATGGGATGGGTTTTATACAGTTTTACTTTGGGCTTCCCATTGCCATGATCATTTTGTCCGTCACTTTTCTTCCCATTTATTACAAATTAAAAGTTTACACGGCTTATGAGTTTTTAGAGGGAAGGTTTGATCTGAAAACCAGATCGCTGGCCGCATTACTGTTTTTGGTGCAAAGAGGATTGTCGGCGGGCATCACCATTTTTGCCCCATCCATTATTTTATCCACACTGTTAGGGTGGAACCTCACCGTTACGAATATATTTATAGGGGTTTTGGTCATCATTTATACCGTCTCCGGAGGGACCAAAGCAGTATCCATTACCCATAGACATCAAATGGCTGTAATGATGGGAGGGATGATCCTTGCCGGAATCCTGATCATCGACATGCTTCCTATAAAGTTTACAGAAGCATTGCATGTGGCCGGGAAAATGGACAAACTGAACATTGTAGATTTTGATTTTGACCTTTCCGATCGCTATAATTTCTGGTCCGGAATTACCGGGGCTCTGTTCCTTTTTCTTTCCTATTTCGGGACGGATCAATCTCAGGTTCAGCGTTACTTAACAGGAAAGTCCTTGAAAGAAAGCAGGATGGGCCTGATCATGAATGGTTTTTTAAAAGTACCCATGCAATTTGTAATCCTTTTTATTGGGGTAATGGTCTTTGTTTTTTATCAGTTTTACCAACCTCCTATCTACTTCAATACTGTGGCCACGGAAAAACTGGAGAACAGTGAATACCAAAAGGATTTTTTTGACCTGGAGGAAAAGTATACCGCAGGATTTGAAGCCAAAAACCAGGATATTGTTTCCCTTTTGGATGCCATCAAAGAAGATGATGCCACCAAAATAGAAGCTATAAAAAGTCAAATACAATTAAAAGAAGAGGATCAGGAGCTGATACGGGATGAAGTCAAAAGTCTTATTGTCAAAAATGATCCATTGGCCGAAACCCGGGATACGGATTATGTGTTTATGCGATTCGTGATGGATTACCTGCCCAAAGGGGTCATCGGAATATTGTTTGCTGTTATTTTCAGTGCGGCCATGTCCTCCACCGCCTCGGAGTTAAATGCCCTGGCTTCTACCACTACCGTGGATTTGTATAAAAGATCCATAAAAAAGGAAGAAAGTTCCAGACACTATATGATGTCCTCCAAATGGTTTACGGCGCTTTGGGGGATTTTTGCTATCCTATTTGCAACCTATGCCACCCTTTTTGAAAACCTGATCCAAGCGGTTAATTTACTGGGTTCCCTGTTCTATGGTACCATCCTTGGAATTTTCCTAGTGGGATTTTATATGAAGTGGATCAAGGGGAATGCTGTTTTTATAGCTGCCCTTTTAACAGAAGTATTGATCCTTGTCATTCATTGGAAAAATGGAAGTGAACTTTTTGGGATATCCATCGACATTGGTTACTTATGGTACAATGCGATTGGCTGTCTGGTGGTCATGGCTTTGGCTGCTTTATTGCAATTGTTCCAGAAGCCTAATCCAGCCACGTAAGGTGGTTTTGGTATGTTGTATATGGTATTTAGTACTTGGTGTTTTGTATAATTAATCAATATAAACCATGATTAACCTCAGAAAATCTATTTTGGTCGCGGTAGTGATGATGTCTGTTCAGATTTATGTAAAAGGGCAGACTAACGACACACTTCCAATGACCAAGCAACTGGAAGAAATCACTGTAACTGCCCAAAAGCAAGAGGAAAAGCTGCAGGAGATCCCTGCTTCTGTTTCCAATATCACAGACCAGGAAGTTAATAATCTTCGACTTTGGCAAGTCCGTGATCTTGCCGGGATTTTTCCAAATTTTTACTCCTCCCACTCAGGGGATGGAAGAAATGTAATTGGAATCAGAGGCATCGGCACCACTTCTTATGATCCAGCTGTTGCCATTTATGTAGATGGGGTGATACAGTTTGGTTTGGATACCTATTCCAATGGGCTTTTGGACATTGAAAGGATAGAAGTGTTGCGGGGACCCCAGGGAACTTTGTATGGCAGAAATGCCATGGGAGGAGTAATCAATATCATCACTAAAAAACCCACCAACCAAACCAAGGGATTCGTGGGTCTGGATTTCGGCAACTATGGTTTGTCCAGATACAGTTTGGGATTTAAGACCGCTTTGGTTCCCAACAAACTTTTTATAGGACTTTCAGGACTTTATGAAAAACATGGGGGATTTTATACCAATGAATATGATGGCTCTGATTATGATAGGCGAAATGTTTTATTGGGCAACTATTATGTAAGGTATTTGGCAAATCCCTATTGGGCTTTTACCATCAATTTCAAGCATAGTTTGAACAGAAACCATGGGGCATTTCCTTTGGCAGGAACTATTGAGCAGGCTGTGGAACAGCCCTATAAACTCAACCAAAATACCTTAACCAGAATGGTAGACAATGTTTCCAATGCTTCACTCAGTGCGGATTATGCAGGGAATGCCCTAAATTTTAGCTCCCAAACTTCATTTCAATCCAATTACCGCATATATGAGGAGCCAATTGACGGGGATTTTTCACCTTTGGATATTGTTTCCATTGTCAATAATTATGGCAAAGACTGGAACAAAGTGAGCGTGTGGACCCAGGAATTCAGATTATCCCCGGTGAAGGATGAGCAGGCGAAATTTTCCTGGTTGGCAGGGCTATTTGGTTTTGTAAAAAATGATCCAGTGAAGCAGGGCACCTATTTTGGAGAAAATGCAGACCTATATGGTTCTGATCCTAATATCACTTTGGTAACAACAAATATTGGAATGAACAAAGGGTTTGCCCTCTTTGGCCAGGGTACTTACCGTCTGTCGGAAAAACTGGACCTGATGCTAGGTATGAGATATGATAGGGAAAGCAGAAGCCTTACCGGAAAAAAAGAAGTAATCATGAATAAAACGGCTCCAATGATTATTCAGGAGGATACTACCGCCCAAAGTACCTTTAATGCCTTATCCCCGAAAGCTGTTTTATCCTATAAAGTCGGAACGGAAAATTTGCTTTTCCTTTCCTATAGCAGGGGATTCCGGGCTGGTGGCATCACTCAGGTGACGACAGATCCTTCACAACCTGCTTTTAGGGTTTTCCAACCGGAATTCAGTAATAACTATGAACTGGGGCTTAAAAATGAATTTCTGGACAGGCAGATAAGATGGAACCTAAGCACTTTTTTTACCACCGTAAATAATATACAAGTTCCCCAATTGATATTGCCAGATGCCATAGTCATTACAAGAAATGAAGGAAAGTTAAGGAGTATGGGAATAGAGTCGGAATTTACTTCCCTATTGGGTAATGACCTGACCCTGACGTGGAACACAGGGATAACTGATGCGGAATTCACCGAACTAGTGATGGTAGGGGAAGGGGACAATGAAGACCTGGAAGGCAATAAGCAGTTGTTTGCTCCAGATTTTACTTCCAACCTTATTCTCCAATACAATAAAGCAGTTGGAGCCTCAGAGGACTTTCAATTTTCGGCTACGGCGGAATGGTTATGGATTGGTACTACCTATTTCGACCTCCAAAATAGCCTGAAGCAGGATCCTTATCATTTGATCAATGCCAGATTGGGGATACGAAAGGGAAAAGTAGAACTCGCCTTATGGGCCAGGAATATATTGGATACCAGGTATGTTGATTATGCTTATAATTTTGGGGCTGCACACCTGGGAGAGCCCGCGACCTTTGGCATTTCGGCGAGGGTGGATTTTTAGGTGTATGGTACCTAAATGAAATGAGGCAGGCATGAACTGGCCGATACTGATAGACACTTCTGTTTGGATAGATTATATTACGGGGAGGATTGACAAACGTACAGATCTTTTATATAATCATATTGCAAAAAACCATCCAACACTTATTTGCTTGATTGCTCATTACGCCATTTTTCACCATGTACCATTGCTTCACAATGATGCTGATTTTGATTTGATAGCCTCGAAAGCTAATTTGAAAGTCACGCAACCTTAGCACGGACACAAATCGGTAAATGGTACGAAGTATTGCGTTTAAAGACTGATGCTCAATGTTGGCTATATTTTAGGCGGGGGCCCATGCAACCCATTCCATGTCGCCGTAGAAAGGCGCATCAGAAATGCAGCTGCAGCTAAGGCCAAACCAGCCAGAGAAGCCAACAGCGAGATATCAAGAGAATGGGCCACTTTCTGAAGATATACTCGCACGTCCTCCTTCGGGGTGTCGTTGTCGGTTTGATAGCTCTGACGCCTCCGGCTTTGATGCGGCCTCCGAAGTTGCACTGGATTCTGCCACAGCAGAAGTGATTGGTTGTAAAGTTGTAGTAGCTCCAGCCGAAAACGTCCCAAAGGCCCCTAACAAAGGAACCATGACAAGCAAATAAATGTAAGGGTAAATGCTTTTTATGGCTTTCCTCATTGCGCTGTGAAAAGTAGAATCCATAGGTCTACTATATAAATCCACAAATTATCTATTTTGATTTTCGATTTCAAGATCGGGGAGAACTTAAGTCTTAAATCTTATGTCTTTTGTCTTACTTCCTATCTTTCGAAATTCATAGAATATTCCGATTTAATTGACTTTTAGTCGGGTAGATAATATTTGTTTTTATTTTTTTTTATATTAAATATTCTTTAATTTAGATTTTTATATTAAATATTCTTTAATTTAGATTTTGAGATTAATTATGCATGACTGAAGTTAATATCCTTCCACAAAGCTTTTATCTAGAGGGTGAAGTGCTCGATATTTCTAAAAAACTGCTGGGGAAGATCATCATTACCGACATTGATAATCAAGTGACCATGTCAAGAATAGTGGAAACTGAAGCTTATAACGGAAGTAAAGACAAAGCTTGTCATGCTTATCTCCATCGAAAAACACCAAGGACAAATGTAATGTTTAAAGAAGGGGGCAGAAGCTATGTTTATTTATGTTATGGATTACATCATTTAATGAATATTGTAACCAATGGTGAGAATGAACCAAACGCTGTTTTGATCAGGGCAGTAGAACCCATTTTGGGATTGAAGGCCATGGCCCTTAGACGGAATGTAAAGGGCCAGATAAACCTTACCAATGGACCGGGAAAGCTTGCCAGTGCCCTGGGCATTTCCAGGAAATGCAATGATGTAATACTTTATGATTCTTCTTCCCCCATCTGGATTGGTGAAGAAAAGATAAATGAACATTATGAAATAAAACAAACCACCCGGATTGGTGTAGATTATGCTGAAGAGGATGCCTTGTTGCCCTGGAGATTTTATATTAAAGACAGCCATTATGTAAGCAGAAAATAAATGGACGGAGCCATGTCCCAACTAAAATAGGTTTGGGCAGGAATGAACCCGACCTAAAAGTCAATAAATAACAGTCTTCTCCTTGAGAGGCAATTGGCACACACAGGATGATTAAAAAAACCATTACCGTCTTCGGCCTTCCCTGCTTATCGGCAGGCAGGCGACTTCGGACTAAAATTTAAACACATGAAGCCTTTTACTATTTTGTGCCCTACTGATTTTTCAGAATGTTCACTCAATGCCATTGAATATGCGGCCAAATTGGGGGAAAAATTTGAAGCGCGTCTTATCATATTTCATGTTCCCAATAAAGAGGATTATATGAAATTGTTCAGTAAAAACAGAGAGGAACAGGATTTTTTATCTTTTGCCAAAAACAAATTAGAAACCCTCGTACAAGAAGTTCAAAAAGAAAGCCTTCACCAAGGATTAAAATCCTGTGAAGGCATAATCCAAGAAGGCAAAACCATTAATACCATTATTGAATATGCAGATGAGATCAAAGTGGATTTGATTGTGATGGGGACGGAAGGGATCAATGATTTTAAGCAAAATTATATTGGCACCCGATCCAGTCAGGTCATTCAACATGCCAGTCAGGACGTTTTCATCATTCCGCGAAAGGTGTTTTTTAAAAAGCCAAGAAAGCTGGTATTTGCAACAGATTATATAGAAGAGGACAAGCTTGTCATTCAGAAGGTGGTAAAGTTGGCCTCTTTGTTTGACAGCGAAATAGACATAGTCCATGTAGGAACCAAAATAAGGACCATAGACAAGGCTCTGCACCAAACCATGGTGGCCGAGATCCAGCCTTTTGTACATTACGAAAAAGTAAATTATGTACTGAAATCATATAGGGACGAGCCCGGGTTGGGTTTGGAAAGCTATCTCATTACTGCCAAAGGAGATGTTTTGATTACTTTTAGCAGAAAGAAGAGTTGGTTTGAGCAAATATTCACTCAAAACCTGTCGAAGAAAATGTCCTATTTCATCAATAAGCCCCTTTTGGTGATAAAACAGGTTTAGTTATTTGTTTTTGAACTTGGAGGAAAGAAACTGGAAAAATTCCTTCCTTGTATGATGGTCATTGAAGACGTTCATTAAAGTGGACAGATAGGAGGAAAGCGTGACTTCTTTTTCGCTCCGTAACTGTGGGGGAATTTCTTGTTTATCGGAATAATCCTGATCCACCCCCTGCTTTTGATTACTGGGAATATATCCAACCAAGTCGTCCGCTTTTTCAAAACTTTTCTTAGATCTTTCTTTATAGCCCATTTTTTCTTCCACCAGTCCCTTGTTGTTGTAAGCAACAGCATCCTCCGGGTCCATTTCTATAGCTTTTTCGTAATCGGCAATGGCCCCTCCAAGATCGCCCATTCTATCTTTGAGAAAGGCCCGACTGGAATACCGGTAAGGATTATCGGGATCGAGGGACAATGCCCTATCCAATTCAGACAATGCTTCTTCATTTCTTTGAAGTAAATGTAAAACCACCGCCCTATCACTTATAAAATTGGTGTTATTGGGTTCCAGGCTAATCAAGCGATCGAAATCCCCCTGTGCTTCGCGAAGATTGCCCATTCTGGACTGGACCCTTCCCCTGTATAATATAAATTCAGTGACAGAAGGATCATCGGCAATCAATTGATTAAAAATAGCCAATGCCTCATCAAATTTTCCTTCTTTATAATAGGTAATCCCTTCCTGAAATTTCTCCATAATACAATTTGAGTTGAATGTAGTTTTCAAAGGTATTGGCCTATACAGGAATCCCTTTCTTAGGATTCCTGTATGGAAAGCAGTAAAGTTTTACTCCCACGGCAGATTTTAATATCTTTCTATAAACAAGCTTTTTGAATAGTAGTTTCAAATTATTATTGTTTTTTTGCATTTTCATCATAAAGAGGAGAAGTCTGCCTGGCCCACCCAAGTGGCAAGAACGGTTGGACACTAAGTCTTTTTCACCTTTTTGAAAATAACTCAGAACTTACCTCTTCAATCCTAACAAAAACCATCTGATTCCGTTAGGTTCTAAAAATGATGAGAGATTAAAAACACTATGGAATTGCTAAAATATTTAATTTTCGGGGTATTGCTTATTCTATCCTTCGGCTGCAATGGACAGCAAAATAAGAATCAAAAGGGTGAAAACCAGGCTTTATTGAATTATAACCAATTAGATACGGCAACTTTTGCAGGAGGTTGTTTTTGGTGTGTAGAGGCGGCGTTTGATCAAATTTCCGGGGTGGAAGAAGCTGTTTCGGGTTATGCAGGGGGCGAAGAGGAAAACCCCACGTATTCGGAGGTAAGCGGGGGCCAAACCAGCCATACGGAAACGGTAGAGATTTATTTTGATCCGGAAGAAATCGATTATACCACTTTATTGGACATTTTTTTTACTGCTCATGATCCCACTCAATTAAACCGTCAGGGACCTGATATAGGAAAACAGTACCGTTCAGCTATTTTCTATCATAATGAGGAACAGAAGAAGTTGGCAGAAGAAAAAATGAAGACATTGGATGCTTCCGGGGAATATGACCAAAAGGTGGTGACTGAGCTGGTTCCCTATACTGAATTTTGGATAGCAGAGGACTACCACCAGGATTATGAAAAACATCATCCCAAAGATTCCTATATTTTAAATGTATCCAAACCTAAAATCGATAAAGTAGCTCAAAAATTTGCCCATCTGTTGAAAGAAAATTGAAGTGAGAAAACCCTAAATTATTCCTATCTTTGGATTTTAGTTGAATGAAAATCCATGCCAAGTAAACCAGAGGAAGTTTTAAAAGGCCTAAGGTCAGGAAAATATGTGCCGATTTATTTTTTGCAGGGCGAGGAGCCATTTTTTATTGATCAAATCACAGATTTTATAGAGAATAATGCCTTGGCAGAGCATGAAAAAAGTTTCAATCAAATAATGATGTATGGAAAGGACAGCAACATGAGCGGCATCCTGACCAATGCCAAGCGATTTCCCATGATGGCGGAAAGACAGGTGGTCATCGTGAAAGAGGCACAAAATATACCGGACCTGGGAAAGGACGCGGGGGACAAACTCTTGATCTCCTATCTTCACAATCCACTGCCCAGCACTATTTTAGTATTTGCCCATAAGTACAAAACCTTGGATGGCAGGAAGCCTTTGGCCAAGGAAATGGAAAAAAAGGCGATCCTGGTCAAATCCGATAAAATACCAGAATATAAATTATCCCCCTGGATAGAAGAATATCTAAAGCAGAAGGGGTTTACCATAGATATAAGAGCAGCTCAGCTGTTGGCAGAATCCATAGGAAATCAACTCGAAGTATTGACTAATGAAGTGGATAAGATGCTGATCAATTTTAACGAGCCGATCGAAATTGATCCGAATCACATTCAGCAGTTCATTGGGATCAGTAAGGATTACAATAATTTCGAACTGACCAAAGCCATAAGTTTCAGGGACGTGCTGAAGGCCAACAGGATCATTGATCACTTCAGCCAAAACCCCAAATCCAACCCACTTATTCCCATTATTGGATTGCTGTATTTACACTTTTCCCGTTTGTTGTTGGTACATGGCAATAAGTCGCTTCCCGAAAAGGAACTGGCCGGGGCCATTAAGGTCAATCCCTATTTTGTGAAGGAATATATCCTAGCTGCTAAAAATTATCCTTTGGGCAAGGTTATTGATAATATCGGATACTTACACGAGGCAGATTTACGTTCAAAAGGTATCAATGCCAGCAATTGGGAGGAATCCGAAATTTTAAAAGAGTTGATATTTAAAATCATGCATTAATTACCTGGTTGACAATAATGAAGAAAATCGTAATACTATTTTTAATTGCTGGTATGGTATCAGAATCCAGCGCCCAATCTACTATCTATCAAAATAGTGTCGAGAAAGAGTTCAATGATGCTTTAGGATTATTTCAAAAAGATCAATATGCTGCTGCTAAGTTCAGTTTTGAGCATCTAAAAGAAAAGCCGCTGGATGATGCGCAAAAAGTGGATATTGATTTTTATCATGCAGCATCCGCATTAGGTATTGAAAATCCGGAGGCCCCAAGTTTACTCAGGGACTTTTTGATTAAATATCCAAAGGATCCGAAGTCCAATGATGCAGCACATATCTTGGGGGACTATTTCTTTGAACAAAGGGATTATAGAAGCGCCATTGAACATTTTAGATTGGTAAACACCAATAAAACCAGCCTTGAACAAAGAGCAGATGTTTTATTTAAAACAGGTTACGCTTTTTTCCAACTAAAAGATCATAAAAATGCGGGGGCGTATTTTGAGCAAGTAAAAACCACACAGACGAACTATGTGCCCGATGCTTATTACTATGCTGGTTATATTGCCATGGAAGCCGGGGATTTTGAAAAAGCCATTCAGGAGTTAAAGGAGGCGGATAAATCCCAGGCCTATTCCGATAAAGTCCCGTATATGCTATCTGCCCTTTATTACCGTCAAAAGGATTTTAAAGCATTAATCGGTTATGCCACCCCTATTTTGGATAGCCGGGGTGGATTGGATAAGAAGGAAGAGATCTACCTCCTACTGGCGGAGGCTTCTTTTGAAAACAAAGACTATGTAAATGCAGCTAACTATTATGATGCTTATGTGAAGGGCAGAAAAGGTTCTTTGACAAGAGATCAACAATACAAAGCAGGTGTGTCTCAATACGAAGTGGGCAATTTTCAGCAAGCAAGTAATTATTTTAAAGAGGTGGCCTTGGAAAATGACAAACTGGGGCAGGTTTCCAGTTATTATTTGGGCCATGCTTATTTAAAACTTAACAATCCCCAGTTTGCCTCCACCAGTTTTAGTACAGCTTATAAAAGTGATCATGACCAAAACATCCAGGAAGAAGCTTTGTATAACTATGCGAAAGTGAACTTAGAGCGGGGAAGTTTTCAAGATGCGGTGATGGCATTGGACAACTATTTGGATGCTTACCCTCAGGGAGCCCATGTAAGGGATGTGGAAAACCTGCTTAGTGAAGCATTGATCAACACCAACAATTATCTTCGTGCCATTGCACATATAGAAAAACTGAACGATAAGTCGAACAGGATTAAAGCCGCCTATCAAAAGGTGACTTTTTATCAAGGAATAACCTACTATAAAGATGGAAAGTATACACAGGCTTTAAATTATTTTGACAAGTCCCAAACCTATCCTTTGGATAAAGATATACTTGTGCAATCCCATTTTTGGAAAGGTGAGACACATGCAGTCAATAACAACCTATTGGAAGCTGCCAAAGCTTATGAAGCCGGATTGGCTTCAAGTCCTAATGCAAATGACCCTTATTTGATCAAAACCCATTATGGCTTGGGTTATGCGTATTTTAATAGTGACCAGTACAGCAAAGCGGAAACGCAGTTTAAAAGCTATACAGACAAACTTCAAGGGAAATCCAACAAAGAAAATTATGACGAAGCTTTGGTTCGTTTGGGGGACACCTATTATGTTCAAAAGAAATTTTCAAATGCCTTGATCACCTTCAGACGTGCCATTGAGGAAAGGAATTTATTTGCAGATTATGCCTATTTCAGGGCAGGTGTGGTTTTGAATTTTGAAAACAGGAACAGAGAGGCAATCCAACAACTGGACGAATTGATCAATAATTATCCCAACAGTATCTATGTGGTGGATGCTATTTTTCAGAAAGCCCAAATCAATATGGAAGAAAGCCGCTATGCAGAAGCCAGGGACGGCTTTTCCCAATTGATCAATTCCAAACCCAACAGTCCTTTTGTCCCTTTTGCCCTGGAAAGCAGGGCCATAGCCAATTATTCGCTTAAAAACTATGACGAAACGATCAATGACTACAAAAAGATTCTGGACAACCACCCCAATGCCAACAATGCGAATGCGGCTTTGGTAGGTTTACAGGAAACACTTTCTCTTGAGGGAAGATCGGGAGAGTTTTCCAATTACCTGGCTTCCTATAAAAGTTCCAATCCGGATAATGCCAGTTTACAGAATTTGGAGTTTGAGGCAGCTAAAAATTTGTTTTTTAACCAAGCCTATAAGGAATCTATCGCCTCTTTTGAGGAATATTTGAAGAATTACCCTGAGTCCGGTCAAAATCAAGAAGCTAATTATTTTATTGGGGATGCTTATTATCGGTTAGGGGATAAATCCACAGCGTTACAGTATTTTTATGAACTGGAAAAAATTAACGGTTCAACTCAAAAAACCAGGGCCATTCAAAAGATTTCAGAGATAGAATTCGAGAATAAAAATTATGAAAAAGCAATTCCCTATTTTATCAGCGCTTCTAAAAATGCCAGAAATAAAATTGAGGAATATGAAGCATTTAAAGGGTTAATGGAATCTTATTATTATATCTCCAAATTCGATTCATCGACCTTTTATGCAGACAAAGTAATCGAATTGGGCAATATTACAGCGGATTCGGAATCCACTGCCTTGTTGATTAAAGCTAAGTCGCTCCTTGAACAAACTAAAGGACAGGAAGCGGAAGAGGCTTTAATGTTCTTGATCAATGAATATAAAACCCAACAGGGAGCTGAGGCTTTATTTCTGTTGGCCCTGAATTTTCATGAACAGAAAAATTACACCCAATCCAATGAAATTATTTTTGATTTCTCCGGTCCTTTCGGGGTGTATGATTTCTGGTATGGAAAGAGCTTTGTATTACTGGCAAAAAACTATATGGAAATGGGGGAAACTTTTCAAGCTAAAGCAACACTTGAATCCATTGTGGAAAAATCTTCCAATGAGGAGATCAAAAAAGAAGCCGGGGAAATGCTTCAAACCCTCAATTAATTTGTTAAGGTATTTATATTATTAAACATGTATAAAAGTCTGATTTTCATTTTCTTGTCCAGCCTATTCCAAATTTCAGTTGCAATGGCTCAAGATACCCAAGGCCAAGAGCGTGGGGAAATAAAAGATGCTGAGTTTATTATCAGAAAAGACCGGGTTTTGACCTTGCCTAAACAGGCCCGTGTATTTGAGAAAACGCCTGTACTTCCCAGTGCAAAAAGTAAAGGGAATTACACTTACGAGGTCAAGAATTTTTTTCTGGACTTAAATCCAGTGGTCACTGATACGCAGCCTTTCCAAAAAAAGTTTATTGACAATAAGACCCCTTTATTTCATAGTTATCTCAAAGTGGGATATGGAAATTATCAGTCCCCATTGGGTGAACTTTATATCAATAATGTAGAAAGTGATTACATGAATTTTGGGGTTCTTATAAAACATCAAGGCTTCTATGAAGGACCTGTGGATGGAAAAAACTCTGCCGAAGATCATACCAATGTTAGGTTTGACGGCAGTTTGTTTCAGGAGAACGTCGAATTTTTTGGAAAAGTGGGATATGATAGGGACAGGCATAATTTTTACGGTTATACACCGGCTCCCGGGCTTGAAATTGTCCCTGAAGATATTAGCCAAATTTTTCATACAGTGTACGGGAGAGTTGGCCTAAGAAAAATAAATAGACTGGAATTATTCAATTATGAGGCATCACTTTCCCTGAAGTTGTTTAACGATAATTATTTGGCAAGGGAGCACGAAATGGGGACAAGAGTTCACTTGGGGTTCAGATCCGACAATAGCAGGTTACAGGGGGGCATTGAATCGGAGGGGTTTATTTCTTCTCCCTCTGACGCCACTTATTCCGAAATCAACAGGAACTATGTTAAATTCTATCCTTATGTAGAATATTCCAATGATGACTTTAGGGTAAAAGCAGGGGCCAATGTGGTACTGGAAAACGATGTAATTCCCAACAAGAAGTCCGATTTTCATATTTTTCCAAGCATTTTTGCCAACTATAACCTTTCGGAGTCATTTGGTCTTTATGCAGAATATGAAGGTGATGTGATCAGAAACACCTATTATGGTTTTGTGATGGAAAATCCATTCCTTGGGCCAAGTTCACAGTTGAGGAATACTTTACAAAATTACCAGATAGATGCGGGAGTCCAGGGTGAAATCAATGAAGAACTGAGTTATAAAGCAGGTTTTAAATTTGGGGAATTTACCAATATGCATTTCTATGGAAACAATGAGAATGACAGCACTAAATTTCAATTAATTTATGACGATATCACTCAGGTACTAAACTACCATGCTAGCTTAGGATGGAATTATGAGAATTTGTATAAATTACAGGCCACGGCCAATTACTTTCATTACAAACTTTCTGAAATGGAAAGTGCCTGGCACAGGCCTGAATGGGAAATTGGCCTGAACAACTTTTTTATGCCAAGTGAGAAATGGCTCATTACCGCAAATGCCAACTTTTTGGGAGGCATTAGAGCCATCAATTTACAATCAGGGCACACAACTACCTTAAACCCTATTATTGATTTGAGTGCCAGAGCTGATTATTCCATCTCCCCAAGGTTTTCTGTTTTCGTAGAGGGCAATAATTTGTTCAATCAAAAAAATGAAAGATATTGGAATTACAGGGTGAGGGGAATCCAGGGAATAGGTGGATTAGGTTTTAAATTTTGATTATTGGGGAATTAAAGATTTATCTTAGTTTCGTGGTTTATAATTGATAAATTAATTTTTAAAATGGCTGAAGAAGATTTTAATGACAAGGAAAAAGAATCAGGTTCTGACAAAGATTTTGGGCTTCCCAAGGTAGAAATTACCCCCATTCAGCAATCTGAAGAACCATCTGGAGCGCCCCTGGCTCCATTAAAGTCTAAAAAAGTGGGGCCGAATTCCGGACCTGAAACATTAAAAGCACCTGAATCGGCTGCAAAAACTCCGGGAAAAGCAGAAAATAAGGAGAATAAAACAAACAAAAGATCCTGGATAATTTGGATGCTGCTCCTTTTGTTTCTTGGTGTGGGTGCATGGTTTTATTTTGATGGTAGCATGCACCGGATAAATGAGGAAGAGTTCCCTTCTAAAGATGAAGTAGAAACACCTCTGCCACCTGAACCAGAACCAAAAATTGATGAGGTTCCTGAGGAACCAGTTGATGAAATAACTTTAACAGAAATATCATCAAGGGCGGATCTCCCTCGTTATTTTGTGGTAGTAGGAAGTTTTATCGATCAGGATTTGGCAATGGATTACTCCCAAGAGTTAAATCAGAAGGGATTTAATACCTTTTTGATTAGCCCTTATGGAGAAAGTGACTATTATAGACTTTCTATCGGTCATTTTAATAGTTTTGGTTTAGCAGTAAAAGAAATGAGCCGGGTAAAAGCGGATTTTGATGAAAATTTATGGGTACTGAAATATTAATATGAATTTACTACAAACTTTATCTACTGGCAACGAAATGGTTGCTGATACTTTATCTACAATGGAAACCGGGAACGGGGACATTGCCCTTTACGATTTGTTGATTAAGGGGGGTTACATGATGATCCCACTGTATGCCTTGTTTGTATTGGCTATTTTCATCTTCGTAGAAAGGATGATTACCCTTAAAAAGGCAGAAAAAACCCCACAAGCTATGGTTGACCAAGTGAAGATGATGGTCCAAAGCGGAAATATTCAACAGGCCAGGATGATCTGCCAGGGAGAAGATACCCCTGTGGCGAATATGATCGCCAAAGGATTGGACAGGATAGGAAGCCCCTTAAAAAATATTGAAGTAGCCATTGAAAATGTAGGAAAAATAGAAATCTACAAACTGGAAAAAAATTTATCCCTTATGGCGACGATATCCGGAGCTGCACCTATGATTGGGTTCCTGGGAACAGTGGCCGGTATGATCCGGGCCTTTATCGGGGTAGCCCAGGAAGAAGGAATGGTATCCCCTAAATTGCTTTCCACGGGGATTTACGAGGCGATGGTGACCACCGCTGGCGGACTGGTAGTAGGGATCATTGCCTATTTAGGATATAATTATCTTGTGACCCGGGTATCCAAGTTGATCCACAGCATGGAATATACCTCAATAGAATTTATTGATCTTTTACAAGAGAAGAAATAATGGCTTTACAATCCAAAAATAAAATTGAATCGGTTTTCAGTATGGCCTCCATGACGGATATAATATTCCTTTTATTGATATTCTTTATGTTGACTTCCTCCTTTATTACCCCTTCTGGTTTGCCTGTGAATTTACCCTCCAGCGAAACATCAGACATAATAATGCAAGAAGTGACGGTGACTGTGACCAAAGACCTGAATTATTCCGTCAATGAAAAAGTGGTTGGAAGGGATGAAATTAAAAGGGAACTTACTTTGTTACTGAAAGATAAAAAGGGACAGGTGGTATTGCATATTGATAAAGACGTCCCTGTGGAATATTTAGTAGAAATAGGGGGTATAGCCGCTTCATTGGAGGCAAATGTTTCTATTGCTACAAAACCATTTAAATAAATATGGAAGCTTGGGAGGAAAATAAAGAAGAGGCGGACAACAAACGGAAAGCCATGATCATTACGGTGATTGTGAATGTTCTTTTTTTGGTTGCTGTTTATTTTATGGTGGTCTGGAGACAGCCTGTCCCACCCATTCCTAAATTTGGGCTGGAATTAAATCTTGGGTTTACTGATGCAGGAAGTTCCAATAACCAAACTACAACCCCTCCATCTGTGAGCGATGCTCAAAATACAGAAGCTCCCGCCCCTGGAGATCCATCTCCCCAAGTAACCGAGGCAGAGGTGCCAGTAGCTAAGCCAGAAACAAAGACAGCCCAACCCACACCCAGTGAGTCAAAAAGTTCCTTTGAAACCAAATCGAAGGTTCCCAGCCCAATCGAAGGTGCTGAGAAAACGTCTGAAGCGGTAAATGAAAGCACTTTGCCAAAAGAAGCTGATAAACCTGTCACCAAACCTGCAGAAAAAGAAGCTGAAGAAACTGTTCAGAAAGCAGAGGAAAAACCAAAAGTAGACCCTCGGGCCATCTTTGGCGCCAGAGGCAACACCGGTAAAAGCGAGGAGGAATCTTCTGGAAGCAATCAAGGATCTTCGACTCAAAGAGGAGATGAAGGTAATCCTACAGGCACCGTAGATGGACGCTCCATCATGCAATCAGGTAAAGGAAATGCCGGAGAAGGTGCAGGTTATAACCTGGAATTGGCGGGATGGGATTTTTCTTCCAAGCCGGATATTAAAGACAATGTTTCTACCAGAAATGGGAAGATAATTTTCCAAATCACTGTAGATGATAATGGAAGAATAGTCCAGGCCATTCCATTGGAGTACAATGTAAGTAATGAGGTTTTGACTTATTACAGAGGGATAGTCAATCAGCTTACTTTTAAAAGACAAAGTGGAAACCCTTCTGCTGAATATTCCACAGGAAAAATCACTTTTATCATTAAAGTAGATTAAGTTTTATATGACTTATCAAGAAACGTTGGACTATTTGTTCAATGCTTTACCTATGTACCAGCGCATTGGCGCCGCTGCCTACAAAGCAGATCTTCACAATACCCTCCAGCTTTGCACCCATTTAGGAAACCCCCAACATTTGTTCAAAAGCATCCATATTGGCGGTACCAATGGTAAAGGAAGTACTTCCCATGCCCTTGCCTCAATCTTGCAGGAAGCAGGATATAAGGTGGGGTTGTACACTTCCCCTCATCTTAAATCCTTTACCGAAAGAATAAAGGTCAATGGAGAGGAAATTGATGAAGAAAAAGTAATTGCTTTTGTTGAAAGACACCGAGACTTTTTAGATGGATTGCACCCAAGTTTCTTTGAAATGACTGTAGGGATGGCATTTAATCATTTTGCTGAGGAGAAAGTTGATTATGCAGTCATTGAAGTAGGACTTGGGGGTAGATTGGACAGTACAAATGTTCTTCTTCCCGAACTCTGTGTGATCACCAATATCGGCTTGGATCATGTCCAGTTTCTTGGAAATACACTTCCCCGGATAGCGATAGAAAAGGCGGGGATCATAAAAGAAAAAATACCTGTTGTCATAAGTGAGACACAGCCTGAAACGAAAGGAGTATTTGAGAAGATAGCCAAGGAAAAAAACGCCCCCATTTATTTTGCAGATCAACATTATCAGATCAAGCAGATTGACCCAGATCCTACCGATCCACTTTGTCAATATGAAGTGATCACGGGGAATAAAGACAAGGAGTATTACCACATGGATATATCGGCCAGATATCAGGAGAAAAACCTTCCGGGTATCTTTCAGGCTATTTCCATTTTAAAAGAAAAAGGATTGAAAATTGATCAGGACGCCATTAAAGGAGGACTTGGCCGTATTACAAAAAATACCGGATTGAAAGGGAGATGGCAAAAATTAGGGGAAGATCCCTTGATTTATTGTGATACCGGGCATAATGCAGACGGCATCAAGTTACTTGTAGATCAAATCACCAGGATTCCTTTTAAAAATTTATTTATAATTATAGGAATGTCCAACGATAAGGATATAGATCCTGTGTTGGCACTTTTGCCCAAGAAAGCTTTTTATGTGTTTTGCGAGGCCAATATACCCAGGGCTATGCCAGCGGTAATGCTGCATGAGAAAGCCATGAAGTTTGGATTGTTGGGAGAGGTTGTTTCAGAAGTAAACCAGGCACTAAGGACAGTACTGAAAAAGGCTGACAAAGATGACTTCATTTTTGTGGGTGGAAGTACATTTGTGGTCGCAGAACTGGAAAATTTATAAATATGGGCCGTAATAAATTAGCCAGATTTAAGCAAAATGAAATCAATAGAAATGTTGTCCAGGAGGGCAAGGACATTTTTACCAGAATAAAAGGTCATTGGAATAAAGAGCAGTTTCAAAATAATCAGCCTCTTGTGGTGGAATTGGCGTGTGGAAGAGGGGAATTTACAGTGGGGATGGCCAGGGTAATTCCCAATCAAAATTTCATCGGTGTGGATATAAAAGGATCCAGGATCTGGAAAGGAAGCATTACCGCCCTAGAAGAAGACTTGAATAATGTTGCTTTTTTGAGAAGCCAGATCGAAACTTTGGATGATTTTTTTGATGTGGGTGAGATCAGTGAACTTTGGATAACCTTTCCTGATCCAAGGCCAAGGGAAGGGGACGAGAAAAAAAGACTGACGTCCCCCAGGTTTCTGGACATGTATAAACTGATGATCAAAAAAAGGGGGATTGTCCATCTGAAAACAGATAATACCGGACTTTTTGATTATACATTGATGGTTCTGGAAAATAGGAGGGATGTGAAAAACCTGGAGTTTACCCATGACTTTTATACTTCCGCATATAAAAACGATCATTTTGGGATACAGACCCGCTATGAAAAAATGTTCAGTGAACAGGGGAAAAGCATTAAATATTTGAAATTCCAGTTTGTGGATCTGTAGAACAACTCGGTGAGTTGTTCTACAGAATCTTAATACTGATGAAAGCTATCTGAAACAAATTTCAGCACTTCAGGAAGGGATTCCCGCCAGTATGTCCAATTATGGGCCCCATCACGAATCCTAAATTCATGGGGGATTTCATTTTTCTTCATCGCAACATGAACCAGGCTGTTCCCTTCATATAGAAAGTCGTCATCACCACAGTCCATGTACCAGCGGACGTCTTTTTTCTGTTCTTCGGGCATATTATTGATAAGAAAAAGGGCGTTATGCTGCTCATAATAAGTTTGGATTTCCGTTGCCGCATATTGCTCTTTATCATTAGCAAACCTCTCTTTCGCTTGTTCAAGGGATAAAGGACCTATATAAGCACTTAATGGGGCAGCAGAGGAAAACATTTCAGGATGGTGCAAAGCATACATAAATGTGCCTCCTCCACCCATGGAAAGACCGGAAATGGCCCGGTATCGTTTTTCACTTTTTACCCGATAGGTTTTTTCCACATAAGGGATTAATTCCTGAAAGAAGAAATCCTCATAATTCCAATCGCCTTTAATATCATTGAAATACCCTCGTCTACCTGTGTTGGCATCTGGCATCACAATGACCATTGGTGTGGCCTCTCCTTCACTGATGGCCTTATCGGTAATATGGAGTACCTCTCCAAATTGTACCCAGCCGGTTTGGTCATCTCCGGCCCCATGGAGCAAGTAGAGGACCGGATAGCTTCTTTCAGATGTTTCATAACCAGGGGGCAAATAAATGGCAAATTGCCGATCACTTTTTAGTATCGTGCTTTCCAGGGAAAGATTGTCATACACCTTACCAGTTTGGGCAAGGGCAGGAAAATCCCCCATAAAAAAAAATTAAACTCAAAACAATAATCGAAAGACTTTTCATACGGGTAAGATTGTTTGGGTTGGCAAATTTTAATATTTTTAATAAATATGGGAAAATCTTTGGCTTCCAAAAGCTCAGCTATCAGGGACAGGGTTAATTACGGGGCTTTGTTAAAGCTGTCGGGCTTATTCATCAAGCTCCAATATTTCCAGGATATCTGCCAATCCATCAAAATCTTTAAAACCAGGTTTGATCTCATCTCCTCCATTTAAGGCGATGCCTTTGATTTTAGTTTGTTCCAATACATCTTCCACCGTATCCGCATTTATGCCAAATCCCAACAATACCGGTGTCCGTTCAGCTAAATCTTTTAATAGTTGGATAAACTCGGGCTGCAAAGTTTGGTTATCAGATTCCAGCAGTAGGACGACATTGTTTTCTTTAAGGCTTGGGGCTATGGCAATCAAATGTTGAATATCCTTTGCATCCCTTATTTGCTGTTTTAAGATGAGGTTGTACCTGGTATTTACCAACATTTGCAAATGGGCTTCTTCCCGTATTTGAATATAATCTATCTCCTTATAGCTTTTTACAATCTCTAGAATATTGTCTGGATGGGAATTTTCAAATTCACCTACATACTTCAGTCCTGAAAGCCATTCAGTTATTTCCTTGAATTTATCAGGGGACAAATAATTCCTGTTGTGTTCTTCTAAATTAAACCCCATAAGATGTACATACATTCCTGCACAATATCGTGCATCACTAAGGTTGTTCACATTACTTATTTTTACAAATGTTTTTAAAGTCATTCCTGAATTGCGTTATTTTTCTAGAATATTATTTGTTCTCAAAGATATGGGATTCGTCAGACTTTTTTTAATCTGCTTCTAAAATGGTCATAATTGAAAATTAAAAAACGCTGGGGCATCAGTTTCAATTGAAAAAATGTAATTTTATGTTCGATTGGATTATTTATGGGCATACTTAAAAACAGAGGGGCATTTTTATTCATTTTATTGTTTTCATGCAGTGAGCTGGAAGAGGCTGCAGTAGATCTGGGATTGGATTATCAACCTTTGAAAGTCGGGAATTTTTGGGAATATCAGGTTGAAGAAACGTTCTACTTTGGGGAATCCGATGCGGAAACCCATATTTTTTTTTACCGGGATAAAATTACATCCAATTATACCAATAATTCCGGGGAACAAGTTTTTGCAATCCAAAGACAAAAGTCTTCCGATCAGCATAACTGGCAGCAGGAAAAAACATTTTCTTATCGACTAAGTAACGGAACCTTGATAAGGACCATGGATAACCAGACTACTATTCCCATGGTTTTCCCACCTGGTAATGGGATGGAATGGGACAGCAATGTATACAATACACTGGCTGAAGATATCTATGTCATGAATATGCCTAATAAATACAGCATAGGGGATGTGGAATATACATCAGCGGTTAAAGTTGTGCAAAGTGAGGAAGATGATTTGATCACCCTCCGTGACCATCGCTATGAAGTGTTTGTTAAAGGGGTAGGATTGGTTGAAAGTTATTTTGAAGTTTTGACCTACTGCTCCAGGAATGACTGTTTAGGTGAACAAATAATTGATTCAGGCCGTTTTACTCATTTGAAATTGATAACCAATGGATAGAGCGATATTTGTACAATTCTTCATTGTGCTTTGTTTCGTACCTTTCTTGACTTTTGGTCAGGACAGGTTTGCGGTACATTATAAATATAAACCACAAATCTCGTATAGTTTGGAGGCTCCAGAAGAATTTCTTTTGCAAAAAGCTATAGATAGAAGGATCAAAGAAGGTGTGGCTGTAGATAGTACAGACTTGCCGGTTTCAGGAAAATACGTGGATACGATCGCCTATATGGTAGAAAAGGTCCGCTACCATTCTAAATGGATGAATGCTTCGATCGTAGTGGCTACCCAGGAGCAGATGGCTGAAGTAGCCACTTTGCCTTTTATAGAAAGGGTTGAATTAGTGGCTAAGGATTTTCATCCAATTGGCCAAAATGGAAAAAAAGAATCCTTTAGAATTCCCATTAATTTCAATGTGACCTCAAAAAAGGTAAATACCTATGATTTTCAAAATGATATCTTAGGTATCCCTGCCATGCATGAGGAGGGATTTACAGGGAAAGGGGTAATGATTGCGGTTTTTGATGCAGGATTTGTAAATGCGGACAAAATCTCAGGCATGAAGCATTTGTTTGAGCAGGATCAAATTGTGGCGACCAAAGACTTTGTGCTGCCTGATTCTGATGAGGTGTTCAGGTCGGATGGACATGGCACAGCCTCCTTGTCCCTAATGGCTTCTTATGAAGAATCCAAGTTGATTTCAGGAGCTTATGATGCCCATTACATTTTATGCATTACAGAGGATGTAGGTTCGGAATTCAAGGTCGAGGAATACAACTGGATCAGGGCGGCAGAATTTTCAGATAGTTTGGGCGTAGACATCATCAACAGTTCTCTGGGGTATAATCTCTTTGATGATCCTGAAATGGATTACCGTCCGGAAGATATGGACGGCAAGACGGCTGTTATTACGATAGGTGCTACTATGGCCGCAAGAAAAGGCATATTGGTAATAAGTAGTGCGGGAAATGAAGGGAATAGAGATTGGAAAACCCTTACTGCCCCAGCAGATGCCGATGGAATAATAGCGGTAGGATCAGTCACCAGCAGCTTGGTTAGATCAGGCTTTAGTTCTACTGGACCTACTTTTGATGGACGCCTAAAGCCTGATTTAGTGGCCTTTGGTAGCGGAGTGACATTATGGAGATGGCTCGACAGCCCTAATACTTCGAGTGGGACTTCATTTACCAGTCCTCAAATTGCTGCTTTAGCTGCTGGCTTATGGCAAGCAAGACCTGAGTGGACCAGGGAACAGATCATTGAAAACCTTCTGAACAGCGGCACTATGGCGGATGCGCCCGATACTGAACTGGGGTTTGGGATTCCTAATTTCATCGATGCTTATTATGGGGAGATATTGGATTTCGAAGAACAAAAGGAATCAGATTTGGCTGTTGTTTATCCCAATCCTTTGGATGGAAACCAGTTATTTATTGAATATGGAAGGGGAAACCAGTGTAGTTTTAGGATGATCAATACCTGGGGACAGATTATTTCCGATCAAAGCTTGACAAGAAATTCACATAAATTTCCTTATGAAATAAGGCTTGAAAACACCAGGCCTGGTTTATATTTCATCGAGTGTAAGGAAAACAATCATACTCAGACGTTCAGATTGTTAAGAAGATAAGCTTGAAGAAGTACAAAGTACAAAGTATCAAGAACCAAGTAGCAAGTCCAAAAATCATTATCAGTAACCGGTAATCGGTAACCACCGACCACCGATAATCAACCAATAGCCAATAATTAAATCAATGAAAGCATTAATTGCTCCTTCCATTTTAGCTTCCGATTTTGCCAACTTGCAAAGTGAAGTAGAAATGTTGAACAGCTCCGAAGCAGATTACATCCATATAGATATTATGGACGGAGTGTTTGTACCTAATATTTCTTTTGGAATTCCAGTGACCGCTGCCATTCATCAACATGCTAGGAAGCCCTTGGATGTACATTTAATGGTGGTAAATCCAGACAATTATATAGAGGCCTTCAAAAATGCCGGGGCAAAAGTCATTAGTGTACATTATGAAGCCTGTGTTCACCTGCACCGGACCTTGCAAAAAATCAAAGCTTTGGGATGCGAAACAGGGGTAGCGTTGAACCCTCATACCCCCGTAGAATTATTGAAAGACATAATAAAGGATGTAGACTTGGTCTGCATCATGTCCGTTAATCCGGGCTTTGGAGGGCAAAGTTTTATTGAAAATACCTATGCCAAGATTAAAAGATTAAAGGAAATAATTATTGAAGTTGGTGCAAGTACCAAAATAGAAGTAGATGGGGGAGTTAACGAGGAGAATTCCCAGCAATTGATGGAAGCAGGGGCCGATGTTTTGGTGGCAGGTAGTTTTGTGTTTTCTTCAAGCGATCCTTTAGCGACTATTAAAAAGTTAAAGTCCATGGGATTGGGAATCAGCAGTCAGTAACTAATATTAGTATCAAGACCCACCGATCGTAGAATCAAGACACAGTATCAAGTCCCCACGATCTTGCAATCGAACATCAAACA
>JBBDSC010000108.1:0-38188 GCA_040905145.1 Anditalea sp.
TACCTTCCCTCCATATCCGTGACAGCTCCTTGGGTAGTTCCTTTAATGAGTACATTTGTTCCAGGAAGGCCCATTGGCTCATCTTCCGAAGTAACTTGACCTGTAATTTTTATTTCAGTGTCTTGACCAAAGGCAACAACGATAAACACTGGGAAAAATATAAAATTTAAAATCAAGAACTTGTAGATTATTTTCATATTTTCTGACAGTTATAGGGTTTATAAAATTCATTTTTTATTAAATGCCATTATGTACTACATGTCAAATATTAAACAAAAATTTAAAATTAGCAAGTGAATAAAATAATTTTTTTAAAGTTTAACTCAAGCATATTTTTGGGCCTATGATCCGTACCTAAAATAAGTAGTTAGGCTAAAAGCTTAATTCCAAAATATCTATGGCAAGTGCTTCAGTTTTTTGCGAGCGGTTAATTTAGGTAGAAAAATCCAAGAAGCGAGCCACTTTTAGTGAAGTACATTGGGATAAGACTAGAGAATATGACTCTGATTTGTAAAAAGTTATGCCCCACACGAACAAAAAATGGCTTATGTAAAAATCTATATAATATTTGGAGATTATAACTTTTTCAAACATGGTCAAAATGAGGTTTCAGATGGCTGTACATGGCCTCCCTAAAATCCCCAGGAGTCCCAGACTTTAAAATATTTACAAGGTCCTGATGTTTAATCTCTCCTACTAAAGGCCATTTGGAATCCCTATGCTTCGACTCATACTCCACAACATACTGAAAAACGGGCAATAATAATTTTTGAAACCGTTTTAACACATTGTTACCAGCAATCCGATACAACATAGCATGGAATTCTATATCACATTGAATTCGATCCAAGGTTTTTTTGGCCAATTTTTCTCTGTCCACTATTTCTTCTAAAGCTTCATAGTCTTTTTCTGTCTTGCGAACAAATAATAAGTCTGCCAAGCCCATTTCTAAAATCAGACGAAGTTCAAAAAGTTCTTTTCGAGTATCTTTGGTCAATATATAGGGATCTAATACTCTTTCCAGAGAAACAAGTACATCCGGTCTTGCCAATACCATGCCTCTACGTTTTCTAGATTCAATAAGACCTAACATCCTGAACCTGCTTAATGCTTCTCTAACTACATTACGGCTTACTCCTAAAGTTTCTGCTATTTCTATTTCTTTGGGAATGGAATCCCCTGGCTTAAAGCCTTCCTCTTTTAAATATTTCCTTAGCTGAGCCTCCACACGGTCTGCCATGGTTAAAGTAACAATAGGTTCCAAACCATTAATGAAATTATTTTCTCCCTTTGACCTTTTCTCTGATTTCATCTATTTTTTTTCAGCAAAGATAAATATTAAGTATTTATGTTGAACAAATGTAGAAACATTTTCAGTTATCTGTATGAGTATTTTACTGATATCTCTCTCCTAAATATGACAAGTCAAGTGTGGGAAAAACGTCCTATACCTGCAAAAGCAACCCATGTAAAGCAAATCTCCATGGCATTGGAGGACCCCTTGTGTAGAATAATTACTATTTATCTCTTTTTGATTGTTTATTTGGACCTCAAAATAATCTGGCCGATTACTGTATCATCAAGTGGTCTACCAATCAAGTTCTAAAATTGGTGGATTTCTCTTCTTTAAAAATAAAAAACTTTAAAACATCAAGCAGAATTTATTAAATCAGTTATCCCTCATAATATGATAGGCTGACCTTTCTTACAATTTTGCCAACCTCCCCCTTATCTACGGCCCAACCAAAATCTAACCGGCTGTGTGAACCTTGGATCTAAGGATCTTATCCTCCCCTCAATTATGTTAAGCATAATCACCTTACCAAAAACCACTGCTGACTTCTGGGTGGAATATTTATTGGCAATTCAATCGTATAATCTCTCTGAAGTTGAAGTACCATTTCATTACCCTGACCATCTGTCAGCATGGCGTTTTCCTTTAAACCCGCATAATATAGATTTACAGGAAGGGTCTTTTTAACGGGGGTATCCAACGGATTGTAAAGCATGATCAAACCCTTGTCCTCTCCGAAAGGGTTGACATGAAGGATCCCATCGAAATCTCTTCCATCAGGCCTTCTGATATGAACAATGTCACTATCCAATATTTCACGATGGTTTTTATAAAAATCGACCCATTTCTTCACTATCTCTTTTGTTTGGGGGCTGTCATACAGTTGCGGACCTCTATAACAGGCCTGTACACCGGCCCCAAATAGATTAGCCAATCTTTGTTCATAATGTGGCAGATGATCTTTTAACGGCTCAATGGTGGCAGCTGCTCCCCCACCATGATACTGTACCAAAGGCACAAACATCCATCCCATACTTGGGGTTTTCTGCCAGGTTCCATCATAAATATTCTGCCTTTCTATAATTTCCTGTTGGGCCCTTGGCAATGACCAGTTGGTTTCCCGGTATCCCATACCGGTTTTGTTACTTCCGGCCATAAAATAATGGTCAGGCACATTCAGGAAAACACCCTTGCCTCTTGCCCATTCATAAAATGTCTGGATTTTTTCGTATTGGTTCCACTGGGAATCTTCCAGCCCTTTGTGGCCAGGATGGTCATTGCTTGCACACACATCGCCGGGATAGCTGCCATCATGCTCCAAAATATCCTGTCCCGTCTTCTGATAAAACTTATACAGTTTATCAAAATAAGCGTTTCCCCATTCACTCTGCAAACAAGGGGAGTTTCCAAACCTTGGGGTTTTTCCCTCCGGCATCACCACATCATTTTCGGCATCAATGCTTCTGCTTGCAAGCAAAGAATACCCTCCAAGGGCAATACCTTTGCTGTGGGCATAGTCAGCGAGCTGCTTCATGCGGTCCAGGTTCTCATCGCTATCATTTTCAATCTGAAACCCGCTGCCAAAGGTCATGATCACCATTTCAAACCCCACCTCCGCACATTGGTCAATGGCTTTCATTACCGAGGCATCATCGGCATTACGGACATGCATCATGATAGGGTTTTCCGTTATCCAGGGAGCCTGAGACCGGTACATTCTTTTTTCTGCCAAACCCTTTCTTTCCCTGTCCCAACTATCATGAAACAATTCCCAAGTTCTGAAACTATCCATTGATTCAGTGGGTGGGAGGGTTTTCATCGGCCCAAATTTAGGATATGCTTCCAATAAAACAGGGGTTTGCAATTCGTAATTTACCTGTGTCTTATAGGCTGGATCTTCATTCCAGGCAATGCTACTGGAATATAAATTATCAGTTGACATTCCGCCAAACCTAAAATCGGTTTCAACAGAAATATTGGGCTTAATCCACTCTGTTTTTCCATCAACAGCACTTTCTGACTCCATCAAAGCCAAAATTTCACTTTTAAAACTGTGGATGATGATATCCTGTTTTGCATTATTCTCAATGGTAATCCATTTAGACATCAGGGGAATACCATCATACATTTCATAATGCACCTTAACTTTGATCTTTTTTAGATACTGAAGACTCTTGGCCAGTTCATCTTTTCCTTTCTGGCTTTGACTCCCCATGATTTCCACATTCAGAATATGGCTTCTACCGCTTTCACCTGCACTACTGTAATCTTCAGAGCCACCCTTGGAGTCCATTTTTCCTACCCTAAGAGCTACTATTGGCCCACTAGCCTTGGGAATATTTGCCAATTCTTTAAATTCATTGGATGTATAAGCATAAGAAAAGATAAGCCCTGCTTCTTTTTGCTCAATTCGTAAAAAAACAGGTTTACCCTCTTCCAGCTTACCTGCTTTTCTTTCCCTTGTACCATCAAAAATTCCAAAACTGTTATCTGCGGGCCGTGTGTTAAGCTTATAAACTTCTCCATCCTGCCCGACCAAAGCTATGCCTGGCCCCCAGGAACTTCCCTGATCCGTTCCCGGATCAATCTGCGCCATCCACACTTTCGCGCTACCCGGATTGCTGACCTCTGCATAAACAGCCTGATTAGACAGGGCCATAATTTCACCTGGCTTACCCTCATTGATAAAAGAGTTTCTTTCGTCGGCAGAAGATGCCTGGATCTTCCAGTGTGTATCTAAAGTCCTGAACTCATCAATAAACAATTTGTCCCTACCTTGATCTGAGCTCGTTTTTTCTATTAGATAATTTATGAGTTTATCATCACCTGAATAGGTGAAAGAAATCTTTTTGCCAGGTGCGGGCCATGGTACATCTATGGGCATCCAATCAGGACGCTTCTTCCATTTAAAACGGGCTTCTGTAGGCCCAGTGATGAAACTTTGGAGTTTTAAGGCTCCAGGATCGCCCTTCAATTCCGGAATCCAACTTTCCAATAAGTAATTGTGGATGGGCTGCCCCTTTAAACCGCCGACAGGTAAGGACATTCCATTCATCTCCACCATTGCTTCCGGCCTCACTGATCGTAACATATTCTCACCTGTCATCAGGTTTTCAATACCTATGGTTGATCCGTCCGGATCCAAACTAAAAATCCTGCTGATCAGCCCATTACTCAGCACCAACTCCCCTCTTTCTGTTTTGTAAAGAGCCGTTTTTATATCAGCTTCTTCAATTAGCCAGTCTTGGGTATTCTTCACGGTTTCCTTATCGTATAGGGGATAATTTTCCGCTGTTTGGGCTAATAATTGAGTAGGAAAAAAGCCCACTAGGACCATCCAAAATATCAAATTAACACTGTTCATATTAACGCCTTTCATTTTTTTGGGATTAAAGAAAATAGAAAAATGCGGTAAGATGTTAAAACACCTTACCGAAAAAGCAAGTATAATAAGGTTTCTTTTAAGCAATTGTTCGTTATTATATTTAAATATAATAAGAAATTTCCCACATGCTAAAGCATTTATTTTTTCTTATTGATTAAGCTACTTTGTCAACTTAGAAAAAAGGACGTCCTCAGGGTGTAGCTCATCATCCGGGAAGATATTGACGGTACCGTAAAGTACTCCTTCTGCAATATGCATGGCGAAACGTTGGAACCTGGAAGGGAAGAAAGTAATCCTCAGCATTTAGACCTAAATAAGCACTTATTGTAAACCAGCCAATGGAAATAAACTGCATGGATGATTGCTAAATGAGTTGGCCCATTGACCCTCGGATTCAAAACTTTTTTGTAAAATGAAATTGCCACCCCTGAAGGTTAAAAATATGATGGTTTAATAGGACCGCAGGTATTCAACCCGCTCCTGGGATTGGGGGAGCTTTGGTTTCAGGACCAACAGCCCCCTGCTTTAGCTGGGGGTCAACGGTGATGGGGGGTATTGGCTTTAGCCGAAATCTGCCACATGGTGCCAAGGCCTTCCGCTAAAGCCAGAGAAGCTTATAAGATTGATCCTGTCTAAGGATCCTGATTGAAGTGGATGGGAGTTCCGCCAAAGCAGAAAAGGGAAGATGTGGGAATGGCACTCCAGCCCAACGGCAGAAAAGACGATCTCTTTGCCCTGCGCCAGGAATTGGGAACCTATGATTACCTGCAGAACAAGTTAGAAGAATGCGATGCGGGGATCCGGAAGGTTACCTGTATACGGACCAAAAAAAGAAAAACCGGGCTAGTAAAGAGAATTAAAAAACAAATCGATAAATTCAGATGGACTAATCTAAATCCGGGTTGAACCGGCCCCATTTTAGGCCTTTTCTGAACGTTATTCAAAAGCTGAAAAAATATGGTTTAAAATTAAAAACTATAGATTATGAAACCAGACAAAAATCATCTGCCAAAAGTAGTTACACGAGAACAATGGTTAAAGGAACGCAAGGAACTACTCAAAAAGGAAAAAGACCTTACTGCACATCGGGATAAGCTCAACGCTGAACGAAGACGTTTGCCAATGGTAAAAATTGATAAGGGTTATGAATTTGAAGGCTCACAAGGCAAGGTAAGTTTGGCAGATATGTTTGAAAGCCGCCAGCAACTCCTCATATATCATTTTATGCTTGACCCAGATTGGGAGGAAGGCTGTCTGAGCTGTTCGTTAGTGGCAGACAATATGGGTCACCTTTCACACTTGCATGCACGCGACACCAACTTGGTTTTAGTATCCCGAGCACCATTCGTCAAAATAGAGGCTTATAAAAAAAGAATGGGTTGGGAAATCCCTTGGTACTCTTCCTTTGACAGTGATTTCAATTATGATTTTCGCGTCACTATTGACCCTGAGCAAGGATCTGTTGAATATAATTATCAAGCTGTCGGTGAATTGGGCGAAACCTGGGATGGTTGGAAAGGCGAAATGCCTGGTATAAGCACATTTATACGTTATGACGATAGCGTTTTCCACACCTACTCGTCTTATGCGCGTGGACTTGACCTTCTCGTTAACACCTTCAACTATCTCGACCTCACAGCGCTTGGTCGACAAGAGAACTGGGAGAAGCCATTTGGCCGTAGTGACGCTAAAGCGATGCAATGGGTACGCAGGCACGACAAATACCAATATATTATTTTCCCTTCGTCACTAAATACTTCTGAGAATACGAATTAAAGGGGTGATTAGGAACAGTTGTTTGGCGTTTTCACCCAATGGCCTTCCGGCCTAACGGAATGGAAGCTTCCAGCCTTGCATTACCGTATTGCTGCGGAGCGTCTGATGCGAACCGCAGCCTTTGTCATGCTGGTCCCGGTAAGCTTGGAACTGCCTGCTGCAGCTCTCCTGGTCGGGGTATTGCGATATGAATTCAACAGGTGCTTCTTCTTTTCCTTTGTTTCCCCAGGTTATGAAACAGCAAGACTACCAAGGATTACCCATGTTCTGGCCATTTCAAACAAAAATATCCAAAGTCCACTGGATGATCTGGAAGAAATCCTTAATTTGGTGGCACCCGGGGCCGGATAAGGCTGTGGACAATGGCGATATATACGCCATAGTCAGGCAGAACTGGGGTAAATACGGGTGTTTGCTGCAAGACTTGGGACAGTGCAAAAATTGACAAATATCTAAGTGAAATTTGAAACTTATATACCTTGCGAGATTCTCAAACCTTTTGTAAAGTCATTTGCTATTCAGGAAACAGTTGACGAAACGACCTACAAAGTCTTGCCTGACACAGGATTGGTAATCGGGTTTCAGTATAGAGGCAAATTATCCCGCATAGAAAATCAAACTGAAAATACGCTATCCATTTCTGGTGTTTCGGGTTTGGCAGACCACAGCAGACTTTTTAAAAATTCACCCGACATAGGGACAGTCTTCATTTTCTTTAACGACGGAGGTGCAACACCTTTTTTCAAGCATCCATTGCACGAACTTTTCAGAGAAAGTGTTTCACTTGACAACTTTATGCTTCGTTCTGAACTGTTATGTTTGGAGGAACAATTAGCCGAGGCGACTTCCGACATTTCAAGAATTACGGCGGTTGAAAAGTTTTTAATCCGCAGAATGATAAAAGCCGAACCCGACAAATTGGTTTTGGCGGCAGTTGCACTTATTCATAAAAGCAAAGGCAATATTAGAATTAAGGAATTATTAGAGCCATTGCACATTAGCCAAAGTCCTTTGGAAAAAAGATTTCGTCAAACAGTCGGAGCATCACCAAAAAAATTTGCTTCCATAGTCCGACTAAAGCATGTTCTTCAACAGTATAATACTTCCACCTCTCTAACTGAATTGGGTTACGAGGCAGGGTTTTACGACCAGGCGCATTTTATTAAGGAATTTACATCTTTTACAGGTGATACTCCCGAAAACTTTTTTGCCGATAAGAAATAATATTTTCAGTATTGGCACCAACGTTGAGCGCTGAGTAGGCAAAGGGAATTTCTCATTTGGCAGCAGGATCCTTTTTTTAACTAGGGTCCAGAATCCTTATAGAATCACCCATTCATCCTTTTATAAACTTTTTTCATCATAATTTCCTTAACCAAATCACCGAATACCTTATCCTCCAAAATTTTTTCGAAGATTTCCTGGTTCTGGTCCATGCGGCCTATTAGCTTTTCAATAAACAAATCCTCGAATGCATATTTGAAGGTGTCCATTTTATTTACCTTCGCCTGTGTCTGAAGCGTTTCATCCTCCATGAGTTCTGATTCAATCTGATCAAAGAAAAGTTTGTCCGCCTCCTCAAACTCAGTACCGAACCGATCATTCAATACCGTGACGATTTCCGATAACAAAGCCTCTTCTTCTTTAGCCTTTTTTAATCCCGCTTCTGTAGTACCACTTAATTCCCCGTTTTCACCCTTTTCAAGTTCAATGGCACCATCCTTTATCTTTTGCAAGCGGTAATATTCCAAAGCGACTTCATCATCCAAATGCAGGGATTCAGAGAGGTCCCGCTTGGGAAGCCTTACCTGTAATAATTTGGCATAAGCGCAAAATTTTTCCAAATCAGCATCTGAAAAAGGCATAATTTGGGAAAGGAAAGCATAAAGATTGGTCCATGAACGTAATCCTTTCTTAAACTCATCTTGTTTTTCCTCTTCCGGGATACCCCTGTACCTCTCTACCGCAGGGTCGGTAAAGGCATACAGGTGTTTCTGTTCTTTGGGATTGTTCAATTTGGTTGCCGGATTAAAGTATACATCGGCAAATGCATCAATTTCCCTTTCCCAATATACCTGAAACTGGTCCAGCCTTGCCTTCAGGTCATACAGATGATTGACATCTGTTTCTTCCGTTACCGTGGTGATTTCATAGTAGGGCTGAAAAGAATCCAGAATAGTTTGCCTGTCATTGGCAAAATCCAGCACAAAAGTGTCTTCTTTGCCTGGAGAAGTCCGGTTCAGTCTCGATAGGGTTTGCACCGCTTTAACCCCTGAAAGTTTCTTATCCACATACATGGTATGTAATAGTGGCTGGTCAAAACCGGTCTGGTATTTATCGGCGACGATTAAAATTTTATACTCCTCCTTTTCAAAAATGGTAGGTATTTCCTTTTCCTTATACCCGGTCAGTTCGGGTTCAGAAATACCTTCAGGGGCATTGGCATCCACCACCTTTCCCGAAAATGCCACTAAAATTTTTATATCTTTTTCGTATCCTTTTTGTTTGATATAGCGGCCTACCTCCTCAAAATAACGCTTGGCATGTAAGCGGGATCCACACACCAGCATAGCTTTGGCCCTTCCCCCCATTTTCCTGGATACAATATTCCTGAAGTGTTCAATAATGATTTCGGTCTTTTGAGCCAGATTATGTGGGTGTAAGGAAACATATTTCCCTATGGCTTTGGCCGCTTTCTTTTTATTGAGCCGTGGGTCATCTTCAATGGCTTTGGTAAGATTGAAGTATAATTCATAGGTGGTGTAATTCTGCAATACATCCAATATAAACCCCTCTTCAACGGCCTGACGCATGGAATACAAATGAAAGGGTTTGGGTTTTCCTTCTGCATCTTTATCCCCAAAAACCTGTAGGGTTTTATATTTAGGCGTCGCTGTAAAAGCAAAAAAAGAAATATTGGATTGTGGTCCCCTGGCGGCCGCCGATCTTTCTATTTGTTCTCTTACAAAGTCATCACCTGTGTAATCGTTTATATCCTCCACTGCTGCTTGTTCCAATGATTTGGCAGTCAACACCTCTTTTAACTTTTTGCTGGCCTCACCCCCCTGGGAACTGTGCGCTTCATCAATGATTACCGCATATTTCCGCTCAGGAAGTTCTTCAACCTTATCCACCACAAAGGGGAATTTTTGTAAAGTAGTAATGATGATGTTGGTGCCATAGCCCAAAGCCGAAGCCAACTGGTTACTATCCTTATCAATTTTCTGGACTACACCCGTTTTATGCTCAAACTGATATATTGTATTTTGTAATTGCTGGTCCAATACATTTCTATCTGTCACTACGATGACTGAATCAAAGATCCGGTCATCAGCCTGATCATGTAAACTGGATAAGCGATATGCCAGCCAGGCAATGGAATTGCTCTTTCCCGAACCTGCGGAATGTTGTACTAAATAATTTTTGCCTGGACCTGATTGCAGGACGTTTTGGCTGATTTCCCGAACCGCATCCAGTTGATGGAATCTTGGGAAGATGAGTTTTTCCTTCTTAAATATTTTTCCATCCACTTCAATTTCCTCTGTTTGCAAATGGATAAATCTTTGGAGGATTTCCATCCAACTGTCCTTTTGCAGGATATTTTCCCATAAATAAGAGGTTCGATATCCCATGGGATTGATGGGGTTTCCTTTTCCGTTGTTGGAGCCTTTATTGAAAGGCAGCCAAAATGTTTTGGTTCCTTCCAGTTTGGTGGCCATAAACACCTCATCCTGGTCAACGGCAAAGTGTACCAACACCCTCTTCTTAAAAGAAAAAAGAAGCTCCCTATTGTCCCGGGTACTGCTGTATTGTTTCAGGGCATTGCCCACATTTTGGCCTGTAAACTGGTTTTTAAGCTCTAAGGTGGCTACTGGAATGCCATTCAGGGAAAGCACCACATCCACCGAGTTCTTTACTTTGCTGCTGTAATAAATCTGACGGTAAATTATCAGGTTGTTCCTGTTGTACAGGTTCATTGCATCAGGATTCAATCCCGTAGCAGGCTGAAAAAAGGCCATTTGGAACCGTACCCCATAATCCACAAAACCATTGCGCAAAACATCCAAACTGCCTCTTAAATCCATTTCCTTTTGCAACCGAAGGATAACCCGATTGCCGGCATCTGTACCATGAATAGCGGATATTTTCTCCCAGCGTTTGGGCTGTGATTCCTGTAAAAAGTTAATTACCTCCTTTTTAAACATCCCCAGTTCTGGGCTGTAACCAGCGGCATTGCCTTCAGAATATCCGCCATCTACTAAAGATTGTACTAAGGCCGCTTCAAAGGTGTTTTCGGTGGTGATGCTCATGATGCAAAAAATTTGTCGTCCTTCCAATTGGTAGGATTGTTTATAATATATTCTGAAATACGTTGATATTCTGCATCATTTCTGATGATATGGTCGTGAAAACGAGATTGCCACGCATGTTTCAAACCCAATCGGTTTGTGTGTTTGGTTACAGCCGATTTGTATCCTCCTACGATGGATGACACTGTATTTTTACCCTGATTTTGAAAACGTGTTTGCCCGATTGATTTTTGGCCGGATGGATGACCGGGTTGTGGTGGTATCGTAATGAAATACGCCCCATTCCACCCATAATCCCACCATTGGGCACGGGCTGAGCCGATGCGGTATCTGTTTTGAAACCTATCCAAGGTTTTTAATTTTATAGATCCCTGAAAACGAAAAGACCTTCCAAGTGTGCTTCAGGAGAGGCATGGAAGGTGTATTGTCTTCGTTAAAAATCTTTAGAAAAGACCCACATGCTGATCTTACGGGAAGCAGTATGGGTACTGTTGTTACAAACCTAACATTTTTGCTATTATTTATTATGGTCTTAGCGATATATTTGAAGATAAAATTCAATCGGAAACCTTGACTTTCCCAGTCACCACCTCGCTGATCAATGCCGTTCGGCATTCGGTTAATAAATCAATCAATTTTTGCGTGCGTGCCATTTGGATATCTATGCGGCTGCATTCAGTTTTGATGTGGTGAACGATGGAATTTTGTTCTTCGGTTGATAGTAAACAAACTGGGAAATTTGAAAATTTTTCAGCCCCTATACCATATCTTGTAACTCCATTTGCAGCATTGAAAAAATAACCTTTAGTGTACTGAGTTTGAAAAAATCTAAACAGGTACTCGCCGATTAATAGTTTTGGACGGATAAAATTTAAGTGATAGCCACAAATAACATTTTCAAAGTCTTCTCTTACTAAAGCTGGCACAGCAATATCATCTGGTGTTTCAGAATCTTTGGTGGCGATTACATCACCTTTTTTTAGTTTAAATTTTTCTATCTGTGAATCAGAAGCGGTTGCTTTCATGAATTGCAGTTCCGAAGTAATAAAGTCATTTTTATACACATTAATATAGTTACATAACAGAACGTCCTTTTCACCTTCCTTACTCTTCTTATCAACATTGCTTGGATACGAATCTGCCACATACTTCAACCTCTTCACCTCCCAATGCTCCGGGATTTCCCCCAGCCACTCGATTCCGGAATCTTTCATAGGGACATCGGGATCAATGCCTTTGGTTACCGCTTGGTTGATGATGGCGGTTTTTTCTTCCTCGTAAAGTTCGAGCAGGCGTTTTTTGTCTGCGATCAGCTCGTCAATCTCAGCTGTTTTGCGGTCGAGGTAGATGGCGATGGCGGTTTGTTCGGAGGGAGGGGGTAATAGAACATTTGAATTTTTAAGTATTCCCTGAGTAATGCTATACACTTTTATTCCTGAAACAGAACTTCTGATTTGATTTCTATACTCCAAAGAATCAAAATAATATGCCAAGAATTTATAACTATTTCCACTGGAATGTCTAGCTATGACAGTATGATAACCTGCAAATGTAGGCGTGTCGCTATCTAGGCAGGTGAAGTTGCCCGATCCCTCAATATCTTCGGAAGTATCGGCAAAAACAAAATCTCCCCTCCGGAGTAGAGATTTATCCGATGTTTCCAAATATACTTCTTCCACACATTTTAACTGTTGAAGTTCAGGATCAACCGTGAATCCATATTTTGAATGAATTTCCCCATAATTGACACAAGGAATTCCCTCATTCAACAAATCTTGCTTAGTTATTCCTAAACCTCGGGAGAATGAAAAGAGATATGCAAACCTCATCACCTCCCAATGTCCTGGAATCTCCCCAATCCATTCAATGCCGCTGGATTTGTATGTGTCGTATATTCTCATAAATGATTTTCTGATTGCAGGATTTCCGGCATTTCATCCCAGGTTTGGCCTTCCAATTCACGCCCTGTTTTCTTTTTATTGGTGCCGCCCCATTGTTTAAAAAAGAAAGCCACATCTGCAGCCAGACATTGGTCCTTAATATCCAAGACCCATTCACACTTCATTGGACGTGGCTTGCGTCCGCTTTCGCCACCCACAATTACCCAATCCATGCTAGTCAGGTTTAGGTTAGGCAAAGAACCAATTAAAGGTTCGCAGGAAAGAAATTTTACTCGGGCCTTAGTGTCTCTCAAAAAATCAATTCGATCCTCCATTTTCTCATTCTCTACCGAAACGCCCATCCAGATATTGTGACTCCAATCCAACCAGCCTTCGCTATCATAGTAGCGCAATACATCTGCTCTTTTCGTAAGAACCTGAAACACGTGCTGTGGATTGTCTTTCATCACACGAAAAACCTTTTTGATGAAATCGATAGGAACATCTTTATGAAACAAATCACTCATAGAATTTACAAATACAACCTTAGGCTTTTTCCATGTGTACGGAGTTTCCAATTCCTTTTCATGGGTTCTGATTTTAAACCCGGCATCATATTTTTCCACCCCCATGGCTTTAAGTCTGCCTGACATAATCTCGGCATAACAAAATTTACACCCCGCTGATACCTTGTCACAGCCGGTGGTGGGGTTCCATGTCATTTCCGTCCATTCAATACTTGATTGTGCCATGGCTTTATGATTTTTGTTGGAAGGTGATTATTCTTTTTGTCTTCCAGTTCAACGCATTGTTATAACTAATACCTGGTGTTTTTCCTTCATAAAATACATCACCACTCTTCTTCAATTTTTTTAAAAGTTGATTTGCATTTCGATAAAAGTTTCCTGTCTCATATGTAAAGATTAGCGCCTCCTTATTATTTTTTATGGATCCATTCAATATTTGCACCTTAAGTTCCTCTTTAAATTTTTCAATTTTGGTCAGCTTTTTTGTGCTGAAAATTTCAAACTGTGCTTTAGATTGATCTTCATCTATATCAAAATTAGCCTCACCGTTGATTTCATTTTTCTTCCAAGATATTTCCAAAAATTTATCTACCGCCCTTAGATGTGTAGCACCAAAAATAACCCCATATATATTTGCTCCCTTTTTTATTGAAAATGGAAACAACATGAGTTCAGTATTTGTAGAAAGTATTGCCTTTACCTTATCTAATACCATTTTATGTATATTACTGTACTTGATTTTCGCAAGTTCCTCTGGCTTAAACTCTACAATTTTTTTAAATTCATCTGTATTTCCAAGCCTTTTAAAATATGACGAAGAAACAAATAGCAACCAATCAGTCGTTTTTAAATTCTCTAACTTTAAAATAAATTCTGCTGAGATAAATTTAATACCATTCTGATCCAGATAGATTAACGAAGGGTATTTCTCAATAATTGGGAATAACTTATAGAAAAGAGAATATGCGTCATCATTATAGAAATTCAATTTTAAGAAATGTTTAAACTTTGGATTGAGGGATAGATATTCAGTACAATTATTTTCAAGCACCTTTAATTTGTCAAAATCAAATTCATTGAAGTGAACAATAATTTTAGTTCCCTTAGAGAAAATATTACCAAGTTGCTCATTAATTTTGTTCAAAATCCTTATTGGACTACCTGGTACATTATTCGAATCATATCCTGGACCTGCAAAAAAATCGAAAATATGGATTTCCTTTTCTCCTTTCATTACAAAAGTTGGAATCCAAGCTTGAGCATAATCTTCAAACAACTCAAGTTTTGCAATTGTCCCTTTATCAAAAGGTTTGTTGTGTAAATCTTTTACTGGCATAACTTACTCCAAAACTGTTTTCTCCATTTCCAACACCTTTACTTCCAAAGCCAAAATATCCGCTTTGATATCTGCCAAGGGCCTTAATGGCTTGAATTCATAAAAATACTTGGTAAAGGTGATTTCGTAGCCCACCTTGGTTTTGTTCACGTCTACCCAGGCTTCCGGTAAGTGTGGCTTAACCTCGGCTTCGAAATATTCCTCAATGGTTTGTTTCCTGAATGGAGACGCAGGGTCCTGCGTCTTTACAAGGAAAGGTATATTTTCATAGTCCCGTAAGGAAGAATCGGGTTTGGGATTTCCACTTCGGTCAGTGACATTTTCTCCGTTTTCTTTAAGCGGTTGCTCCACAGTTACACGCCAATAGCCAAAGAATTCATTGGGCATGATTTTACAAAATTCGTTTTCTTCAAAATTGCCGTAAAGTTGGGTAATAAAACCTATTCCTTTTTCATTTCCATTTTCGGCTATTTTTTTACGCTTGTTGCCGAGGCTACGGTCCATCTTTTGCCAAAAACGGTTGAAGTCCAGTTTGCCTTCTTTGGTCAATTCCTCATCCTTTGCACCGGTGGCATTTATCAATTGCACCTTTCCTTTGCGTGTAGGGCTTTTGTGGTTGGTTACGATCCAGATATAGGTGCTGATGCCGGTATTGTAAAAAAGCTGGTCTGGCAGGGAAATCACCGCTTCCAGCCAGTCATTTTCAATGATCCATTTCCGGATATTGCTTTCACCGCTTTCTGCAGCTCCTGTAAACAGGGGTGAACCATTAAATACGATACCCACCCTGGATCCGCTTCCCTTCATTTTGGAAGCCATGTGCTGAAGGAACAGTAAAGAGCCATCATTAATCCTTGGCAATCCCGCACCGAACCGTCCGCTCATTCCTTTACTGTCCGCTTCTGCTTTAATGGCTTTTTGGGCTTTTTTCCAATCTACGCCAAAAGGTGGATTGGAAAGCATGTAATCAAACTTTTCCTCCTCCAGTCCATCAACCGTAAAGGTGTTGCCAAATTTGATATTGCTTGGGTTTTGGCCTTTGATCAGCATGTCCGATTTACAGATGGCATAGGATTCAGGATTGATTTCCTGGCCAAAGACCTTAAGTTCTGCTTTGGGATTCAGTTCCTTTACATATTGTTCTCCAATGGAAAGCATGCCGCCTGTTCCACAGGCCGGATCATATAAAGTTTTTACAATCCCTTCCTGTGTTAATATGTCCTTATCTTCAATAAAAAGAACGTTCACCATCAGACGGATAACCTCCCTAGGCGTAAAGTGTTCTCCGGCGGTTTCATTGGACTGTTCTGAAAATCTTCTTATCAGGTCTTCAAAAACATACCCCATTTCCATGGAATCCATTTTGGATAGATCAATTTCCTGAAAGGATTTTACCACCCGGAAAAGAATATCCGCCTGGGGATTATCCAAACGGTCAATCTGATCATCAAAGTTAAAGTACTCAATGATTTCCCTGGCACTGGTGGAAAACCCATTGATGTAATTTCTCAGGTTTACTGCCACATTATTGGGGTCAGCGATAAGTTTATCAAAATTGTATTGGCTTCTGTTGTGGAAATTAAAGCCCGCTATTCTATTCAACGCTATATCTTTGGCGCTTTCTTTTAACGGGTCCACCTTGGGCAGGTAATCCAATATTTTCTGCTTGGCCGGTTCCAGTACACAATCCAACCGCCTCAAAACTGTCATGGGAAGAATAACCTTTCCATAATCCGACTGCTTATAATCCCCTCTCAACAGGTCAGCAACTTTCCAGATCAGGTCTGCTTTTTCTTTAAAATTATTCATTTATCAATTTTATTCCTTTTTTTCTTTAAATATGTCAGAGGGTGGTCAAAAAACCCTTACTATAATTGTTAGGAAATTTCATCCCAATCTCCCTGGATTATTTTTTTGGCTAATGTGGGAAAAATCAACTTTTTACGACGGGTTGATTAGGGCCTGTACGGATTTGATACCTGAAATTACTGATCATCTTGAATACAGAGTAATAGATGAGGTAGTTTTTCATAGATTACAATTCAAAAACCGTAGACAAAAATCCATATCTCCCTCTGCCCTATAAAAATGTTCAGGAGTTACACCAAAATGCTCCATTCCATACCAAAGGCCTATATCTATATTTTCTCAAAAATAGCCAATTGGCTTTCAATTTATCTTTTTAATACTTAATACCAATAAAAACCTTAAAGTTTCCTCAGAAATTATGGGGAACGGTATATTCCTAATTATCCTTTCTTTTTTCAATTTCAGCAACTTTACCATACTAATCTATCAAAAAAGAAGAAGGCAACTCTCCCTTGGAGGTGTTCAAAATGTAAAGGATCAGTCGCCCCGTAAAAAATTGAAGCTAGCCAAGCACTTTAAGGCCACCTATATTTTTTAATCATCAAGGTTCTTTTTCTTGGCATTTTTAACAATTTCATCCATCTTCTCATAACCATCATCATCTTTAGAAAAGGGGACTGTCCGCATGGTTTTAGAAAAGCCTTTTCACCACACCATGTCGTCAGCCATTTTTTAATTCCTTTATATTGATTATTTTTGGCATACGGAGGTTTTTTTAAAGTTCTGAAAATTCAACAATTAAATAAAAAATGGCCAAAGCATTTTAAATTTCGTTGAAAAAACTAATGATGGAGGATTGGAGATGAAAAGGTTTTGTAATTTATCAGGAAAAGGAAGCAAAGCACTTTCAAAAAAATCAGAGCCTCTCCGAACGGCCAAAAATAAAATATTAATTTTAACGCTCACACCAATGAAAGAAGTAACCCTTAAGATACCGGAAAGTAAGTTCACCTTTTTTATGGAGCTTGTCGAACAATTGGGTTTTGAAGTGGCCGAAGAATTGGAAATTTCAGAAGCACATAAGGCCATCGTCAGGGATCGGATAAAGAAGTCCGACCAAAACCCCGAAAGATTGTTGGATTGGGAACAGGTTCAGGATAATTTTCAGTTGGATTGACCGCTTTTAAGACTAAAATTGAACCGGAAGCCTATCAGGATATTCAAGAAGCCATTGGGTGGTACAACCAACAGCAAACTGGTCTTGGACGCAGGTTTCATACTGAAGTAAAGGCCTCTTTTAAAAAGCTGGAGATCCACCCGTTTTTTCAGGTCCGGTACGACAATGTCCATTGTTTTTTATTGAAAAAATTCCCCTACATGGTTCATTACACCGTTGATGAGCCAAATAAAAAAATCATTGTCAGGGCAGTCTTAGGTACCTCAAGAAATCCGAAACTCTGGAAAGGAAGGAAATAACGGTCAGCATCAGAAATTCGCATGGTCACCAACCAATGGATCAACTGCTTGAATAGATTCTCTTTAGAGCTTTTGATCCTTTGCCCTATTTACTATCTCATCCATTTTTTCGGATCCATCCATCGTCTTCAGGAAATGAGGGAGCGGTTTGTTTTGGGCTCGACGCATCTAATATTACTTTTAAGGAAATATTCAAATCAATTGGGGGAGATGTGCAGATAGATGATAATCCTCAATTGAGCAATATTACTTTCAACAATTTGACCCATATCGGTAGGGGTTTAAGGATAAAAAACAATGAAAGCCTGAAAAATTTAAATGGCATGGAAAAGCTGTCTTCTGTCGGAAATATTTATAATGAAGACAAGGGCTATTCTATTTCCATTACCAACAACAAATCTTTGGAAAATTATTGTGGGTTAAACTATCTTTTTACTAAAGGTACTTATTATAAAACGGTTATAAATTCCAACCGTTATAATTTTGGGGAAAAGGAAATGGCGGAAGGCAATTGTTCCATCTGAGGAATTGAATCATTTAAGAGTACATTGGTAACGGCCGGATTTATAATTTGAAATTGTCAGGTAACTTTCCGTTATACATTTTGGCAGCCTCCCTCCGAGGGTACGATGGGGGGTAAAGGGGCTATAACAGCCCTTCATCAGCAAAGGAATTAGCCTTCACAGGTTACAATTCCAATACAGAAATTTCCAGGTATTTCCCTCCTTAAGCACAAAGTCCAATCCTGAGGTAGAAAAGAGGTAACGAATGCGAAAATTTTAAGAGTAGGTTATCAAAAAAATTCAGTAGGTAAATCGAAAATTGCAGTCAAAAAGATGACCATGTCCGAAATTTAAATTATCTGTTTTCCTTCCGGAGAAACCGCCGGAAGGAAAACAGATAATGTTCCATCTTAGCTAAACTGTAATTAATAGTGTCAGCTTACTTAACTCAACTTATTAGCTGGAAGACTTTCAAAAATTTATTCTTTTCATTTACTCCACAGCCTTATTAGTCCCTAAATAAGCCATCAGATTTACTATTTCCTGATCACTAAGATTTTCAAACAAGCCTGGGGGCATCATGGATACCGGCGTGACCTCCCGGGACTGGATGCTGGATTTGTTGATGATAACCGGCTCCTGCCCCACCACTCTTAAGGTCAACTGCCGCTCATTTTCGGAAATAACATTGCCAGAATAATTCCTTCCGTCCCGGGTGGTGATCACCACCATCTTGTAATCATCCTGGATCTCGGCACTGGGATCCAGGACATTCAATAAAATATAGTCCACATCGGTCCGGTTAGAGCCAGTAAGATCCGGACCCATCACTTCCCCTTCCCCATACATTTTATGGCAGGGACCACAGGTATTCTGAAAAAGGGTTTTTCCCTTTTTCAAATCTCCTTCGGCTAAAGCCGGTTCGGTCAGCATATTCCGGTATCTCTGATAAGCAGCCTCATCTTTGGGAACCGATTCTATAGCCCCCCAGATTTCGATAAAGCCACTGCCCACCACCCGGAGCAGTTGCCGGGCCATACTTGGGGAAACCTCTTTTTTGAGAATCCTTTCTTCTTTGATTTCATTGACCAGCATATTCCCGTACCTGGGGCGGGAAGAAAGGGTCTGTATTGCTATCGTTTTCTCCTGCTGGCTGAACTTCCCATAGTTCTGAATCAGTAGCCTGCCCAACGATTCACTGTCAAATGAGGCAACGGAACGTATGGCATCCAGCCTTAATCCAGGTTCCTGTAAAAGGGAAGGAATTTCGTCTATAAGTTCTGTTCTTTGTTGGGCCGTGAGGAGCTGGAGCGAACGTTTCCTTTGTTCCAAAGGAGCCTTTTTATCTTTTAAAACAGCAAACGCACGTTGCATTGCTTCGGTATCCCCAAAAAGATCCGATACCGAAAGGGCCAGTTTTTGGTTTTCCGGAGACGATTGCCGGAGCCTGTCCGCTACAGCCTTCCAGTTGGAAGGGACTTTTAAATCGGTCCTTCCCTCCATTCCACTCAGCATTCCCTCCAGAAGAAGTGCGGTATTGGTCTCCCCTTTGTCTATGGTGGCAACCAAAAGTTCCAGTTCATCCGCATCCACCGCCCTTCTGGCCATAAATTGGGTCAACATCGGGATTTTTGATTGAAGGGCCAGATCCATGAATTTTTCAGGACTGAGGGCCATCAGCGGTTCAGTTCCGTACCAGATCATTTTTGGGAGGTTGTGGTCACCGCGGTCTTCGGCATGCTGCAACAGATTGGAGGCAATGGCCCATTGATGGTCGGAAGGTATTCTCTGCAGGGCGGCAGCCAGATAGAGACGCACCACGGGGGAAGGATCATTTTGGGCCATATGGACAAATTTGGCTAGGGCCTCTTTGGAAGGATCCATGTCCTCACAAAGCAGCTGTACCGCCCAGGCCCGGACATGTTGATCCTTATCTCCAAGGCTTTGGATCAGGTCTTTTTCTGAAAACCCTCCTGTAAGGTGCAGAGCCCACATGGCCCTTAATCGGTGGTCAGCATTGCTGTTTTTCCCAAAAACTTTCTTTAATGCACCAATTGTAGCACTTTGGAGGGAGCCATTGGCTGCCCTTTTTTGAAGAATGCCTCTGGCCCTTCTGGAATGCCAGTCGCTTTGACTGGTCTGAAGCTCCACCAGTTCCTGATCCGAAAATTCATTTAAATCTTCATATCGGCCCTCAAAATCTTTGGCAAGATTTTCTTCAGGCATGATACGGAAGATTCTGCCTGTTTCGGAATGGAGTACTTCCTGTCCACAGATATCGGCATCATGCCAGTCAAGGGCATATAGTCCGCCATCAGGACCGATTTCCATGCTGAATCCTACCCATTGTGCGTTGTTTGCCATCATAAATTCATCCCCGTGCCTGCCGATAAAACCCGATCCGCTAGGTTCCAGAACATCCGATAAAACGGCATGCTCATGGATATTGGCCATAAAGATTTTCCCCTGTTCTTCCGGTGGAAAAGCATCGGATTGGTAAATTCTGGCTCCGCCATGGGCAGACCGGTGCCTGTGGTCGGCTATGGTTTTGATGTCTTCATACACGTAAGGATTAAAATGCTGTCCTCCCTGTCTGTGGTAAATCCCTCCGGGAATGACGTGCCATAGGTGCGGGATCACACAGGCGGAAATAAACAGCTGACCTTTTGAATCATAATCGATGCCCCAGGGATTGCTGAATCCGTGGGCCACCACCTCAAATCGGTCCTTAACCGGCTGGTAGCGCCAGACGCCCCCGTTGATATCCACCCCGTCGGCTTCCAGCAGATCCTCAGGAAATTCGTCATTGTGGTAATACAGCTTGCCCTTTCCTTCGGGTTTGCGGATCTTGGAGGGAGTGGCAAATCCCTGCAATCCGTAAAGCCAGCCGTCCGGTCCCCAATGAAGGCTGTTGAGGGTTTCGTGCCGATCCCTGATGCCCCAGCCGGTCAGCAGAACTTCGATATCATCCTGGTCTGCTTTATCGTCCTTGTTATTATCCGGAACGAACAACAGGTTGGGTGGGGCTCCCAGGTAAAGGCCGTCAAAGCCCACCGCCATGGCTGCCGGAAATGCGAGGCCTTCCATAAAAACCTTTTGGCTGTCCGCTTCCCCGTCCCCGTCCGTGTCCTCCAGAATAAGGATGCGGCTGTTTCCGGCACTGGAGAAACCGTGGCCCCGGGATTCATAATCCCTGTTTTCAGCCACCCATAACCTTCCTTTATCATCCCAACAAAATGCCATGGGCTGGGTGATCATGGGTTCGGCAGCCCATACATTGGCTTCAAAACCTTCTTTTATGGTCATGGCGTCCACCGCTTCCTGAGGATTGAGGAACTTGGCATTCCGGCCTTCTTCCTGGGCAATCCTCCAAAGTTCTGTGGTGTTGTACATGCCGGTCTTTCCCGAAAAAGCACCCCATAGGTCGTTCATTTCAAGATCTTTGAGGGGGCCGGTATGGATGACGAGCTGGTGTTTCAGGGTTTCTGTATTCCCCTTTTCGATGATCCAGTCTTCCTTTCGGGTGTAAGCGGGTCCTACACCTAACTGGCCATCTACCCGCCATATCTGGGGATAGCCTCTGTTCTCAGGATGGTCAAAAATGGAAATATTGGCCATGTCATCCCTTCCCTCAACCTGCATGGCCACATTGACCCACATGGCAGGCTGTCCTTCCGCCATTTCGTTTTTTTGACGGGCGGCATTGATTACTTCCCCCTTGATACCTTCTTTCCAGGGCATCCTCAGGAAAAGGCCGCCATAATCGTACTTGCCGATGGTAACGTCGGTTTTTGCTTCCCCTTTCCATTCCAGATCAAGGAAAAACTTCCCCTCCTTTTCCCACAAAGACCAGGTTTGGGTTTCCTGCATCAGGGCATTGCCCTGTTCATCCAGTAATTCGTAGATCGTCTGCCATTTGACGGTTTCACCCTCCCCTTCAATGATATTGGCGGCTACTTTTTTCCAGTATCCTCCCTCTGGATTGTGAAAAAAATCCCTGCCGTTGACCTGGGTAAAGCCCCAGTAAAGACCGGTCTGGTGTTTATGGTGGCCGGGGCTGTATTCGGTAAGCTCACCTTTTCCGTCGGGCGCAGAGATAGGATGGATATATGGCCGGAAATCCTCTTTGGCATTTTGGGTAAGAATTGGTTCTTTTTCCCCTTTCCGATAAATGGAAAAGGTTTCTTGTCCAGGGTTTTGATTAATTTCTAACAAAACCTTATCAATAGAGGAAGTTTCTGCAATATTTCCTTTTAAACCCTCATTTTTTGAATGCCCAGAACCACATCCATAGGTGACAACCATGGACATCAATATCATAAATTTTCTAATCATGCTTTTCTTAATTTATTAACAATCAATATTAACCTTTTATCCTGATAATCATTCAGTATCTCATAGTACTATTTGACATGGATTACCAATTGGGGTTCTGTTCTAATTGAGGGTTAAGTTCTCTTTCTCTTTGAGGAATTGGCCAAAGATAGTCTCGATCGGCATTAAAGACTTTAAGAAATCCTGGAAGAGAAATAGTTTGCAACTCCCCCATTTTCCTCAGTATAAGTCATTCCGTAAATAATTCCTGGAATGACATCTTCTGCAATCTTCCATCGACGAATATCAAAATATCTCAATCCTTCATAGGCTAATTCTACTGCAACATCCTTATAACGATGAGCGTACAGCATCGCTCTGGATTGCAATGCTAAAGCAGCTCCTTTCGTAATTCTTCCTTTTTCAGTTTGGTTGACGGGCAAAAGATCTGCAACATCATTAAGTTCATTATAAATGATCAACATATTTGTTATTGACTATCTCTTTTCTGATAAAATTGAATATTCTGTATTTTAAAGCGGTATGTATATAACAAGAAAAAGAGTGGGTTATCTGAATTTCTTCCCGCTTGCACCAGAGATAAGTAAAAAGGTCTTGGATAATTTCTTCTGCAACTTCTCTGGATTTTACCCTTTTATAGGCGGAGTCCAATAAGAGAGGCCAATATTTCTTATAGATACTTTCAAATGCTTTTCTATCTCCATTTATTAAAAGCTTAAGCAGTTGTTCATCTGTGTAAGTATTTAAAAATTTCAAAGTGGTTGTTTTAATTTGGGTTTATTTAATTTTACACCAAATCAAAAATAGAAAACATTTTCATCATTCAAAATTATTTTCGTACAGATGGCATAGAGGAAAAACATGTTTTATAGATGAAAATGCATAATTAATTAAGCTCAATATCAACAATTTCATCCATTGTTTCCGATCCATCATCTTTAGGGAAAGTTGGAACGGTACGTTTTTGAATTTTTGCAGTGATATAAAAACGATTATTCTATGATATTTTAATAAATTCATCTTTGGTATATAATTTCTCGACTTCTTCCAAGGGTACGCCCTTTGTTTCAAAAATATATCGGCTTATGAATACAACGGTTCCGAAATTGAGGATACCGTAAATAAAAAAAGTGCTTGCTGGCCCCAGTCCAGATAACATTAAAGGAAAGGAGAAGGAGATAATGGAATTCATCACCCAATTTCCAAATACAGCAAAAGAGGTCGCGTTGCCTCTGATTTTATTGGGGAATATCTCCGCTACATACACCCATAAGACAGCGCCCCAGGTACAGGCAAATGCTCCAATATAAACGAATACGGTAATCAGTACAAAATAATTATCGAGTTCATTATTATAGAAGAGCCAGCCTAAAAATAAGGTACAAAGTCCCATGATTCCTGAGCCGGCTAACAATAATTTTTTTCTACCAATCCGGTCAATTAATACAAAAGCCAATAAGGTGAAAATAAGATTTACAACACCTGTTAATACCGTTTGGAATAAGACACTGCCTCCAACATTTGTTCTTTCGAAAATAAGGGGGGCATAATAAAAAATGATATTGATGCCAGTCAATTGCGCTATGGAGGCAAATGCTATTCCGATCAGGGCAACTTTTCTAAAACGGGCAGAAAATATTTCAGAAAAATTAATTTTCCGGTCATTCTTCTTAATATCCGCTAATACCACTTTAACTTCAGTTTCCGCATCAGTTTCCTTATAAATCCTGCTGAATATCTTTTTTGCCTGAACAAGTTTATTTTTTATAATAAGCCATCGTGGACTTTCAGGTATCAACAGTAACAAAAAGAAAAATATAAGGGCAGGAATTACTTCCGCCGAAAACATATAGCGCCAAAAGTTGTTGTCCAATATAAAAGTATAGCCGGAATTTGCAATCAGGTAATTGGAAATAAAGGCCATTAATATCCCGATCACAATGGCCAATTGCTGCAACATGCCCAATCTTCCTCTAAATTCCGGTGGTGCAATTTCCGAAATATAAATAGGGGCCAGCGTTGAGGCCATACCAATGGCCAAGCCTCCAATAAACCTATAAATCACCAATTGAAGGAAACTACCGGCTATCCCACTGCCTAATGCGGACACTATAAATAATACGGCGGTTAATAGCATCATTTTTTTCCGTCCAAATCTGTCCGCTAGGCCACCAGTAAAAAAAGCACCGGGTATGGAGCCTAATGCTGCGGATGCGACTATCAGGCCAATAGCCGCGTCACCCAAATTGAAATAGCTTTTTAAGGGGCTTATAGTTCCTGTTATTACCGCTGTATCAAAGCCAAATAACAATCCCCCCAAAGCCGCCACTGCAGCAATAAGTATAGTATATCGTTTAATGTTTTCTAGGGTTTAACAATTTGTAAATCAGTTTTTTCAAGCTGTTCAAGTGTTTTCCAAGCTTGATAAAATGCTCTTGGGACATGAAAACATCCTTTCCACTTTCCACCTTTTAAATTCAATATTACTTCTCCCTGCCGATTTAGGTAACCATACCATTCTCCGTGTTCTTTATCGGCAAAGTGATCGAAACTATAGGTATGAAGCCTTTCAAACCATTCCCAGCACTTTTCATTTCTTGTATATAAATATCCTTTCAACATGGCTACCATGGCCTCCAGGTGCACCCACCAAAGCTTCTGATCCCATTCCAACTGTTGCGGTGGATGGCCCTTTATATCCATAAAATAAAATATACCGCCATATTGCTCATCCCATCCATAATCCAATAAACCTAAAGCAATGTCCACTGCTTTTTGAATTAAGGCTTGATCTTCCTTTCTTACGGCAAGATCCATCATAAACCACATAGCCTCTAATCCATGTCCGGGATTTACCAGCCTTCCTTCAAAAGAATCAGAGAAACCGTCCTCTAAATCTATATTTTCCAGGATTACTCCGAATTCTGGACGGTAAAATTTATTCATCACCTTGTTTATGGCATCCTCAATGGTTTGTTCAACCAGTTCAGGTTCCAAAAGATGTTCAATTTCTAATACCAGATTCGAAAGAATCATAGGTAAGGCAAAACTTTTCAGCGGCCTGGTACCTGGATAGGTTTTTGAATATTTTCCGTCCGGATTTGCCTGTCGGTTTAGAATATTAAAAAAGGTCTCTTTTGCAATATGGGCATGCCTGGAATCACCCGTAGCCATAAACAACTGTCCATAAGCCATGGCGGCAAAACAATCCGAAAAGATATTGTACGGCTGTATTAATGGTTTTCCTTCTCTAGTAAGGGAAAAATACCAATGGCCTACCTCGTCCCTACCATTTTTAGCCATAAAATTTGCCCCATGAGTAGCAAAATCAAGCCATTCCTGCTTTTTTTCAACCTGATTGTAAAGCATTGAAAATGTCCATATTTGTCGGCATTGCAACCAGGTAAATTTGTCCGTATCAAAAACATCTCCCGCTCTATCCAGACAGGTATAGTACCCTCCCATTTGATCTTTAGAGTTATTTAACCAAAAGGGAACTACATCCTCCAATAAGTTAGATCGGTAGAATGCTGTATATTCTTTAGAATCCATTGAATTCGGTAATTATAACATATTTTTTTAATTCCTTAACATTTAGAAGCCAACGTTAAAGATCAAACCGGTTTGGTCCAATTGGGCCCAACCAACTATAAATTATTAAAACTTCTAAAGTTAAAGCAAATTATTACATTCATGGGATCAAATTTTTATTTCCCTCAATAAGGACCTCATCCGGTATCATCTGCTTACGCATTGGTCCAAAACTTTCCCCTACTTTACTGTCTTGGGTAATATCCCAAAGGTTTAATTTTAACTCCTGCATCGCAAGCACTGTGGGAACCCAAGCCTGGGTCCATCCCACTTCAATGGACCAAGCCCCCAACCGGCACCGGCATTTGAACCCCAATATTCCCATTGTTGGTAATCAAAGGCCCGGAACCAACCGCCATCCAAGGTTTTATGTTTTTCACTTCGAACCTGAACCCGAATAAGAAAATCTGCCAGTTTATCAGCCATTCTTTTATATTGTTCGTCACCCGTAGCGGCGTAGGCTTCGTGAAGGCCTAAAAAAGTAAAGTTACAGGTGTATAATAGGTCCGCAACCGGATCGCCGTTTTCTTGGATCAAGGGCGCCTCGGCTGTTCCATAATCTTCATTGGAGGTGGGAGGAGCCGTATTACTTTTTTCTAAGGCACCAAGTTGTTCCTGGATCGCTCCTGAGGTATCCTGAAATTTTTCTATATCGTTTGCTATCCGCTTTAACCATTCCCGATATTCCGGGCGGTCGTCCACCCTGATCAACCAGGCTAACGGGAGGAGCATACGTCCCCGCTCCTGCTGAAATCCATTGGTCCAACTCCAGTCTTTGGGATACGCTTCCATCATTAAGGTTATGGCTTTTCTTGTTTTCTCTAACAGAGGCTCCCATTTAGTTTTATCATACAACCATAAATAGGTGGCCCACATCCAGGCTTCGTAGTGTGGCTGGTATCGAATGGTATTCTTATTCCAATAGCTCTCCCAGCCATCACGGAATAGATCTGGATTTTCCAGCCGCCCTCCCCGAAACCCGTTTACCCCTGTTGTCCTAAAATTCCCCAGTATATTTTTCACCAGTACTTCATCCCACTGGCCCGTATTTAATATTCCAGAGGTTCCCATACAACCGAGTATTGCTTTAACATCATTATCCTGATAAAGGGCCTGGGCATTCCCTGGCGCCCAAAAAAGTAGTCCATAATTTGCTTTGTTGGAATTATTTTGGAATAAACCGGCACGAAAGTATAGCCAGTTTAATAAATTTTCTGAAATTAACCGGCTACGATGATCTCCATCCATTTTCCACCTCAGGGCAAATGCCAGCGCGCTTTCTCCATTACTATCCGTTCTAAGCCACCAGCGGGTTGGCTGACTGCCATCACTGTTTACCTTTGAAACGATACCTTCCAAAATTCCGTAATTCCCGTCACCGACCTCTGAAATAGGTGGAGGAGCCGCATTATCTATCGCTGGCACTGTAGTCAGTATATTTGATTCATCCAGCTTCCATAATTTTTTATATTCCTCCCAGCCTTGCTCATTAATAATCATTTTGGCATTGGTGTGCCAATCTATACCTCGTTGAATGGCAACACGACGGGCATTCGGAGGAAGTTTTTCATCTTTGGTATAGGTTGGGCGGACCGTGGAGGTCCATTCAAGGATTTTATGCAGGGTCTTATCGTCCGTTACCCAATGGGAATCATGTAACGCTAGAATCTGATGTTTTTGCAGGGATGGGCTAAATGCATCAGAAGCTATTACAGCCCGTTCCAAATGGGTTCCCCTTGGCTGGCCAACTTCCATATCAGGTAAATAAGAGGGATATTCTATATAGAGTCTCAGGTTTTTCTGGCGTGCCTTTTCAAAAAGAGAGGCATCCATAACCGTAGTTTCTTCTGGATAACCGGCTGCCAATATCATGACCCCTGACCCTTCCAACGCATGGTTGATGGCCTCCTCTGGGGTATTAAATCGGACACAGGCGATCTTATTTTCTTTTAAGGTAAGGTACAGGTCATTGTTCTCCTTACAACTTAGGCTAATAATGCCCTGGCCATTCGATGCGTGTGCGGGAAAGACCGTCAACGAAAATACCACCAGAAACCTGGTGATATTTTGTAAAAAAGCCTTCTTTTTAATACCTGTTTTCATTGTTTAGAAAGCCTATTATCCGGTATCATTTCTTTTTGTAAAGGCTCGAAATTTTTTTCGATATTATTGTTGATGGTAATATCCCAAAGAGACGTTTTCATTTGACGTAATGCTAACACGGACGTAATCCAACTCTGCGACCATCCACTCTCAATGGACCAGGCACCCCATCCTGCATCGCCGTTGGATGCCCAATACTCCCAACGGTTGAAGTCGAAAGCACGGAACCAACCTCCATCCAGTTCAGGATGTTCTTCACTTTGGATTTGTATCCTGCATAGGAACTTTGCCAGCTTGTCCTCCGCTTCGCTGTAAAATTTATCACCTGTGGCGTCGGCAGCTTCATGCAGGCCGAGGAATGCAAATCCGACTGTATAAAGAAGATCACTTACCCCATCTTCATTCGTTTGTATTAAGGGAGTTTCAGAAGTACCATAGGCTTCATTGGAGGCAGGAGGTGGAAATCCCCCTTTTCCCAATTCTCCAATTTCCTCGGGAATAGCTCCAGAACTATGTTGATCGGCCAATAGGTCTGTTGCCATCGTACGCAACCACTCCCGGTGCTCCGGGGTGTCATTAACACGCACCAACCAGGCTAAAGGTAGCAACATCTTGGCTCGCTCCTGTTGAATCCCATTTGTCCATTTCCATTTCCCAGGATAAGCAGCCATGGTCAACCCAATAGCAGTTTTTGCCCGTTCCAGGAATAAATCAAAGCCGGTATGTTGGTAAGCCCAAAGATAACAGGCCCACATATTGGCCTGAAAGTGTGGGGAAAAGGAGGTGTTATTATCCTTGAATAAATTTTCCCACCCAATTTTCATTAGAGGACTTTGGTCAATACGGTTCCGTTGGAATCCATTTACGCCACTGATACGTAAATTACCCAGTAATCCTTTCATTAAACGCTCGTCGTATCTGTCAGTCTCCAGCGTAGCCCCTGCCAGCATCATCCCTAACATTACTCTGGCATTATCATCGCCATAGTAAACTGCATAGCCATCCATCGAACCTGGTCCCGTATACTGAGGGGATTCATTCCATCCGAATAGTCCATAGGCGGGATGATCGGGATTATTCCGGTCTCCCAAGGACATCATGGATTGGAAAAAAAGCCAATCCCCGATATTTCCCCCTACATTCTGATAAGCAGCATTTTCTAAGGCCACACCCGCAACGGACATGGCTCCAGCTATTTCCCCATTGCAATCCGCCCTTCTCCACCATCTTACCGGCTGAGTTCCATCTGAAAAAATCTTTGCATCAAATCCCTCTAATACTCCCAATGTTCCATCCCCTACCGGATTATTTAGATCCGGCATTAATCCAACCCGGTGACCGAAAGGCCAATCTTGTTCCAGATCAGGATTGGAAGAAGCAGGCTCCGCTGAATTGGTCGGTTGGTTGTACCTGGCCATCATGGCTGGGCTCAAAATCATCCTGGAATTGAAATACCACGCTATTCCACGCATTAAGGCTTTTCTTTCGACATCTTCCGGTAATTGCTCATCCGCTCTAAAGCTCGGGCGAACCACCGGTTTCCAGTTCAGATCAAGGCTTTTGCTTTCGGGCTTAAGCCATTCGAAAATATGTAGCCATATTTCACCAAAGGCATCAGCGGGAGCATATCGTCCTGTGATAAACTGACTAAGCTTGGTTGTTGATACCATGAGGCCTCCTTGACCTTGTGGCTGAGGGATTTCGGTCAGCACAGGGAAAGTTTCCTCTGGTAACCCATAAACCGCCTTGTCGAAACCTGCTACCCTGGCAACCACGATATCCGGATTATCTGTATCAATAGCCACAAAATGACAGTCATGTATGGCTAAAATCCGGTGTTTTTGCAGGGAAGGACCAAATACATCGGAAGCTATGACAGCCCGCTCCCAATAAGTTCCTCTTGGCATGCCAACGGCTACCTCAGGTAAATAAGAAGGATATTCCACATAGAGCTTCAGGTTTTTATGACGTGCTTTTTCAAAAAGGGAAGCATCCATAACCGTGGTTTTTTCGGGATAACCATCTGCCAAAATCATGACCCCAGATCCTTCCACAGCATGACTTATGGCCTCCTCTGGCGTATTATAGCGGACACTGGCTATCTTGTTTTCCTTTAAGGTCAGGTATAGATCATTGTCCGCTTTACAACTAAGCGTAATAATATCCTGGCTTTCCGAGGCCCAGCCTTGGCCTGCAACTAAAAAAAGGATTGCAAAAAAGATATAAGAAATGTTGTTTAAGATTTTCCGGTTCATTTTTACTTTTTTAAATGCGTATCAGGTATGATAAATTGAATAATTTGGGTTCAATCCCTTTTTTTAAATACTTGAATAGAAAAATTAATGATCCTATTCCTGCAATACAAAAATCCATTATAGATGAGCTATATCCGTTAAATATTAAGTTTGCTAATCATTTTTCTTTATTATCAAACATGATATGAATGGTCTGCTGCATCTGATCACTTATGGAGGATTTTTTGGTGAGATCCCAATAATTCTGATCTTCTTCAATCAATATTTGGGAAGTAACGATCCAGCTCTGGCTCCACCCAGTAAGGGTACACCAGGCCCCCCAGCCCCAGTCTGAATTGGAGGCCCAATAGTCCCACCGGTTATAGTCAAAAGCCCTGAACCAGGCGCCATCCAGATCTTTCTGCCGCTCGCTCTTGACCTGGATGCGCGTCAGGAAATCAGACAATTGATCAACTGCCTCTTCATATTTCTTATTACCGGTAGCCTGTGCCGCTTCATTAAGGCTAAACAAAGCAAAATTATTGGTATATAACATATCCGCAACCGGATCGCCGTTTTTGAAGATCAAAGAGCCTTCATCCGTTCCATAATCCTCATTGGATTTTAACACTTTAAAATGCCCTTTCCCTTCCCCTATTTCTTCCCGGATGGCCCCACTGGGTACCTGGTTTTTAAGTAAATCAGACACTACCAGATCCAGCCATTGGCGATGTTCTTTGGTATCCTCAATCCGGACCAGCCAGGCCAAAGGAAGGATCATCCGGGCCCGTTGGGTTTGAAAACTGCTTCCCCATAACCATTTTGCAGGATAAGCTTCCATAGTAATCCGGATAGCGGACTTTGTTTTTTCCAGCAAAGGCTCATAGCCTGTTTGGTTGTATAACCATAAATAACAGGCCCACATCCATGATTCAAAGTGCGGAGAAATGTATACATAATCTCTGTCCCAGTAATGTTCCCAGCCGTTCTTCAAAATATCTTTTGCTTCGTTACGGTCTCCGCTAAAGCCCTGTCTGCTGGTTCTTCTAAAATTGCCCATAATGGCTTCCGCCAATTCCTGGTCCCATTTATTGGTCTTTAAATAGGCGGCTGCAGCGATGGATCCTAATATGGCCCGTGCATTATCATCTCCATAGAATGTCTCTGGGAAAGTGGTCGCCCATCCAATCATACCGTAAACATCACTGTTTTTGTCATCTTTTGCTCCCGCAGTCAGGTTTGAATAATTAAAAATATAATCCACCAGGTTTTCTGCTTTTTCCTTGAAATCTTTATTTTCAAACATATCACTAGCTGCCGCCAATGCCATGCTTACTTCTCCTTGGACATCTGCCCGCATCCAGTAACGGTATTGCTGGGATCCATCATAATTCACCGTGGAGGCATGCCCTTCTAATATGCCCAATGAACCATCACCAATAGGCATAGACTCATCTATACCGGGGCCAAACGGAGCAGTTCCATCTCCTTGAATCTCATATTTTAGCCAAAAATCTTTCCAGGACGGGTGCACAAAAAACCGCCCCTTATAAAACCATTCAACCCCTTTTTTAATGCCGGTCACCCTTGCGTCTTCCGGTAATTCTTCGGCTTTGCCATACCTGGGTGAAAGGTAGGAAGGCCAAATATTTAGCTTAAGGGATTTATTACCGGTCATCCAGGACAGGATATAAGTCCATACCTGCTTGATGGATTCATCCGGCCCATATCGGCCAGTTGCAAAATTACTCAGCTTAGTCATAGCCACCATTACATGCCCCTGGTTAAATAGTAAGGGGTAGGTTTTTGTATGGGTTAATCCATATTCCGCTTTATCAAAGCCAACGACCTTACCAAGCACTATTAAAGGATCACTAACTTTTACCGGCAGTATATGGCAGTTATTAATCCCTAATAAACTCATAGGTTTTAAATTATCCCCAAAAACATCGCTGGTAACCACTCCCCGCTCGAGTCTGGTGGCAACAGGCTTTGGGATAATCTCCAGACCGGGAAAAGAAGCGGGATACTCCATATATAACTTCAACTTTTTTCTCTGCGCCATATTCAGCATTTGCTGCGTGATAGGACTTGTGAAAGAAACTTCAGGATAGGTGTCGGACACAATAATAACACCCGTACCCTCCGGTGCATTTTCAATAGCTTCTCCAGGGTTAGCATAGCTTCTTAATTCAAAATTTTCCTTCTCCAAAAGTAAATAAAGATCATTTTCATTACTGCCACAAAAGCTGATCACCATTTTCTGGCCATAGGCTGATGTAAGCAATAGTAAAAAAAATATGGAATGAAAATAAATACACTTTATCCACATAGGGCTAACTTTTTAATCCAAAATAATGCTTTAAAATGCCAAGAGGCTCTTCTAAAATATTGTACGTCCAATCAATATCCGTAATTCATGCCACTCAATAACCGGGATTTTGTTCCAGGGATGGATTTAATACCAGTTCATTTGAGGGTATGGGTTTGAGATAATGCTTGTTGGGATCAAATTGCCAGCCATTCTGAGCCGGACTGTTCCAATGTGGTGCAATATAACCTTCTGGATCGGTAGGTATAGCTGTGGGATCCAGGACCGGTTGAAAAGTATCCTTGATATCCGAAAATTGCTTCATTTTTGCTCCAAGCATGGGTCTTTTAATAAGGTGTGCAGCAGCCCATCGCATTAAATCATCAAAACGGTAACCTTCGACGGCAAGCTCTACCCTTCGTTCTCTTCGAATTTCATTGAGGAGAGGGCTTAAATTAGGGAATTCCCAGTTAGGATCGGTAAAACCTACGTCCATAGTCAGGTGAGGCATATTTACCCGATCCCTTAGTTGGTTCACGGTTTGGTCCAATACCCTTTGATCAATTTCATTTAATTCAGCTTTAGCTTCTGCATAATTCAACAAGGCTTCTGCATACCGGAATATGATACTCCCGCCGATATCACCAAGCGCGTGATCTGCACCGGGATATACCCCTTTGTACATCTGATATCCGGTGGTATTTCTAAGCCGGGATTCAAAAGTTAAATCCGGGACAATAAATCTTCCAATGGTATCCCCATCCAAAATGACTCTTGCATAGTCTCTCTGATACATGGTTTGAGCAAGTCTGGGATCCCGGTTCTGGACTTCGTCTGCTACTGTATTGTTTCCCTGATACAGGGGACTCACGCTGATCGGTTTTCCGTCCTGTAATAAATAGGATTCGACCAGGTATTTTGAAAGGCCGGAATTCTTATCACTAACGCCCAAATAGTTCTGAGCCATATGAAACAGATCAAGTGACCTATCAAACTTCTTCCATAGTAGAACTTCATTGTTAGTGGAATAATCCGTCTGGTTGAATAATCTCCAGTAGCCCCATTTCGGATCATTACCAACAGGTTCAATAGAATAAGCGTTATTATTTATAATCTGTTGTGAAGCTTCAGCAGATTTTCTGAAATATTTAGAAGGATCCGCATCCGCGACTGCGAAAACACTCCCATTGTGATATTTTTCCCAGGATCCTTCGTAAAGAGCCACCCTACTTTGGAATAATAAAGCTACATCTTTATGAATCCTGCCTGGGATCGCTCTATCTATTAATGGCAGTAATTCTACCGCTTTATCAAGATCAACAATAATAGAATCAGCAATTATAGACCGTGAAATTCGTGGAGCAAATAGTTCTTCGGATTCTGTTGTCAATGGCTTATTATACCAAGGAAGATCACCAAATTGCTTTAGTAGACTATAATAATGCCATGCCCTCCAAAAATACATTTCACCAATATAAGGATTCGCAACTTCCGGACTTTCTGTTGTTATATGATAATTATCTAAAAAAAAGTTGATGCTTCTTATTTCACTCCAGTTCCACCCTCCGCCGGAACTGGGAACAGTTATAGTCCCTGCTAGCTGGCTATCATAACCATAATCTCCAGAAACCAAATTATCGGAAGAATTATCCTCCTCAAATATACCTAAACTAAAACTTTTATCGCTAAATCCCGGAAATGCACCATAATACTTATTAGCATAAAGTTCCATTTCGGTTTTGGTAAAAGTCATCTCTTTATCTGTAATAGTATCCAATGGTGGTCTATCCAGATCTTCGCAAGAAATCAGTATGCTGGAGAATAATAAATATATTAAAACATATTTTTTCATGATCAATTGTTTTTTATTTAAAAGGTAACATTTAATCCAAATGCCATAGTCTTCATGAGCGGATAGATTTTGCCAGCTCCCCAACCTCCACCGGTTAATTCAGGATCAAAATTTTTCTGAAGAGAAGTAAACGTAAATAAGTTTTCACCGCTTAAGAACACTCTGATTTTCTGTAGGCCTATCTGTTCCATGATTGCAGGAGGAAAAGTATATCCTATCTGTAGATTTTTTAACCGCATATAGGCCGCATTTTGCAGATACCTTGTCTGGGTCTGCTGGTTCTTTCTCACTTCTCCTGAATTGTAGGGTTTTGGCAAATAGGCATCTGTGTTTTCAGGGGTCCAAAAATCCGAAGTTTCTTCGTACATATTAGATCCAAAACCTCCTGTGAATCCCCAGAAGAACACCCCGCTGTTTCCCCCTGTTGGAGGGCTAAAATCCCTTTTGGCTACGCCTTGCAGAAAAAGGCTGGCGTCAATTCCTTTCCATGCAGCGCCTAAATTAATACCGAAGCTATATCTTGGATTTGAATTACCTATGATACTTAAATCTCCATGATCATCAACCGTGTTATTACCATTATTGATCAGGCCATTGCCATCCAGGTCTTTATAGACAATATCTCCTTTGGTCCAATTGCCGTAAATGAAGGACTGATCAGGTATTTGACTTAGCTGCTCGTCAGTCTGAATAATTCCATCGGTGGTATAACCCCATATTTCCCCTAGGATTTGGCCTTCATAATAAGTGCTCAGGATATTGGTAGGATTATAATACCGGGTAACTTTGGAGTTATTGTCGGACAGAATAAGATTTACATGATAACTCAGATCCTTTCCTACATGATCCCGCCATCCCACATTCAACTCAAATCCCTTGGTTTCCAAATCTGCATTATTACGAAGAGGAACCGCCGCTCCCAAGGTTGCAGGCAATGCATTGGCGGGACCAAACATGTTGATGGTGGTTCTGTTATACCAATCAAAGGTAATCGCTAACTTACTCTCCAGAAGTTCCGCATCAAATCCTATGTTAATAGTCCTTGCCTCTTCCCAGGTTAAATTAGGACTAACCAATCCAGGAGCTCCTAGATAATTCGGCCGAACCCCATCAATTATATATGGATAATTACTTCCGATTCCAATCGTATTTAGATATAGATAATTAGCTACATCCTGATTCCCCAAGGAACCATAAGAGGCTCTTAACTTAAGATGGTTAACCTGATCTTTTATAGTCCAGAAATCTTCATTTGCTATATTATATCCTACAGACACGGAAGGAAACAGACCGAATCGGTTCCCTTCAGGAAATTTGGAGGTGCCATCATAACGGGCATTAAATTCTACCAGGTATTTCTCGCTGAAGTTATAGTTGAAGCGGGCAAAGGTGCCGGAATTTGCCCAATGGGTCAGGCTTCCGCTAGTAGTTTGGTCGCCGGTAGCCACGCCCAGAGAAGGAAGATCCGGGGAAATGAGGTCTCTTTTTAAACCAGTCAAACTGGAATAGTTATTATATTCTTCCTGATGGCCGACCAGTAAACTTAGGTAATGGTCCCCAAATTCCTTTTCATAAGAAGTATATAGGTTAATGGTGTTATAGTTTAACTGCGACATGGTAGAAGAAAAATAATTGTTTGTCGTCATTACCGGAACTTCTGAAACCGTATATTCATTGGGATAGGGTTTTGCCTGAACAGAATTTTTAAAAGCTGTTTGTCTATAGGTATAATCCACATTGATCTTCCAATCTTGAACAGGTTCTATCTCGATTGCCCCTGTCAGATTGATCATATTGGTGGCACTTATTCCCCTACCCTCCGTTTGTCGGGGGATTACTGAAGTAGCCGACCAATGCCCGTTTGGATCTTTTAATGACCAATTCGGAAACCTGGTCGTCGCGTAATGTACCCAATTCCCTATATCTCCGTCATAAGCAGGAGAGGGGACATCGGTATTGTCTTTGCTGAACCTAGCCCGAAGATCTCCCCGTAACCACTTGAGCGGCGTAAAGTGAAGATTACTGGTCAGATTAAAACGCTCATGTTTTTCATCTCCGTACCTCAAAAGGCCCCCTTCTCTAAAATAACCCGCACCCACGTAAAAAGTGGAATTTTCTCCTCCCCCGCTGATACTCAAATCGTGCTTTTGGTTATTGGTTACCGCCTTAAAGAAAGCCCTAAACCAATCCACATTATCATTATCAAGCGTGGCGTAGGACCAAAAATCCGGATTATTGGGATTGGGAATATTGGAAGGGGTATTGACAGGATCAGCCATATAGGCTTTAATTCTTTCTATATGTTCCTCACTGTACATAGGGGACTGACCCGCATTTGCGGAAGCAATGTTATATGCTTCTGCAAATTCTAAAGAATTGACCTGATTTGGAATATTGGTAGAACTATTAAAGCCGAACATATTGCTATACGAAATATTCACTTTTCCGGTATCGGAACCTCTTTTCGTAGTCACCAATATAACCCCATAGGCCGCCCTTGCCCCATAAATGGCCGATGCAGCCGCATCCTTTAATACCGTAATATTTTCAATATCCATGGGGTTAATATTGTTGATATTATCAACGGGAATCCCATCTACAACAAAAAATGGAGAACCGCCGCTGCTCAGGCTGGTTGCACCCCGGATATTAAAATTTGGGGCAGCCCCAGGTGTACCCCCATCACCGGAAGGTGTAATATTCAGATTTCCGATGACTCCCTGTAAGGCCTGGCCAATATTGGCAACCGGCCTGTGTTCTAGCTCCTCTCCATTAATTTGAGCCACTGCCCCTGTGAGATTTACCTTTTTCTGCGTCCCATATCCCACCACGACCACTTCATCCAAAGAAGAAATATCTTCACGCAAGGTAACATTAATGATGCTTTGGTCCCCGACCTCAATGGTTTGTGAAGCAAATCCAATAAAGGAATAAACCAAAGTGGATCCTTCCGGAACAGATAAGGAATATTTCCCGTCCAAATCCGTGGCAGTTCCTGTAGAAGTCCCCATTAAGGAGACGGTCGCACCGGGAATCGCGAGTCCATCTTCCCCTATAACGGTACCCGATACTTCAATAGATTCTTGGGGAAAAGCATTGTAGGATATACAAAGCATACCTAATATTATAAATAATCGGCTATAATATTTTTTCATTATATAGGAATATGGGTATAACATTTATTTTCATTTTGACAACAATATATAACTTTCTTTTATGGATAAGCCTATACTTTCGTACTTTAATACAATTGTATACTTTCTATAGGCTTTGAAATCAAGAATTTGATCCCAGCCTATTTTTATTTTGGTTTGGAAAATTCATTTCTCACCGCTTTAATGCCTGTATGATTATAACCCTGGTCCGGTTCGTATTTAATCATATCTATCGGCCGGAAATTAGTGATAAAGGCCCTTCTGCTCCCATCCGTAGCATTTCCTCTGCTATAATGCGCGGTAGCCCCGTG
>JBBDSC010000109.1:0-6844 GCA_040905145.1 Anditalea sp.
ATTATCTATGGGAAGGCAGCATTTGTCTATTGCTGCTGTTTGGATTTTACCGCATTTTTCTGGCTAAGCTCACTTTCTTTAACTGGAACCGTGCCTATTTAATTCTTTCCCTGGGAATTGTTTTGACTATCCCAATAATGTCCTTTCAGATTGATACTTCTCCGGACGCAAACCCTGCTACAGGAAGGCTGAATTATTTTTTACCTGAATATGAAATCAACCCCAGCTTGGAAAGCCCTTTACCCACAGTTCCAATAATGAGTCAAATTATTATTTGGATTTACATTACCGGGCTGTTGGTAAGTCTCCTCCGTTTTTTTATCGGCTTGAACCATATTATTGGTAAAATAAGATCTTCGGAAAAGAATGTCCACCAGGGGAATACTCTGTTAATCAATCCTGATTTTGAACATTCTTCCTTTTTTCAGTATATTTTTCTCCCTGAATTTTTGCCTGGGAACAAGGACCAACTCTTGATTATTTCGCATGAACAAATCCATTCCAAATTTTTTCACACCATCGACTGCTTAATTTTCCAGCTGTTTAGGTGTATTTTCTGGTTTCACCCCCTCATAAAACTGGTGGAAAACAGTCTTTACGAGATACACGAATATCAGGTGGACCGTGAGATTACACAATCCCATTCCAAAGCCGAATATTCCCATCTCCTGGTCAACCTTATTTGGACCGGAGGAGGGAAGCTGGTAAATAATTTTAACCAATTTCAAATCAAAAACAGAATCATGATGATGGCCAAAGAAAAATCAAAATTGAAGGAAAAATTCAAATTCCTACTAATGCTCCCACTGATGGGATTGTTAATCGTACTGTTTTCCTGTGAACAACAGGAAGAAGCGGTCCCCGCCCCGCCCCCACCCCCCATGGAGATGGAGGTTTATGATGTGGTGGAAAACATGCCTAAGCCTTCCGGAGGATTGGAAGGCTGGAACCAATACCTGGCAAATAATTTAAATTACCCGAGCGAGGCCAAAGAAAAGGGAACCACTGGCACTGTCTATGTTACATTTGTTGTAGATACCGAAGGTTCCATTCAGTGGGTGGAAATCCTAAGGGGTATTGGGTCCGGTTGTGATGAGGAAGCCATTAAAACCATAAAAAACGCGCCGAAATGGGAACCGGGAACCCAGGGGGGCCAAAAGGTAAATGTAAAAATGCGGTTGCCCATACGCTTTGGTCCCAAGAAAGCCACCTCGGATAAGGACAACATCCCTATGGGAGAGGAGGTCGACCAAAGAAAAGGTGAGCTAAAAGTCGATGCCAATTATGCCAATGGTGTATGGTCAGGTATTGTCCGTGATCCGGGCGGAAATGTAGTTCCAGGTGCAACTATCGTGATGGCGGAGACCTCTACGGGAACAGTATCAGATACAAATGGCAGGTTCAGCATAGAAACCAGTCAGTCCGGGAACCTTTACGCCAGTTCCGCAGGGTATAAAAGCGTAAGGTTGAAAGGAAAATGAGTGGAAGAAACAAATAAAATAAATAGGTGTCCGACCTGAGTGTGATGTCCAACTAAAACCCCCACTAGGTGAAGTTTGCAACTCCACCTTTCTATCCCAGGAATTTGCAATTCCAATGGCAAAAAAAAGGTTTACAGGGACTTGATTTTGGAAAACTTGACCTTTTGCAGAAAAGAGTGGATGGAAATGGTATTTCGCTACCATGCAAAATATATCAATCGGTCCGAAGGAATACAGTTTTGGACACATGATAACCATGCCATTGAATTGTACAGGACTGAAATGATTAAAACCAGGATGAATTATATCCATGAAAATCCCGTCAGGGCAGGTTTAGTTGAAGAAGAAGAAGATTACTTATATTCAAGTGCTAGAAATTATGGTGGATTAAAAGGATTGATCGAGGTGGATTAGGTGGTGTATTCCAATTGCAAATTGGTATGGATAAAGGGTGTAATTGCAAATTACACCCAGTAATCTAATATAGTGGGTAAAACCGTTAAAACGGTTTTTTGTAAACAATGATGCATACCATAGCCCACGGTTTAAACCGTGGGCTATGGAGGTTTAAAAACATACGTTTGCAATGGTTTTTAACCATTTTCTATGATTTTTATATCAATGATCATTTGGGTCGTTAAATCCATAGCGTCTCAAAAATTCATCAAATTCCTGCTGGAACGGTTTATTTTGGTGGTGCTGTTTTTGGTTTCTGATGTATTGATAAACCTTTTCAACCATCGATTCTGAAACAGAATAGGCCGCATATCCAGTTTGCCAGGAAAATTTGTCGGAGATCAGACTGTTTTGGTTGATAAAATGGGAGCTGCTACCTTTGATTTGTTTGATAACTTCCGCAATCGATTTTTGTGGATTCAAGAGAAATAAGCAATGGATATGGTCGGACATTCCGTTAATGATCCTTACCGGACATCCCTGTTCAAGCAATTGTGCTGATATAAAACCTTGAATTTTAAGCTCAACACCTGCCTGAATCAATGGTTTCCTTTCTTTGGTGGCCCAAATGGCGTGTATCCATATTTTATTGAATGAATGGGGCATTGCTCAGTTTTTTAATCTAATATAATAGATAAAACCGTTAAAACGGTTTTTTGTAAACAATAATGCATACCATAGCCCACGGTTTAAACCGTGGGCTATGGAGGTTTAATAACATACGTTTGCAATGGTTTTTAACCATTTTCTATGATCCTTATATCAATGATCATTTGGGTCGTTAAATCCATAGCGTCTCAAAAATTCCTGCTGGAACGGTTTATTCCGGTGGTGCTGTTTTTGGTTTCTGATGTATTGATAGACCTTTTCAACCACCGATTCTGAAATAGAATAGCCCGCATATCCAGTTTTACAGGAAAATTTGTCGGTATGAATTCATGCTTTCCTACTACCTCAATACGCAATCTACAATCCAGTGAACTGGGCCTGAGCGTAAAGAAATGATCTCTTAGGATCATTTTAGCGATGAGCCGGGATGCAGGGAAAGGTAGGAGACTCCCGTACGCCTGGTGGTGTGAGAGCCTCAACCTGAGCCATTTGGCTCAGGTCGGGCTACTCGATTAGCGAAAGTTTATCCTACTTTTTACCCAATTTTCTATTTGAATTCCGGAAATTCTATCAAATTCCTTCAGGTTTTCTGTCACCATGACTAAGTCCTTTTCCACTGCCGTGCATCCAATTAAGAGATCAAAATCACTTATCATCAACCCTTTTGATCTTAACCTGGCTTTCTCTTTTCCATAAAGATAAATGGCATTGAAAATCGGAAGGATTACAACTTGATTGGTAAAAGCCTCAATTAACTCAAGGTTCTTTTTGCGGTTAGAACTGTTTTCTGCACCAAAAACTAATTCCGCCAATGTAATTTCAGAAATAGCAAAGTTTTCAGGTCCCATCTCCTGAAACTTTTCTATAAGGTCAAACTTTCCTCTTAAAAAATGAATGCAGATATTAGTGTCTAGAAGATACTTCATTCGAAACCAGAATTTTCGGTCTTTTCAATTCTTGATTCTCTGATTTCTCTGATGATTTCATCGGAATCTTTGTTGTCTTCCCATGCTCCAAAAAGTGTAAGTAGATCCACCTTCTCTTCTTTTACTTCAAGAGATTCTGTCAATTTTATAATCAGCTTTTTCTTGGAGAGATTATCTAGGCCTTTCAAAAGACCGAAATACTTTTCCAAAGCCTTGTTATTTAAAGTAAGGTTTGCCATCCTTTTTTATTCAATTTACGGAATTAATGGTTTGATGGTCAAGAGATTTTGATAATTAAATCCCCAATTCTCTTTTCTTTTTCTTTATCAAGTCCCCCATCTCACTTAAATCACTGGTAAATCCACCTGCACTGATAAATTGATTTTCAGTGTTGAACCAAAATGTTTTTTCACTTCCTTTAACTTTGATCCTATACAGGGGAGGATATACAAATCTGTATTAAAGATAAGGATTCTACATCCATCCAGTTTACACTTTTCTCCCAAACATCAGTCTTGATTACTTTCAATTGATTTTCCATACTTACCAAAACAAATTTATTTTTGATTGAGAAAAATATAATAATTAGGAAAATTCCAATCAAACCAAAAATAATAGTTATGAATATGTCTTTTTCCATTGATTCCCCATTCATTACGATCAATTGAGGTAAAAACCATGATACTATGGAAATAGCCAACATCAAGACCCCAGCTCCCAATAAGCCATATTTGAAGATTCTATGGTATGTTTTGTTGCTTTGCATGGGATTTTTTAATTTTCGCTAACTCAAATATATGTCAAACCAAGCTACCTTACCCCACCGCTTACCGTTGGGCTGGTGCAACAAATCCTGGTTTTGGTTTTATATTATTTGCCAAAAGTTACAGCAAATAACAACATCCCGCTCAGAACAGGAACCTTCTTTTGGTAATCAAAAAACCGGATGCTTTTTCAAACAAAGAAAATTGAAATTCCAATATAATTACAATGACGGAATTTCCCGCTAATTTTTTTGGCATTTTGGAACAAAGAATGGTTTTATCAGTATACCCAATTTCAAATTGGTTGGTGTAATTACAAATTACACCCAGTCACCAACGCATGGTATTCCACGCTCAGTGGGGATATATACAGCACCAGAACGGGGTGGCTGAAATCATGTCTGGCAGATTTATAGGATCAATAAAGAATAATGTAAATACCCCACCAACTCCATCAGCATAAATTATCCCTCCAAAGGATATTTTATTTAAAATTACCTCAATACCTTATAGGCGAATCTAAGGAAATGGTTAATTTTGATCTATGACAGACCTCAACGATATGCCAGGAAAAATCCACCAGGGACGAAATATCAAACGCTTCCGTGAAATGCTGGGCATTAAGCAGCAAGCCCTGGCCCACGAACTCGGCGATGACTGGAGCCAAAAGAAAATCTCCCTGCTTGAGCAAAAAGAGACCGTGGAAGATGCCATTCTTGCCCAGGTATCCGAAATCCTCAAAATCCCCGTGGAAGCCATTCAGAATTTTGACGAGGAACAGGCGGTGAACATTATTTCGAATACTTTTACATGTACAGATTTTAATGGAAACGCATCTGTTATGAATTTCCATCCTGTGTTTGATCCTGTGGAAAAACTAATCAAACTTCATGAAGAGAAGATTGCGTTATATGAGCGGATGCTGAAGGAAAAGGATGAGATGATGGCGAGGATGGAGAGGTTGATGGGTTGATGGAGGGGAAATAGGTAGTAGAAAATTGTCACTATGGCGATAGCAAGCGGAGAGTTTTTTTAAGACAACTTTTCCATACTTTCATTGGAAACTGGCTCCTTGTAACGTCCACTGGAAGAAGTTGAAAAAATGCACTTGAACGCTCAGAGGGGGTAGGAGGCATTGCCACCGACGTCCAACTAAACGTAAGCTGGACTTTTCAAATATCTATAAAAGTATCTGTTCCCATAAGCCTCTGCAAATGGCTCTGTTAGCTTATGGATGTTAGTGTTTGTGGGGATCAGTTATTTCATCAATTCTTCAGCTAAAGAAAGTAGCAGGCCGTTCCGCTTCTCAAGGAAGTCTTCATAAGAAATGGTATCAAAATCTGAAGGAACTCTAGCGCGATCAAGGTAATCCTGCTTTGTAGAGGTATTCATTTTAGCACCATAAGTTTCCGGAGATTTATCTTTAATACTGTTGTTATCAGATCGAGTAAGAAAGCAAATATTGGCTAAACAATTAATTTCTTTTCGAGACTTCTCAAGTCCTTCTAAATGCTTTTTGGGGAATATATGATGATATTCATGCTTACTTCCCTTTTTAAGAACATTTTCTAAATCTATATTAGCGCCACTTAAAAAGGACTTAGGTGATTTTTGATTCAGCATAGTGATTAAGATTTTTGAGTTTGCATTGCCAGCTGAAAAACTGGCTTTAGTAAAGTCAAATTTGATTTCGTCCGAGGGAAATCTAATGTCATAATTTTCATCTGCTTGTAGATTTTTCATATGGATAATGTCAGTTGCCTGTCTTTCGTTAACACCAGCAGAGAATCTTCTTGAAAAAAGAGATCTCCAAAACCACTTCTTGATAACTTCATTTTGTTTGGAAGTGTAATTCGTTCCGTCTTTTTTTACTGTAGCAAAAAAAGCTGAAAGGGGCACTAGTACACCCGGGAAAGCAAGCAATTTATAATGCCTTATATTTAGTTCTCGTTTTAAAAAATCAATTGCTCCAATTATTCCATTCCTAACGATTTCGAAATTGTCACGAATTTCCTCACCATTCATTGTCAGAATCGTACTTGGATTGGTGCTGCCTTTAATTATACCAGCAGTAATTCGTAATTGAAGATCTCGGTCATTGCATAATTCCTCATAGCCATGATCAGAAATTTCATCCTGTAATTCATCAAACTTTTCGACTAGATCAAAATTATCTGACCAACTCCATGCTGAGAGCAACTCAAAGACATTAAGTTCAGTGCCTGCTCTATTAATACGTTCGAAAACAATGGCAACCTCGTTCATGTCATCTGTTTCAAAAACAATGTCTGGAATAATGTATGACAAGAATTTTCTTGAAACTTCATCAATCTTGGTTAGATCATCATCGTTTAAGTTTTTCGTTGCCTTTCTATATTCAATCGAATTGAAAAATGTTTTTACAGGAAAGTGCCTGGTAACATCTATTTCAGATTCTTCTAAAGCTAGAAATGCTGACTCTTGAACATAGTTATTCGCCTTCAGATCAAAATATATATCGATCCATTCATTCGAGCTTGGTTTAAGGCTTGTTTGGAAAACACTGAATAGACTTGTCAATCTTTGTTGACCATCCAAAACATAGTTCACGGGATAATCTTTTCTGGGT
>JBBDSC010000110.1:0-37687 GCA_040905145.1 Anditalea sp.
GAGACCGAAGAAAAAGGGATTTATATCAATTCTCCAGATATAGTATCAATCTTTGGATATGCAAGTATCAAGATCAAAAAACAAGAAATCAATTCTTAGATACAATATATTTTACCTCATCAGTGGACATTTAAACCAGCTAAACCCAAAAAGGCCATTCCTATTGGAGCAGCCTCTTATCAGGTAGATGTCATTAAGTCAATAGGATCAACACCAAAAGAATAACGATAATTGCTCCCACGGATAAATAAATCCCCCCACCATTTTGTTTGGCTTCCTTGTTCAGCTCTTTTAGCTCAACTTTAACATTTTTGAGTTCATCTTTTGACATTTCAGAGAAATCCATGGCTTTAATTTCCTTTACCCTGCGCTCTATTTCGTCCAGCCTCGCCTGTTCTTCAGCGGTTATTTCCAATTTTTCTTTATCCTTTTCTGCCCCCTTCTTTGCCATGACCGGAGCAATAGCAGTAAATAAAAACATGATGGATAAAAAATAAGCGATTTTCTTCATAGTAGCATTGGTTTATATAAATATATTGATTTATTAGGTAAATAGCATCATTTAATGGTGTTTTCTGGATGGTGCTTTGAAATAATCAAAAATTAGACCAAAGCCATTCCTCCAATAATATCCCCCCTTAATATTTCAAAAGGTTCAACTTCCTTTTCGGTTATAATTTGTAATTTAGCTTTTCTTCCCCAACCGGGGATTCTAATCAAATGCTAAACAAATATATTAAATATGTCAACCCAAGGTGGTAAGAAATTGTTTCTTCTTGATGCAATGGCCCTTATTTACAGGGCGCACTTTGCCTTCAGTAAAAACCCGAGAATCAACAGTAAAGGATTAAACACCGGGGTGATGCTCGGATTTACCAATACATTACTGGAAGTATTGGAAAAGGAAAAACCTACCCATATCGCAGTGGCCTTTGATACCAGTGCCCCTACCTTCAGACATGCACAATTTGAAACCTATAAGGCCAATAGACAGGAGCAGCCCGAAGATATTGAAATAGCCATCCCTTGGATCAAGCAGATTGTTGCCGCTTTTAATATTCCCATTCTGGAACTGGATGGTTATGAAGCGGATGATATCATTGGCACTATTGCCAAAAAAGCAGAATATAAAGATTTTCAGGTTTTTATGATGACCCCTGATAAGGACTTTGGCCAATTGGTAGAAGAACATATTTATCTTTACAAACCTTCCTTTATGGGCAACAAGGTGGATGTGATGGGGCCAAAAGAAGTTTGTGATAAATGGGGAATTGAAGATCCGGATCAGGTAAGGGACATTTTGGGATTGATGGGGGATGCCGTGGACAATATTCCCGGGATACCCGGTATTGGAGCCAAAACAGCGACTAAGTTGCTAAAAGATTACGGGACCATTGAAGAACTGCTCAAAAATACCGATAAGCTAAAGGGCAAACAAAAGGAAAATGTGGAAACGTATGGGCAACAGGGTCTGTTGTCCAAAGAGTTGGCCACCATTATGCAAACTGTCCCCATTGATTTTAACCCTTCTGATTATACCTATAACGGCCCGGACGAACAAAAGCTGAAGGCACTTTTTGCAGAGTTGGAATTCAGGACCCTGACCCAAAGGGTTTTTAAGGAAGCCATCAAAAAACCCAAGATACAGGTAAATGAGCAATTAGGCCTTTTCACCGGACAGGAAGCTGAACAAGAAGAGTTAACAGAAGAAGCCCCACCTATTGCAGAACCTGATCAGGTCGATAATATCCATACCACTGTCCATGATTATCACAAAATAGAAGGGGAAGAGGAAATAAAGGAATTAATTTCCTTTCTGGAGTTGCAGGATGAATTTTGTTTTGATACAGAAACCAATTCCCTTAACCCTAATGAGGCTGAATTGGTGGGCTTATCCTTTGCTTATGTAGAAGGGGAAGCCTTTTATGTACCTGTTCCTGCTGATCAGGAACAGGCAAAAGTAACCCTGGAACATTTCAGGGGGATTTTAGAAAATGAAAAAATCACCAAGATTGCGCAAAATCTGAAATATGATCTTTTGGTGTTGAAGAATTATGGAATTGAAGTCAAGGGTGTTTTTTTTGATACCATGTTGGCCCATTATCTTATTTCCCCTGAAGGCAGGCATTCTATGGATTGGCTGGCGGAACAATACCTCAATTATCATCCGGTTTCTATTGAAAGCCTGATAGGAAAAAAGGGAAAAAATCAAGGCAACATGCGGGACCTGCCCATTGATGAAGTAGTGGAATATGCTGCTGAAGATGCTGACATTACTTTAAAGCTCAAGAATAAGCTTGCTCCTGAGATTAAGGAAAACAATTTGCAAAAGTTGTTCATGGAGATAGAAACCCCTTTAATCCAGGTATTGGCCGCAATGGAATTTGAAGGCATTAAGGTGAATATGGATAGTTTGGCGGAGTTATCCCTGCAATTGGAAGCAGAAGGTAGGAAGATAGAACAACGGGTTTATGAATTGGCCGGAGAAAGGTTTAATCTTTCTTCCCCCAAGCAGCTGGGCGAGATCCTATTCAACAAATTGAACCTGAGCCTAAACGCCAAAAAAACCAAAACCGGCCAATATGCCACCGGGGAAGAAGTGCTTTCCAAAATGGCTGGCGAAAATGAAATAGCAAGGGCCATCCTTGACCATAGACAAGTGGTAAAGTTAAAATCTACCTATGTGGATGCGCTGCCGATGCTGATCAATAAAAAAACAGGGAGGATACATACTTCTTATAACCAGACGGTAGCAGCCACTGGGAGGCTGTCTTCAACCAATCCTAATTTGCAAAATATCCCCATTCGTACGGAAAGGGGCAGGGAGATCAGAAAAGCCTTTGTTCCGAGGGATGAAAATTATCTGATTTTGGCAGCAGATTATTCTCAAATAGAATTGCGGATTATGGCTTCCTTCTCCAGGGATGCCTCCATGATAGAGGCTTTTAGGAGTGGCAGGGATATTCACACCGCCACTGCGTCCAAAATCTTTCAGGTTTCTTTGGAAGAAGTCACTCCCGATATGAGAAGAAAAGCCAAAACCGCCAACTTTGGGATTATTTACGGAATCTCTGCTTTTGGTTTGTCACAGCGGTTGGGAATTCCCAGGGGGGAGGCCAAAGAAATCATAGAGGCTTACTTTAAGGAATTTCCTGGTGTAAAGGAGTATATGGACAAGAGTATCAAAAAAGCGCAAAAAGAGGAATATGTAGAAACCATTCTTGGTAGACGCAGGTATTTAAGGGATATCAACAGCCGGAACGTTACCATGCGGGGTTTCGCTGAGCGAAATGCCATCAATGCCCCCATACAGGGAAGTGCGGCGGATATGATCAAAGCAGCCATGATCAATGTGCATAACTGGATGACCCAAGCCAATTTGAAATCCAAAATGCTTCTCCAGGTACATGATGAACTTGTCTTTGATGCCCATAAGGATGAAGTGGAATTATTGAAGCGTGAAATCCCCTTACTCATGGCCAATGCGATCACTATTGAAGTCCCACTGGAAGTGGACGTTGGAGTGGGTAAAGATTGGCTAGAAGCCCATTAATAGCCTGAAGTGCTCAATATTAAATTTCTTAAGCTTCTCTTATTCTTTATTATCCAACATCTATAGAAAACCATTTTTCAATGGCCAAAATAAAAACAAGCTATTTCTGTCAAAACTGCGGGGCTGAAAGTGCCAAGTGGATAGGGAAGTGTCCTTCTTGTGGAGAATGGAATACCTATGTGGAAGAGGTGGTCCAAAAGGAAGAAAGTGGCCGTGGCAGTTGGCAGCAAAGGTTGGAGAAACCGAAACGGTCAATTGAACCCAAAAGATTACAGGATATAAGTGAGGAAAAATTCCCGAGGTTGGTCACTCATGACCAGGAATTGGACAGGGTATTGGGCGGGGGAATTGTACCGGGATCATTGATCCTTATAGGCGGGGAGCCCGGCATTGGTAAATCAACTTTGATGCTACAAATTGCCTTAATGCTGAACAATACCAAAGTTCTTTATGTGTCGGGAGAAGAAAGTGAATCCCAGATAAAAATGCGGGCAGAGAGAATAAACCTTAAATCAGAAAGCTGCTACATTCTTTCAGAAACCAATACCCAGCAAATTTTTCAGCAGATTGAGGCCTTGCAACCTCAGTTATTGATCATTGACTCCATTCAGACCTTGCACAGTAAACATATTGAACCTGCTGCCGGCAGTGTTTCCCAGGTAAGGGAATGTACAGCAGAAATCATGAAATTTGCCAAGGAAACAGGAACACCGGTATTTTTAGTCGGTCACATTACCAAGGATGGTGCCATTGCTGGACCAAAAATCCTGGAACATATGGTGGACACGGTTTTGCAGTTTGAAGGGGACCAGCATTTATCTTACAGGATACTGCGAACGTCTAAAAACAGGTTTGGTTCTACCAATGAGTTGGGAATTTACGAGATGAGGGACGAAGGATTGAGAGAGGTGGCCAACCCTTCGGAAATCCTGCTCACCCAAAAAGAAGAAACCCTTAATGGCGTCGCCATAGGCGCAATGTTGGAAGGAAACAGGCCCCTTTTGATTGAAATCCAATCTTTGGTCAGTCCAGCCACCTATGGAACACCGCAACGGACCAGTACCGGGCACGATGCCAAGCGGCTCAATATGCTATTGGCGGTTTTGGAAAAGCGTGGAGGCATGAGACTTGGACAGCAGGATGTGTTCCTTAATATTGCCGGGGGGATGCGGGTAGATGACCCTGCGCTGGATTTGGCGGTCTGTGCTTCTTTGATATCCTCTTATGAAGATGCCCCCGTACCCGACCTTATCTGTTTTGCAGGGGAAGTGGGTCTGGGCGGTGAAATCCGCGCTGTGAACCGGATTGAAAGTAGGATTGCAGAGGCCGATAAATTGGGATTCAAGAAAATCTTCGTATCCAAATATGCGGTGAAAGGTTTAGATATGGTAAAATTTGGCATTCAGGTCATTCCTGTCACTAAATTGGAAGAAATGTACCAAACCTTGTTTGGGTAAAACCTGTGGCTTAAAAATTCCTGAATAAGTGTCAAAAATGTTCAAAGTTGACACTACGCCTCCTACTAAATTGAAAATAGGGTTTCACCTACTTGGCCTATAAAACATAAAGTGAATAAGAGATGCAAATTATTCAAAAAACCATCACCCTGAAATCTTATCCCAGGGGTTTCCATTTGATAACCCAAGAGGTTTTGGACAAAATGCCCGAGTTAAAAAATGTCCAGGCAGGTAATTTGCATATTTTTATCCAACATACCTCTGCCGGCATTTCTATCAATGAAAATGCAGATCCAACTGTAAGAAAAGATTTTGAAACTTTTATCAACCACTTGGTTCCCGAGGATTATCCACATTTTATCCATACTTATGAAGGACCGGATGATATGCCGGCACATCTTAAAAGCAGCTTACTTGGAAGTCAACTCAATATCCCTGTCACGGGTGGAAAGCTGCAACTTGGTTCGTGGCAGGGCATTTATCTTTGTGAATTCAGGAACCGTGGAGGCTCAAGGAAGTTGGTCCTGACAGCAATAGGAGAGTAAGCACCAACAAATGAGATTGTTGATGCCCCATTGCCGGTTTATTTTGCTTATTTTAGGCCTTTCTTTACAAAATCAACGTGATCTGCGGGAAAAATTTCCTAATATTATAGCTTATTGGAAGGTACTAATAGAAGGTAATGAACATGAATGATTCCGAACAATAATAAAAATCCAAAACAAATGGAAAGAAGAAAGTTTTTAAGAAATGTAAGTATGAGCGGAGCGGTTGCCGGCTTAGGCGCAGGGATAAACCTGAAGGCCATGGCTTCAGAGAAAGCAGCTACGCCTTTCAATCTAAACTATGCCCCTCATTTCGGCATGTTTAAAAATCATGCCGGGGATGATCTTTTGGATCAATTGACTTTTATGTCAGAGCAGGGCTTCAGAGGGCTGGAAGATAATGGCCTGATGGGGCGAACCCCCGAAATGCAGGAAAAGATAGGCAACCAGCTCAGCAAGCTCGGCATGGAAATGGGTGTGTTTGTGTTGGATAAAGGGGGTAATTCTGCGAATTCTTTAACCGCCGGCAATCCTGAGTACACTGATATTTTCATAAAGGGCTGTAAAAATGCCATTGACGTGGCTAAGCGGGTAAATGCCAAGTGGATTACCGTAGTGCCGGGTAACTTTGAACGAAAATTGCCCTTGGACATACAGAACAGTAACGTAATCGAAACCCTTAGGAAAGGGACAGAAATATTGGAACCTCATGGGCTGGTCATGGTATTGGAGCCTTTAAGTGATACCCCTGATTTATACCTGCGTTATTCCCCCCAAACGTACATGATATGCAAAGCAGTAAATAGCCCCTCATGTAAAATATTATATGACGCTTATCACCAGCAGCGGAATGAAGGGGATCTGATTAACAATATCGATCATTGCTGGGATGAAATTGCGTATTTTCAAATTGGGGACAATCCTGGAAGGAAGGAGCCTGGGACAGGGGAGATTAACTATAGGAATGTCTTCAAGCATATACACGGCAGGGGCTTTGATGGAATCATGGGTATGGAGCATGGTAATGCAAAACCCGGGAAAGAAGGCGAATTGGCTTTGATCGAAGCCTATCGCCATGCCGATCAGTTTAAATAAAAAAAGAAGTCCTTCTCAAGAAGGACTTTTTTATTGGATGTATCCTTTTCTTTTTAAAATTGTTTCTAAAAATTTTTTTTCATTTTCGGTATTGAAAATCCTGAATGGCAGGTGAATAAATTGGGCTTTGGACATGATGAACAAAAAAGCATCCTTGTTGATTTGGGCCCTCTTTATCATATCCCATTTGACAGGCATTCCTTGTTTGGAATTTACTTTCATCAAAATTTGTCGGCTGTCAATTTCATAAGAAAGCTTTTCAAACATAATTTTATTTTGCTCCATCTGGGTTATTCCGGCAAATTGTATGACCCAAAAAAGCAAATATAAAACATAGGCAAGGATAGCCATACTGATCCACCACCATGAGGCAATGAAAAAGTATCCAGAAGCTATGGCCAAGGCGATTAATATTACCCACCATTGTTCTTTAAGAATATTTTTCATGCCTGTTTTTATGTAGGTTCCTGTTCCTAATTTATATTTTTTGGTTTTTACTATCATATCTATTTTTTTCAGTCCGCAAATATCCGATGATATCCCCTATATAACAAGCTAAACACAAATGGAAATTTGCAATATTTTCTACCAGGGCAATAGGTCTCATTTTATGACGCAAGCTTTTTAATCTTACTCATTGATAAGTTGGAATAAAAATTGTACCTTAATTGAATCTTACAACACTAAAGTCTGAAAGTATGAGTAGCTTGGTGATTGATTTGATTTTGTGCGGAATAGCCTATGTAGTACTCATCTATTTTGTAGCGACTTTGACCAAAGTACGTGCGGACAAAGGCAAAAAAAACGAAGATGATGATGATGGGGACGGGGGTGTAGAAGATTTGACTCCTCCTAAAATTGATTTACCTCCCGGCGTCATTTGGCCCAATGATGGCTCAAAAAAAAGAAAGTCTACAGAACCCATGGAAGTTTAGCTACAGTTTTTGCAGATACCCTGCACCAATAAATTCATTTCTTTGCTAATATACCCTTTGGGCAGTTGAATAAAAGGTAATGAAATTTCCGAAATGCAATTGGTCTGACCACATTTTATGCACTTAAAATGAACATGCTCATGGTCATGGGTTTCCACATCATGGAGACATAAAGCATATTTAGTGGCTCCACTATCATCAAGCACTTTATGGATCAGATCATTTTCCAAGAACGTTTTTAAGGTCCTATAGATCGTTACCCGATCAAAATTTTCTTTCAAGGCTTCTTCCAGATCGGAGTGGGAGAGGGCTATCTTCCTGTGCAAAAAGGTCTGCAAAACATCTCTCCTACAGGTTGTGACCCTTAGGTGATTGTCTTTTAGGATTTCAGAAGTTATTAAGGACATATCGGTGAGCGTTTTTACAACTTAACCAGCCAAAGGCAAAAATAATTTCTTTTTCTTGGAAAGATAGGTATTTGAGAAGGAAAAAATAGGCTTAGGATCAGTAAAAAATAAGATAGAGCTCCAGGATGTATAGCCTGACCAAATTGAATTTAAGAGCGGCAGTTTGTGAGGTACAAACTGCCGTCTTCCATTCCGGATTATTTAATTGTTTTCCAGTTAGCTACAATCACCACTCCGCCAATAATACTGATAATGGTAGTAATTACCGCGGCGGTGACATTGCCGTAAATCCAATATCCTGTGGCAAATACAGCGGAATATACCATGACGGAAGCAATGAGCATTAAGCCTATTTCAATAGGTAAGCGTCCTGGTTCGGCTACCTCATCGGGATATCTTTTCAGCAAATTATTCCAGCCAAAAGCTGCCGGTCTGACCTTACGGTAAAAAGCCAACAGCACTTCATCTTTTTCAGGTGCGGTGACCAAGGTAACCACCACCCAGGATAAGGTGGTAATGCCCACGCCCATTAGAAGTTTCCAATGGCTTAAAATGGGTTCAAATCCCAATTTTTCGTGTCCAATTTCAAAATAAAGGGCTACGATAAAAGAAACAATCATGGCGGAAATTTCCGTGTAAGCGTTTATCCTCCACCAGAACCAGCGGAGTATAAAGATCAGGCCTGTACCGGCACCTATCTGCAACAAAATGTCAAAGGCCTGTAGGGCATTGGATAAGCCCAAGGCGAGGATAGCGGCAAAAACCATCAACAAAACAGTAGATATCCTACCTACCATGACCTGCTCCTTGTCGGTGGCTTCAGGCTTCACAAACCGAAGGTAAAAATCATTCACCACATAAGAAGACCCCCAGTTGAGATGGGTGGAAATGGTAGACATAAAAGCAGCTATTAGAGAGGCAAGCACAATTCCCAATAATCCCGAAGGCAAGAAGGTAAGCATGGCAGAATAAGCCAGGTCATCATTTAAGGTGTTTTCGGACAAATGGGGAAAAGCCGCTTTTAAATCACTGATTTGTGGAAAAATAACCAAAGAAGCCAGAGCCACTATGATCCAAGGCCAAGGCCGTAACGCATAATGGGTAATATTGAAAAAGAGAGTGGCGCCCATGGCATTTTTCTCGTTTTTGGCAGAAAGCATTCTCTGGGCGATGTATCCCCCGCCCCCAGGCTCCGCACCTGGATACCATGTGGCCCACCATTGGACGGCCAAAGGAATAAGAAGTAACGGCACCAAATTGGCCGTATCGGAAAAGTCCGGAAGCATATTCAATTTACCGGCAACATTAGGATGGGTCAAAAGGTTGTTCAACGAACCGATTTCAGGTAAACCCAGGACATAAATAGCCGCCCCGATGGACCCGGCCATAGCTATGAAGAACTGTAAAAAATCTGTCAACAACACCCCTTTTAAACCTCCCAATGAACTGTAGATAACGGTTACAACAGAAGCAATTAACATGGTCTGCATGGGGGAAAGGCCCAGCATCACCCCCCCTATTTTTATCGCGGCCAGTGAAACGGTAGCCATGATCACTACATTAAAGAAGACACCGAGATAAAGTGCCCGGAAAGCCCGTAAAAAAGCGGCGGCTTTTCCCCCATACCTGATTTCGTAGAACTCCAGGTCTGTGGTTAATTCAGATCTCCTCCATAATTTGGCATAAACGAAAACGGTGAGCATACCTGTAAGCAAAAAAGCCCACCAGACCCAGTTACCCGATACGCCGTTTTTCCTGACAATATCAGTTACCAAGTTGGGTGTATCGGCAGAAAAAGTCGTCGCCACCATGGAAACTCCCAAGAGCCACCAAGGCATATTTCTGCCGGAAAGAAAAAATTCCTTGGCACTTTTACCAGCTGTTCGGGAAGCAAATACACCGATAAGCATGGAGATAACAAAAAAGCCAATAATAATGGCCCAGTCTAATGTTGAGATGATCATAATTTTGAATACATATAGGATGGTTAAAATCTGAATAACTACTTCGGAAAAAATAATTATTTCTGTACTAAGCTATTTCAGTTAAGCTTCTAAAATTTGGGTGCCTTTGCTGAACAAATTATAATAATTTTGCTAATCTATTCAATAATTTATAAATGGCAAAAGAACCAATACTTAATGACACCTAATTTTATTTCCTCCATCAATTCCTCCATCAATAAATAGGAGGTTCCAAATCAAAGAGAGGGACCCCTTGCTTTAGGGGGATAAAGTTTCGCTTCCATTGATGAAATTCAGGATTCAATTGTACTTTTGAAGAAAATTTAAATAAAGCCAAAGTGATGGATAAAATAGGATTGATTCTTGAAGCATATGATTTAAAGGATAAAGAGTTGGAGATAAGGAAATATGGTTCGGGACATATTCATGGCACTTATTTGCTCCATGCCGGAGCAGAACGCTTTATCCTTCAGGCCTACAATAAAAAAGTATTCCGCTTTCCGGAAAGGATTTCAGGCAATCAGAACATACTTTCAGAACATTTGGGGGCAGAGAAGCTCCCCTTTGCTCTTCCCCTTCCCATCAAAAACCTGGACGGGAATTTTTTTTCGGTCCATGGCCATCAACTGTTCCGCCTGTTCCCTTTTGTAGAAGGGTTAACTAAGGATGCTGTGGAACTTCCTCAGGAAGCACATCTGGCAGCAGAGGCATTTGGCATATTTATCAAAGCCTTTTTGGATGTTTCTACGGAGGGCTTTCAGGAAACTATTCCTGATTTCCACAACCTTACTTTACGTTATCAGCAACTGCAGGATAGCATTCATAACACTAAATTAACCATCGATAGGGAGCTGCAAGCATTGATGGAGTTTTATATCGGCCAGACTGGACTCCTCTATCAATATCAGGATTATCAGAAAAAGCTGCCTTTGAGGGTTACCCACAATGATACCAAAATCAATAACCTGATCTTTGAAGAGAATCTTTCAAAAGTCAATGCATTGATAGATTTGGATACCATCATGCCCGGATTTATTTTTTATGATTTTGGGGATCTGGTCAGGACAGTGGCCTGTTCCGAGGATGAATCTTCCCAAAACTGGAATAGTATACAGGTAGATCTTGATAAATACAAAAGCTTAATTACAGGCTTTTGCAACCCTTTAAAACCCACTGTTTCCAAAGAAGAGTTGGCGTCTTTACCATATGGTGGGGAAATGATGACTTACATCATGGGGCTACGGTTTTTAACAGATTACCTTAATGGCAATGTCTATTATCATATCAATTATCCACAGCAAAATCTACATAGGGCAAAAAACCAATTTCACTTATTATCCTCCCTTCAGGAAAACAGAGCCCGGATCGGAGAAATGATGGAGGAGGTGACGAAAGATCAGTAAACAAACTAAGGCAACAAATTAGCATTTAAAACCAATTAAAATTAATTTCGGTTTATAATGAACCCTATCACATAAACCTTTTAATTTGTCAGGATTTTTTGATACCAGAATAGAGTTCCTTAAGGGGCTGGGCCCTCAAAAAGCAGCTTTGATCAACAAAGAACTGGATATTTTCACTTTTGGTGAATTGATACAGCACTATCCTTTCCGCTATGAAGACCGCACGCAATTTTATAAAATCAATCAGCTTGACCCTGACCTCAACCATGTGCAACTTATCGTCAAGCTGCGCCGTGTAGAGACCATCGGAGCAGGCAGGGAAAAAAGGTTGGTGGCCCATATGGTGGATGAAACCGGGGCAATGGAACTAACTTGGTTCAAGGGCATCCAATGGGCCATTAAGAAACTGGTAGTAGGGGCTAGTTACGTGGTTTTTGGCAAACCGAATCAGTATGGAAGAAAGTTAAGTATTGCCCATCCCGAACTGGAGTTACTTACTACTGTCCCGGAGGAGAAAAGCTTTTTTCAGCCGGTATATCCCACTACGGAAAAACTACGTCTAAAATTCCTGGACAGCAAGGGGATTTCCAAGATCATGGAAAGGCTTATCTCCCAAGCTTTCCCTTATATCCAAGAAACCCTTCCTGAAGATATTATCAAGCGCTTCAACCTGATGGAAAAAAAGGAAGCCATCCGTCAAATTCACTTTCCCGAGAATCCGGAAAAGCTAAATAAAGCCAGGTTCAGATTGAAATTCGAAGAGTTTTTCTTTGTACAACTGCGATTGTTAAAACTTAAACTTACCCGAACGGAAAAGTTTAAGGGCCAGATCTTGAACCACACCGGATTATTGAACCAATTCTACAAAAAGCACCTGCCTTTTGAATTGACCAATGCACAAAAACGGGTCATCAAAGAAGCTTTCGGTGACCTTAAATCCGGTAAGCAAATGAATAGGCTGCTACAGGGGGATGTGGGGAGTGGAAAAACAATGGTCGCTTTTATCTGCCTGTTGATTGCCATCAGCTCAGGCGCCCAATCCTGCCTAATGGCACCCACTGAAATCCTCGCTAACCAGCATTATGAAGGATTAAAGGAATATGCCGACCTCATGGGGCTTAAGATTGCCCTGCTTACAGGCTCAGTCAAACAATCCTTAAGGAAAGTGATCCATCAGGATTTGCTCACAGGGGACCTGCATATCCTTATTGGCACACATGCCCTCTTGGAAGATACCGTACAGTTCCAAAATTTGGGCCTGGCCATCGTAGATGAACAGCACCGCTTTGGCGTGGCCCAACGGGCCAAGCTTTGGGCCAAAAACAGAACTTTTATTCCGCATGTCCTGGTGATGACTGCCACCCCTATTCCGCGGACCTTGGCCATGACCTTGTACGGGGACCTGGACATTTCCATCATTGATGAAATGCCAGCTGGGAGAAAAGACATCATGACCCTGCATCGTTATGACAAGCACCGGCTCAAGGTTTTTGGTTTTATAAAAAAAGAAATTGAGAAAGGCAGACAGGTTTACATTGTTTATCCCCTGATAGAAGAGTCAGAAAAGTTAGATTTGAAAAGTTTAAAGGATGGGTACGAAAGCATTTGCCGGGCTTTTCCACAGTTTCCAATTGGCATTGTTCACGGCAATATGAAACCGGCTGACAAAGATTTTGAAATGCAGCGCTTTGTAAAGGGAGAAACCAAGATTCTGGTAGCCACCACGGTCATAGAAGTAGGTGTCAATGTGCCCAATGCCTCGGTGATGGTCATTGAAAATGCAGAGCGGTTTGGACTTTCCCAACTACACCAGCTCCGTGGTCGGGTGGGCCGGGGCGCCGAGCAATCTTACTGTTTGCTGATGAGCGACTACAAATTGTCAAAGGAAAGCAGGATAAGATTGGAAACCATGGTCCGTACCAATGACGGCTTTGAAATAGCGGATGTGGATTTAAAACTCCGGGGGCCGGGGGACCTGATGGGCACGCAGCAAAGTGGCATTGCTGACCTGCTGATCGCTGACCTCAGCAAGGATGCCCCCATATTGGCCATGGCCAGGGATGCGGCGCAACTTCTGCTACAGATAGATCCGGATCTGATCCAGCCGCAAAATGTTATGACACTCCGCCAGATCAAAAGCCAAAAAAAGCATGCGGTGAACTGGAGCCGAATTAGCTGAAAATTGATTTTTCCATTAGAGTATTGCGTTCCTGGAGCGGGTTTAGTAATCGGTAAACAGTAAAACCATAGTCTCTCTACTGCTTACCGATGTCACGTCCTGAATAAATAGTTGACACATTTTTTTTATTTTTCTATCAGGCCATGTTAAGACCGGGACTTTCTTTATTCTTAATACTCGATACTAAATGCTAAAATCTTAGTATTTTCCCGATAATAGGCTCCTAATTCAATTTATTCAGATATCTGAAAAACTCGCTTTCTGTAGACAAGATAATACTTGTATTTTCATCCATGGACTTTTCAAAACTTTCCATGGTCCGCAAAAACTTATACAGGTCCACGGACTGCCGGTTCTGGTTATAGGCCGAAGCATAAATGGATGTGGCTTCTGCATCCGCCCGGCCCCTGATTTCTTCTGCTTCCTGAAATGCTTCAGACTGGATTTTTGCCAGGTCCCTTTCTTTGCTGCCTTCTATTACTCTGGCTTCACCTTGCCCTTCAGACCTGAATTGATCGGCTATCCTGTTTCGTTCACTGATCATCCGATCGTAGACACGGTCCCTCACGTCATCCACGTAATTCAATCTTGTAAAGCGGAAGTCCAGTATCCTTACACCTAAATCAGCTGTTCTTTCATTGGCTTTTTTTAACACTATATTCTCTATGGCAGCCTTTCCCACACTGATATCTTCGAGAACTTCCAGCTCTTCCATAAAATCCTCTGTGATTTCAGGATCCCTGTTTGTAGATCGGACCAGGTCCAACAGCGAATGGCTGGCAATGACATTCCTGGTCTCCCCATCCAAAATGTCATCCAGTCTCGATCGGGCCGAGTTTTCATCCCTCAACCGAATAAAAAACTGGAGAGGATTGGTTATTTCCCATCTGGCATAGCTGTCTACAAAGATGAATTTTTTGTCCATTGTTGGCACCTGATTTCTTTCTCCATCCCATTCCAAATATCTTTTATCAAAAAACTGCACTTTTTGAATAAATGGAACTTTATAATTCAGACCGGGTGAAGTTCTTGGCTCGCCTATAGGCCTACCGAACTGGGTCACAATAGCCTGCTTGGTTTCATCCAGGACATATATACTGCTATTGACTGTGATAATGACCAAGATGGCCAGTACAATAATAATTATAATTCGTTTACTCATGGATTGATTTCTTTTTTACTATTATCGAGATTTAAAAGGGGAAGTACATTGCTCCCACTTTCATCTGTAATGATTTTATTTCCGATTTTGGGCAGGATGGTTTCCATGGTCTCCAGATAAATCCTTTGTTTGGTTACTTCCGGGGCCTTTACATATTCCTCAAATAAAGAGTTAAAACGGTCTGCCTCACCTTCTGACCTGTTGACCCTGTTAAGGGCAAATGCCTCTGCCAATTGGATCGTTTCTTCGGCCTCTCCCCTTGCTCTGGGGATTACCCTGTTGTATTCTGCTTCTGCCTGGTTGATCAGGGTTTCCCTTTCTTGTTGGGCTTCATTTACGGCGTTAAAAGAAGGCTTTACGGCCTCAGGAGGGTTTACATCCTGAAGTACCACCTGATCGATGCGAATCCCGTTTTCATATTCATTGCACATTTCCTGTAATAAACCCTCAACACTTGTAGATATTTCCTGTCTTCCAACAGTTAAAACCTCATTAACGGTCCTGTCCCCTACGATTTTCCTCATTGCAGCTTCCGACATGTCCCTGAGTGTTTTCTCCGCATTTCTTACCTTAAAGAGGTAATCGTAAGAGTTGGTGATCCTATATTGGACTACCCATTCGACATCCGTTAGGTTGAGATCTCCAGTAAGCATTAGGCTTTCATCAGAAAATTCTGTTTTGGCATATTCTGTTCTTGATCCCGAGAAGGTAGAGGTGGTTCTAAATCCAAATTCTTGTTTGAGCTGTCGCTGCACAGGTATTTTATACATGCTTTCAAAACCAAATGGGAAAATAAAATTTAAACCTGGCTGGACTGTCCTGTTGTACTTGCCCAATTGTACCACCACCCCTTCTTCTTCAGGACCAACAGTTTTTATGGAAGTGAAAGCCATCACCAATAAAAGTAAAACGATAATAATTCTGCTGAGATATTTTTTAATCCATTCAGGATTTATATTTATCTCAAATTCTTTGTCTGACATTAGTTATAAGTTTTTTTTCAAATTTATCATTAAAAGCAGCAAGTATGGCAAGAAAGCCAAGAAACTTAATTTTTAATAGAAAATCGTTCAATTTGTTAATTCAATCCATAGCCAGGCAAAAGCAGGTTTTTCCTAAATTGCATGCCTAAATAGAAACAGACCATTGTAATAAATATATATTTTGGAAAAAAAATCATTTCTATCCCTTTACGAGCACGATCCATTTGTAAAGACCATGGCCACCGAAATCAAGTCGGGGCAAGAAAAGAATTTCCACATAAAAGGATTGACTGGAAGTATGGATATGGTCTTGGTCACCACTGTAGCAAAGATAAATCAAGGGTTTCATCTTATCATTGCCCATGACAAGGAAGAAGCTGCCTTTTTAACAGGCGATTTACAGGCATTTCAAGAAAATGATGAATCACTACTTTTCCCTTCTTCCTATAAAGTGCCGTACCAATTGGATGAGGTGGAAAATGCCAATGTTCTGATGAGGGCAGAAATTCTCAATAGGATAATGGGCAAAGAAACCCCTAAAGAGATAATCGTCACCTATCCGGATGCCTTGTATGAAAAAGTGATCAACAAGCGTTCCTTGAAAGAAAACACATTTACTGCGCAAGTGGGAGAAAAAGTAGATGTTGAATTTATAGCAGAACTTCTTTCCACCTATGACTTTGAAAAAACTGACTTTGTCTATGAACCCGGTCAATTCGCCATCAGGGGAGGGATCATAGATGTGTTTTCCTATGCCAGCGAAATCCCCTTTAGAATTGAGCTTTTCGGCAGGGAAATAGAAAGCATCAGGACCTTTGACCCAGAATCCCAATTATCCATAGATCCTGTTAAAAAGATCAGCATCATACCCAATATCCAGACCAAAATGATGCAGGAGGTGAGGCAATCATTTCTGGAGTTTTTACCAGAAGACGCTACTATTTGGATCAAGGATTACCAAATGACCTTGGACGTAATGGATGAATCTTTCAAGAAGGCAACCGATAAATTTGATCTTATAAAACAAAAAGCTGATCAGGGCAATAAATTATTGATAAAACCGGAAGATCTGTTTGACGATTCCGGTAATTTCATAAAGGCCATAGAAAGCTTCACGAAGATTGAATTTGGGAATAAATATTATCTCAAATCTAAAGAGCCTTTTCAACTGGAAATAAAACCTCAACCTTCATTCAATAAGAACTTCGACCTTTTGGTGGAAAATTTGATGGAAAATGAGAGAAAGGGCTTTTTGAATATTATCTGCTCCGAAAGTGAGAAACAAATGGAGCGCTTAAGGAATATTTTTGATGAGCTGGATCCGACCTTGAAGGTACAGCCGCTTCGTATTGGCATAAGGGGAGGGTTTATAGATAAATCGTTGCAGATTGCCTGTTACACCGACCACCAGATCTTTGATCGGTATCATCGCTTTAAAATCAAAAGCAAAGTCAATAAATCGAAGGCCCTTACCCTCAAGGAACTGAAAACACTTCAATCAGGAGATTTTGTTGTCCATGTGGATTATGGGGTGGGCCGGTTTGCCGGTTTGGAAAAAGTAGAGGTGAACGGTAATTTTCAAGAAGCCATAAGATTGGTTTTCCGAGATGATGATTTATTGTATATCAATCTTCACGCATTACATAAGATATCTAAATACTCTGGGCAGGAAGGGACCATGCCGTCCATGTCCAAATTGGGCTCTCCTGAATGGGAGACTAAAAAGAAGAAAGTTAAAAGCAAAGTAAAGGATATCGCAAAGGACCTGATTGCTTTATACTCAAAAAGAAAAAGTGCTTCCGGTTACCAATATTCCAAAGACAGTGTGCTCCAGGTGGAACTCGAAAGTTCCTTTATTTATGAAGACACCCCAGACCAAGCATTGGCTACTACTGATGTTAAGGATGATATGGAAAAGGCTTATCCCATGGACCGTCTGGTATGTGGGGATGTTGGTTTTGGAAAGACTGAGGTAGCTATTAGGGCGGCTTTTAAAGCCGTGAATGACAGGAAGCAGGTGGCGGTTTTGGTCCCCACTACTATTTTGGCCATGCAACATTATCACACCTTCAAAGAACGGCTGGAGAGTTTTCCTGTAAAAGTGGATTATATCAATCGCTTTAGGTCGGCTAAGGATATCAAAGAAATCACCAAACAGGTGACTTCCGGTGAAATTGATATATTGGTGGGCACGCATAGGATTGTCAATAAGGACATCAGATTCAAGGATCTGGGGCTACTGGTCATTGATGAGGAACAGAAATTTGGGGTAAAGGTCAAAGATCAATTGAAGGAATTGAGGATAAATGTAGATGTGCTTACCCTTACCGCAACACCCATCCCGAGAACCCTGCATTTTTCCCTCATGGGGGCCAGGGACTTATCTGTCATTGCCACACCTCCCCCTAACAGACAGCCAATAAACACGGAAATATACACCTTTGATAAGGAAGTGGTCCGGGATGCCATTGCCTATGAGATCAAGCGGGGCGGACAGGTATTCTTTGTGCATAACCGGGTCGGTGAGATAGATTCTATTTCGAACCTGATCATGAAATTGGTGCCTGATGCCCGGGTGATAGGTGCCCACGGTCAGATGGATGGCAAAAAACTGGAAAAAATCATGGTTAACTTCATTGAGGGGGAATATGATGTACTGGTTTCCACCAATATTATAGAATCCGGCCTCGATATTCCAAATGCCAACACCATTATCATCAACAGAGACCATATGTTTGGTCTGAGCGATCTACACCAGATGAGAGGAAGAGTGGGAAGAAGTAATAAGAAAGCCTTTTGTTATTTGCTGACCCCTCCATCTTCCGGATTTTCCGCAGAAGCCAGAAAAAGATTACAGACACTGGAAGAGTTCTCGGATTTGGGAGATGGCATTAAAGTTGCTATGCGTGACTTGGATATTCGTGGGGCAGGAAATTTGCTGGGGGCTGAGCAAAGCGGTTTTATAACAGATCTGGGTTTCGAGATTTACCATAAAATCCTGGACGAGGCGGTTCAGGAATTGAAGGAGAATGAATTTGCTTCACTTTTTGAAGTGGATTTAAAAGAAAAGATAGAGGTATTGGTGCAGGATTGTACCATAGAAACAGATATGGAATTGTTGATTCCGGAAACTTACGTGAGCAACATTTCTGAGAGGTTAAGCTTATATTCCCATTTGGATAGAATCAAGACTGAAGAGGAACTAGTGAAATTTGCTGCCTCTGTAATTGACAGGTTTGGTCCTATTCCCGAAGTTGTGGCCTCTTTATTTGAAACAGTAAAGTTAAGATGGCTGGCCGAAAGGTTGGGATTCGAAAAGCTGGTGCTCAAGAAAGGGCAAATGAAATGTTATTTTGTTCCTTCCCATAACGAGCAATATTTCAAATCAGAAGTTTTTGAAAAAATCATAAAGTATATTCAAACACAGGGCAAATTTTGCAAAATAAAGGAGCATAAAACACGTTTAATCCTTGTAGTTGATCACGTTAAAACCATTGAAACAGCAAAGGAGTGGCTAACAAATATGAAAAACTAAAAAATATTTGAAAAAATTTAGTAAGGAGATTATTGTTGGTTTAGTTGTTTTTTTTGTAAGATTTCACAGGATAATGAAAATTGAGAGGATCATCTACCATGGAGTGGAATAAATATTATTGATATAATGTATTATTGATTATATATTAGCGTTTAATTAGGGCAGAAATAAATAAGATCGAATGATACTTAAAAATAAAAGTTTCGGATTGGCTTTAGGGTTTTTATGGATATTTTCAGTATCTATAATACTATCCTCTTGCGGAAATCAATCCTCAAGAAGAACAGCAAACAAGCCTGGAAAGGTAAGTGCCTCAACAGGGGCCGTATTTAGCTTTGACGAAGAAGATACTACACAGTTTCAGGTCTTTAGGTTGCCAGAAGAAGTGGTAGGCCCGCGATTGAAGTATATTCAGGGAGGGCGAGCGGTATTGGGCTCGCAAGAACAGGACATCATGGGCTTTAGGGATAATGCGGAAAGAACCGTTACCATTTCCTCATTTTATTTGGATGAGACAGAGGTAACCAATGTGGATTACAAGGAATTTCTTTTTAATATGAGATCCAGGGTAAGTGCCGATTCTGTTTTGAAACTTGAACCCAAAGAAGATGTGTGGGAAGGTAGAATGTCTTATAATGATGTTTACTCCACTTACTACTTTAGATATCCGGGTTTTAACTTTTATCCTGTGGCAGGAGTTAGCTGGAACCAGGCGAATGCCTATTCCCGATGGAGGACGGTTTATGTCAATGAATTAAGTATGGAAAAGAACGAACTGGATTCCACTTTGTCACAAAATCAACTGGTAGAAAGGGGCGCTGTCTTTCCGGAATATAGACTTCCTAACGAAGCAGAATGGGAATTTGCTGCAAAGGCAATGATAGGAACTCAGTACATGGATGAAAATCAGGAGAACGGAAGGATTTATCCCTGGGATGGTAGGGGACCGAGAAATCCCTATAATATTAGAAGAAAATCAAATCAAGGTGATTTCTTGGCCAACTTTAAAAGAGGTCGGGGGGATTACGCTGGTATCTCAGGTAGTGTCACCAATGATGGGGAAATCATTCCTACAAATGTTTATGAATTTCCTCCCAATGATTTTGGCCTTTTTAATATGGCCGGAAATATGAATGAATGGGTACATGATGTGTACAGGCCCCTAAGTTTTCAGGATTTCGATGACCTTAATCCCGTAAGAAAAGATGGCGCCTATGATGAGGAGGACAGTTATGCTACTTCATTAATTGATGATAACTTTAGGGTTTTTAAAGGTGGCTCATGGAAGGATGTGGCGTACTGGCTGGCCCCGGGTACAAGAAGGTTTATGCACCAGGACTCAGCGACCAATCATATCGGTTTTAGGTGTGCCATGATTGCTGTAGGGGGACGGGACAGGTAGTGAAAAGCCTTTTAGAATAAAAATCAATAGGAGCCTGGATTGGCTCCTTTTTTATTGTCCTGCATCCTCCATTCATGTAAAACAGGAAGAGATAAAATCAGGAAGAGAAAAATTGCTTGCTTAGTGGCTAATACAGTATGAAGAAAATTGTACTTTTATCATTGTTCTTTCTCATCGGATATCAGGAGATTTTTTCCCAGACTTGGAGAAGAGTTGGAAGTTGGGGTAACCAATTTACCGATATAAAATGGGTCAATGAGGAAGTTGCCTTTATTGCCGGGGAAAATATAATTCTCAAAACCATAGATGGGGGCTTAAGTTGGGAGGAACAAGAAGCGCCAACGGACCACCTCATGCTTGCTTTGGATTTTTATGATGGGGAGAATGGCCTCTTGGTGGGTCAAGATGGAATGGTTTACCGGACCACGGATGGCGGGAATAATTGGGGGGTCATCAAACTGGGAACTTCCGTAGACCTAAAAAGCATTACCTACTTGACCAATGCCAAAATCTATATCACTGGGAATGATGGCGCCCTCTTCAAATCGACCAATGGGGGCCAGGATTGGGCACGACAAGTCCTCGATACCTCTTCGGACCTGAATTCCGTATTTTTTGTCAATGCCGATTCCGGATATATTGCTACCGCCAACAGTGAAATAATCAAAACAGTGGACGGGGGCACCAATTGGGAGGTTAAACCAACGGATTTTGAGATTGCTCTAAATGATCTACATTTCCTTAATGACACCCTGGGATATGCAGTAGGTGGTTTGGGGACCATTATCAAAACTGAAAATGCAGGGGCCACCTGGAATTTTATCAATAGTGGAATTGATATTGATTTAACCCAGGTCACCTTTAACCCAGGCGATCCCCGGTATGGTGTGGTTACCGGAAAAAATGGCACTATCCTGAGAACTTCCAATGGTGGTTTAACATTTGTAGCAGCGAACAGCAGAACGTCACAATTAATTAGTGGGATCAGTTTCAGACCAAATACCAATCTTGTATATGCTGTCGCCGGTAGCGGAGTGGTCATTTCTTCTACCAATTCAGGGGGCAGCTGGTCTTTACGCTTTTCAGGCAGGGCAAATGATTACACAGGAGTACAATTTTTAACGGATCTTAGGGGCTATGTTATAGGACAAGACGGGCTTATCCTTTTAACGAGCAACGGAGGAACTTCCTTTACCGTGAGATCAAGGCCGCTTTCACTCCCTTTCAATGCTGTATATTTTCTCAGTAATAACTCGGGATATATTTCAGGCAATAATGGAAACATAATCAGTACCACCAATTCCGGAGGAACATGGACAGCGCTTAATCCCGGTACTAATAGAAATGTTTACGGTATGCATTTCTTTAATATCAACACGGGCTATGTGGTGGGAAACAGGGGATATATTTCAAAAACAGAAAACAGAGGGGTAAATTGGACCACCATTGCCCCTGGTGATGAGTCCATAGATTACCGGGGCATCAGCTTTTTCAATACCGAAACCGGTATTATTGTGGGGGATGGGGGGTGGCTTTCAAGATCCGAAGAGGGCCAGGTGTGGGATAATGTCTACCTTCCCACCACCGAAAACTTGAATGCCGTGGAAATTCTGGATGAAACTTCGGCGATTGTTGTGGGAAATAAAGGGATGATTTTTAAAACTACGGATCAGGGGAAGAGTTGGGAAAAGATCAATATTTCTTCTAACCAAAACATCAATGACATTGAATTTTTGGATGAGTCGATAGGTTTCGTTGTGGGGGATAAAGGACTTATCAATAAGACTTTGGACGGAGGGGAAACCTGGGAACAGGTGCCAACTGGCACTTTTCAAAATTTCTCGGGGATAAGCTTTGGGGACCTTGGCACAGGCTATGCTATAGGTGAAAATGGCACGTTTTTTAATTATAGTTGCATGGTACCGGAAACACCCACCACGATATTTGGGGAAGACAACATCTGTCTCAGTCAGCAAATATATACAGTGCAGGAAAACTCGGAACCCGGTATATCCTATGAATGGAGAGTGGATGGAGGAACTATCCTTGAGGGACAAGGAACAGCACGTGCCGTCATCCGATGGGATTCCCCTGGGAGGAATGCAGTAATAGTCAGGGGACAAAACAATTGCGGAAATGGAAGTCCTTCAGCTTTGGAAGTTCTTGTTTCTACCGAACCAGAACAAATTAGTGAGATCCGGGGAAATGGGTCTGTCTGTCTAAATTCATTTGAGGAATATCGAGTAGATTCTCTTCCCGGTACAGAATATGTTTGGGAAGCAAAAGGAGGGACAGTAAGGTCAGGTCAGGGAACATCAAGAGTTACCATAGAATGGACCAGTCTAAACCATCAATCCATTAATGTAACACCTACAAACGCTTGTGGAAAGGGGCCAGCTTTGGAAAAAGTAATCGAGGTATTATCCACTCCTCCCCGTCCTTCTGTGATAGAAGGGCCTTCATTAGTGGGGATGGAAGAGGCCGATTATAGAGTAGATGCTGTCCCTGAAGTTAATTATCAATGGTCAGCAGGTGAAGGGGGCAGCATTGTAAATGGCCAGGGGACCGCAACTGTAAGAGTGAAATGGGAAAAGGAGGGGGATTTCAGTTTAACGGTAACCCCGATGAACGCCTGTGATGAGGGGGAGAGCCGGGCTTTGCCGGTAAACGTAAACCTTATTACCGGTATTAATGAGGAAGAACATAATACGACCACGATTAATATCTACCCTAGCCCTTCTTTGGGAGACATTCAGGTGTATACACAAAACATTCCTCACATCAGGGAAATCAGTATATTTAATGCCTTGGGACAGCTGATTCACTACACTAACACCCATCCTGGAATATTTGAATTTCAAATCCGGGACCTGCCCAAGGGTATTCATACTGTTGTTCTGAAAAGCAGGACCAAGAATTATGTTAAAATGATCATTGTTCAATAAGAAGGGGTGCAAGGGATCTTATCCCCTGTTTTGTGAAAGTTTATACCACAATGCGATCATGGAAGTCAGAAAACTATTTAAAGAATATAGTAACCAACTAGAACATTTATATCCCAGGCAGGAAGCAGAAAGCCTTGTTTTTTGGCTGTTCGATTATTTTTTGGGACTTCAACGGATTGATATCCTCCCGGGAAACAGGATAAGTCAAATCCCCCCCAATATTGAGCAGGCTATAACCAAATTGATGGGGGGTATGCCCATTCAGTATATTACCGAAACAGCCCCTTTTTATGGAAGGGATTTTAAAGTTACCCCTTCTGTCCTGATCCCGAGAAATGAAACAGAGGAAATGGTGCACCTGATTATCAAGGAAAATAAAAATCCAGCCTTACAAATAATGGATGTAGGAACGGGATCCGGTTGTATTCCCGTTTCCCTTGTCTTGGAGATGGACAGCCCAATGATTTCTGCACTGGATATCAGTGCTACCGCCCTGGACATAGCCAAAACAAATGCGATTACCTATAAGACGGCTATTGATTTTTATCAAGTGGATATTCTCAATAATGGTTTCCCTATAACCAATTTGGATATATTGGTGAGTAATCCCCCCTATGTCCGTGAATCCGACAAACTGAATATGCATCAAAACGTTTTGGATCATGAGCCCCATCTGGCTCTTTTTGTTCCTAATGACGACCCATTGATTTTTTACAGGGCCATCGCCAAAAAAGGGGGGACCGTACTTAAATCTGGAGGGAAATTGTATTTTGAAATCAACGAGGCGTTGGGTCAGGAAATCATCGGTTTGCTTTCATCTTTGGCTTATGATGATATCAGGCTTATCGAGGATCTGAATGGAAAGGATAGAATCGTAGTGGCAATAAAAAGGTAAACCTTTGCCCAAGTGTTCTGTGAGGGAGGTTAGCCGTGGTAGACAGGTGACAAATGAGTTATGCTCCAAAGGAAAAAATCATTTTTTTTCGCTCTACCATATATTTACCATAAATTTGGATGCTGTGATCCAATTGTTGAACATTCTCAGTAAATATCATTTTAAACCCTTAAAAGATGCCCTTATTAAACCCCATAAATTTTAATAACTGGATCGAAGAAAACCGCCATTTATTGAAGCCCCCGGTTGGAAATCAGCAGGTTTTCAAGGGGAATGAAGATTTTATTGTGATGGTGGTCGGTGGCCCCAATTCCAGGAAGGATTATCATAGTAATGAAGGAGAAGAAATCTTCTATCAACTAGAGGGAGATATTCTCCTTAAAGTCATCGATGAGGGCAAGCCCAAAGACATTCACATAAAAGCGGGTGATATGTTCCTCCTGCCCCCCAGGGTCCCACACAGTCCTAGACGTCCTGCCAACACCATCGGGCTGGTATTTGAAAGGTACAGGAGGGAAGGCGAAATGGATGGCTTTATCTGGTATTGTGAAAATTGTGGCCGCAAGCTTTATGAAGAATATGCAGAAGTCACCGATATTGTCCAGCAGCTTCCTCCCATCATGGAGAGGTTCTGGAGTGATCAAAAACATACCACTTGTTCCAAATGTGGGACGGTCATGGAGAAGTAAAACAATGGGTAAAACTTAAAGAAAGTAGCACAAATTTTTGGCTATAAACTGTGGACTGGACAAGTGTCGCGAAAATGTCACCAATAAAATATCAATATTCGGAAACCTTTGCACAAGAAATGGATGCAAGGGATCCCTTGAAAGATTTTAAGGATCAATTTTATTTTCCAGAAGTAAATGGTAAAGCGGCCCTCTATTTTTGTGGGAATTCTTTGGGGCTACAGCCAAAGACTGTGCAGGAGTATATTCAGAAGGAATTGGATAAATGGGCCCAGAAAGGGGTCGATGGGCATTTTGAGGGAGAAAGCCCTTGGATTGATGCACGCTTAAGGTCAAAGCCCCTATTGGGAGGTATCATGGGGGCCAAAGCTCATGAAGTGGTAGCAATGAATACTCTTACCAGCAACCTTCATTTCCTTATGGTCTCCTTCTATCAGCCCACTAAGAGCAGGTTCAAAATCATCACCGAATCAGATGCTTTCCCTTCAGACAGATACATGTTGGAGTCCCAGGTAAAATTTCATGGTTATGATCCTGAAGAAGCCATTATAGCAATAAACCCCAGGGAAGGTGAACATACTTTAAGGACTGGGGATATTCTTCAGATGATTCAGGCGAATGCCGAAGAACTGGCATTGGTCATGATGTCGGGTGTGCAGTATTATACAGGCCAGTTGTTTGATATAGAAGCCATCACTGCTGCTGGGCATAAAGCGGGTGCGAAAGTTGGCTTTGACCTCGCCCATGCTGTGGGAAATGTACCCTTGCAATTGCATGATTGGAAAGTTGACTTTTCTTCTTGGTGCACTTACAAGTACCTGAACTCCGGACCGGGGAATATTGCAGGGGTTTTTGTACATGAAAAATATGCTGAGGAAACTGATTTGCAGAGGTTTGCTGGTTGGTGGGGACATGATCAAGATGAAAGGTTTAAAATAGGAAAAGACTTCAAACCAATGTACGGAGCGGATGGCTGGCAATTATCCAACAACAATGTGTTGGCCTTGGCGGCACATCATGCCTCTTTGGATATTTTCAAAGCAGCTGGCATGGATAAATTACGTTCAAAAAGTGAACTTTTGACCGGGTATTTGGAGTTTTTAATAGGTCTAATAAGCGGAAGCACAGGTGTTTTGGAAATAATTACACCTAAGAATCCGCAGGAAAGAGGATGTCAATTATCTTTACTGATTCATAAAGGGGGGAAAGCAGTGTTTGATGAGCTTTATCACCAAGGAGTGGTGGGGGATTGGAGAAATCCTAACGTGATCCGTTTGGCACCTACTCCCTTATACAATAGTTTTGTAGAAGTATTTCACTTTGCGAAAATCTTGGAGCAATCGCTAAAAACGCTTTCCTGATTTCAGTGCATATCAAAAGGAAATTATATGAAAAATAACAATATAAGCATTTTGGGAGCCGGTCTTATAGGATCCCTGCTCGGCATTTTCCTGAAGCAAAGAGGCCTAGATGTGTCTATATATGAAAAGAGGTCTGATCTAAGGCAGCATGTTTCTGAAGAATCGGGACGTTCCATTAACATGGCCTTGAGCGATCGTGGATGGAAAGCTATTGAGAAGGTTGGGCTAAAAGAAAAAGTGGAATCCTTGACCATTCCCATGTATGGAAGAAGGATCCATGATGAACATGGCAATACGACCATATTACCTTACGGAAAGGAAAACCAAGCCATTTATTCCATATCCCGCCTAAAATTCAATGAGCTGCTGACAGATGAGGCCGAAAAAGCTGGAGTGAATTTTTATTTTGGGCACAAGTGTGAGGATGTGGATACCAACAGTCATGTACTCCGTTTCTCGCTTGCTGACAATCAAATGAAAATGGTTAATGGAAGGGTGATCATTGGGGCAGATGGGGCCTATTCGACATTGAGAAATGCCATTCAAAAGCAAATGCGCTTTAATTCCAATCAACAATACATCTCCCATGGTTATAAGGAATTATCCATTCCTCCGACATCAAATGATGAATTTGCGATGGATCCAAATGCTCTTCACATTTGGCCAAGGGGCAGGTTTATGTTGATTGCTTTGCCCAATATCGACAAATCATTTACCTGCACCTTGTTTTTACCTTTTGAAGGAAGCAAAGTATGTTTTGACAAGATCAATGATGAAAGAGACTTAATTAGCATTTTCAAAAACTATTTTGATGATGCTTATCAAATGATGCCAGATCTGGTGAAGGAATTTTTTAACAATCCCACCTCTGCCCTGGTCAACATAGAATGCTATCCATGGACAAAAAACAATAATTTACTAATAGGGGATGCGGCCCATGCCATGGTACCATTTTTTGGGCAGGGCATGAATTGTGGTTTCGAAGATTGTTATGAATTGAACAGTTTGATCGAGAAATACGGGACCACTTCTTGGGAATTGGTATTTGGGAAATTTCAGAAAGGCAGAAAGCCTGACACGGATGCCATTTCCAAAATGGCCATGGACAACTTTACTGAAATGAGGGACAGTGTAGCTGATCCTAAGTTTATCATTCGAAAAAAAATCGAAGCAAAACTTCATGATTTATTTCCAGAGGAATGGATTCCCCTTTACACCATGGTCACCTTCACCGATATGAGATATTCTGAGGCTTATATCCAGGGTCAACTTCAGGAAAGCATTATGGACAAAATTATGGCAGATCCGTTGATTACTCAAAATTGGCAGAACTTGGATTATGAAAAGATCATTTATCGGGTAGAGACCGCCAAGGCTTTTTAGAGAAAGTCAACCACTAATAGGCACAGATAAAAACAGAAAAGAACTAAAAATAATCTGGGTAATCTATAGTTAAGCTCTTCCATTATTGGCCAAACCCTACCGGGTCCAGATTATTCATATTTCGCAAAATCCAACTTTGCCGTTCATATATATAAGCGGTAGGTCTTGTAGGTGACCAGCGAAGAGGATTGGGCAAGATCGCTGCAATCATTGCCGATTCACTTCTGCTAAGTTCTTTAGCCGGTTTATTTCCAACTAGGGCTTTTTCAATGGCTCCTCTATCAAAACCAAAATGATCCGGGAATTTCTGGTCTTCAGCAGCTACTACTGCCTGAGCCATATGTTGTGAAATATGATCAATGGAAACCCAATCTTTTATTAATTTAATCTCCCGCTCTTCATCAAAACTTTGCTCAAAGAGCCTAATGGCCATGAGTGGAGTAAAAAACACCGGAACCATTCGGTACAATAAAGTGACTCCAATGGAACAAATAAAACAACACAGGAGAATTTTTCCTGCCCATTTCAAAGCTATTTTCATTCTTCAGAATCATTATGTCGGGACAAATCAAAGGTTTCATCTTTTAGGTAATGGGGATACATCTGAAAATGCCGCTTTTTTACTTCAGTGAGCAGAGAGTTTCTTAACTCTTCCAGATTCGTCCCATCTTGTGCTGCCATAAAAACCGGCGTAACTTCTGACGTCTTAGAGTAATTTTCCTTTAATTTATCAAAGTCAATAAAATGGGCTTCCTCCACTTCCAATTCAGTCATATGCTGCAGTTCTTCTTCTGAGGGCAATTTTGGCACTAAATCTATTTTATTGAAGACCAACAGCATGGGTTTTTCACCTGCCCCCAACTCATTAAGGGTCTGGCTCACGATGGCAATTTGATCTTCAAAATTTTGGTGGGAAATATCCACCACATGCACCAAAACATCCGCTTCCTTAATTTCCGCCAGGGTAGATTTAAAGGACTCGATCAGATGAGTGGGCAGTTTACGTATAAACCCTACGGTATCAGAGATCAAGAAAGGAATATTGTCCCCAAATACCACCTTTCTGACAGTAGAATCAACAGTTGCAAAAAGCTTGTTCTCAGATAGAACATCCGCTTTGGTCAATAGACGCATCAAGGTGCTTTTTCCTACGTTGGTATACCCCACTAAGGCTACCCTCACTATCCCTTCCCTTCCTTTGCGCTGGGTTACTCCCTGCTTTTCTATTTTCTTCAGTTTGTCCTTAAGTAAGGTGATTTGATTTCGAATGTTTCTTTTATCCGTTTCAATTTCCTTTTCACCAGCCCCGCCCCGGGTGGAGGTTCCTCCTCTTTGGCGCTCTAAGTGAGTCCACATATTGGTCAGCCTGGGCAGTAAATATTGAAACCGTGCCAATTCCACCTGTGTTTTTGCCTGAGCTGTTTGTGCTCTTTGAAGAAAGATGTCCAAAATCAGCAGCGAGCGGTCATAGACTTTAATCTTGAGCTCATTCTCCACATTCCTCATTTGGGAAGGGGATAAGTCATCATCAAAAACAACCATGTCTACCTCAAAATGGGTGATATAGGCTTTTATTTCCTCTAATTTCCCTGTTCCAACAAAAAATTTAACATCAGGCTTTTCCAAGCGTTGGGTGAAACGGTGTACCGCCTTGGCTCCTAGGGTTTCGGTAAGAAAGGCCAACTCATCCAAGTATTCCTGAACCTGTATTTCAGATTGGTGTTGATGTATTAAAGCAACCAAAACAGCTGTTTCCTGTTTGGGGGCCGTTTCCATTAGATTCTTTAATTTTCTCGAATATTTACTCATTCAGTTTTTCCTTTGGATTCTCCCTGATCACCTGCATTTGGGAATTATCTTTCCTTTCCCTCAAGCATAATATGCTTATTAATGGGAGCAATAAAAGTACCATAAATTAAGACAATTTTTCCGGGAATCTGTGGATTAACATCTTTTTGGTTAATTTACAGATAAAAATTAGTGTACGAAACCAAAAAAACAGAGATTTGATCATTATTTAAAAAACAATAGTAAATGGAAGTTAGGAACACCCCCATTAAGGATGTATATGAAATATTCCCAGAGGTATATAAGGATGCCAGGGGATATTTCTTGGAAACGTATAAAAAGGATCTATTTGAAAGCAACGGTCTTCCCACAGATTGGATGCAGGACAACCAATCTTTTTCTATGGCAGGCATTTTGAGGGGCTTACATTTTCAGCAGGGTAACTTTGCGCAAGCTAAATTAGCCCGGGTCATCATTGGAAAGGTGCTGGATGTATGCGTGGACCTAAGAGAAGGTTCTCCTACCTTTGGCAAGCATCATTCCGTGATATTGGATAGTGTTCAGCACAATATGCTTTATATCCCAAAAGGGTTTGCGCATGGTTTTGCTGTATTGGAAGATGCGGTATTTTCTTATAAATGCTCCAATCTTTACCATCAAGAAAGTGAGGGAGGAATTATTTGGAATGACAAAGAGTTAAATATAGATTGGAAAGTGGCTAACCCAATTTTATCAGAAAAAGATAAGTTATGGCCGAGTTTAGAAGAATTCAAGAAAAAAAGTGGAGGAGGACTTTAATGTCATTACTAGATCTTTTCAAAAAGAAAACATCCGAAGACATTGCACCATTGGATCTGAGCTGGATGGGTTCCGATATGCACAGTCATTTGATCCCTGGCATTGATGATGGATCAAAAACTCTTGAAGAATCTGTAGCTTTGATAAAAAGGCTGGAAGGTTATGGTCTTAAGAAATTGATCATCACCCCTCATGTGATGACGGAGTTTTATAAGAATACCCCGGAAATAATCCAGTCCGGATTAGAGGAATTAAAATCGGCCCTTCTAAAGGAAAATATTTTCATAAAGCTGGAAGCAGCCGCAGAATATTACCTAGATGAAATATTTCTGGAGAAAGTAGTAAGAGGAAGCAAATTGCTCACTTTAGGAGAGAATTATATTTTAGTCGAAACCGGATTTATGAGCAAGCCCCGCATGCTTCTGGAAAGCTTTTTCAAACTGGAAATGGAAGGCTATCAGCCTATATTGGCACATCCCGAACGGTATTTATATCTACATCAGGATCTAGAGTTATTGGAATCCATGGCAGACAGGAACATTGCCTTCCAGCTGAATTTGCTTTCCCTTACAGGATATTATTCCAAATCTGTTAAAAAATTTGCAGAAAAATTAATAGATGAGGGCTTGGTAAAATTAGTCGGTACCGACTGTCATAATGAAAGGTATCTTGATTTTATGGAAAAACTCCCGGAAGAAAAATATTACCACAAGCTTCAAACACTTGACCTGATAAACCATTCTTTATGAAGATCCTGGTGACTGGAATTACGGGACTGTTTGGAAGTTACCTGGCGAGGGAGTTTATAAAGGTAGGTGAACTTCATGGACTTAAAAGGAAAGAAAGCAAAATAAGTTTACTGGGAGAGCTGACTGACCATATTAGGTGGCATGAAGGTGACATTAACGATTATCAATCCTTGGAAGAAATTTTTCAGGATATGGATCTTATTGTCCATGCGGCGGGCTTAGTTTCTTTTGATTCAAAGGACAAAAAGAGATTGATTGAAGTAAATGCTGAGGGGACCACCAACGTGGTCAATGTAATGCTACAAAAGGGGTTAAAAAAGCTGATTTATATCAGTTCGGTGGCCGCTTTGGGAAGAAGTCCGGGAATTTCCATGATTGATGAAAACAACAAATGGATTTCTTCCCCGCAGAACACCCATTACGCCATCTCCAAGTACCTAGGCGAGCTGGAGGTGTGGCGTGGTGCACAGGAAGGACTTCAGGTGATGATAGCCAACCCCTCCCTCTTATTGGGCAAAATTTCTGACCAAAGAAGCAGTACGGAAATATATAATTATGTATTGCAGGAAAACAGATATTATCCTTTAGGGGATGTAAATTATTTAGACGTAAGAGATGCTGCCAAAATGTTGCTCCAGTTATATCAAAAGGATCAATGGAATGAGCGTTTTATCTTAAACAAGGAAAGCATTTCATATAAGTCTTTTTTTGAGGAATTGGGCAGAGCCTTTGAAAAAAAGGCTCCCCACACCCCTATATCTGAAAGCATGCTTGAACTGGCACTCATATGGATAAAAATAAGCAGTGTCTTTAGTACAAAAAAATTTCCGTTGAGCAAACAAACAGCGAAGCTTTCCCAGCAAAAGATCACTTTTGACAACCGCAAGTCAAGCTCTTTACTAGACTTTGAATATACCTCCCTTGAATCCACATTAGCATGGGCTTTAGGGAACTCAATCTAATTTTACATAGTTTCTGCTGAAATGCTTGTTTAATTTTTATTGAAGAATTAACTAGTAAGCGTTTAAGGTGTCAATTATTTTGGTACCTTAATTTAAATTAAAAACAAACTGATGATCGGAGATTTTGATAATAATTGGGATGAGGAAAAAGATTTGGTACAGAGATTTGAGAATTCCATAAAATCCAATCTCGACCTCTTTTTTGATGAAGAAGAGCTGGAGGATATAATCAGGTTTTATTTCGAACAGCAGAAGTTTAAAAAAGCCTATAAAGCCAGTAAAATCGCTTTAGTAAAATTCCCCTATTCCATAGAGATAAAACTGTTAATGGCACAATCCCTCATTTTCAATGATGAACTTGAAGAGGGCTTGGACCTATTGGAAAATATTAATAATCTATCTCCAAACAATGAGGAGATTATTCTTGCCCTGGCCAATGCCCTGTTAATGTCGGGCAATACTAAAGGAGCCATAGAAACTTTGGAGAATTTTCTGCCATTGGCAGAGGATAAAGCCGAGATATATTATTCTTTGGGCAACTTTTACCGGGCAGAAAACAACACTGAAAAGGCCATCTATAATTATAAAGAGGCTGTAAAACTTAAAATCAATCATGAGGATGCACTTTTTCAACTGGCCGTAATTACGGAAGAAGAAGGCTCGTTTGATGAAATACTACAATTTTATCAGGAATTCATTGACCAAGATCCCTATAGTGCCGGTGCCTGGTATAACCTAGGAGTGGTCTACAATAGGCTCGGACGGTTTGAGGAAGCGATCCATGCTTACGATTATGCTTTGATCATTGACGATTCCTTTGCGTCTGCCTACTTCAATTTGGGGAATGCCCTGATGAACACCAAGCAGTACGAACTGGCTTTGGAAGCTTATCAGAACACCATCAACTGTGAGGGGATCAATGCGGAGAACTCCTGCTATTTAGCAGCCTCTTATGAGAAGCTGAACCAAGTAGACATGGCTTTCAAGTATTTTAAGAAATCGGCCAAGCTCGATCCTGAATATGATGATGCATGGTTTGGTTTGGGCATGTGCATGTTGAAACGGCAAAAATATTTCGAAGCCATCCACTATTTTAAAAAAGCCATCAAACTCACGGTTGAAAATGCCAATTACTGGGTTGGGTTAGCTGAGGCTGAATACAACCTGGGGAATTTACATGCAAGTTCTGAAGCTTATGAAGAGGCCATCAACCTGGAACCGGGAATTTTGGAGACTTATGTGAATTTATCCATTATATATTTTGACCAGAATAGGTTCGAGGAATCCATTGATGTGATCAAGGAAGGTATAGAAGAACTTCCTGAAGAAGCGGAGCTCTATTATCGGCAGGTAGTTTATTTAATAAAAACAGGTAAATACAAAGAAGCCTTTCCATTTTTGGAAAATGCATTAACTTTGGATTTTGAAAAGCATGAGATTCTATATGAGCTAATGCCTGAAATAAAACATCAGACTGCCATATTCAAAATTATTGCTCAATACAAAGATGGATTACAAAAACATTGACCCATAAAATTACATATCTAAATTTTATAGAATGAATTACGTGCTAAAGAGCATTCCCGTACGTACAGAAAAACCAAGAACTTCCGGATATACAATGGTCATGGATAAAGGCCTAAGCTTAAGAGAGGTAGAAGATTTTATTGAAACAAGTGGTGATTTCGTAGACATTGTAAAATTGGGCTGGGCTACATCTTATGTGACCAAAAATTTTGAAAAAAAGCTGAAGTTATATAAGGATGCAGGCATTCCAGTATATTTGGGGGGGACACTTTTCGAGGCATTTGTCATAAGAAACCAGTTTGATGATTACAGAAAATTACTGGAAAACTATAAATTGGCTTTTGCGGAAGTTTCAGATGGCTCCATCACTTTGGACCACAATAAAAAATGCGAGTATATCCAAACCTTATCCAAAGAAGTCACCGTATTGTCAGAGGTGGGGTCCAAAGACGTTGCTAAAATCATTCCTCCCTATAAGTGGATCGATCAAATGCAAAAAGAACTGGATGCTGGGGCCTGGAAAGTAATTGGTGAAGCCAGAGAAGGCGGTACTGTAGGATTGTTCAGGGATTCAGGGGAAGTAAGACAGGGTCTTGTGGAAGAAATTCTGACCAAAATACCGGAAGAAAGGATAATATGGGAAGCCCCTCAGAAGGAGCAACAAGTGTGGTTTATCAAATTAATTGGTGCCAATGTGAATTTGGGGAACATTGCACCAAATGAAATCATCCCTTTGGAAACTCTCCGCCTTGGATTAAGAGGGGATACTTTTGATCATTTTCTTGACCTGCCCATTTCATAAACCATACCAATGGCCCCAAATATCCCATTGCTTCTTTTATCGATTTCATGAGTAATTTTAAAACGAATTTATTGATCTATCTGAAAGGAATGGCTATGGGTGCCGCAGATGTGGTGCCCGGTGTTTCGGGAGGATCTATAGCTTTGATTACTGGAATTTATGAAAAACTGCTGGACAGTATCACTGCCATTGACCTGGAAGCTTTCGATTTATTAAAATCCGGTAAAATAAAAGCTTTGTGGCTTAAGGTAAACGGAGGATTTCTGATTTCCCTGTTATTGGGGATAGGAACCAGTTTAGTTTCCTTGGCCAATCTCATCACCTATTTAATTAGAATTTACCCAATTCCTGTCTGGTCATTTTTTTGTGGATTGATTTTAGTCAGTGCCTTATTGATTATCCGGGACGTAAGAAGATGGAACCTGGCAGCGCTATTGTCATTACCACTGGGTATTGTAATTGCTTATTATATAACGGGCTTAACACCCATGTCCTCGGCAAACAGCCCTTTGATAATTTTTGGATCCGGAATGATTGCCATTTGTGCTATGATTTTGCCGGGTATTTCAGGAAGTTTCCTCCTTTTGATCATGGGTAAATATGAATTTATTCTAAATGCACTTTCTGAAAGGGATTTGATCACCCTAGGGATATTTGTCCTTGGCTGCATCATAGGCATTCTTTCTTTTTCGCGTTTGATCTCCCGGCTTTTAAAAAGCTATCACGCCATAACCATTGCTTTGCTTTCAGGATTTATGTTGGGTTCAATCAACAAGCTTTGGCCCTGGAAAAGGATTCTCAGCTATAGGCTTTCAAGCTCGGGCAAACAAGAAGCATTTCTTACTGAAAATGTGTTGCCGAATCATTATTTTGCCTTTACAGGAGAAGAGCCCCACTTTTTAGGAGCCCTTTTTGCCTTTTTTATAGGAATTGTGTTAGTAATAGGTATTGAAAGATTGGCCTACTATTTAAAAGGATAAATGAGAAAATTCGGACTTATAGGACATCCATTAAAGCATTCTTTTTCGAAGGGGTATTTTACGGAAAAATTTGAAGATGAAGGGTTGGTAAATTGCCAATACGAATTATTTCAAATTGATGATATTTCCAAAATAAGGCAGGTGCTTAGCGAAAATCCTGAATTGGTGGGGCTGAACGTCACCATTCCCTATAAAGAGCAGGTAATCCCATACCTGGATCATTTGGAGCCTGCCTGCCAGATCATCGGGGCCGTTAACACTATTAAGATAGACGGGGGAAAGCTTACCGGATTTAATACGGACTATATAGGGTTTAAGGAATCACTGAACAACTGGTGGTCCGGTAAGAAACCAAAAGCCCTGGTATTGGGTTCCGGGGGAGCTTCAAAAGCAGTAAAAAAAGCCTTAACGGATTTGGACATAGTGTACCTTACCGTATCAAGAAGCGCCGATAAAGCATCAAATACGCTTACTTACCAGGATTTATTCCTTAATGAATCCATTTTTTCCAAATACCATCTAATTATAAATACTACGCCATTGGGCACTTACCCCAATACGGAAGAAATGCCTCCCCTCCCTTTAAATTTCATTACCGAGCAGCACAAAATATACGATTTGGTTTATAATCCCGAGAAAACCCTTTTGATGAAGTCGGTTGAGGCAAAAGGGGGAGATACTAAAAATGGGCTGGAAATGCTTCACCTGCAAGCAGAAGCAGCATGGGAAATATGGAATAAAAATTAAAATGTCCCAATAGTGCATGATCTTAATGGAATAGCAGATAGTAGTTTCTAATAGGAGATAATTTTTTTCAAGGAAAAATAAAATCATGGGCACTGTAAAAACAGGAAATCAGGAAAGCAATTCCCTCATTCAAAAAATCTGGTTGTTGATGCTAAGCATCGGACCAGGTATTTTCTGCATAGGATACACCATTGGAACCGGGAGTGTTACCTCCATGGCCAAGGCAGGAAGTCAATTTAACATGCAGCTATTATGGGTATTGGTGCTAAGTTGCCTTTTTGCCTGGGTTTTGATGGAAGCTTATGGAAGATATGCCATCGTAACCGGGCAAACCTCTATTTATAGTTTTAAAACCAAGTTGAAGGGGGGTAAGCCCATTGCCATTCTAATCGTCACAGGGATTATAATTGCCCAGTGGAACTCTCTTTCCGGCATCTTGGGACTGAGTGCCAATGCGATTTATGAAATTATCCTGCTATTTTTCCCCTCTTTACCATCCGAGAGCTATTGGTCAGTTTTGGGAATAGCCATAGCGTTGATTTTGATTATGTACGCCCTGCTTTGGGTGGGGCAATATTCTTTTTTTGAAAAAGTCTTGATTCTTTTTGTTGCCCTTATGGGCATATCCTTTATCATTTCGATGTTTGTGGTATTACCTGATCCGATAGAAATGGCCAAAGGGTTGATCCCGACAGTTCCCGAAGTGCCAGGAGGGAAACTATTGGTAGCGGCTTTTGTCGGGACCACCATGGCTGCTCCTACTTTTGTGGTAAGACCTTTGTTAATGAAAGGAAAAGGCTGGACAGTAGCAAATAAAAGAAACCAGTCCAAAGACGCTTTATTTTCTGCTATATTGATGTTGATCATCAATTTGGCTATTATGGCAGCTGCTGCCGGGGCGCTGTACGCAGAAGGCAAAACCATTGAGAAAGTCATGGATATGGTATATAGCCTGGAGCCTATTGCGGGGAAATTTGCGGTTGCCGTATTTATGACCGGGGCCTTAAGCGCAGGTTTGTCCTCCATTTTTCCAATATTAATGGTGGCTCCTTTGTTGATAGCAGATTATAAGGAGGGAGAACTGGATACCGCCTCCAGTCGTTTTAAAATATTGACAGCTATAGCTTGTATGGTAGGATTGACTGTGCCCATATTGGGTGCCAATCCAATTGTCGCTCAAATTCTCACACAGGTAGCAGGTGTTTTTGTGTTGCCTTTAGTTATCGGCTGCATCTTTTACCTGGTCAACCGAAAAGATTTGATGGGGGACAATAACGCAGGGATTTGGCTGAATGCCGGACTTGTGGCGGCCTTTGTTTTCGCTTGTATTATCTCCTATACCGGAGCTTTGGCACTTAAAGATTTTTTTTAATCTCAGAACTCCTGACCTACCGTAAAAGGTCAGGTCGCAATTTTGTAATTCAGGACCAGGTCATTTCCG
>JBBDSC010000111.1:0-4823 GCA_040905145.1 Anditalea sp.
CCCATTCCCGGTGCCACCGTACTATTGGAAGGCACATCCACTGGCACGGCCACGGACCTTGATGGACAATTTACCATAGATGCGCCTGAAGGTGCCGTCCTGCTCATTTCGTTTATAGGTTACCAATCCCAGCGCATTACAATAGCCAATCAATCGTTCCTGAATATTACCCTAATGGAAAGCCAGTCCTCCCTGAATGAAGTGGTGGTGGTGGGTTATGGGGTTCAGGAAAAAGTTAATTTGACCGGGGCCATTTCCACAGTAAATTTTGATGATGAATTAACCAACCGGCCATTGACCAACGCATCGCAGGCCCTCGGCGGCACGGCTTCCGGTGTTTGGGTAAGCCAAAATTCCGGAAAACCCGGTAGCGATGGCGCCCAGATCAGGGTAAGGGGCTGGGGGACACTGAACAATTCCAACCCCTTGATCATTGTGGATGGCGTGGAAGGGTCCTTTGATCAATTGAATCCTTCAGATATAGAAAGTATTTCAGTTTTAAAAGATGCAGCCAGTGCGGCAATTTTTGGATCAAAGGCTGCAAATGGGGTAGTATTAGTTACTACCAAAATGGGAAAGAAAAATGAAAAAATGCAGGTAAATTTAAATTCATATGCAGGACTTCAAACACTTGGAAGAAGATATGATTTGATCAACAATAGTGCTGATCACATGGAGTTAAGCAATCAAGCACTTTTAAATGAAGGAGCAAGCCCCCTTTTTTCTGAAGGATTAATTTCCGAATTTAGAAATAACGAAGATCCTTATAAATACCCCAATACGGATTGGTTTAAGGTGATTTTTAAGACTGCACCTATTCAAGAACATAATTTATCTATCAGAGGAGGGTCAGGACAAACATCTTCTTTTCTTTCTTTCAATTACCTGAACCAAGAGGGGATGGTACCAAATACTGGTACTCAAAGATATGGAATGAGAGCTAATATTGAATCACAAGTCAATGATTGGTTTAAAATTAGTGCACGGTTGGGCTATATTAGAAGGGATTCTGAAGAACCTTATGCAGATGTAGTTTATGGTTCTTTAGGTAGGGTTTTTACCATGTTGCAAGGTGCAGCCCCCTATATAGCACCTTATACTAGAGATGGAAGATTTGGTTCAGTTCAGGCAATTAGTGAAGATGGAAATCTGCTATACGATAACAGAAATCCACTAATTGACGCAGCAAATGGACAGACTAATACGCTCGAAAATGTTTTTACATTGAATACCACTGCTGAAGTAAAATTCCATGAAAACTTATTTTCAAGGACAACTTTTTCTACAAATGCAAACTGGGCTCTAATAGATAGGTTTAATGAAAGTGTTTTTGGTTATACAGATTCAGGAATTGAGACGATTACAAAAAACTTTAATAGAGAGGGATTGGAAATAAATAGGAGCCTTAATTCAAGTACACAAACTAATCTATTTTCAACCTTAAACTATACCAAGAATTTTAATGAAATTCATGTTTTTTCAGGTATTGCTGGAATTCAGATTGAATCAAATAAGTTTCAGACCCTTTTTGCAAGAAGAATAAATCCTCCTAAAGAAGGTTTGACCCAAGTAGATGCTGGAACTTCAGGTATTCAAGGTGAAGGAAATATGAATAAATGGAGAATGTTATCTTATTTCGGGCGACTTAATTATTCATTAAATCAAAAATATTTGTTTGAAGCAAATTTAAGAGCTGACGCTTCTTCCAGGTTCAAGGAAGGTAATAGATGGGGAATATTTCCTGGTTTTTCTGCTGGGTGGAGACTTTCCGATGAAAAAATAATACAAAATCTTGGGATTTTTTCTAACCTAAAACTTAGAGCTTCATGGGGAAAATTGGGGAATCAGAATATTAATAATTTTTGGCCTTATTTAACAGTTATAACCCAAAATAATCCTTTAAGTTCAAATTTTGGAGGAAATTTTTCCCCAGGAGCGGCCGTGACTCAAATGATAGATGAAAATATTACTTGGGAAACAACCTCAACATTAGATATTGGAATGGAATTTGGATTTTATGACGATAAAATTACGGTTGAAGCAGATTATTTTACAAAGTATACCGATAATATTATTGTTCAACTACCTATACCATTAATTCTGGGAGGACTTACTGCTCCTTTTCAGAATATTGGGGAGATGTCCAATAATGGATTTGAAGTGATATTTAATTATAGTAATCTCAAATTGGATAGAAATCAATTAGGCTTCAATTTGGGCTTAAATTTAACTTATATAAATAATCAGGTTACAAAATTTCAAGGAGGGGACTCACCCGACCAACTTTATTTAATTAGGGAAGGGTATGCATTTAATGCATTATATGGTTTTAAAGCAGAGGGAATTTATCAAAGGGATGCAGAGGCGTTGGAACATATGCATTCTAACGGCTTTAAGCCTAAGGCAGGTAATCTTAAATTCGAGGATTTGAATAATGATGGTAGAATTACCTTCGAAGACAAACAGTCATTGGGAAATACATTACCTAAATATACTTTTGGGATGTCCCCCAGATTAAGTTACAAAGGATTTGACCTTAATTTATTATTTCAGGGAATGCTAGGAGTAAGTGTTTACAATCAAAATAATTTTACAAATTTTTCTTTTGAAAACAGGGTCATCTCAAAAAGATGGTTGAATAGTTGGACACCCCAAAACACTGACACAGATATGCCGAGTGTTAAATTTGATAATGCTTGGGATCAATCTCAGTCTTCTTTTTGGGTCCAAAAAATCAACTTTTTAAAATTAAAAAATATACAATTTGGGTATTCCATTCCTGAGCGTTTCTCATTAAATCGAGGTATCCAAAAGGCCTATCTATACCTAAATGCTCAAAATGTATTTGTCCTTGTAAATAAAGATTATGAAGGTTACGACCCGGAGAGAAATACATTTGATTCAGGTAATAACACATACCCAATTCCCAGAATAATTTCATTTGGTATTAATCTTAATTTCTAATCCCATGAAAATCAAAAATATATTTATCATTACGGTTACCATCCTGTTATCTCTTGGATGTACAGACCAATATTTGGATGTTTTGCCAGAGGATAAAATTACTTCTGCTAACTTTCCTGAAAATGAAGCAGACATAAGATTGTTGTTAAATGGTAGTTATGCATTACTACGGGAAACTTCATCGGGAGGATTATGGAATCCTGATTTATTTGGCTTTGGTATGTGGGATGGAGCAACTCCTAATACCCATAATTGGGGAAATACAGCAATAACAAAAATAGGAATAGGGCAATTAACCTCCGCTGAAGGTGGGGCATTGGTTAACAGATGGCGAACTTGCTATGGTATAATTTCTAGAGTTAATAATTTATTCAAGTCCATTGAAGAAGTGGAGTTGGGGCCAGAGGTTAAATCAGTTTTTATTGGTGAGGCCCATTTTTTAAGGGGACTTGCCTATTCTATTTTGGTGGAGAGTTATGGTGGAGTCCCGATAATTGCTGGTGATATAAATACAGAAGAAGCAAAAAATATTTCTAGATCAACAAAAGAAGAAACCTGGAATCAGGCCATTGCTGATTATGATGTAGCCATTAACTCGCTTTCTGTAAATTCACCTGAAACAGGCCGAGCAAATAAGGGAGCTGCTTTAGGAATGAAAATGAGAGCCTACCTATATCAAAATAATTTTGGGAAAGTTCTAGAAGTAATAGAAGAAATTGAAGCATTGGGAAAATATGCCTTGTTTCCCAGTTATGCTGGATTATTTGAATTGAACAATGAAAATAATGAAGAAGTAATATTTGATGTACAATACATGAGAGGGGAAAATTCTCAAGGTTCTATGCATGATCAATTTTCAGGTATTGGAACAGGGAGTTTTACAAGAGGTAGTCGCTATGTTCCAACGCAAGATTTGATCGATGCTTATGAAAGAATTGACGGTTCCCAGATTTCCTACAGTGAATATAATGGAGACCTCAATGATCCCTATGAAGGTTGGGATCCCCGTATGGAAGTTACCTGTGTAGTTCCTGGCTCCTATTTTTTAGAACATCGTTTTCCGAATTATTTGTATCCTGGAGGTGCATATAATCATCCTGGTTGTAGGCTAAAACATTTTAGTGCCAGAAAATATCAAATTGAAAATGATTTGCCACCTGTAGGGCAATCAGACCTGAATTACATTGTTGTTCGGTACGCTGATGTGATTCTTTCCAAAGCGGAGGCAATTATTGAAATGAATGGAAACATCGACGAAGCCATTACTTTAATTAACAGAATCAGGAGGGAAAGAGATGATGTTAAGCTCACTCCAATTCCATTTGGCTTGTCCCAAGAGGAGGCAAGGGCCAAGTTAAGGCATGAACGTAGAATCGAATTTGCTTTGGAGGGGTTGTATTGGGCGGATATAAAAAGATGGGATATTGGGAAAGATATTTATCCTATGGTAGTAAGAGATCATAATGGAGACATTATTGAAAATAGATTCCCAGACGGGTATTTAGAACATTATGACTTATTGCCCATTCCTGACAATGAAATTTCCCTGAATGGTAATTTAGTTCAAAATCCTGGATGGTAAAAAATAAAATTTTATTTTGTTAGAATATGTAAATTAAAAGGATATGAGGTCGACAAAAAAAAATCAATTCAAAAATAATTACTCCTTATTAAAATTTTTTTATTTGTTATTTTTTCTTACATGGTTCGCTTACACATTAAAAGGCCAAGATATTCAACTTGTCACTAATGGTATGAAATCCAGTAAACCTAATTTTGTAATCGTTTTTTGTGATGATATGGGGTACGGTGATCTTTCGTTAACGGGAGCTATTGGTTATAAAACGCCCAACCTTGAT
>JBBDSC010000111.1:4833-6717 GCA_040905145.1 Anditalea sp.
GGTGATGTTTAGCCTTTCGGGGCTCAACATCACCGTACCCCACATATAAATAAATTAGCAAAAGATGGCATGAAATTCACGGATTTTTACTCAACAAGTGGATATTGTACACCTTCTCGTGCAAGTTTAATGACTGGTTGTTATCCTAGGCGAGTCGATTTGCATGAAAACGCCTATCCTCCTGGACAAACGGAAATGCGTCAAGTTTTATTTGCTGTGGCTCACAAGGGATTAAACCCTAAAGAAAGAACAATAGCAGAAGTTCTAAAAGAAGTAGGATATGAAACAGCAATTGTTGGTAAATGGCATCTGGGTGATCAACCTGAATTCCTACCAACTCGGCAGGGTTTTGATTCATATTTTGGCATCCCCTATAGTAACGATATGGGCGAACAACAATTTGAAGGCAATCCACCACTTCCATTGTTGAAAAATGAGATTGTAATTGATGCTCCGGTGGACCAGCATACAATCACCAAAAGGTACACTTTGGAAGCACTTGATTTTATTGAACAACATCAAGATAAACCCTTCTTTCTTTATTTTGCTCATACTATGCCACATAACCCACTCTTTTCAAGCGAAAATTTTGAAGGTAAATCTGCAAATGGAGATTATGGTGATGCAATTGAAGAAATTGATTGGTCTGTGGGTCAAATTTTAAATACGCTGGATTCACTTAAGTTGGATGAAAAAACCATTATTGTTTTTACTTCTGATAATGGAGCGGCCTCTAGATTTGGGGGCACAAATTCGCCACTTTCAGGATTTAAAGGAAGTACGATGGAAGGAGGAATGAGGGTTCCGACTATAATAAAATGGAAAGGCAAGATTCCTGCCGGAAGTGTTTGTCGAGAATTGGCAAGTACAATGGATCTTTTACCAACATTCGCCTTTTTTGCCGGGGCGAAATTACCAGAGGTTAAAATTGATGGACAAAATATAGTTTCTCTTCTTTTTCAGCACGATAATGCAAAATCACCTTATGAAGTTTTTTATTATTACCAGGTTGATCAGCTTCAGGCCATTAGAATGGGGGATTGGAAGCTACACCTTCCTTTAAAGGAAAGACGAATTAATGGAATAAATAATCTTGTAGAGAATACAGAAGCAATACTGTATAATTTACAAACAGATATCCGGGAAAGTGAAAATTTAGCGCTTAAATATCCTAAAGTTGTTCAGCGCATTTTAAAATACGCAGATGAGGCTCGTGAAGATTTGGGAGATAGGGGACAGCCCGGTCAAAATCAACGATTTGCTGCTGTGGTTCAATCTCCTAAACCTTTACTTAAAGCTACCGATCATGAATAATACAAAATAAAGACAACCCATTCTTTCTTTTCGTTTCCCATGAAACACCCTATGTGCCTTTTCAGGGTAAAATTACACCTGCCTTCCGTTTTCCGGGAGAGGAATTCAGCTACTAAGGTCCTGTGGAAGATACGGTGGCCGGGTATAATAAAATGGTAGAAGTGATGGATAAAGGGGTGGGAAAAATCATGCAGGCGTTAAGGGATAATGAATTGGAAGAAAACACCCTTGTGTTTTTCATTTCTGACAATGGTGCAGAGGTTTTCGAAAACAATGGTGGACTGAATGGGTCGAAGGGCGCATTATGGGAAGGAGGCCAACGTGTTCCGGGCATTGCTTACTGGAAAGGTAGAATTGATCCCTCGGAATCTACGGAGACCATCCTGACCATGGGCCTTTTGCCTACCCTGTTAGAAAAGGCTTGTCTTTTGGAGGTATCGAAATCAAAAGGCAGTAAGGAAAATGGAGTGGAAGCTTTTGATGGAAGAAAGGATACTTTGTTGTTTAACCTTGAGAATGACCTTATGGAAACCAGGAATCTTGCCGATGATCAGCCTGAAGTTTTGAAGG
>JBBDSC010000112.1:0-37348 GCA_040905145.1 Anditalea sp.
ATTCTTTTTTATTCCATTTAAACGACCGCCAATAGTCAGCCAGTTATTGAGCTTGGATTCAAGATTAACGGTTAAACCATAACGTTCTGAATTTGTATTTAGAATAATACCATCCTGGTTCAGATAATTTAGGGAGATATAAAATTTGGTTTGTTCAGAACCACCATTTATCGACAAGTTGTGCTCAGAAATGGGTGCGGTTTTGAATACCTCATCAAAAAAGTTGGTGTTGGGATACCTATACGGGTCATTGTTGTTTCTAAAATCGTTTATCACATCCTCCGGGAACAAAGGACTTCCTCCCTGATTAACAAGGGCCTGATTCCACATGCCCATGTATTCAACACTATTATCAATGATATCATACCTTCTTCCCAAGGATTGCAAGCCAAAATAACTCCCAAAATTCACCCGGGTTTGTTCATTGTATTTCCCTGATTTCAGTGTTATCAAAATAACTCCATTGGCTGCTCTTGAGCCATAAATGGCAGAACTGGCAGCATCTTTTAACACGGTCATGCTTTCAATATCATTAGGGTTGATTTCGTTCATCGAGCTTTCAACCCCGTCCACAAGTACTAAGGGATTTGAATCATTTAGCGTTCCCCATCCTCTTACACGTATCTGAGCCGCATCGCTTCCTGGTTTTCCTGTGTTCTGGCTTACCCAAATACCAGGAACTAAACCGCTAAGAGCCTGGGAAGCATTGGTAAGCGGCCTATTTTCAAGTTCCTCATCGAAGTTAATGGTTGATACGGCACCTGTTAAATTTTCTCTTTTCTGTGTACCATACCCTACAACTACCACCTCATCCAAAGAAGCCACATCTTCGCTTAATGTCACATCAATTATCTTTTGATCCCCAATCTCCATACTTTGGGTTATAAAACCTATAAACGAAAACACCAAAGTGGATCCTTCAGGCACGGATAAAGTATATTTCCCATCCAGGTCCGTAGCCGTTCCTATGGTCGTTCCCGGTACCGATACGGTCACCCCTGGGATGGGTTCTCCAGTCTCGTCAATAACGGTTCCCGTAATCTCCACATCTACCTCTTGGTAGTCCATCGAAGCAGAGGCCTCTTCTATTTTGCTCGGTTTTTCAACAGGGATATTACCATTGGCTGCCAACAAAAGGCTCATCGTGATACATTGAATGAGAAGGGCATGACTAAATCTCTTGGTCATGTGGAGTACATGAATCAGTACTTTATTTTTCATATCTTTACATGTTAATTGTTAAGCTGTTTGTAAATGGTTTAGGATAACTTCTTCCGGAATGGTGGGTTTGGTTGTTTACATTCCAGAGGTTACTACATTGTGAATAGGCTGATGGTGTTGATCAGCCTATTTTAGTCGTATGATATCTGATATCTCATAGGCAATTTGCTTTTTTTACGGGGCTGTAAAATTCATCATTACTTTATCATCGTGGATTTCAAAGTGAAACCTGGCGGAATAAATTAGCCCTTTGGTCCATGCAATATACCTAATAATTTGTTATAGCTACAAGGAGAGAAAAGAAAAACTTCTCCTTCTAATTTCAATTATTTTTTAAAAATACTGCTTACATTTTGGGCTTTTTTTATTCTTCAGACATTGCTATCCTTCTTCCCCAAAAACATAAGTAAGAGCCCAATAGCTGTACAGCTGGTAAAACTTAATCTTCCCGCTGGCTCTCTCCCTTTTCAGGTTTTCATAGGCCCTTACTGCATCTTCCGGCTTGCTGTCAAGGGATCCTGATATTTCCTGGAAGGCCCTGGAGGCAAACAATACCAGGGAAGGTTCATCTGCCAACATATGCCGTGCTATTACCGGGCCTGCTTGCGTGTCACCCAATTCGATCAGCAGTTTGGCCGCCTCAACCTGTACTGCCGGAATTTCATCCTTGAGCAATCGCTCGAGTCTCTTCCGCACTTCCGGGGCATCTGGTCCGACTTCTCTGGCTGTGATTACTGCCCAATACCTTACCAGCCCCTCAGGGTGTTCCATGTACTTGATAAGGTCTGCCGGTTCCGCATCAGGTACTAGCATGAGATCACAGACCTCCAGAATCTGCGACAGTGGGTACTGACCGCTCTCTCTTGCAAACTCAAAGGGGTTGCTATTTCCGGAAAGCCGGATAAGCTCTGGCTCTGGGGCAAAGCCCGTGTCAGCGTTCTTTATAATTTCATACCTCAGGGTGTTCCTAAAATCTTCCAAAACTTCTTGGTAGGCGGAATCAGCTGCAAGATTCCTGATCTGGTGGGGATCATTTACCACATCATAGAGTTCCTCCACCATTCTCCGCGGGGCAAGCAGATTCTGCTGAGGGCCTGCGAGATGCATTGCGGTATCCTTTCGGGATACCTTTATGATCTCAGAGATCCCAGTAACAGGATGGTGGTCCATTTTTGAAACCTTACGGATTCTGTTCAAGCAAGAGGTATCAAATCCCCTGAAATGTGGGGCAAAGGAATAATTATCCCCAAGGTGCCATTTACCAAAATGCCCGATGGCATAACCGTTGTATTTGAAAATATCAGCAAGTATTGTCTCATTTTCATACAGCCAATTTCGTCCACCATAGGTATGCCACACCCCAGCCCTTCGGAAATCGCGTCCTGTCAATAAAGAAGCCCGGGTAGGGGCACAATAAGGAGAAACATGTTTTTTCACCTTTGACTTTCTAAATTTGCTCCGGCCCAACGATCTCTAGGGTATGTTCTATAATTTACCTCAACATCGTTTTTTTGGACTATTCCAGGAGTGCTACGTCCTTTATTAATTTGTTCTTCAAGCAGGGTAGTAAGACTTTCCACCACCTCTGGATTTTCAGCACTCAAATCTGTCGTTTCTGATACGTCGTCTTCTAAATTAAACAACTGAATATTACTTTTTGATTCTGGAGCATCTTCGGCATTACTTTCTCTCCCGGCAGGAGCCCCAAAAACCAATTTCCATTTTTCCTGTCTGATCGCAAATTCCCCTGAGACGGAATGGTTGATAATATCTTTTCGCACTGAAAATCCCTCTTTATCAAACAATGCCTGCAAAAAACTGTGACTGTCTTCTCCAGCTCCGGGAGGAAGTTGATGGTTGACAAGTTCCGCACAGGTACTAAAAACATCCGTCAGAGATAACAACTGATCATTAGTACTTCCTGCAGAAACCCGCCCCGGCCAACGAACAATAAAAGGTACTCGATGGCCCCCTTCCCAAATGTCTCCTTTACCTCCCCGGTACTGGCCACTGGGGTAATGTCCGGCGTTGACCAGTTCATCCCAACCCGTATATTTTGAATGGCCGTTATCGGCAGTAAAGATGACCAAGGTGTTTTCAGCAATACCAGCTTCATCAATGGCTTTGAGAATTTCCCCTGCTGACCAATCAGTTTCCATTACAAAATCAGCGATGGGGGCTATACCGCTTTTACCCTTAAATTCTTTGGAAGGTGCTACAGGTTCATGAGGGGAGGTCATGGAAAAATACAGGAAGAATGGTTCTTCTTTTTTCGCTTTTTCCTTTATGTATTCAGTGGCTTTTTTTGTTATTGTTGGTAAGATTTCATCCATTTTCCACCCGGGCAGCATGGGACCAAGCACTCCGTCCAAATCAGAAGTCACCTTTCTCGACGTCGGCAACCCAACTGTCCGGTCATTCTCAATAAAACTATATGGTGGAAAATTTGGCACTGATGTACCGAAATAATAATCAAATCCGCGTGTCACAGGGCCCTCTGCAATTGGTTTGGTAAAATCCCATTGCGCTGAACTCAAGATATTATATTCCCCCATCGTGCTTTGTTGCGGGCCCGGCCACATCCACCCAAGATGCCATTTTCCTATGGCTGCTGTACGATAACCATTTTTATTCAGAAAACCGGGAAGTGTCAAGCGTTCAGCATTGATAAGCGGAGGCTCATAACTTCCTAATACATGCCGTTGCAAACGGGTCCGCCAGCTATATCGGCCGGTGAGTATTCCATATCGCGTGGGCGTACATACAGCAGAAGGGCTGTGGGCATCTGTGAAACTAAGACCCTCCGACACGAACTTGTCCAAGAACGGCGTTGGTATTTTGTTTTCCGGAAAATGGGCTTGGATATCCCCCACCCCAAAATCATCAGCCAAGATTACAACGATGTTTGGTAATTTTTGGGCTATCCCTGATTGGATGTTTGGCAAAACAAGTAAAGCCAGAGTGATAAAAAGAATATGTATTTTGTTTGACTGCAATATTTTTAGTTTATTTTCCATTTCTTTTTTGTTTAAATGAAATTATCAATAATTTATTGGTTATTTTATCTCGATCACCATCCAGGATTTTGACTAAGATTTTTGTTTAAAGAAATCTCTCTCTCAGGAATAGGCAATAAATCAAAGTGCTCCAGATATCCATCAGGAAATTTAGTTTCTAACAAATTCCCGTTATGATCCCGGACTTCTACAGGGTAAATATCCTTTCCAATATCCCATCTTATTATATCTGACCAATACAAACCTTCCAAAGCAAATTCAATCCTTCGCTCGTGTCTTAGCTTTTCACGTGCTTCGGCTTGAGATAATCCCATTGGAAGAGCTGTTATTTTAACATCAACCCTTTCTGCTCTTATCCTGTTAATTAAAGCAATGGCCTCATCAATATTCCCATTTGTTTCAATTATTGCCTCAGCTTTAGATAAAATCACATCAGCGTATCGCATGATTATATTATTTAAATAGGATTGGCCAGAGGTGGGGAAGTCTGCTTCCGAATCAATACGGTATTTCCTGCTGCCCAAATGCTTTAATCTATTTCCTGCATGGTTAAATGCTCCCCCTGGGTATAAGTAAGCCGGGAAACGATAACCCATAAAATAAGCACCCGGTACTATTACTGTAAATTCCAGGCGGGGATCTCTTCCTTCGTAAGGATTTTCCGGATCTACTTCCGAACCATCTATCATTTCATAAGCATTTACCAAATCGTCAGTGGGAACATATCTGTTCCCACGGTTCCAGTTACCTGTGCCTGTTCCACAATATTGATCATGCAATGAGCCTTGAGAATTTTCTCCTGATATATATTGGACATCAAAAATAACCTCCTGATTATTCTCATTTTCTATCTTAAATAGCCCTTCATAACTTGGGAACAATGAATATTTATTTAACGCCTCTATTTGCTCTATTATCTCTAAAACTTGCTCATATTTATTTTGATATAAATAGGTTCTCATTTTCATACCCAAAGCGGCCCCTTTGGTCGCTCTTCCAACTTCTGGCGCATCAGCATGAAGGTTTTCTATAGCCACATTGTAATCGGAAATCACCTGATTCCAGCTTTCCTCTGCCGTAGCTCTGCCAATATTCCTGGCTTCCTCAGTGGTAAGAGCTGATTCTACTATGGGAACACCTCCATAACTTTCCACCAGTTTTGAGTAAGCCAGCCCCCTTAAAAAATGTGCCTCGCCCAAAATAGGTTGATTTAACTTCTTCGTTCAATTCGACCTCTTCCAGTGCATTCAATAAATAATTTGCCCTGAAAATAATAGCATAGCATCTGGTCCAACGGAAAGTTACGATATCACCGTCACTGGAAGAGAGCTGGCCATTCCCGGCTTTTGCAATAGGAGTATTGCCCCAATTAAAGGCATTTGGCGTTGCACCATCAAGGATCCCAAACCCAAAGAGTCCCTCATTGTAAATTGAATTTTCCCGTAATAAGGCATATACCCCGTTTAACAGTAATTTTATATCCCCTTCATTTTGAGGAAAGTTGGCTGAAGTAATCTTATCTTCAGGATAGAATTCTAAAAGATTATCTTCGCAACTAGTAAGGGGGATTAGCAAAATAAATGATAATATATATATAAAGGTTATTCTGGTTTTCATGGTATTAAAAATTTAAGTTGAGACCAAAGGAGATTATTCTTGGAATGGGATAAATATTGTCGCCTGAATCAAAGGTGTTTCTTTCAGGATCATAACCTTCATAATCTTTAGTCACAACAGTAAAAACATTTTGGCCATTGGCATAAAGATATATTTTTTGTAATCCTAGCCGTGAGGTAATTCCATCGGGGAAGGTATATCCCAGCTGAATGTTCTTGAGTTTTACGAAGTTAACTTCCTGAACCCAAAAAGAGGATGGCTCATTATCCCATGAGTTATCAAACTTTACACTCGGTATATCCGAGTCTGTATTCTCAGGAGTCCAGGCATTTTCCATCGCTTCAAGAAAACCATAGTTTCCCAGGAGGTATCCGTGAATTGATTTTTGGTATACATGCTGACTCCTGCTATCCCCTGAAATAAAAGATTTAGGTCAAAACCCCGATATTTGAAGCTGGGGGATAAGCCAAATGTGAATTTTGGAATGGTGTTCCCAATGCCTTGTTTATCTTCAAAATCTATTTTACCATCATTATTTACATCCTCAAATTTTAAATTCCCAGCGGTTGGTTTAAAGCCATTGGAATGCATATGTTCCATAGCTTCCCCATCAGACTGATAAATACCAATGGCCTTATATCCATATAAGGTCCTGTAAGAATACCCTTCTCTTATCAAATACAATTGGTCAGGTGAATCTCCTCCTCTGAATTCTGTGACTTCATTTTTAATATAGGTTAGGTTAAAACCCATATTAAACCCTACTTGCTTTCTGTCAAATTTTAAATTGTTGTAATTGGCAATAAACTCAAACCCATCATTGGACATTTCACCCACATTTTGGAATGGAGCAGTTACCCCTCCCATAATCAAAGGAATAGGCAATTGTACAATTATACCTTCTGTCTTTTTCTGAAAAAAATCAGCCTCAACACTGACCCTGTCTTCTAGCAAGCCAATTTCAATACCAATATCCAGGGTTGTGGCTGTTTCCCAGGTTATATTTTCGTCAACTATTGAGGTGACTGCTGCTCCTGGTGATAAACTGCCATTATAGCTATAACTCAAGTTATTATTTTGGTCAATAACTGTAAGATAAGGCCAGTAACCTGATATATTTTGATTTCCTAATTGTCCCCATGATGCCCGTAATTTTAAATTCGAAAAAAGGCCCATATTCTGGATAAACTCCTCATCAGAAAGTCTCCAACCTGCAGAAAAACCTGGAAAAACTCCCCATCTGTTATCTTCTCTAAACCGGGAAGAGGCATCAGCTCTGAGATTGGCTTCAAATAAATATTTACCTAACCATGAGTAGTTAACCCGTCCAAAATAAGAGAACATTTTCAGTCCATTCATATTCCCTTCCCCCTGTATCCCCAAAGTACCTGCATCCACCTGGGTCAGGCCTTCTTTGGGAGGATCAGATCTACGTGCATACAGGCTTTGGATTTTATTGGTCTCAAACTGTATACCTGCAATGGCAGAAACCTCATGTATTCCTTCAAAATCTTTATTGAAATTTATAGTAGAAAATAAATTGTTATTCAACATTGAGATTTGTCCTCTGCTAATTTCCAACCCTTCTCTATTATAGTTAATGGTCTTTGTCTCAATGCCGGAATCGGTATAACCAAATAAGCTGATGTTGTGCTTATCAGTTAGGTTCCAATTTCCATTGGATGCAAAAGTGGTTTTTAATGACCAATTATCATTAAATTTAACGTCGGCACTCAAATTTAACGTTAAAGCATTCTCTTCCGCCTTTGTCAAGCCATTAGCAGCATCAATTAAAGGGTTTCTATTATCATATAGAAAATTTCCATCCTGATCAATGGCTTGTACTGAACCAAAGCGACCATCTCTGGTATAAGGAGCTATAAATGGCGCAGCACCCCGCAGCATAAAAAATATACGGCCTAAAGATCCATAGGTATTGTCAACATAAGGTTCTTCTGAATCTCTTCTTATATAATTAATCCGGCCGCTTACCTTCAGCCAATCATTAACATTGGATTCCACATTCGCTCTGATTCCATACCTGGTAGAATTGGTATTGGGTACGATGCCTTCCTGGTTTAAATAATTCAAAGAAAGGAAGGAGGATGTTTGAGAGGAACCGCCACTAATTGAAACATTATGTTCATGAATGGAGGCTGATCTAAACAATTCATCAAACCAATTGGTACTGGGATATTTATAAGGATCATTGCTATTTCTAAAATCTGAAATAAGTTTTTCAGAAAAAAGTGGACTGGCACCTTCATTGGCTAAAGCAAGATTAGTTAAATCCATTTGTTCAGCACTATCATCGATGACATCATACCTTCTCCCTAATTTTTGAACACCTACATATGAATTAATATTTACTTGCATTTTTTCATTATGCTTACCCATTTTTGTAGTAATGAGAATCACACCATTTGCTGCTTTTGAACCATAGATAGCAGCACTCGCAGCATCTTTTAGTATAGAAATATTTTGGATGTCATTGGGATTTAATTGATCAAAAGAACCTTCCACACCGTCTATAATTATGAGTGGATTGGAATTATTTAAAGTCCCCCATCCTCTCACCCGTATTTGGGCACCATCACTTCCCGGTTTGCCTGAGTTTTGACTTACCCATATTCCGGATGCTGTTCCCCCAAGTGCCTGGGAAGCATTGGTAATTGGGCGGTTGGTCAACTCATCATCAAACTCCACAGTCGATATAGCCCCCGTTAAATTTACTTTCTTCTGTGTTCCATACCCCACTACCACCACCTCATCCAAGGAGGTCATATCTTCAAGTAAAGTAACATTGATAATACTTTGGTCTCCTACTGAAATTTGTTGTGCCTCAAAGCCTATAAAAGAGAAAACCAGAGTCGAACCTTCCGGAACAGAAAGGGTATATTTACCCTCAATATCGGTGGCCGTTCCTATTCCCGTACCCGGTACCGATACCGTCACCCCAGGGATCGGTTCTCCGGTCTCGTCCACAACGGTTCCGGTAATCTCCACCTCTACCTCCTGGTTAGCTATCAATACGGAGCCTTCCTCCAATTTGTCGGGTTTTTTAACATGAATGTTCTGATTTACCTGTTTAAATTCCAGATGGGACTGGGCGGAGATCTCCACCAGTAAATCGTAAAGTGTTTGCCGCTTTCTTTCAACAGTTATTGTTTGAAACCTTTCAAGCTCCTTATTGGTATAAACAAAGTTGTATCCTGTCTGCTTTTCAATCTGTGAAAAGGCCTTTCCTATGGGCATATCACTGAGCCCGATGCGAACAATCACCTCATCAATGCCTTTTACCTGGGCCTTGCCATTGCCTGCCAATAAAAGGCTCATGGTGATACATTGAAGAAGGAGGGCATGAATAAATCTTTTGGTCATGTGGAATACATGTAGGAGTACTTTATTTTTCATATCTTTACATGGTTTGTTGTTAAGCTGTTTGTAAATGGTTGATGATAAACTTCTTCCGGAATGCCGGATTTGGTCGTCTACCTTCCGGAGGTGACTGTATGGAATAGGCTGATGATGTTGGCGCATCATCGGTCTATTTTGGTTTTTGATATTTGCTATCTCATAGGCAAATTGTTTTTTATTGGTTTGTAAAATTCATCATTACTTTATCATCCTGGATTTTGAATTGAAACCTGGCGGAATAACTCAGCCCGATCAGTATATTTTGAAGGAGTTCATTATCAAACTTCCCGGAGACGGTCAGGTTAGTGGCGGGTTTGTTTTTAATGTCAAATTTCATCCCATACCAATTTTCCAGAACCCTGATTGCCTCCATTATAGGTGTCCGGTCAAATACGACAATCCCCTTCGTCCATGCGGTTACCCGCTCTTCATCAAATTTCCCTTTGGTCATGCCACCATGTTTATCAGCCAGGGCCGCTTCTCCCCTTTCCAGGAATATTTCCGTACGGCTATCTGACTGGTCAGCTACCAGCACCCTTCCTGTCAACAGGTAAATGTTGATCGCTTGATCTTCAGGGGCACTGATGTTAAAGGATGTCCCCAGGGCTGTAGTGGAGATGGTCCCCGTATGGACTATGAAGGGTCTTTTCGGATCCTTAAATACATCAAAGTAGGCTTCACCTTCCAAAAAAAGCTCCCTTTTATCCTGTTCGAAATTTTCCACATAACACAAGCTACTACCGGAATTCAGAATAACCTGAGTACCATCGGTGAGGGTTAATTTTGATTTTACACCGGGCCGGTTAATATGTTCCGTATAAATTATAGAACTCTCCATCTCCTCTTCCGGCTCCTGCAGTAGTGTAGCCGCCAAAAAGCTCAATCCAAAACAAAGGACAAGAATGGCCACAATCCGGTAAAATTGGGAAAATTGAAAAAGGGGCCTTTGCTTTTGCTCCATCCTTTTAATGGTACTGTTGGCATTTAAAGGAATAATTTTCCTTGTTTCCCCTTCCTCGACCGTATTTTCCGTTTCCAGTTCAACCTTCTTCCATAATTCCTCTTTATCATGAACTGAAAGCTTGAAGGATTTGCTGGAAAGGTTGATCAATATTTCCCTGGCCAGTTTTATCTCCTTCAGCTTTTCCGGGTTTTTGGACAGAAGTCCTTCCCAAACTAAATTGGTTTCCGCATCAGGGGATAACACCCATTTTCTAAATTCAAAACTTAAGACGAAATCCTCTACCGTCCATCTGTCGATATCCATAATAATTGGTTTACTGTTACATAAGGAGGGAAAAGGAAAAAGTTCTCCTTCTAATTCCAATTATTTTTAAATAATACATATTGTCTAGTGAAAGGATGAATTTATTATGCTAGTTTCAAAAAATAAGATGATTATTGCTGATCTCATAAAATATTATATAAGGTTCTCTAAACCAACCTGAAGAAAAGAGTGCTGCTTAGCGAAAGGAAGGTTGGAATGGTGGAATAGTGAGATTTTGCAATATTCCAGTTTCAAACATTAACAGAATGGAAGGCCCCCGTTATGTTTTTTTTACCATCATTGCATCATTCCAATATTCCCTTTTATGACAAAATTTGGCAAAATTAAAATGTTAGAGCCTAAAAATAGAAAGGATCAACAAAAACGAAATCATACTTTTTCTCAAGTTGCAGATAGCCTTCCAGGCCAAAGTATAGACCGATTTGATATGCAATTTCATAATAGAGGAAATTTCTTCGTAGGGAAGATTTTCAAAGAAGAGCAGTTGAACCACTTCCTTTTGTCGCAGAGGTAATTTTTCTATGGCCAATACCAGTTTTTTCCGCGTAAATTCATTTCCCTGATCCCTGATACAATCCTGTTCATAAGAATCCACTATATACAAAAAAACGAATTCCTCCACATTCCCTGTATGATACCTTGATAAGTCAGCCGCTATCTCCCTATGGATTTTATTGCTTAAACTTTTAAAAAGATACCATTTAATATTGTCGGTATCCTTCAGATTAGACTTATACTTCCAAAGACTTATGAAAACTTCCTGAATGCAATCCTTAACAAAGCTGCTGTTTGCCTTTATGGCCATACCGTACCGGAACATATCCTCCACATAAGCAGAATAAATCGATTCCAGGCCCTTTCTATTTCCTTCCCTTAATTGGTTCCACCATTCTTTCTGGTGTAGGTCTTGATTATTAGAATAGTTCTTTTCAATATACATCTATCTCAATAGATTATTTTGTAATAGACAATATATAAAATAAGTTTAACTTTTTCTATTTGATGTAAATTAAAGTTTAGTAAATCTATCCAAACCTTTAAAAGATGAAAAATAGATAGGCAACTTGACCCCCGTTTTCACTGATAAGAGCCAAAGTTTAATGGCCAATTCAAAATCCTAATGTGTATTTCTCACCTTACCCTTTTTAAATTCACTGATATCCATTAACTTGGTGTACAAGTGATTGTGCGAAATATACTATGCCACTCATAAAAGTAGACGATAGGGAATGCAATGAGAATTTGCTGTCCGCTTTAAGACAGGAAAAAGACACCATCATAAGAATTTGCCGCTTGCCCGTAGGCGATTATCAGGTGGAAGACCTTTTATTGGTAGAGAGAAAAACCATCCGTGATCTATTTGTTTCCATTAAGGACGGACGTTGGTTCCGGCAAGCTATCAAATTATCCACTCTGCCCCTACAAAGCATGGTTATATTGGAAGGCACTTCCGTTGATTATCAATCTTTAGGGATGAAGCGGGAAGCCGTTCAGGGAGCCTTGGTCACCTTGTCACTTTTGTTCAAAATACCTTTGATCCGTTCCAGGACTCCTGAAGAAACGGCCAAGCTCATCCTTTATGCAGCCAGGCAAATACAATCTTTTGGCTGCCACCCGGGGCCTGTACGGCATCTTCCCTTTAGCCGGCGGATGAAGGACAAGCGTAAAAGGCAAATCCATGTGCTGCAAGGTCTTCCTGGCATAGGACCTGTACGGGCAAGATTGCTCTTGGAAAAATTCGGCACCTTAAAGGCTGTTTTTGATGCCCTTACCGATGAATGGGAAACCCTCCCCGGAATAGGTAAAAATACCATCCGGCAAATAAAGCAGGTGATGGAATAAAAAGATATCTCCTTGAATCAAGTTGTGAATATGGGATCCCTTTCTTTTTTCTCCAGAATGGTCTGATTATTTAAGTTCGGTGATGGTAATGTCCCTCAATTCCAGCTTCGCCGCACCTCCACTATGAAGTTGCACGGCGAGTATGCCCTTTCCTGGAATGTCGGGATCTTCTTCTATATATTCAGAGGTTTTGACGCCATTGATGTAAAGTTCGTGACGGTTGCCTTTGCAGCGGACGATGTAGCTGTTCCATCCGTCTTCCTTAAGGAGGTGTTTGAGCGTGCTGAGATTTCCTCCCACAAGCTTAGCACGGCGATGCTCATCATAAATGTCTCCCCAATAACCGTTGCCAATGTCAGCCTGGTAGCCGACCATATTCCCGTCCTGAATAGTTGATCGGTATTGGATACCACTGTTGATCATACCTGTACCAGGGTCTCCGGACAAACGGAACAGACAACGCAACTCAAAATCCTCATATTCACTTTCGGTGTACAGGTAAATGTTTTCCGGTATTTTTTGGATTCCATCCCCTCCTATAATGACACTGTCCTCCACAACCCATAAATTCTGATATTCCTGGGGCAAAGTTTTCCACCCTTTAAGCGTTTTCCCATCAAAAAGTGAGGTGGTTTGCACTGTTTCCTGCCCATAGGCATAAGCGTTAAAAAACAGCATCAAAATAAGCAGGGCCAGATTTACCCCTATTTTTGATACATTTCTATTCTGGAAGTCATTATTCCGATACACACTCATAATTTGGGTATTTGGGTTATAATTGTTTAACATAATCTTCAGTATTCTTGGCATTAAAACAAGAGGTTACCGCTGATGGTCCATAGTCCAGTGAAATACTGCTTGTCCACAGTCCATGGTCGGGTTATCTTTGGTGGCCTTTGCGCATAAACCTCTGCGTCCATTGCGTGAAACCAATGACCCTTATATATAATTTGAGGTTGTTATTTTCCAAAACCTAAATATTTATTATCCGAACTTGCATTTTTTTTCAATAAGATCATAGATTTTCATCTTTTTTCAAGAAAAAAAGCATCACCTTTTTTCCAAAATATGTCAGAATTTAGGTTAAACGGAAGGGAAATTCATTAATCTTAACCCGTACAATTACTTTATTTCCCCATAACAAGTCTTGTCTGGGCAGGTGAAGTTTCCGCATCTTGAATTTGGATGTTAAGTGGACCTTCCTCATGCACGGCTCTGTCAATGGCCAGCGTAATTTGGTGTACACCTTGAGGTAGATCCACCACGGTTCCTTCATCCGTGAGGTCTAGTGGCTTTTGGCCTGACCATGCAGTAATACCTTCTGTCGTGTTGAACGACAGGTCCACATTTCCTGTACTGAGCACTTCGATTTCAAAATTGACGAAGCTGTACCGCTGGTTGGGATTTACTTCGATGATCGGCAGTTCTTCAATCGGCAGATCACCGGAAACCTTGCTATATGCTGGTTGAATGCCCATTTTCGTGTTTTCCTTAACAATGTGGTCTATACCGTCTTCCCGGATCTTTGAAATCAACTCTTCATTACCAGTCAATGCACTCCAACGTCGTACTAACTGAGCATTTGGTACACGGAACTTTCCTGATTCGCCAATTCTAGAAAGGTAACCCACCAAGTTAATAAATTCCTCCCTATCCAAACTGGCAGTTAATCCCGGTGGCATAAGAGAGCCTGGGACATTTTCATGAACATCGATCTGGCTTTTCGGAATCGATACTTCCTGACCAGCCACATTTCGCAGTACCACCTCGGAGGCTCCTTCCCGTACGGGATAACCCATGACTACGCTACCATCTTTTTTGTTAATTCGTTGAAGCTCATATCCCTCTTTAATGGATTCATTGGGATCGACAATGGAGCGGATAATGTCATCCATTGGTGAACTCGTTCCAAGGCTACTCAGATCCGGACCAATAAGGCCCCCAGCCCCTCCAATTGCATGGCAGGTCTGACAATTAAGGGAAGTTTTCCTATATATCACTTCTCCAAGTTCAGGATCTGCTGTTGTTTTTATTTCTTGCGTCAGATTATTGATTTCCTGATCACTAAGTTGCTGAGGCATACGTTCGGGGGGGAGATTACCTCCAGAGGCTTCAAATGCCTGCTTGAGGAGTATAACATCTTCGTCTTTATGCCTGTACCAGGGTAACTGTTGCTGCATCGTTTTTCTACCGAGCATTGCCATGCTTTCAGGTATCTTTTTTCCTGATATTTCTTCGGCAAGTGCACGTGTCCCTTCCTTACGGGATAAAAACGCTGAGAAAAGTCCAGAAGCATCTACTTGTTCCGGCAAATTCTGCAATACTTCCACAGTAAGGCCCGCCGCTTTAGAAACATTTAAGGATACAAGTTCAGTGATTGCCAGTAACCGTAACTCAGGGGGATAATTTCCACTGGTCATGTCAATCAATAACTGATGGCTTTTGCTATCCTCCATAGAAGCCAATGCACCCAATGCGGCTTTTTTCATGCTTTTATCACCATTCCGGGCCAGTGTGACTAATCGTCCGTTCAACTCTCCCATATTCCAATACCCAATCAACCTCACGGCACTAAGGGCTACTGCCTCCTCATCGTTCTCCACAAAACCGGCAATACGGCTTAAGCCTTGATCCGGCTTCAGCCCTCTCTGCCGTGCAGCTTCCTGCAGTGCACCTAATTCTGCCGCCCGACTATTATTATAAATGGAATTTCCTTCGACGGCCAGATCCAATAAGGTATTTAAATCCCCTGTATTTCCCCATTTAGCAATAGAATTGAGTACATCATTACGGTATTCTTCCGGCACTTCACCTTTTTGATAAAGCTGGACAAGATGCCCAACAGCGTCGGGATTACTTACAGATTTAAGTGCAAAGACTGTCTTCTTTGAGTTGCCGAGAAATTCGGGGTCTGCTTTGAGACTGGCCATCCAGAGTGGCTCAAGTTCCCGGATGGTCTGCCAGAGGGCGAAATCCAAAAATTCGTCCATCTGATGATCCAATACGGCTAAAGCGGTAGATGCAGCTTCTGCTGTCTGCAGTTTTCGAAGGGCAATAACGGCTTCAAGACGCACCCGCGGGTGATTATCTGTTGCCGCATCCTGAAGTAAGGTTAAGCTGTCATCTATCCTGTCATACCAATGATATAGTGTCCTGACCGCAGCAGCCCTGGCATTGTGGTTATCGGCACTTAAAAGACCAAAAAGAAGTGATTCATCCACGACATCAAGGGATTGATTTACCCAAAGGGCCTCCAGCAGATGATGCTCGTAATCAGGGTTTTCTTCGTCTAAGTCGCCGATCCACTCTTGCAGCGCCTGGATCACTGCATCGGATCCGCGTTGTTTTAGTAATTGCTTTGCCTGGAGGCGCGTCCAATCTTCAGGCATCTTCAAAGCATCCAGAAGCTCTTCAATATTGGCTTCAACTAACTTTGGTGCTTTAACCAGCGGACGGTTTTTCGCGACAATACGCCAAATACGGCCATGTTGCTGATCCCGGCGCGGATCATGAAAATCAACTTCACCATGTTGAATGATGGGATTGTACCAATCAGCTACATAAATCGCCCCATCCGGCCCAATGGAGATATCAACTGGACGAAATGCCACGTTGTCAGTCCACAATAAATCCTCTACCTGCTTAGTAGCGTAACCACTCCCTTGTTCCTCAACAGTAAACCGGTTAATTCTGTTTGCCCGGAAGTCATTGGTTATAAAACCTCCTGCCCAGGACTCTGGCAGATGTCGTCCTGAAATAACTTCCAGCCCACTATGTTTGGGTTGACCGGGATTTAAACCCCGTATAATTCTTTGGGCACCAGGAGCCGTTACAAATGTGGCCCCGGGAAATGCATAATTTATCCCCTCATTTCCTGCACCATCCGTCAAGAATGACTGTCCCCATCGATTAAATTGGAGGCCCCATGGATTTATCAATCCTTTGGCATACACATCCAGTTCAAGAGTTTTGGGACGCAATTGCCATACACCCCCACCCTCAAGCCGTTTGACGCCCCATGGGGTTTCGACGTGGCTGTAGATATAAATTGACTGATTGAAGTAAAACAACCCTTCCGGTCCCCATCGAAAGGTATGAATAAGGTGATGCGTATCACCTGTTCCGAAGCCGCTCAATACCCTACGCCTCTGGTCGGCTTTTCCGTCACCATCTGTGTCCGTGAAATGCAAAATTTCTGTGGAATTTGCCACATAAACCCCACCATCTCCCGGCAAGATACCGGTAGGTGTCAGCAAGCCTTCTGCAAAAACAGTTGATTTATCCGCCGTCCCGTCCCCGTTCGTATCCTCTAGCACATAAATCTTATCGTTTGCCTCCTCACCGGTCTTCAGATGGGGGTATACCGTACTACTCACCACCCACAGTCTGCCCTCAGCATCCCAATTCATCTGTATTGGCTTAACCACCATCGGGTCAGCGGCAAACAGGCTTACCTCAAAACCATCCGCTACCTGTAGCATTTCAAGTTGGCTCTGGGGATCCGGATCTGGAATGTCCTGCAAATCATTCTGTGCAAATACTGTGGAAGTGATGAGCAGAAAATTAGAGAAAAGAAATATTCTCCTGAAAAACTTCTTATTTACAATCATTTTCATTCTACTTTAAGGGGGTAAGCTGATAAATATTTGATTTTGGCATCCGAACTCCACCTATCTGCCCTTCAAGCCACCCAATGATGATATCAAGATCTTCCAGGCCCTTTAAATGCCTGCCCTGTTCGTAAGACCTAAATCCAATGATATAGGTCCTGTTTAGCGGCCGGTACTGGTGAAAGAACAACTCATTCTTCTTTAAAATCCGGTTACGTAATTGACTGGACTGGGTAAATGGAGTTCCTTGTTTTATTTCAACACCCTCCGACCATTTCTTGGCTGTAGCAGTTAACACCTGGGCACCGTCCACTGTAAGCGAATAATATCCTCTCTTAAGCCCTCTAATTTTGAGTTCCCGCACATTCTCACTTCTATCCAGTCCATGAACAGGTAATGGGAGTGGCAGAAATTCATCATGTACAGTAAATTTTATATGGCCTTCATCAACATCTGAATTTAATATTTTCGTGGGGATCGTTGCCTCTGCAATCAGTTCGGAAACATTTATATTTACTGACCAATTCCGTGGTGATAAACCCAACCCTTCTTCCATAATAGAAGCCAGATAATAGTATCCGGTTTCATTCAGATGAACACCTTCGTCCGATAAATTTGAATTTTTGCTAATCTCCTGAAGCGGCTTGAAAATATCGACAAACAATAGGTCACGCTCAGAAGCGGTATTAGCTATAGCGGATGAATAAAGTTCCAGGTTTTTATTACGTATGGATAAATTCTCAGGATTTCCGGTTGACATTTGTGGAATTGGCGAGAATAGGATTGTTCTTGCACCAAGCTCCTCAATCTTGTCGAGCAATTGATTCAATCCCTGGCTAAAACGTGGAACACCTGCCTCTCCCTCCACCGCTTCGTTCCCCCCATAAGCTACAAATACAATTGTTGGCCGGGCATTGGTTAATTGTTCAACCAGTAATTCATAAGCACTGGGAGGATTGGTAAAGTAGCTACGTGCCTCCCCAAAAACCGTGTCCCCAGACCAACCGAGATTCCGAAAAGTAATATCCCGGTCGGGCCATCTTGATGTCAGTGCAAATTCTAAATAACCATATTGTTGATCATTCTCGAACAGGGAATTCCCGATAAAAACGACCCTATCGCCGTTTTTAAGCTCAAAAGGTGCTGGATATTTTTCAATAATGCCCTTAGCACCACTTTTTGCTATTGCGACACTGTTAGTGAAAACATTGAACAATAATAATATAAAACCAAGAGTGATGGATACCCTTATCTTTTTCATAGGTGTATAATTGATTTTTAATGGTCATACTTGTCTGCCCTGATCTTTTATTGGATGCTGCGATTATACAAAAACTTTTCTAATTATTGTCACGCATTTATGACTTAAGGGGAATATCTCCTTTCATCTGTATAATTTGATATTTAAGGGCACAACTTGCATGCATTAACTATAACTTTGTAGTTTCTTATTTTTTTAACCACTAAGTGCACAATGGCTGCACAAAGTAACACGAAGAAGGCTTTGTGGAACCTTAGTGCAAACCTTTGTGATCCTTATGGTTAACTTTTTTGGCCCCGATTCTTTATCGGGGGAATCTCGCTAAAAAATTATGGTGTGGTGATATCTGTCATGCTCGATTTCATAAATTTTGATGAAAAGCCTTTTACTGATCGAAAAGGTACTTATTTAATAATTCTTTTCCTTTTTTTATTTCTTCCCGTCCGCTGGATTCAATGCCATACCAACCCCGGTACCCGGAATCTTTACTCAATGCTATCATCTTTGCCGTTAATTCCTCTGTAGGTTGATTGCGGTAGGACAAGCCTCCTGCGTAGGGAAGGGTTTTTTGTAAATAGTCATAATTATCAAATTCATCACTTGGTTCCCGCCAATCAGGATAGGTCCCAAAATAGAGATTGTTTACCTCCTCCATCAGACGGACCATCCAATCCTGATCGTTGGAAAGTCCTCCATGGTTTTCAATTAAGACACTGATTTTTGCAGGAATTGCATACTCCATCGTCATATTATAAGTTTCTGCTGCCCATTTTAACGCTTCCTCTTTTGAAACCTCTTTAGGCCCACGGCAATTGGTACGAATGGCGTGGCATCCCAAATAATGGGCCGCATCTATCCATTTACGATGGTTTATTTCAAATTGCCGACGTTCCTTTTTCGTAGGTGAAGCTCCATCCCCTTCAGCATCTACCATAATTAATACCATGGTTATTCCATGATCTTCGGCATTTTGTTTTAATGTATTAAGATAGTTCATTGTAGGAACCTCAAATAAGGTATTAACAAACTCAATTCCGTTTATGCCGAAATCTTCCCTGGCTATTCTTGGAAAGTCAAGTGTTTTCCATTTTCCAGCCCTCACCTCATCTACCAAAGCCCATTGGGCTATAGAAATATCGTCTTTGGTCATCCGGGGAGTTGCCTGAGCCTCCGATAAATCTAATAGTGATGGGGCCAATAAACCTGAAGCTCCCATCATCAGGGATTTTTCTATAAATTTTCGACGGCTAATGTTGGAAATACTGTTCTTCATTACTTTTTGTATTAATTGAATTTATAAAACCTGAGTGATCCCTGGAATCGCCACCTCTGGGCCGGGGTAAACAAGATCCCAGCTATACTCCTCTTTATATGTAAGATTAATAATTCGGATTTTGATCTAATACGTCATTAATATCTATTTCCGATTGAGGAATAGGCCAAAGATAATCCCTATCAGGCCTGAAATTTGCCACAGAACCCTGGTCATAAATTTCCCATTCCCCGGTATCCTCACTTATATAATACATCCCTTGTATTAATCCAGCTTTCTCCTCACCAATTTCCCACCGGTTAATATCGAATATGCGTAGTCCTTCGAACGCCAATTCCACGGCCCGTTCATCCCTGATAATTTCCCTTAATTCAGATTGTGTCTTCCCTATAGTAATGGGAGGCATTTCAACACTTGGGCGTTCACGAACTTCATTTATGGCATCGTATACTGACTGGTCAATCTCGCCCAATTCAATTTTTGCCTCGGCATACATTAAAAGTACATCAGCATATCGCATAAGAATCATATTTTTAGATCCAAGATCCGGATTTGCAACATCGGCTTCATAGTCAACCCACTTCTTAAGATTATAGCCATAAACGGTAGCCCATTCACTTCCACTTATCCTGTCAGGGGTATTACTGGTGGGCAAGGAATTATAAATACAATAGGCTGTCCAGTATAATAAACCGTAAAATCCCATCGAGGATCAATATTCTCAAACGGATCATTTGGATTTATTGGCCCTTTGTAACCATTTTTTTCAAACAAACCATGAGTTGGTTCGACAGTAGAATTTCCTCCTATGGAAGCTGCTGAATAACCAAAACCATTATAAGTATCACCACCTACAGTATATTGCCTGTCAAAAATTACTTCTTGAGAATTCTGACCGGGATACTGAAATAGCTCACCATAATGGGGGTATAATCCATAAAGGTCTAAATCCATCACCGCTCCTGCAGCATCGCGCACCAGTTCAAACCGGCCATTACGCAAGGCAACTCTTGCTTTTAAGGTTAATGCAGCGCCGTGGGTAGCTCGGCCGAGGTCACTACCTGTGTAATTTGTAGGAAGAGCATTGGAATTGATAATAGCATCCAATTCATTGATGATAAAGTCAACTATCTCCTCTTTATCATTGGCGGGCCTTTGGTCATTTATTTCCAACGGTTCCAAAATTAACGGTACATCGCCCCACAGACTGGTTAGCTGTGTGTAATAGTATGCACGAAGAAATCTGGCCTCTGCCTTGAGTCTTTCCAGCACCTCCGGATCACCCTCTTCGATCTGATCAATATTGACAATCACATCATTGGCTTTTCGTACGCCTCTGAAGTATCGGTTCCATTGAGAGGTTATCGTGCCATTTGAAGGATCTATTTCCCCTAAACGTACATCATTAAAAGTTGGAACATTTGATGCAGAGCGGAATCCTATATCTGTAATACCGTCTAACTCTATTACCATTTGAGTACCATCTAATTCATTATAAGCAGCATTTACTGCCAATCTTGCATCTCTTTCCTGTTGCCAAAACACTGTTTCCGAAACTTCCCCGGAAGGTTCCAAATCCAAACCCTTGTCACATCCCAGAAGAAACAAGACAGCAACAAACCATATATTTTTGGTGATATTTGTTTTCATAATAAACATTCCTTTTTTCTGTATAATATTAAAACACAACATTTAAACCTAAACTAATAGTTTTTGTCTGTGGGTAAAACTGGCTCCTACCTCTGGGAGTTTCAGGGTCAAAAAGATCAGTTGGGGTAATGGTCAGCATGTTCTCACCAGAGACATAGACACGCAAACTTGAAATCCAGTCCTGTTCTATCGTGTATCCCAATTGAAAATTTTTCAACCTGGCATATTTGTTATCCTCCAACCAGAAATCTGATTTCACTATATTCCAGGAATTACCAGTTGTTACCAATGGCCAAGTTCCATTAGGATTTCTTTCTGGATGATAGGATTCCCTAGCCAATTCTTCATGTATAAAATTCTGAAAAGCAGGACCTTCCGGTATTGCTCCATCCAGTAAATGCATTTTTTGTATAACACCTTGCCAGAACATGGAAAAGTCAAATCCTCGGTAAGAGGCCTGGAACCTGACCCCAAATTCATACCTTGGATCTTCATTTCCTATTATAATTTGGTCACCTCCAGGATAAATAGACTGAGAGATTTCCCCATCTCCATTTACATCTTCATAGATAATATCTCCAATGCCTACGCTTGGATGGAGAGTGGCGGGATATTGGTCCAGATCAGCCTGCGAACGGTAAAGACCAGGTGAAGTCAAACCTCTTAATGTATTCATGGATTCGCCTTCTGTCCATATCGAGAAATTATCAGGAAAAAACGGACCTGCTCCTTTTAAATCCTCTATTTTGTTAACCGCATCTGAAAAATTGATTCCCACAGAATAGTTGAATCCCCTTTCTGATCTGAAAGCGCTTTGATAATTTAAACTTACCTCATATCCGTTATTTGATACCGCTGCTGCATTCTGTACGGGAGGCTCAACACCAATGGTTCTTGAAATTGGTAATTCAAGTAATATATCGTCTGTGTATTTCCAAAAGTATTCGGCAACCAATCCAATCCTTCCATCCAGGAATTCCATATCCAGTCCTATATTCGACATGGTTGAGGTTTCCCAGGTAATGTCCGGATTGCCAGCATCTGTCACAGCAGCACCCGGAACCACCGTACCTCCAAATTGATAACTCTGCCCCAAATTGTAGGTGCTTAGATACCTGTAAAGACCAATATTCTGATTTCCTAACTGACCCCAAGATCCTCTTAACCTGATAGAACTGATCATCGAATTGGTCAGGACATCCTCCATGAAATCTTCTTCAGACATCCGCCAACCAGCAGAAATCGAAGGAAATAATCCCCATCTATTACCATCTCCAAATCTGGAAGATCCATCATATCGCAAGTTGCCCTGAAGAGAATACCTATCGTCAAAAGTATAATTTAACCTCCCAAAAAAGGAACGAAGTCGCCATTCCTCATTATAACCCCCAGTCTGCTGATTTTCTATGCTCCCAGCGTTTATATCCCGAAGCTCATTGTTAAAGAAGCCCTGCCTGGATGAAGAGATCTCTTTAGTTTTGTTATATATTTCTTCATATCCAGCCAATCCCTCCAATGCATGTCTTCCGGAAGCTTTAGAATAATTTAAATACAACCTTTGGCTCAGCTCCCTTTGATTTATTTGGGCTTCATTCAATTGATTTGTTGCAAACCACCCGGAAACTGCAACTGGTTCTCCCGTTATGTAATGCCTCATACCGGCAAGTGAAGCCAGAAATTGAGATTCATTGGTGCTCTCAGAATTTAAGGTAATATTCCCTTCAAGGGAGAGTGCGTCCGTAATGTTATAATCAAAGCCTGCCTGACCTACAATATCGTCACCAACATTATTTGTTTCACCCTCGTTTGCCATGGCATGGGGATTCCAATATCCGGAAACTAAATCATAGGTTCCATCAGGATATCTCATCACGACATCCCTGTTTATATGCAACAGGCCCTGTACTATTCGTTGAGCAGTATGTCCAGGTCTACTAAAATTTCGGTTCCTGTACAAAAGATTTGTCTTAATGGTTAACTTTTCAGATGCATACAAATCGGTATTGATCCGTAATGTTGCTTGTTTGTTATTGAAGTTTTGGATGATACCATCCGTGTCACTGTAGATCAGTGAAGCAAACACTCTCCCCACTTCTCCACCACTGGATATAGAAAGAGAATGTTGTTGCATAAAAGCATCGTCATTAAATATTCCTTCTTCCCAATTGGCAAAAGGATACTCTAAAGGATTGGTACCAGCCGCAACATTTTCAATATAGGTCTCGCTAAAGGGCGGTGAGCCACCAGCATTTACCTGCGCTTCATTTTCCATCCGTAACCAAGTAACAGGATCTGCTTTTGGAGGAAAAAAACTAGGATTCTGCCACCCAATAAAAGTGTTATAAGATATATTGGTACCGCTTTGGACACCACGCTTGGTGGTGACTAAGATAATCCCGTTTGCTGCCCGCGAACCGTATATGGCAGCGGAGGCAGCATCCTTCAAAACGGAAATGGATTCAATGTTTTGAGGTTCAACAGTATTAAGCGACTGCTCTATGCCATCCACTAATACTAACGGGTTGGCATTGTTCAAGGTGCCGACCCCCCGGATTCGTACCCCAACATCTTCCGCGCCGGGCGCTCCTCCTTGGTTCATTATAGTTAACCCCGGTGACATTCCTTGCAATGCCGTTGCAGTATTCGTTACAGGACGTCGTGTGAGAGCTTCACCTGATACCGTAGTCACAGCACCAGTGACATTGGCTCTCTTCTGCGTTCCATACCCCACTACGACCACTTCATCCAATCCCTGCATATCTTCCTCCATGACTACATCAATTACTGTTCTACCATTTACAGCAACTTCCTGGGTGGCATACCCAATGGATGAAAATACCAAAACCCCATCCTCGTCGGGAAAGTCTATAGAATAACTTCCGTCTAAATCGCTCACCGTACCTGTTGTGGTTCCTTTGACCAAGATATTGACCCCGGGAATACCTTGGTTATCAGAGGATGAAATTACTCTACCTGAAACATCAATGGCCACTCTATCATTGATAGCGGCTGTTCCTCCCTCCTCATCAGCCATAAAAACATTTTTATAAACAGCTTCAGTAACCATTCCTTGCCTGATTTTGGCCTTTAGTGGATCAGTTTCGTGTGCCAGGCACAGCCCTATCAGTAGAAACTGGCCTAAAATACCCATACATGAATATTTTGTTGTTCTAATCAGTAGCTCGTAAAGTGATTTTTTCATACTTTTTTGGTTGAGGATTAGACATAGTTTATCTTCAGTTCCACAAAGAATTATGGGGCCTGTCAAAACCCTGGATTTTGTTCCAGGTCCGGATTGACCTGTATTTCCAGGAATGGGATGGGGAATAAAAGATCATTCTGGTCCACGGTATAAGTGGCAGAGGACAAATAGTAATAATCCGGATTGGATTTTAATTTTGCCCCATAGGCATTCATAATCTCTACCGCATTACCTGTCCGGACCAGATCAAGCCATCGTTTATTCTCAAAAGCCAGTTCAATTCTTCGCTCGTGTAAAATCGCTTCCCTAAGATCAACTTGTCCGGTAGCCATATAATTGTCAAGCCCGGCGCGGTTACGCACCTGATTGAGGTAATTCTGAGCTTCCGTGAACCTTTCCTGCTCATTCATAGCTTCCGCAAGCATTAACAATACTTCGGCGTATCGGTAAACCGGAAAATTCTGGTTTGTTTGTCCAAAAATTGAGTGGGAATGCTGATACTTTTTAATATAGGGCAAATTGACATAGGAGGTATCAGACACAAGAGACGGTCCGGTATGAAAGCCAATAGAAGCCTCAAATCGTTCGTCGTTATCCGGATCTTCATAGGCAGATAGCAAATCTTCCGTGGGGATATTCCATCCCGATTGTGGGGCTGATTGTGATCCTGAAGGTCCTAAAGTTAACTGCGCATGATTATCTGTGAGAGGAACAAAATAATATGGAAAATAACTATGCAAACCTAAGGAAGTATTTTCAAGAAACTGGATTTCAAAGATAGACTCCTCATGATTTTTATTTGCCGGATCAAAAATGAGCGCATAATTATCCAGCAGAGAATATCCATTTACATTGGTAAGGGCATCTTCCGCATTGCTCCATTGTTCAAGTGTTAAATACACATCACCCAAAAGTGTCCAGGCTGCCCCGGAAGTGGCCCTGCCCGCCTGTTGGTTGCCTTTATTGGGTAAAAGTGTGGTGGCTGTGGTTGCGTCAGCTATTATTTGGTTATACACTTCCTCTTCTGAGGACCGGGGAAGAGAGGCTGATTCCATACTTGTGGCGGGCTCGAGATGAAGCGGAACCCCCCCATAAAACCGCACTAAATCAAAATAAGCCATGGCTCTTAAAAAAAGTACCTGGCCTTTGAAATTATCCTTTACAGCCTGATCGAAATTGGCCTCATCAATGACCGCTAACACTTGGTTAGCCCGGGCGATAATATCATAGTTGGCATAATATCTGTCATCGGAAACACTATTTTCAGACCCGTTCAGAAAGTCTGCTATTTCCTCAGGCGGTGGAAACCGGAAATCTACATTGTAAAAGTAATGGGTATTATCTGAACGCATTTCGGCCATGGCCCAGCTGGCCTGGGAATCATACAGATCCTGTAAAGGCTCATATACTCCGTCTACAGCCTGTTGAAAATCCGACTCAGTCTGAAAAAAATTTTCAGGTGTTACTGCATTCTCAGGAGGTATATTCAAAAAATCTTCACAGGATCCCAATGCAAGAGACATTATCCCCACTAATATGGTTTTGATTTTCATGATTTTATTCCTTTTTATAGTTAATTCTTTTGTCAATAGATTTTTAAAATCCAATATTCACGCCCAAAGTATAAGTACGGGGTACTGGGTAAGAACCCCCGTCTATGCCCAATCCGGTAGAAGCCTGGCTTTGGCTCACTTGGGGATTCGCTCCCGGGTAGTCAGTAAAAACATGTGCATTTTGTACACTTCCATACACCCTGAGATTTCTAAAGAAACTTTTATCGTGAAGAGAAAACCTATACCCTAATGTTATATTATTTATATACAGATGGCTTGCATCATAGAGCATTTGGCTACCCCACCAATCGCGCTCAAGGTAAGTTGTTCCTGCGGCCAAGCTACCATACCTCCCGCTCCCCGGTTCTTCAGGTGACCTCCACCGGTCTTTTACATTCGAAAGGACATTAAATACCCCGTCTAAATTTGTCAAGGTTTGTTCGGAGCCACGTAGCACATCATTTCCATAAGTACCTGACAAGGTAACTGAAAAGTCAAAATCCCTATATTGAATCCTATTGGTCATTCCAAAAATGAAGTCAGGATGTGGGTTACCTATAATAGTCGCATCATCTACTGTAATTACCTCATCACCGTTCACATCCCGGAACTTCGCAGTGCCGACTTGTGAAGTACTGTGTTTAGGTGAGTTATCAAATTCTTCCTGATTATTATACACCCCTTCGTGAATCATGCCGTAAAGCATGCCGATCGGCTGACCTTCTGTAGTAATGTGGGAACCTCCAATAAGTCCGCTGCCAGGACCAGTGATTAGTTCTGAAGTTCTGGTCCCCATGGACATTACCTGATTTCGATCAAAAGAAATATTGAAATCTGTCGTCCATGTAAAATCCTTTTTTTGAATATTGGAGGATCCAACAGAAAATTCATGTCCCCAAAATTGCAGTTCTCCTATGTTTGTTTGAATATTAGAAAAACCAGAGGCCTGAGGCACACGCACATTAAAAAGGAGATCACTGGTTGTTTTATGGTAATAGTTGTAAGTAAAATCAATGCGATCATTTAACAGGTTAAGATCTACCCCAATATTAAATTGCTTGTTAGACTCCCAGCCTATTTCCTGGTCAGCCAGATTGTCCACTCTTCTTCCCGCAGCTATATCATTACCAAAAACATAATTTGCTGTGGAAATAGTAGGAATATGTGTATAATTTCCAATATTGAAATTTCCTGCGATCCCATAGCTTGTCCGTAGCTTCAGAAAGGTTACAGCTTCAATTTCCGGCATGAAATCTTCTTCGGACAAAATCCATCCAACTGATACGGAAGGAAAGTTCCCCCAGCGATTTTCTGCACCGAAGCGGGATGATCCGTCCCGCCGTATTGAGGCAGAAAGTAGATATTTCCCTTGGTAATTGTAATTTAACCGTGCCAGATACGAAAGCAAACTCCATTCCTGAACATCACTGGATGCAGTAACAGTACCTGCTGCGCCGATCGTCTGAACCTTATCATCCGGATAATTACTGGCATTTATGGTACTGTAATCCTGTTGAAACTTCTGAGTTGTAAAACCGATTATCGCATCGAAACTATGGCCTTTCACGTCTACTTGATAATTCAAAATATTTTCGTTGACCCAAGAAAGGTAGGTCGATTGATTTAGCGAGGAAAAGGGTATGTCATACAACCCAACACCTCGGGTGCCGGTGGTTGTGCCATTAAAAGTAAAATTACGTGAATCTCCTTTATCAATGTTGCCCGAGGTCTTTATAAATAGGCCATTTGCAATTTGATATTCAGCAAACATATTAGCCAAAATTCTAGTATCGCTGTTGTCAACAACTCTGTCTCTCAAAGTTCTTGCGTAATTAGGAGTGGGGAACATTCCAGGCGAAGTAGCCGTCAGTGTCAGGCTTCCATCTGGATTTCTCAAGGGTGCCAAAGGAGAGGTTTGTAAAGTCTCATTGACAACACTGCCTACCCCATCAACTCCAGTATTTGTATTTTGTGAATAAGTAGGAGCTACATTGAACCCGATATTTAACTTTTCATGCGGTCTAAAATCTGTATTTACCCTCAAGGAAAAGCGTTCATAACCGGATCCTAAAATCACCCCGTCCTGATTTAAATACCCGGCAGTGGCGGTGGTACTGAAGGTTTCGGTACCGGTGCTTATCGATAAACTATGATCCTGCATCGGAGCCAATTGAGTGATTGCATCATACCAGTCTGTACCTTCCCCGTATTCATTGGGGTTTTCATAATCAGGATGTACAGTTTGGCCTCTGAATTCGGCAATTTCTTTTTTCCATGTGGCAAACTCGCGTGCATTCATCATATCCGGCCGACCACGTTGGGGTACCTGCTGTATACCAGAATAAGCATTGTAATCAACACGTGTTTCTCCAGCCACAGCTTTTTTTGTTTCTATAAGTACTACACCGTTTGCTGCTCTTGAACCATACAAAGCAGTTGCAGAAGCATCTTTTAGCACACTTATGCTCTCGATCTCATTAGGATTAATATTGCTGATGCCTCCTACAATAGGATTCCCATCCACTACAAATAGCGGATCATTTCCTGCTGTAATTGAAGCCGCACCCCTTATCCTGATGTCCACGCCACCACCCGGAGTACCGGTTGTTTGTGCAATCTGCACTCCCGATACCTTACCCTGTAGTTTCTGGGCAAATTGCGCTACAGGCAAATCTGCAAAGTCATCTGCATTAACTCTCGAAACTGAACTGGAAAGATGTCGTGTGGATTGTGTTCCATACCCGACGACGACCACTTCATCCAATCCCTGCATATCTTCCTCCATTACCACATCAATCACTGCTCTACCATTTACAGCAATTTCCTGAGTGGCATAACCAAGGGATGAAAACACTAAAATCCCGTTCTCATCGGATAGGTCAATAGTATAGTTTCCATCTAAATCAGCAACTGTACCTGTCGAAGTACCTTTTACCAAGATGCTGACCGCAGGGATACCCAGTCCATCAGATGAGGAAGTTACTTTACCTGATACATTAATGGCCATTTGGGCTTTTTGTGGATCAACCTCATGTGCCAGGCACAGGCCAACCAATAAAAGCTGGCCAAAAATACCCATACCAAAATATCTTATTGTTCTAATGAGTAGTTCGTAAACTGATTTTTTCATACTTTTTTGGTTGTGGATTAGACATAGATTTATGCATTCCAATCCCCTTGCGGGTTTTGTAGCAGTTTTTTATGGTAAACTCTTTAATTCTTTTCGATAAATCATATCTTTTTGCCTATTCCTATAAAAAATGCATAATTATAAGCTTGAAATATTTGCTTTCTTTTAGAATTATCTCACTGCCAGCCCAGCCCAAAAATTTTTGTTCCCCTGTCCTGCAATACATCCTGGATAAGATCTGAAGCATTCGCCATGGTCAGTAGCTTTATTTTACTTGCTGTCCGTCTTCAGTGTCAGCAGGTATTCCGATAGGTTCGCTAATTCTTCTTCCCCTATGCCCAAAGCTGCTGGGTCCGGCATTATACTGGTCGAGAACTGTTTCCGGGAAGCAATATCCGTGGCTTTGATATTATATTCCTCCTCGTTCATCCCTTTAAGAACCACAGTTTCACCATCTGCCTGTAAAAATCCTGATGCTGTCGTGCCGTCTTTTTTGGTAATCATCCACAATTCATAACCGTATGCCATACCTGCACTGGGGTTTACAATGGCATCCAACAAACCCTGTTCACCAAATTTCTCCCCTATCACGGTCAGGTCCGGGCCAATGTCCCTTCCCTCATTCCCAATGAGATGACAGGTTGCGCATTTAGCCTGGAAAACAGCCTTTCCTTTTTCGGCATTTCCAGGTATTTCCGAAATTTTTGAAATGGAAAGGGTGGCAGTACCACCAGGCTTTGTGAAATAATCCCCGGCCAATACCCGGACCGACTGATCGGGGTTGTTAAAAATTACCTTGCTCACTTCGGCTAGCAGTTCTTTTGAAAGTTTATTTTCGGCGGCCATACCAATTAACATTTCACCCCCTGTTTTATCTTTGGCCATGGCAGTTGCTGCCTTTATCCTTTCTTCCATAGGAGTGGCATTATTCTCCAGCTTTGCTTTTAATTTCAACATCTCTTTCTGAAGTTCCGGACTAATGGGAGTTTCCTCTTCCGGGATTTGCATGGCAAAGTTGCTCCATTCGTTGTCCTTACGGTACCTCAACCACCACAAGGCTTGCTCGTTTACACCCAGTACATCGCTTGCCATAAGTTCTTGCATAGCCGTGACAGCTTCCTGATCTTTGATAAAACCCAAAGCTACCATGGATTTTTCACGTTGTTCCTCAGTGAGCTGGGTCGAAGCTGCGCGTTGTTTTAAGGCTGGAATGGCCGCCTTTGGATGTAGGCGCCAAACAATATCTTCGAAAACAGGGCTCCAATTGAGGGGATCCCCTCCAAACTTTGCCTGCAGGACCGGATAGATTTGTTCCTCTTTGCCTGCTAATGCTAATCCTAAGGCTTCCAGGTAAAAGCGGTCTTCGCCCTTGTATTGGGATGCCAGTTCCACCACAATATCCTGAATTTTTTCCAGTGGTAAATCCTGTAAGGCTATGGCAACCTCACGACGTACAGCCGGTGATGAATCTTTACTTAATTGCCGGGCGTATGGAATTATATCAGATTTCACCTGTCGCAAAGCCCGGAAGGCGGTCATTCGCAAGTTCGGATCCTTTGAATTCAGCATGGCCTCTACTTCTTTTACGCCAGCAGGACCCATATTGGCAAGAAGCCAAATGGCACGTGCCTGGTGGTATGGATTTTCAGCATCTAAAATATCCTTTACCTCTTCTATTGCTTTTTCCCCTTGCTCTGCCAATAAAACAAAACCAGCATTCCGGACATTGACTGCCGGGCTTAACAAGGCAGCAATCTGTCCTTGGATGTGTGTTAAATCTATTTTGGGGGTTGCCAGTTCTTTACCTTTCGGAGTTATCCGGTATATTCGTCCGTTGCCGATACTATCGATCATCCGGTGGCCCCCTACCATCCCGTCATACCAGTCGGCAATATAAATGGCACCGTCAGTTCCCACAACCACATCGCTTGGCCGAAACCATTTTGCCTTATCGTTATCGGTGGCCCGGCTTTCCGCGGTTTCTACCTCTTCCTCTTTTAAAGAAGTGACTAAATTATGCCGGTTTAAAGTATATCCTGCTCCATTCGGTTCCGGTTTGTAGGCCAATATCACATTCCGGCCCGCTTCGCCGGCCAATAATACGCCCCTGTATTTATCACCCAGTAAATCACTTTCATAAAAGGCCACTCCAGTGGGAGAGCCTGCACCGGTACTGTCCCCAAGAGGAATTACCCCCGGGTCTTCCTGGTGCCAATGGGCGGTAACCGTTCCTTGCCCTGGGCGTCTGTCCGCCCTCCACGTTCTCGACCCATCAGCGCTAAAATACCCCATGTTTCCGCCTTCCATCAGCCATGATACCCGTACGCCTCTGTTCCCATCATCATCATTGTCGTTTTGCCACATGTTGCCGTACGAATCCAGCGTAAGTTCATAAGAATTCCGGAAGTTATGGCCCAAAACCGTTAATCCTGTTCCATCGGGGTTTATTCGCAGGGCAATGCCTCCAACCCACATTTTACCATCATCGCTTATTAACCCGGGTTCGTTGTCTTTCATGTGAGGGGAACCCCCATTGTACAAACTGCCCGACCGTAAGGTCCATCCGCTCTTGTCGGTCACGATATGTGGTCCCGCATTACCTGCGTTGAAATAATATTTCCCATCAGGACCCGCAAACATCGCGTGCAGGCCATGGTCATGGTCCAGACCACCAAATCCGGTCAAAAAGATTTCCTTTTTGTCCGGTAGGTCATCCCCATCTTCGTCGGTATATACAATAATGGAAGGTGCACTGGAAACAATTACTTTATTGCCGATCACTGAAATCCCAAGAGGGGCCACCAAATCCTCGTCCTGCACAAATACCTTGGAGGTTTCTGCCACCCCGTCCCCATCTTTATCTTCCAGAATGACCACTCGGTCTCCCTTCTCATGTTCCTTGAACTTTTCCGGATCATTTCTAAATAACCGATAATTAACCGCTTCTGTGATCCATATACGGCCTTTTGCATCTACATCCATGTTCGTTGGATTATAGAACTGGGGTGATTCAGCCCATAAAGTTGCCTCTAAATCTTCCGGTAAATAAAGCTGGGTAGCTTCAGAGAAATACTTTTTCTCCACGGTAAAGCCATTGTCCTGTAAAGTTGCAACGGCTGTAATCCCTATCAGCAAAACCCCAGCAGATATCCATTTTAATTTCATAGTTTTCATTTTAGTGGTTTTGAAATTGAATCTAAACCGCACCAATTTGCGTTGTTCCTGTCATTTAATAGCCAGGATTCTGTACCAACTGTGGTGCTTTATTCATCTCATCACTTGGAATGGGTATCCAGTACATCTTTTCTTCCACGTTACGGTCCTGAACAGTTAACCGCCTCCAGGTGGTGTTTACAGTTCCTTCATCCAGGTTCGTGGTTTCGATAATCTCGATGCCCTTGGCATCTACCAGGGTTTCTTCAAGAATTTTCCACCTCCTGATATCAAACCATCTGATGTTTTCAAAAGTAAATTCAATTTCCCTTTCATACCGGAGTGCCTGTTCAATATCCCCCGTGAAATCTGGCATACCGGCCCGGTTTCTGATCATGTTGATGTATGTGGCAGCCTCTTGGGTTTCTCCTAATGCTAAACTGGCTTCGGCATAGTTCATGATTATTTCCGCATATCTGAGCCAGATCCAGGCATTTTCATTGTACTGGTCCTTTCCGATTACTTCATGATCCATCATCTTCTTAGTTACATATCCGGTATATCCGCCGTTCCAGGATTGGACAGGACCCTGGCGGGTGTCAATACCCACCAGGTCACTCGTTACATTTCCATCCTTTATCGTGATCCGAGTACGCCTGTCATAAATTCCCAAAGGATCCCTATCTACAAGATCGGGAAAACGGGGTTGCCAAACGGCACTGTCATATAAAATGGATCCATAAAAGCGGGGTTCGCGGTAGTAATAAATATTTTCATTTTGGTATTTGCCGGAAATATTTTGGTAATACCCATTTTCATCCACGGTAAAATGATCTGAAAAGCTGGATCCATCCTCCATTTGATAAGTATCCACCAAGCCTTGGGTAGGGTTATTGCTGCCATAATTTCCTAATCCATTGGGACCCTGCCATAGGTTAGTGCGGTGTCTTTCTCCAACATCAGCTACAAACATTTTACCCCAAATAACCTCACTGTTGGACAGGTCTTTTTGTCTGAAGAAATCATAATAATTATAAGCCACCGCTTCCTTATCAGGGGCGCCGAAATCTGCAAGAGTATAGGTGCCCATATCCATCACCGCCTTCGCTGCGTTTTTTGCTGCAGTCCAAAGGGCAGTCCTGTCCGGATTTTCGTAGCCCACATATTCATTTTCAGCAGTACCATCAGCAGTAAGATCACTGGCCGCAAACAACAGGATCCGTGATTTGAGGGCCAATGCTGCCCCTTTGGTTGCTCTACCCATTTCCATTTCATCCTTGGGCAAAAGAAGGGCAGCCGCTGCGTCACAATCCTGCACAATAAAATCAACGGTTTCCTCAAATGATCCTCTTGGAATAGACAAATAATCATCATCAATACCGAAAGGCTCGGTTAAAATGGGAAGACCGCCAAAAGTTCGGGCCATCTGTGTATAACTGAAGGCTCTTAGGAACAAAGCCTCCCCTTTCATAATATCAGCTCGCTGCTGAACAGCTTCTCTTTCCGATCCTTCAGAATTTTCTACCACTTCATCAATATTGGCAAGAAAGGTGTTGATTATTTGAATATTATCGAAAAGCTGCCAGTTTAAAAACCTAAACCTGCTATGGTCAAAAGGACCCATGTTGGAGGGAGTAATATTCCCCTGCACATATACATCCGTTCCATAAATATGGATAAAGAAAGTGTGGTCAGAAACCCCTGCAAGATTTAAATTGGTATTAAACCCACTGGACATATTTCTATAGGCGGTATTAAGATAGCTGTCGGCAAGATTGATATCAGACCAAACAAGTTCCTCTGAATATCTATCTAACGGATCTTTATCCAAAATTTCTTCTTCACAGGAGGAAAGCAAAAGCAGAAGAAAGGATAAAACTTTAATATTTATATATTTTTTCATGACTATTCTTTTTATATCAAATTAGAAGGAAATGTTTGCGCCAGCAGAAAAAACTTTCATGATCGGGTAGCTGTTCATACTCCCCAGTTCCGGATCCATAATATCTGTTCCGGAATGGATCAGTAATAAGTTCTGACCAGACACATACACCCTTGCATTAGTGACCTTAATTACCTCAAGGAGGCTTGAAGGAATGGTATAAGAAAGTTGCAGGTTCTTTAAACGGGCATAGGAGGTATTGTGATAGGAGTAGTCTGTCCTATAATTTAACCTCCAATATTCCTCTTCCCTTTCAAATGCTCTCGGCTTATCTGCATCAATATTATCAGGAGTCCATCTCCCCTCGGCATCATATTGGTAATAATTGCCTGCACTGCCCTGCAATTCCGTGTACATTAACCTCATGGCTCTTCCTGCGCCTTGAACCAGTCCTCTCAATTCCCAGTTTTGATACTTAAGATTAAAAGAAACACCATAAGTAATTTCAGGGTTGGTAGTCCTGCTAAACAAAGTTCTGTCGTCATTGTTTATTTCTCCATTGTCATCATAATCTTCTATAATAATATCCCCAGGGCGTGCTCCGGGAACGTGCGGTAATGAATTCACATGCTCTTCATCCCTGAAGATCCCTATCGAACGGTAAAGCAATGCAGAACCTTGAGGATAGCCGGTCTGGACTTGCCATGGTACATTCCGCTCAGGTTCGTCAAATTCAACTACACTGTTACGTACAAAGGCAAAGTTTCCATTGATTCCGTAAGAGAAATTAGGGCGTTGGTCATTGTATCCCAAAATGACTTCGAAACCTTTGTTATCAACAATGCCAAAATTTTCGTCGGGTAAGGAAATGCCTGTAAAGTTTGGCACCGAGGCACTCCTCTGAACAAGAATGTTGTTACGCCTTTCATAAAAAAACTCGGCATCTAAACTCATTTTTCCGTTAAAAAAGTTTGATTCAAAACCGGTGTTATAAACATTGGCCACCTCCCAGGTTATAAATGGATTTGGAGTACCGGTCAAGTTAAGACCAGTAGAATAATTTCTCCCTGTTCCAAATACTGAACCTTCACCAAATTCATAACTTGTTAGGTATTGGAAGGGGTCCACCAGATCGTTGCCCATTTGACCCCAAGAGGCTTTGACTTTTAGAAAATCGATGAAGCCCACATTTTCTTTCCAAAAATCTTCATTGGAGATATTCCAACCTGCCAGCACCCCTGGGAAATTGCCCCAACGCCCACTTTCTTCCGAAAACCTTAAGGAGCCATCCCTGCGGAAACTGAATTGGAATAAATAGGTTTCCTTGAAATTGTAGCTCAACCTTCCAAAATAATTTATACGGGAATCTATATCAACCCATCCGTCATTATCTTTTTCAGCATCACCTCCGGCAAATAAATATGGCAACTCGTCGGAAACAAAATACCTGCGGAACGCTTCTATTCCCTGCCCAATATATTCAGAGCTTTCGTAGGCGACAAAGGTGCTGATATTATGAACATCATTAATGGTTTTATCATAATTCACCCTAAAATTAAAAGTGTTCGTTTTAGTATTGTCATAAAAATCGGTTAACCTTGGTTCTGGTGCCTGACCGCTCAGGCTTCCACTAAGAAAAGCTGACCCATCCTCACTTCCGGTATTTCCAGCAGCTAAATAGGCTCCCTCGTCCAACTGATAAAGCATAAATGGTCTTTCGAACAGCTTTCTTTGTCTAAAGTAGATGTCATAGGCATAATAACTGGATAAAGTCAAACCATCCACTCCAGGAACTTTAAAATTCGCGGAAAGCGTGTTATTGCTCCGGTAACGTTTGTCATCATCATAGCCCGGTTCAAATGAAGATATCACAAGAGGTTGGTCACCACGTTCGACATCAGGTCCTGGTAGGCCATTGGGGAAAACTGCAGTTTCGGTAGGATAACTCCTGATCAAATGGGCAAATACAGTCCCTGCACCTCTTGTGGGGAACATCCTGTTTTCCTGAGAAGCATTAATATCAATGCCGACATCTAAAAATTCATTGACTTTAACATCTACATTGGCCGTTAAATTATACCTGTTAAATGAATTGGCAGAATTGGTATAAATTCCGCCATCATATTGTGTACCGAAAGCCCCATAATAATTTACTGATTCACTTCCACCGCTAACTGAAAAATTATGGTTACGGTTTCTGCTGTAGTCTGCCAGACCTGCATCAAACCAATCGGTATTTGGATGTGTCCAGGGAAAATTTCCGGATCTGTATTTTTCAATATCCTCTAAGGAAAAGGTCATGTTAGCTTCGTCCACTCCCCTGTAAGACTGCATTTCACGCACCATCTGTGCATAAGTAGGAGCATCAGTCATTTCCGGAACCATGGTGGGTGTAAGAAAACCTTCGTAAAATTCATACCTGAATGTTGCCGGAGTATTCTTTAAACCACCTTTGGTGGTGACAAGTATCACACCATTGGCAGCCCTGGAACCATAGATGGCTGCAGATGCATCTTTAAGAACAGTAATACTTTCAATATTGTTAGCCGGAACGGAATTCAAGTCCCGTCCCGGAATCCCATCAATGACGATTAAGGGAGCATTATTCCCCAGAGTTGAACTTCCCCGGATCAGGATATTGGCTTGGTCATTACCGGGTTCACCACTGGATTGTTGAACAATGGCTCCTGGAAGACGGCCTGCTAAAGCATTGGAAATAGTGGATACCGGGGCTGCAGTCAGTTCTTCAGTGCCTATGGTTGTCACAGACCCTATCACATTGACTTTTTTCTGCGTACCATAGCCAACCACCACTACCTCATCCAATCCCTGCACATCTTCTTCCAGTATAACATCAATCACTGCCCTGCCATTTACCGGGATTTCCTGTGTGAGGTAACCAATGGATGAAAACACCAGAATATCATCTTCATTAGGCACGTTAATGGTATAGTTTCCATCTAAATCGGTGACTGTGCCGGTGAAAGTATCCTTTATTAAGACGTTGACACCTGGAATGCTCTGGCCATCTGATGATGAGGTTATTCTACCTGATACATCTATGAGCTCATCATTTGCAAAGGAGAAGCCAACCAATAGAAGCTGTCCTACAATACCCATACATGAATATCTGATTATCCTGATGAGTGTTTGGTAAAGTGATTTTTTCATACTTTTCGTTATTAGGTTTATAAGGGAAGTGTATCCATTATGTAAAATACCGTAAGTTTTA
>JBBDSC010000113.1:0-1132 GCA_040905145.1 Anditalea sp.
TTTTTCAAGGATAACTTTTATCGTGGCCTGACTCTATATAGATGAAGACAACAATTATGGGGAAACTGGGATATACCATTGAAGATTTTGTGTTAGATCCGGATTTTAGGAAGTGGGTTTTATCCCCGGATGCATCCACCAAATCCTATTGGGAGGCTTATTTGAAGAAAAACCCTTCCAAGTACCGGGATATAAAACTGGCTAGAAAATTACTTTTAAATATGGCCAGAACATCCTATCCGGTAAACAAAGCCAGAATAGAATCTACCTGGGATGACATTGAGAAGACAGTACTAAAGGTGGATGAGGATATTAGAGAGCGAAGGGTAATTCCCTTGAATGCCTTAAGTACCATAAAAAAACATGAAAAGGAGTACAGGTCTTATTTTAAATACCTTCAATTTTATAGGATTGCAGGTATTCTGCTATTTGCTTTTGCGATGGCAATAGTTGCCGGCATCTTGCAGCCCCAAGAGCCCATGCCAATTGTAGAAGCTCCTGTCATTTATGAAGAGCATTACGCCCCTCCAGGTGTAAAATCAAATCTGACCCTACAGGATGGATCCAAGGTAATACTCAACTCGGGCAGTTCATTGCGTTACATCAAGAATTTCGAGGCAGATCAAAGGGAATTGGAATTGATAGGGGAAGCCTATTTTGAGGTAGCAAAAGATAGTCTACGTCCCTTTAAGGTCAGGACAGGGTCAATCACTACCAAGGCCCTGGGGACTTCTTTCAATATCAAAGCCTATAAAAATGAGGAGTTGGACATTTCCCTTTTGACGGGCTTGGTGGAGATTGATGTTAAACTGGATTATCCTGAAAAAATAAACCTGGTCCCTGGAGAGGTTTTAAACATTAATTTGGAAAAACAACAATTTCAGAAAAGGGGATTTGAAGAAGAAAAGCTAATGGCTTGGACAAGGAAGGTCATTGTATTCGATCGTACGCCTATAGCCGAGATCACGAGGGTGCTGGAAAACTGGTATGGCGTACAGATTAAATTTACAAACCCTCCCAAAAAAGATTTGATCGTCTCCGGTAGGTTTCAGGATCAGACTTTGGAAAATGTTTTGGAGGGATTAAGTTATTCAGCCAGATTTGAATTTGATATCAACAAAGATCAGGTAGC
>JBBDSC010000114.1:0-1131 GCA_040905145.1 Anditalea sp.
CAGACCCAAAAGCTATACCTGAATCCGGATTAATAATAGCTTCTAAAATGCCAGTCTTGCCATACTTGGCCTGAATATTGGAGAGAATTGGACCCAATTCACCACCTACTTCTCCTACCTTATGGCAGACAATACAATTACTGTAAAGCAAAACCTTTCCCTTGGCAGGATTCACATTCAATTCTGCAATATCTTCTAAATCAAAAGTGGTGGAATCCTTCAAATCAAAATAATGGGTAACAAGTGGTAGCAGGTATCGGTCTTCAACTTTTAGCATTTGATCCTTTAGTTGAGAAACCAAGGTATCAGGTAATTCATTGTTCGCAGCCAGATGAAGCAAGTGTAACTGCCCAGGTTTGCTTTTTGCAAGCTCCATTGCAGCAGATTGACGTTCGGAATCCCCAGAATCGGCATGCACTATTTTTTCTCTGAGCTCCAGCATTTGCGGACTGCCTCCAGGCCTTTGCCCAGTTGGAGATTTCCAATCTTTTAAGTAAGCCCGCCAATCGTTTGTTTTACGAAATTGTAACCAATATTGCGCCTGCCCTGCAATCGCATCGTTTGTGTCCGCCAATTGCCTCACTGCTTCTGAGGCCTCCATTGTGGTAATAAATGCCAGGGCAACCAAAGCTCTTTCCTTTTCTTTCGGGGTTAATATCTTGGAATTGACTCGTTTATGTAGTGCCCCCACAGAGTTGGAGGGATGTATTCTCCAGACCAAGTCGAACAAGGTTTCTGACCATTTTTCTGGATCATCGGCTTTATAATGTTGAAGCAAAGTAGGATAAAAATCATTTTCCTTACCTTCCAAAGCAATACCTAATGCATTCAAATACCAGGGATCTTTACCATCATAGCCCTCTGTCAAGGCCAAAATCAGAGAATTGCTTTTATCCAGAGGAATGTCCTTTAAGGCAATCGCCACTTCTCTTCTGACAGCTGCAGAAGTATCTTTAACCAATTTCTGGGCATAGTCTATAATTCCACTGGGATTGGCTTGTTTTAGAGCCCGTAATGCGGTTACCTTAATATTGGGATTGGCGTCATTCAACAGGGCTTCAACTTCCTTTATCCCTTTTTGGCCTAATTGGGACAGGAGCCATACGGCACGGGCCCGATGGTAGGGATTAT
>JBBDSC010000115.1:0-6538 GCA_040905145.1 Anditalea sp.
TTTCTATATCAAAATTTTAATTTCGGGGGCTTGGGCTGCCGCTGCGCTTCCGTTCCAATCTTTTTCCCTGGCTTTAGCCCTCTCACAAAAAGGATTTCCATTGCTATCCCTAAGCCGTCCTATTCTTAATATAGATATTGTTGCCTAAGAAGGATCCCTTCTCTCCTTTCAAGAGTATCCCCTGCCCTACTCTGTCTTGACAGGTGATTTCGTATCTGAGGCACATTTATTTTACTTGTTTTACCCGATTCAACCATAGTCAAACTGTCTTTTGTGCTTTCCATCATAAGAATTAATTCCGGCACAAGCTAGCCTGGAAGGCTGGTTTTCCCAAAAGCTTACGGCATAAAGCGGTTTCCCCCTTTCAGCTTCGCTTCCAGGAACCCCCAATTTATTCCGTTTCCTTTTGTCTTTGCTCACCCTCCCAGGCAATGTCATGCACCATAATTAAATTCTAAAGATTATGGAAACCACAAACAAAAAAAGGCAGTTTGAAGTAGCGGAAATCCAGCTATCCTACAGGTCAAATGTTAAACCTTCCCAACGTCCCAAGATCACCTCTTCCAAGGAAGCTTATGAAATCCTGTTGGAAAACTGGGATGAAGACAAACTGGAATTTGTCGAGCAGTTCAAAGTCATTCTTTTAAACCGGGCCAACCGGGTTCTAGGCATTTATGAAGCCTCTACCGGAGGCGTATCGGGAACAGTAGCTGATCCAAAGTTGATTTTTGGTGCAGCTATAAAAGCCAATGCATCAGGAATTTTATTATCGCACAACCACCCATCAGGGCAACTAAAACCCAGTGATGCAGATATAAAGCTTACCAAAAAGCTGAAGGATGGCGGACAGTACCTGGAAATCTCCGTATTGGACCATATTATTGTTACCAGTGAAGGTTATTATTCATTTGCTGATGAAGGACTGTTATAGCCCTTTTTTTTATTTTCAAACTGATGCACATGATGTTCAAGATTTTCAAAGCTTGGCCAAGAGATACCCACCATTCGGTCTTGAAACTACAGTTCTAAAACACCGATTACTTCTTTCAATTCAACATTAATTAATCCTGCATTAAAAATAAGCTTCATCCATAGTATTTAAACCGTGTAGATTACTTTTTGGCCTCTCCCTAAAGCATAACCTGCTTCAAAATAAACCCCTGCTTTATGATGCGTAAAATCTGCTATGGTGAACTTTGCTTTTTTAATACCTGCAAGGATGGCATCATTGATGGTCACATCGCTTTCGGAATGTTGATTCAATACAATATAGGGATCAAAGCCTGACTCTCTAATTGCTGGTTCAATCCAATTATTGTATATCTGAATCATTTCAAGATCAAATGACATTGCGATAAAAGCCACGTTTGAAGTCTTTTGACGCTTTCTTTCCTCAGCGAATTGCCATCCATTCATAGTGACTATAATATTCATTCCATCACTATGGTCTGCTTTGATTTCTAATAGTCCGCCTTTTTCGGCCTCACGAACTAATGGTTCTAATTCATCACTACTTACCAAACCCGTTTTTCTTGAAATTTCTCCGTATTCCTTACCTTCTAATTCTAACCATTCACCAAAATAATTTTGAATTGATGTCAGGTAATAAAGTATTTCTCTCACTTTTTCAAGGGGTGTGGTTGGTATTCCAGAGGAGGAAATTAATACATTCAGTAATGGTTTGTCTACCATCTTTCCCCTAGGCCAAAACCCATTTTCTATTAAATAGAGTATGGATGTACTATTTTTATCCCAAAACTCTTGGTCATGAAAAAGGTCACCCTCAATAATTAAAAGTACTTTTTCATGGTAAGGATAATACCATTGATATCCACTTCTACCAATTTCAAGTCTAAACTCACCCTCGTAATAATTTAAATCTTTTGCCGATTGCCCTGTTATTGGACACTTCGAGGCTTGAAAAATTGCTATGGCATTTCATCTTTCATGTTGCTAAAATGATTTTATCTCCAGTTTCCCTACCCTCAAACTTAAACATTTAATTTTTGCCCACCATAATTTGAACTAAGGAGGTATCAGTAAGAGGCCTTTAAATACTGTCCGCAATGGAATGTTTTTTTAATTCCCTATTTACTATTTGTAATTCCTTATTTACTATTCGATTTACCAATCTGGCAACCTTTTGAAAGGAGTCAACCTACTCCATCCATATCTAAATTTAAATCAAAACCATTTTTGCCTTGGATTTACAGACTTTTCAACGATAAATGTCACAACCCTTAATACAGTCATATCAAGCTCCAATGGACATCCAGGGTTTGTATATTCTGAACCTGAACATGGTTTCACAAACAGAAGGACCTTTATCAGCTGTTGCCAAACAACTGGAAAGAATACCGGTTTAAAAAGGATCAATAACCAATACAATCCACACTTCCTAAATAATCTAATAGGTTCTTCGAATGGGTACCATTAATCCATCATGCCTCTCTTTTTTATTTCAGTATTTCCCACTCCATGGCCCACCCTGTTCCCGGTTCTGAATTATGATCCATGCAAAGGTGGGGGCAGCGGAACACCTGCCAAGGGTGCGCTTCGCCCTTTCAAAAAAATAGGGCTTTCCAGGGGAAGCCTTCCACGATTTTTTTGTGCGGCCTTTGGCTGTTTGTCCCTGGCAGCCCCCCTTTTCTTTGGCATAATCAATTTTCAAACCTTAAACATTTAAAGTCATGTCACAATTTGAAAAAACCTACATCGGCAAAGGAACCCAGATCAAGGATCTTAACATCATCAGGGTATCCATCTCCAAAGAAACTCTCGAGGAAACCCTCAGGGACCATATGGTGGAATACGAAGGCAGGGAGTACCTGGTATTTGAAGTAGCCGTCCTTAAAGAGCCGGACCAATACGGTAAAACCCATACGGTTTATATCAGTAAAAAGACAGCTGCTCCCAAAAAAGGAAGCTCCAGGAAAAAGGAGCAGAAAAATTAAAGTAAAGCCCCTTTACCGGGGCTTTTTTATGGTCGTTGTTAAAGAAAATGGGAAGTAGATTAGTGGCTTATCAGAATTTTCTGATCGGCCCGAATTTTCACTTTAAAAACTGTATCTTTGTTTATGGCAAAAAGAACAAAGTAACCGAAGATTAGGTAGCGGACTTAAAAAATAGGCTCAAATCTCAAATGCCCCGTATCAGACGGGAAGGCAGGCTTTACGAACAAAAATTGGCGAAGGGCTCATTGACCAAAGACCCCAAAGCTGCACCACAATTTGGTGACCTTTGATGGATGGTTCGGAATTGTTGGTAATCTCGGGCTGTAACGGTTAGGGGAAGTCGTCTTTTTCGAAAGTACTTGCACCGGATTCCATTATACCTTTTGATTGCGACAAGCATTTTCTCAACTTTTATAATTCCCTTATACCAATGGATATCCAGGATGGAATGGCTCACGATTTGGCTTTCAACTAACTTTTGGGTAATTTCCTCAAATCTTCAGTGATTACCGGTACACTTTCAATTTAAATGTGGTACACTTTTCAGTTAATTTATACAACGAAACTTAACTGAATATAAAAATCGTTAACTTTATAAAACAAATAAAATACTATCACATGGACATTGCGGTAAAATACAGGATTATTACGGAAATTATCAACAGCAATGATGAGCGTGTATTGAATGCTGTCAAATCACTTTTAAACATAGAGGATGAAGTGGATTTTTGGGAAGAGTTAAACGCGGAAGACCGGGCAGCTATAGATGAAGGATTGGAGCAGTTGGATAATCGACAGTACCTGTCCCATCAATCCGTCCGGGAGGAAATTAAAAACCGGTTCAACTTTTAGGTTTGGCATTGACGGTCCGCTATTCCCTCCGTGCCAGGCATGAGGAAATAGAATTGCTTGAATATGTTGTCCGGAAGTTCGGGCAAAAGAAGGCAAAGGAAATATATGTATGTATCGAAAAGACACTGGACCGGATATCAAAAGCGCCCGAGATGTACCGTGAATCCAACAAACGAAAAGGTCTGAGAAAATGCGTCTTCAGTAAACAGACGAGTATTTATTACCGCATCAGGGAAGACCAAATAGAGGTTGTCAGCTTCAGGCCCAACCGGAAAGACCCAAAGAAGTTTAAGGTATAAACAACCCAAGGCGTAAGGCCGGACCAACTGCCCAACGTCCAGTTTAGCGATGACTTTCTAGGTCAGGGTTCCTGACGTGTTCGGTATTGGGATTTTTACCGGTTTCACCGTGCAATTTACCTCAGGGGTTATAATCTAAAAAACAAAGTTGGAGTGGGTTTTCCCGCCAAAGTTTGTGTCCTCACAAACTCCTTAGGTAATTTATAGAAAAACCATTTCCATTCACTCTTTTCTGCGACTACTCTGGGGCCTTTTTATTCAACAGCAATCAATCCCCCGATTGTCATTGCAGAATGTCACAATTTAAAAAAACCTACATCGGAAAAGGAACCCGGGTAAAGGATCTCCACATCATCAGGGTATCCATCTCCAAAGAAACACTCGAGGAAATCCTGAGGGACCATATGGTGGACTACGAAGGTAAAGAATACCTGGTATTTGAAGTGGCCGGTCTCAAAGAGCCGGATCAATACGGTAAAACCCATACGGTTTATATCAGCAAAAAGGTACCTGCACCAAAAACCGGAAAGCGCAAGAAGGCCAAGGCTTAGGGAAAAGCCCCTCCTTTTTTTTTGCCCGTTTTACAAGGGATTTATCTATATTATCATGTATTGACATAAAGGTATATCCATTTAATAGGTAAAAGGTTAGGATCAATGATCAAAAATTTAAATGCTCAGCCATTTGCTGATTTCCCCCTGGGAAAAAAGTTTGCCTTTTGTCCGTTCCTGCCAAAATCCAAACACTTTTCCCCTCCCGCGGATACCCTTGCATTCCGTTTTCCCGGACAGGACCGGCTGTCTCCCTGCGGTCGGCCTGGTTCCTGTCCGGCCACTGCATGCAAGCGTATCCAGATCCCATCGTAAATCCATGTTGGAAACCGTTTCCGGAGTAGAAAAAGTATGGGATAAAATTTTTTTCTTTTGCAATTCGAAATAAGCATAAGATTGGATATTGAAGCATCCATTTTTTTGAGGGTGGGATACTAAGCCTCATGCATTTATTTAGTGAAATAGCCAAAGAAGAGCTTGTTGGAAAAGGTGAATATTAGGAGAAATTATAGGCCAGATTGTAAAACTTTATTGAAAAAAATGTCAAAAATGACTGAAATCAAGGATGTACAACCAATGTATAGCTATACTTGTTTAAATTATTGAAAATTCAACACTTAATACTTCGAGGGAAATATTTTACTTTAGATATATTTCCTTTTTTGTTCTTTTACTTGTACTTGCCTTTTAATTATTCATCACAAATCTGTGTTTTGAGCATCTGATTAAGTACAGGATAAAAATAAGAGGCTTGTTTTTAAGGTTTATTTGGTGTATAATTACACCAAAAATACATGTAAAATGGCTAGACAGACTATAACAGTAAATGAGCCTAACGATCGTTGGATGAAAGAAAAGATCCAGGGAAACGAATATGCAAGTAAGAGTGAGTTGATCAATGACTTGATCCGAAGACAGAGAGAACTGGAAGAAGAACGAATTTGGCTACGAAATGAGCTAATCAAAGGTGAGGAAAGCGGAATTTCGACAAAGACTATGGCAGAAATACTCGAAGAAGCTAAGAACCGTTCCAAGGACGGATAATGAAATACACGCTAACCCGCAAAGCAGAAGAAGACCTTATTCAGGTATACCTGTATGGCCTTAAAGTTTTCGGACCTTTACAGGCCGAGAAATACCATGGATCGTTAGAAAAAAACATTTAATAGGATTGCTGAAAATCCTGAGATGTACCCTTTGGCCTCCCATATTCGAAAAGGATACAGATATTGTGTCCATGCCTCACATACCATATTTTTCACTGTAGAGGATCAGATCAGGATTGTCAGGATCATAGGTAAACAGAAATTCCCTTAAATGCCCCAAGGGGATGATATTCCATAAAACCAAACCATACTATTGAGGACAAAATCATTGCCGAATTAGGGGTGGTTTAGTCAATTTCCGAATAGGTTGCTGACTTCAAAGAAAAGCATTATCCAATCAGCCTACTCCCCTCCCCAAAGTCCTAAAACTCCGCATGCCTGAACGTGGTTTAAGGCAAAAAGCGCTTTCTCAATTTTTTGGGGGTAAGCCCCTCGAGAATCAGCGAATACCTTAACGCCAAATGTGCGAACCTACCCTAAAAGTTGCCCGCGAATAAGCAGAATATTGGATATTGAGGCATCTATTGTTTGGGGGGTTGATACTAATGGCCTAGGTGAAATAGCCAAGCAAAGAGCTGGTTGCATAAGGTGATTATTAGGAGAAATTAAGGGCGAGATTATAGAACTTTATTGAAAAAAATGATTGAAATAAATTTCATTTATGATGTACAACTTATGTACAACTAACACCATTTAATTCATTGATTATCAATAGATTAATACTTTCTTCATCGGGAAGTGATAATGGTTAATTTTTTGTATGGAAACTATCATCA
>JBBDSC010000116.1:0-6505 GCA_040905145.1 Anditalea sp.
TACAAATTAACACGCTCATTTACAAATAATTGAGATTTAAATGGGTAACCCTATGCTTTTATTTCATTATTGATCCATAAAACCAGGCATGAGAAAAGTTCTCATACATTACTGGGATGAATATTTCCCCTTGTAAAAATCACAGGTAATTACTATTATTCGGATATTTTGGGGGGTCCCAATAATGAAAACAAGAAATGCTCCTGCTGTGAAGCAGGAGCATTAAAAAAATTTGAAATTGACTTATTAAAAAATGGTTTTTACAAACTATGCGTTAATTGAAGTTGGACAGTTTCATTAATTACTGCCCATCAAGCGTAAGATTTGGATTTTCTTGTTTAGGCAGATCAATATTTTCATGTTCTTCATAGGCTTTGTTTTCATCAGGAAAGGCGATCAATATCAATTCACTCCTTCTGTTTATCTGATGCGCTGCATCCGGACAAGGTATCCCATCGCCACAATCGTTTAGTAACTTCTCTTCTCCAAACCACTCAGATTTAACCCGGGAACGTGCTATGCCGTACTGGTCTAAATAATCCTTAACCTCATTCGCCCTTCTTTTGCTTAATGCTTCATTGTATTCATTGGAAGACCTGGAATCTGCATGGGACCTCACCAAGATATTCAGGAAGGAATAAGTTTCCATTAATTTTGCCACATTCTTCAAGGCGGTTTTTGCATCCGCTCTTAGGCTGGATTGATCAAGGTTATAGAAGATTAAATCTTCAAAAAAGATGGCCTTATACGGGATCTTTGTCATCACATATTCCTTCTCGATCCGATCTTCCTCTAACTCCTTTGTGGTCAATGTACTATCCTTAATAGGAAAATATCCTTGCTTTTTCAGGACCAACTGAAAATCCTTATCAGGGGAAATATCGGCAAGTATTTTGCCCTTTTCCTTTTGTTGGGTCTGTACCGCCAGCAGATCATCTGTTTGCATCAGCTCTACCAAGAGGCCATCATCAATTAAATTTCCGTCCAAATCACTGACCTTTCCAATAAAGCGCTTGTGCAAATCCTGAAGTTGATAGATGTCATCCAAGCCGGTTCCGTTTAAGCGATTGGAAGAAAGGTAACTTTTTCCTTCTTCCGTACGTTTCATCCCAAAATCATCTTGGGGAGAATTAAAGGGAAGCCCCAAATTGCGGACATGGGAGAAAGTCCCCTGTTCGTGATGGGCATGAAAGATATCCAAACCACCTAAGCCAACATGTCCATTAGAAGAAAAGTAAAAACCATCCCTGAACATAAAAGGGTCTCTTTCATCTCCCGAAGTGTTTATGGAAGGTCCTAAATTGACCGTAGAACCAAAATTGAAATCATTATCATAGGTCACATAGTAAAGGTCATAGCCGCCAAAGCCACCGGATCGGTTGGAAGAAAAATAAATCTTCTTTTCCTGCTCATCTACAAAAGGATTGATGATCCCATGTTCTATCGGTGAGTTTTCAGGAAAAGACTGGTAATCAATAAATTCGCCTTTCCCGTTGATTGTACTATAGTATAACTCAGGATAAATGTTATAATTTCTTTTTTTCTTCACCTTGCCCACGTCCCTTGTCAGGGTATAAAACATGATGGGCTTTTCTTCCATAAAGAAGGGGTCGGAAAAATGATGGGTTTCCGGCACCAAGGAATAAAGGGAGGTAATTTGTTCATTATCATCCAGTTTATAGATGTTGATGTAATCCCTGCCTGTCATGTCATATTTGTTGGTACTAAACTTATTTGCTCCATCTATTCTAATGGCTTTTTTTCCGGAAGAGGTTATGCTACCCCTATCTGATGAAAAATAGGTGTTTCCCTCTTTGTCAAAAGCGATCCCAAAGTCAGTAAAGGAGGTATTGAAAGCCTCTAAACTGACCAATTCAATGTTTTTGGGATTGGAGTACCAGGCCATCAGGGAATCCATATTGAAATTGCCCTTTGGGGAATCCCATTTGGGTGAAGCATTCTCCAATGCCGCTTTCACTTCATCCAGATTGTCCGACTGATGGGTGGCGAAAATATAATTGGAAAAATCATCTGAGGTGGATTCCTCAAAATTGACCACCAGCTTCCACCATTTATAAGCCTCTTTATAAGAAGACAGCCATTCATAGGATTCCGCAGCCCCTTTTGCAGCCCGGTAGGTTGCTTTTTTTTCATAGGCCTTTTCATATCCTCTAGCCGCTTCCATAAAATTGGACAACTCGAATTGTTTGTCTGCATAACGGAATTTGGCACTTTGTCCTACCACATTAGTAATGGATAAGGACATTAAACAGCAAGTAATGAATAATGTAAAAATCTTTTTCATATCTAGAACCATCTGGGGTTTTTCATGCGAACATTTCTTGGGGCAATATAATAGCCCACTGATAATTCATGGGAATTGTTTCTTGTATTGGTCAGGGCATTCATGTTATGGTCATAGGCATATCCAAACCTTAAATTGTCAGTGACAAATATTTCGACAATCATCGCTACCGAATTCCTGTTGGAGAGCTTGTTTTGATGTTCGTCTCCATTGATATTTAAATTGGACCGGTAAGAGGCACCTAGCCCTAATCGCTCCATGAATAAAAACATTCCGTTCACATCAAAGTTGGAGATGCCCTGCCGCTCTTTTCTGATCAAAACAGAAGGTTTAAACTGGATATCATCAGACAAGGGCAACAGAACCCCTGCCGTCAGGTAAAAATGCAAATGATGATAGGCCAAGGCCATATCCTCTTTCTCCAGACTCTTTTTCCCAACAAGGTTATAGGCACTCAAACCTGCATAAAACCTTGGGGTATGATAAAATATTCCTGTATTGATATTGGGGGTAAAAAGGCTAATCCTTCCCTCTGGAATATTAACATCATCGAAATCATTGGGGTTGAGCATAGAACCATCAATGGCATATTCCGAGACTCCAGCGCTTACCCCTAAGCCTAAGAAGGATTCATTTCCTGTCTGAATGCGATAGGCATAAGTCAAAAGCGCCGAGGATGTTCGGGCAGGTCCCAATTGGTCCGTAAGGATAGAGGCACCAAAGCCCATTAAGCCTTCATTGGCACTTAAATCGGCCGTAACAGTCAGCGTCTTAGGTGCGCCGGGAAAATTGACCCATTGGCTTCTATAGGTGGATTGGATATAAGGCTCCCCCTTGTAACCGGCATATCCTGGATTAATATGCAATCCATTGAACATGTATTGGCTAAACTGTGGAAGTTGTTGGCCATGGCCCTCTCCTATAGACCAAATAGCCAGAAGAAGGTTTATCCCTAATATTTTAAAAATGCTTTTCATGTGTTTATTAATTTTTAATGACTTGAATCCAACCTTGGAAGGTTTGCTCTTCACCTTTACTGTCTGTCACTTCCAATACATAAAAGTATGATCCTGAACTTAAGCCATCGGCTGTCCAGTTATTTCTGTAGTTTTCTGCTTCAAAAACATGATCCCCCCACCTGTTGAAAATCACCAATTTGTTGTGGGCAAACCGATCAACTCCCTTTATCACAAATTGATCATTTTTATTGTCCTTGAGACTTGGGGTAATGACGTTTGGGATAAAGAAGGCCAATACTTCATTGTCATCTTGGTCCATATTATCAGAGGGTTTAAGTTCCTCGTCCTGAGGGGTAGTTACTTCTACTTGATTGATTTTTGGTCCAAGTTGATCTGCCCTTACGATAAGGGTAATAGTCAGGGACTGCCCAGCAGGGAAGTTGGCCACTGTCCAGGTGATATTACTGCCATCGACAGAAGGCATGGCTTCTATTTGATTGGAAGAAGCGGTACTTGTGGTATTGATATAAGAGAGTCCTTCTGGTAAATTATCAGTGATCACTACCTCTGAAGCGTCCGTATCTCCATTGTTTTCTACTTGTATTTCATATTCAAACTCATTTCCCTGATAGATTTCAGTACCAAAGGAGGTTTTTGTGATGCTCAGATCAACTGATTTTGAAAAGATGGTCACGGTTTCGGCCGATTCAATGATTTGGTAATCACCGGATTTTACCGTTACCCTGTTGATGGCTTCTCCTATGGATATGGCCATAGCTTCAATGGCTATGGCAACTGTTTCACCCGGTGCCATGACCGGTATACTCCAGCTGTTTTCTCCTGAGGGAGATGGAGAGCCGGAAATAAACATTAGCTCCTCGGGGAGCGGGTCTTCTACGATGATATCCGTTACGTCAAATGAACTGTTGTTGGTCAAGGTGACGGTATAGGTAAGCATATCCCCTACAGCTACTTTTGTTTTATCTACTGTTTTTACCAGTTTTATTAAAATTGGTCCTACAGTGTTTTCAAGGACCGTGAATCTTACCTCAGCATGATCTTCGTTTTCTTGATTAAGTTTCTCAGATAATTTATAAATCAAGACATATTCCCCTGGGGCTGGCCTCTGAGGCAGTTTGAGCGATCCGTTTTCCTCTACAATCAAATCTGTCAATCCATCAGTATCCGTAAATTCGAAATCTACCTTTTTGGGACTGACGGGATTACCATTTATTAGATCGTTTAAAAGAATATTGCCAATAGTTCCGCTCTGTTTATAGGTGCCAAAATTATCATCGACAGCTTCCAATTTGGTAACTTCCAAATAAACCTTAACAATGGCAGTATCACATTTTGTCGCATCTGCCCTATCACAAATTTGGTAGGTCAGTTGATATACCCCTGGTTCAGCCCCTGCTGCCACATCCACGCTTCCATCTGGATTCAGCGCTAGTACGTCGTTTGTGTTATTGGTAATTTCAGATAAGATGATATTCTCAAGGGTGGCCGGTTCGCCATTTAGGAGGTCATTGTCCAAAACATTGACCACGGCATCAGCGCCATTAATGGTGTGGGATCCACCATTGTCATCATTTGCTTCAGGCATTTGTTCAAATACCCGCACTGTTACGATTGCCTGATCAGATTCCCCTCCCACCCGATCAGTAATTTGATAGGTCATGGTATAGGTTCCGGGAGGGGTACCCGCTGGAACGCCAACCGTTCCTTCTTCATTGAATGTTAAGGTGTTTTCGGGAAATGGTGTTACCACAGAAAGTTCCACATCAAAAGGTTTAACAGGCGCCCCATTAAGTTCATCATTGTCAAAAACATTCAGCACTGCATCAGCTCCGTTTAGATTGCTGATCGGCCCTGCATGGTCTGGTGCTGCGGCCATTGAGCCAACAAAAAAGATCAGTTTGCCATCTGGTTCGTTTATACTCACAATACTTACTCCATTGATTGGAAGGAAGGTATCAAAAAGAGAAGCTGAAAAAACAATTAACCATTGCTTTTGTAAAGGAACATCTGTAGGATGATTTACGCCTGTGTTCCATTGATAACCCCGAATTTGGACAGTATTCGCTCCTGGAATTGGCTTTCCATCAGCCCCTAACGGTACAAGATCTACTGATGAGTTTCCATTTCTTTCTGAAAACATGATATAGCCAGAGTTTGGAAGTTGATATTTCAAATCCACAAAGGTTTCCCCGCTGGGAATAGAAGGCTGGCTGCCAATGCTCCAATAAGAACGTAAATCAGGTGTAGAGACCACCTTTACAAGGTTGGGAATGAATTCCGAGTCCATGTGTCCTACTGAGGAATTGGTGGAATTAATAACCGCTACACTGTGTCCTTCTATTTGCTCGGTACCAAGCACAGGGTTAGGATTTACTATCTCCGGGATCCTTGTCGTCGCAAATAATTCTTTCCCATTTTCCAATACTACTGATTGGATAAGTACAGGTTCATCAGTAGGTGGGGGGTTGGTATTTCCTGTAGGGTCCTGCTGTTGTATTAATTTTGAACCTACCGTAAGGTTAACCTTGGAAATATTGACGTTGTTCTCCGATCCCGTGACTGTAATCGTTTGAGCAGAAACAAATTGGGTCAAGAGTAGAAAAGCTAATAGAAGGAGGAAATAAATCCGAATATTGCTTTTAGGACAATACCACTTCAAAAAGATTGGATTTTTCATAAATAAAATTTTGTTCATAAAGAAGGATAAAAGTTTTCAAAAATAATTTTAACCGAGAGAGGCGAAAAGACTGATTACTTAGATCAAATAAACTTCTAGCTTACAAGGGAATCAAATTAGGTTTTAACTCTATTTTCTTTTGGGAAAATATATTAACTATAAACTCATTACATATTACTTCCTCAAACATACTAATTTTTGTTGTTTAAATAACTAAAATTGTATTTAAAAATAAAAATTAATTTTTTTATTCCAAGAGTTCATTAAAAATCAATGATTAAGATGTATAAAAATCAGCTTGGCAATTTAAATTTGCAACGGGCATTTCCTCCAAAAAAATATCTTATTCTACCTTTGATTTTTGTTAGGAGGATCTCCCTGGGAAGTCGGAAAGTAGATATAGTGAAGAAATGCCCCATGTACTTCCGCTCAAGCAAAGGCTTGAATATGATCAGGGAATTCCCCGAGATAAAATTGGGTCAGGCCTCCCCGTTTGGCGGGAGAGGCTGACCTCTAAAAAAATTTTGCTCTTAATTATTTCTT
>JBBDSC010000117.1:0-6499 GCA_040905145.1 Anditalea sp.
CCTTCTCCTACAGCTGGTTATTTTGGGTTTATTGTTAATTGATTAAAGCTATGGGGCTATGTCCCATAGCTTTATTTTTTTCTACTCTTATACATCCCCATTTACCAGCTGGTTTATGACATATTCCTATCGGAAGAGTTATTTCACCAGACATCTCTAAATGTCAAATGCATCACTAAACGGAAGGGAGCGGAATAGTAATAATAATCCTCTTCTCTTATAAGATTTTCTGCCTTGATTTCATCCAGATAGTTTCCGTTCAAGTTATCATATGAGTTTCCAGCGCCTCGATTTTCACCACTAGGATCCCCTCGTCCAACTGAAAGTCAATAAGATCTGAATATGTATCTTCCAGCGACGGGCTTATACTGGATGAAACCTGCCATAGTGGTAATGTGATTGGCCAACGTGCCCATTTCATCTTATAACCGATAAGGTGGGAAAACACATTGGCCATGGGTTTGAGGAGGATGATTTCCCCTTGACAGAGGAGAATGAAGAGCTTTTGGACGTTTTTGGATCTTCAGAAATGGAAAGCATTTCCTATGATCCTATCCCCGGGATTTCAGATGAAGAAAATATGCTGATAGAGGAATGGTGGGAGGATTATGAAAAAATGGATGAGGCTGATCTCATCCGTGGACATATGTAGAACTTTATGGACAGCCACCCACAATTGGTGAAACACCTGGATATTGATGTTGAGGCGGTATTCGAGCTTGGCGGGATGTACAGACGGGAAGGACGGTTGGAGGAATATGTGGATTTAAAGTGCCGGATATTATGATTCGGATATCATTCCTGGCTGGTAAGTGTAGGCCGGGCTGATGAGGTTAAGAATCATCTCGGGCACTTCATTGCAGACCCCATAGAATTTGCGGATCAGTTGTTTGATGTAGTGGAACTCCTCTTGGACAAAAATATTACCGAACCTTTATTGTACCTGGTGAAGCAGGTAAAGGAAGAGATCCTGGAATCTCCTGAAATCATAAGAAGTCAAGGGAGTCGGGATAGAGAAAACCACTGCATCACTTTTCCAAAAGCTCTATCCTGGTCTGGCAATAACCTCTTCCGAGGCGGGGTGTTTTCGGGATTTTCCGTTTTGGATGATCCGGTCCTGGTACTTAATAAAAAAATCGTATATCCTCTCCCAATCATCCAAAGATTGATATTGCAAATGGGGAATCCTGGCAGTCAGGTCTACTGCCATGTTGGGATATTTGTCAAGACGCTTTGCGATTTCATCTACACTCCATTCCATGCTCCCCAGGTGGGTCCCAATGAACTTTAAATCAGGAAATTTTTCAAGCACTTGATCCCTTGAATGAATCAATCCCTCATAGGAAGGATATTCCGGATGCTGGTACATATGGTATTGAGGATGCCGCTGATAATAATTTCTGTCATTATTAACTGTCATCTCCTCCAGCGGCAACCAACAATTTTTTGGTTCCCCGATATGGCCACAAACAGGAATTTCGTTTTCTTCTAAATACCTGAAAATTGGATCAAACTTTGGGTGATCTATTTTTATAAAATCACCGTTTTTATCCTTGATAACCATTCCAATATTTTTCCACACCTTAATACCCACACTACCTTGATCAACTGAACTTTTTATATAATCTATCACCTTGTCCTGCCATTCCGGATCTTCTATGGTTTCGGTTTCGAAAGTGGATAAAAAATAAACCCGTTCGGGTGAATATTGTTTTTGATTTGAAGCAAATCTCAATTGCTGGTCTATAGTTGGATAATCTGGAACCTCTGCGTTTATAGTAAGAAGTATAAAGTTATCCTTTTCTGCCTGTTCCACCAAGGCGTTATTATGGGTATTAATATGCACATGTACATCAATTTTGGTCACTTTTGAAAAATCTTCCAGGGAATAAAACTGTTTCTCCTTATTGGCTCCAATTTGGAAAGAAGAAAGCAAGGCAAAAAAAATTACCACAAGTCCAAAAACCATTGCATTTATAGCTTTTTTACAATTCATACACACAAGATGTAAATAAAAAGGTACAGTTAATCTTGCCAACGTAGCAGGTCCAGAACACCAGATTAAGATCCGGTTAGGATAACCAATCCCCCCAAGGGTTTGAAACCCTTGGGGGGATTGCCTTCTCAAAAAGATCCTGCTTCCTTTATGGCTTAATTTTGTGTGCCAAAGACTGCTTTCATTAAGTCAGAGGTTCTGGCTCCCGGATTTTCCCGGATATTCTTCTCCTCCTTAGCGACCATTACAAACAGTCCTTCCATCGCTTTATTCGTGGCATAATCATCAAGCTCAGGATTTACCTTCTTTACAAAAGGAATTTTGTTGTAGGAATTGATCAGATTACTATAGTATTGGGTGGCGTTTACCTTCTCCAGTGATTCCCGGATAACAGGCTTGAACTTTTCATGCAATTGTGCCGAGGTGGTGCGATTCAGATACTGTGTTGCGGCATTATCCTCCCCCTTTAAGATAGACCAGGCATCCTGAATGGTCATTTGCTTAATGGCTGAAAGAAAAACAGGCTTGGCTTCTTTGGCGGCATCTTCTGCAGCCCGGTTGAGGGCAAGAACAAATTTATCCACTTCACTGCCCATGCCTATCTGGCGAAGCTTTTCTTCTACTTTTTTTACTTCCGGGGGGAAAGGGATTCTGATTTCAGGATTATTTAAATATCCGTCAACCTGCGATACGAGGTCAGAACCTTGTGAAACTCCCTTTGTCAAGGCTTCTTTTAAGCCATTTCCTACCTCTTCGCTGGAAAGATTTTCACCGCCTATGACAGATTTTAATTTGTTAATATTAAACTGTGCCATCGCACAGTGGCCAATCAGCACCATTATTGATAAAATAAGAATTCGCTTCATTTGAAAATAATTTTGTTTTGTATTCTGTTTATAAAGAAATATCAAAGGGTTTCTATTTATGTCCATTTCTATCCCTTTTTTATCTCAGGCTAACGACAAAGGTAAAGATTAATTTTGAGGCATAACGCTGAACTTTATTTTACCCTCCAAAAAACACTTCCCGTTCAAAAGAAAAGCTTTGACATAAACCAAAAAAAGACAGGCACGAAAGTTAGTTTAGTTCATAAAAAACAGAACCTATTACAGTTTATAAAACCAATCCCTTATATTTGTACCAGCTTAAAATTAGCAGTATGATCATTAATGAGAAGCAATCCTTACAGATAGAAAGGATTGGCGTTACCCTGGAGAAGTCTGATTTCCCACCGCTGGCCGCACGGATAATGGCCCTCTTGCTGGTGGCAGAGCCTCCTTACTGCACTTTCGATGAAATCACGGACAATCTTAAGTCAAGCAAAAGTTCTGTCAGCACCTCACTTAATTTATTACTGAGAGCGGGATTAGTGGACTATAGAACCTTTCCCGGAGATAGAAAGCGCTATTTCCAAGTCAACTCCAAAACCTGGATGGAAATGATAAAAAGAAAGGTAGAGCAGATTTCACCTTTCAGGAGTATTCTGGAAGAACTGACGCAAACAAGATCCGCAGCTTATCCCGATTTCAACCAAATGCTGGCAGAGATGGACGAGTTTTATGCGGAAATGGAGGAAGCCATGAAGGTGGTGATGGATCGCTGGGTGAAGACAAAAAAGTAAATTCCAGGTCTTTTCTTGAAACAAGCAGCCAAAACTCACCCTATACAGAAAAGATTTGAAAAATGACCAAATAAATTAGCGACAACAGATGGAAAGTAAGAATAAAAAGAGAAATGCTCCTTTTCTCTCTTATGAATCCGTTCAGCCTTTTCTCCTGACAGAAGACCAGCACAGCCGGTTTACCTATTCCCTAAAAGGAAGCTTCAGGGTAGGTATAATATTGATATTTTTCATGTGCCTGATCAAATTTCAAAACGCCAATGCACAGGGAACAGATTCCTTGGATCTTACGTTGGAAGAAACCCTGTCGAGTGCCCTTACAGGCAATTCGGACATCCTCCTATCTAAATTGGAGATCCAAAGAGCAACTAGCCTTTTAAAAGCGGCTAAAGGAGCTTTTCTGCCCAGTATTGGAGTCGACGGGCAGTACAGCCGCAATATAAAAAGGCCTGTTTTCTTCCTTCCTCCGGGTGAAGGTTTTGGAGGAGCCGGAGGCGGCTCAGAAGGAACCATAATTGAAGCTGGGTTTGATAATTCCTATAATTTATCAGCCCAGGCAAACCTTCCTTTGTATAATCGGGAACTGAGTGCCTCCACCAGGGCAGCAGAAACAGCTGTGGAAATACAGAAAAAGGGGCTGGATATCAATAAAAACCAAATAAGGGCACAGGTAAAACAAGCTTATTATGAGGCACTCTTAGCCAGGGAATCCTTACAGGTATTAGGTCAAAGCCTGGAAAATGCACAGCGAAATTATGAAAACATTCAAAACCAGTTTTCACAGGAACTGGTGCCGGAATACGATGTAATTCGCGCGGAAGTGCAGGTGGAAAACCTTCGGCCGGATATTTTGCAGGGACAGAATAATTATGAAGCTGCCGTGAATAACCTGAAACTGTTGGCCAACATTCCGGAGGAGATCCCTGTAGCATTGGAAGAATCATTAGTGGAGTTATATGAAAGCAGTAATCCGGAGATGATATTAAGTGGGTACAGCATAGAAGAAAATCCACAATTGCAACAGCTGGATGTTCAGCAAAATCTTCAGGAAAAACAAATAGAGGTGCAGAAAGCTGCTTTTTACCCATCTCTTTCGGCCTTTGGAAATTACGCCTGGCAGTCCCAGGCCAATAACTTTAATTTCAACAATTATTTCTGGGTTAACACCTCCTCTGTAGGTGTTCAGTTGAATATCCCAGTGTTTCAGGGGCTTACACGAATTCGGCAGGTAGAACAGGCCAGGATTGACCTTCATCAAACCGTAATTCAGGAGGAGTACCAGCGTAAATCCCTTAGTATACAGGCGCAAAACGCCTTGAACAGAATTCAGCGGGCTCAAAGGAGCCTGGAGGCACAGGAAAAAAATATTGCCCAGGCTAAAAGGGGATATCAGATTGCACAGGTAAGTTACAACAGTGGCGTAGGAATCTTAATTGAAGTGAATGATGCTGAACTCGCCCTTACCCAAGCCCGCCTTAACCAGCTGGAAATAATCTATGAATACTTGAGCGCCTTAGCTGATTTTAACCAACTGACAGGAAATGAAACCATTGATTAATCAACTATTAACAAGCATGAAGAAGCTGAACAAAAGCCTATATCTCTGGATCCCCTGTTTTGCCATCTTAGCTTCCTGCGGAGGCGAAGAGGCAGCTCAGGAGCAGGAAACGATAGAAGAAGCTGTTGCGGTGGAGGCTCAAACAGTGGAGAGACAAACTTTCCCCCAGCTTATAAGATATACAGCTAATGTCGAAGCCTGGGAACAGGCATATATTACGGGGCAGACTGGGGTAAGGATAAATGAGATAAAGGTGGAGGAGAGCGACAGGGTAAGGAGAGGGCAACTTTTGGTCACCATGAATGCCTCCCAACTTAACCAGGCCAGAACACAAATGGAGCTGGCAAGCAGGGAAGTAGAGCGTTTAGATACCTTAGTGAAGATCGGTTCTGTATCGGGCCAGCAATTTGACCAAGCCAGGACTGAGTATCAAAATGCCTTGAACAATTATGAAAGCCTGACAGAAAACACACGCCTTACGGCTAATTTTGATGGAGTGATCACCGAGAAAAATTTCTTCGATGGCGAAATGTTTGTACCTTCTGCAGATGCCCCTGCTATTCTGGTCATGATGCGGATTGAGCCTGTAAAAGTTACCGTTAATGTGGGCGAGAGCTTTTATAGTCAGGTAAAGGAAGGCATGGCGGCCACGGTTAAGACCGATGTATATCCAGATGAAGAATTTTCTGGGCAGGTGCACAGGAAATCACCCACGATTGATCGGAACAGCCGCACTTTTCAGGTTGAGATACACATCGCTAATGAGGAAAGGCAGCTCAGGCCGGGTATGTTCTCCAGAGTTTCCCTCAACTTAGGTGAAACAGAAGGTATATATCTTCCGGCTAATGCCGTGGTGAACCAGCCCGGCACCATCAATCAGTTTGTTTTCGTGAAGGAGGGGAACCGTGTGCGGCGTGTTGCTGTGGAAACCGGCAACCGCTATCAGCATCAGATCAGAGTGATCAGCGGAATAGAAGCGGGCCAAACCATTATTACAGAAGGTATTGGAAAACTGAATGAAGGTACGTTAGTAAGAGTGATGAACGCAAATGCACAGCAAGTTGAAAAATAAGGATTATGAATTTATTTAAAACTGCCATTTTTCGTCCTGTAGCAACCATGATGGTATTTATAGCCCTCATGGTGTTCGGGATTTATTCTACGGTTAATTTGCCGGTAGACCTTTTTCCTGAAATCGACCCGCCAGTAATTACGGTTATTACCACCTATCAGGGAGCGGGGGCCTTGGAAGTGGAGCAAAATGTTACGACGGAGCTGGAAGACCAGTTCAGTACCCTCAATGACCTGGATGAAATCACCTCCT
>JBBDSC010000118.1:0-1102 GCA_040905145.1 Anditalea sp.
TTATTCCTTCTGCGGCCATGCAGGGCCTCGTCGTCCACATCCTGGTGGATGTCCAAATTGAGGTTTGTATTGGGCATTTCTGGTTCCATTTCCGGTTCGGTAGGTGTATTTTCTGGAGCTTCCGGGCTAGTGCCCTGGTAATCCTGTTGGACCGGAAAGAGGTCTCTTGATTCAGGGATTTTGGTATTGTTTTCGGTTTTGCCCTTTTCTTCCAGGGCTGGTACTTCCCAGTGCTTCGCAAAGCGGTTGTATTCCGCCCTGCTGAGTACCGCATCCAGGCCGATAAAAAACCGCTCCCGGCTATCCAGCAGGTACAGGTGCTTTTCATTCACCAGCAGGTTTAATTGGTATTTATCCAGGCCTGATTGGAGATGGGGAAACCCTTCTAATACGGAAAGCAATTTTAGCCGGTAGGCTGCCTGCCGGGGAAGGCGTTTGAACCGGAATACCGTATCCGAGGTACCTGTAAGGTTTTCGTAAGCGGTTTTATCCGATTGGGAAGCAAAATTGAGGACCCTTAGCTTTTCTTTGGTTTCTTCCCGGATCAGGTCTTTGAGGGGATAGATTTCACTGCCCTTAAAGATATTTTTCCGGCTGTGGTCAATAATGGTATAGCCATAAGGAGGCTTGCCTTCTTTTCCGTGGAATATGAGCTCCACCCCAAATTTTTCCTTGAGGAAGTCCGCCATTTCTGAGCGGTATCCAATTGGTTTGCCCAGGCCGTTGCCTTTTAAGGGTTCAAAGGTTGCTACGGGGGTACTGCAATAGACTTTTCTGTATTTATCGAATAGGGCGTGAAGCAGCTTTATTCTTGCCTTGTCCGGGGAATAGGAATTCGTATTGGCAGCAAGCTCTTTGACCGGAATTTCGCCTTGTAGCAGGCCAAACTTGTACAGGGCCAGCTGGCCCTCCTTTTCTTTCACGCTGTAGCCCCGAGTTTCCAGGTACAACTTTGCCTGGTTTTGGGTGGAAAAAGAAAACGAGTTAAGCTGCTTTATCAACTTGGAGCATTCTTTTTCCGGATTCCGGTCCATAATTTCCAGCATGTGTTTCTGCGCTCTGATCCGCTCCATGCTGTCATTGATCTTTTTGCCATCGGTAC
>JBBDSC010000119.1:0-16602 GCA_040905145.1 Anditalea sp.
GTGAGGGGGGAATCGGATAAAAAAGGAGCCTTCATAGTCCCTGTCATCCTTGCCTGGTGTTCGCTGATTTCGACCAATAACCCTACATCTTCTGATAAGATGGTAAGGGTAAATTCAAAAGCTGAACCCTGCTGCTTTCCTTTTTCATAAGCGCTGTCATAATCCTCTTTTTTGTCCAAGGATAAAAATCCTTTCATGGTTTCAGTAAATTGAACACCAACGGCTTCCTCCTCTATCGGCTCTGGTCCATCAATAACGGGATTAAAACTATAGGAAAGGGAAAGTCCCATATCCTGAGCAATAATTTTGCAGCTCCGTTCCGCTAGCGCACTTATGGTTAATAAAGGGTTAGTGCCCACTGGACGTGGTATTATGGCTCCATCCATTACAAAAAGCCCTGGATAAAGTTCCTTCCCTTCGGTTCCATTAAAGACCTGACCTTTATGATCTACCACACCTTTTGACGCGTCATCGGCCATAATACATCCACCCAATGGATGTACGGTGACCAAATCATAATCTAAGACTTTGTTCCATGTTGGATTGGGAACAATGTTTCCCCCCAATGCCGTGGTGGCACTCGCCAATTCCCCACTTACTTTTTTGAATATGTTCTGTCTGCCCACATCTTTCCAATGAATGTTGAGTTTATCCTCTTTAAGTTCCATTTCACCGTTTCCATCATCATGCGACATCACCAGGTAAATTTGGGTATGGTCAACGGCACCATGATAGGGGCCTCGGAACAGACTTTGTACTTCACGCCATTTTTCCTGAAAATAATCCTTGAATCCCCGATCGGAGTCTTTTCCCATTAACCGGGAAAAGGTTACCAGGGAGGAGGCCATAAGGGAACTGATAGGTCCCGGAACAGTGCCTTCCTCTAAGGTCAGACCATCTTCCAAATTGGTACGGTTCCTCATGTCAATCACACTGGTAATACAGGGACCAACATTGGCGATTTCGCCGTTGCTCCGGTTTCCCAATCCTATCCCGTGGATGGGCACATCATTGTTATACCCAAAACCCAGAACATCACCGTTACCAGTGAACCCTTTACCTAACATCCCGGAAATCTTTAATCCTTTTTCGGCCGAACGGAGGAGAATTTCTGTGCTTCCTAAAGAACCGGCGCTGAGAATAATCTGGTCTGCATGAATAAATAGGGGCGGGGCATCAAATTTTTCCCTGCCACTGTTTAAGGGGTAAAAATATACCCGCCACAGACCATGGCTTCTTTCTATATAGCTTACCTCTATATTGGTAAAGATTTCAGCCCCATGATTGAAGGCATCGGGAAGGTAATTCATGGCAGTGGTGTTTTTAGCGCCCCTGTTACAACCTGTCACACAATCCCCGCAATTGTTGCATTTTGGCTGCTTTACTCCCACATGGTTCTGTTCCTTATCCTCAAAGTTGACGTTGATGTCCAGTAGCCTGAATTCTTCTGACATGAATTCTGCCGATTTCCTCATGGCTTCTGTCTTTTTTAGAACGGGATAACCATTCTTATTTTCCGGATAAGGAGTTGGCTTGAGCATGCCCCAGGCTTTTTCCAGGCCTTCCTCAAAAGATTGGGGTTCATTTCTTAAAGCAGTTGGCCAACAAGGATCCGTTAATACCCGTGGGTCAGGTTTTATGGACACATTGGCGTTTACCAAAGAAGTTCCCCCCAGCCCACATCCTTTGAACACGCTTATCTCACTCCCTACGGTAAATTCATATAATCCATTGTTTGAGCCAGCTTTCACTTTACCTTTATTGAATTGCATTTCCCGGCTGGCTTCCCCTAAGGTTTTTGGAAATTGCCCCGGAAGGAATTCTTTGCCTTTTTCCATCAGACATACTTTCCTCCCACAGCGTGACATCCTGCTGGCAGCGATACTCCCTCCATAGCCGGATCCAACCACAATCACATCATATTTGAACTTAAGTTCTGTTAATGGTTTAGAGAGCTTTTTCATGGTATTTTGATAGGTTTTTCTATAAGAGAATAATTAATGGGATCCCCTTCAAATTTTGGATGGTCTTCAGATCCCACATTTTTCCAATTTTTCACTACTTTTTTCACGCCAATGGGATAGATGGTCACCCCTTCTTTGGTGAGGTGGATTCTCAGGAAGTTTTTATAACCTTCCCACCTGAAGGAAGAGGAAGCTTCGGTAGTATGGTTATTAAGTAGTGAGATGCTGAATAACAAATAAATCCCGAAGAGGATAGCGCTGACTATGCCTCCAATAAGGATCATCTCCCCGCTAAAGAGAAGAATCTGCTTCCAATTACTGACCTCCATTTCCAAATGATGGAGGTTCCACCGGCAAAAAAGCCAGATAAAGAAATAAAGATTAATCAAGTGTAGCAAGCCGTGCACAGCCCCTGCCATATAATTCCACTTTCCCTTTCCTGATGAGGTATCTGTGAAAAAAAGGATCCCGACAAATAACAGCAGGTTTAATGCCAGCACAGAAGGGTTGACTCTGATACTATCAAAAATGAGGCTCAATATTTCTTGAAATTGGCCATCGAACAATGATAAATCACTGAGTTGTTCCATAAAATTGGTCCCCCTTGGTGACCAGACCTGTAAAATCCAGGTGGTAAATAAATGTAGGACACCAAAAAACAGGATCATGGTAAGACTGTAATAAGGGAAAATGATATTATTGAGACTTAATCTTCTTGAAGCGTTAGCCGGTGGGAAAGTTGTCTCCAGTTTTGCATAACCTTCAACCGGGGTAATTGATGCTTTGAGCGTATGGGTGGGATGCATAAAAGCCCCCCCTCCACCTGCAGTGATCAGCTGACATTTTTGTTGGTTCAAATCAATTTCTTCATATCTTGAATAGTGGTGTAAATCCCCCGTAAGGATAGCGGTGATCTGGATATCTTTGTTTTTTTCCTCATAGGTATCCCCTTTTCCATGAAGGATTTTATCAATAAAAAATTTGATCCGTTCATGGGAGTTGTTTTTTTTGTCGAAAGATTTATATACCCAGGATGGTTCTGCGGTACATAAAATTATTTTGTCCTTTGCTGTGAAGTCATGCTCCGCAATCTCCTTAAAATAACACAATTGGGGGAAATCAATATCGGCATTGAGCTGGACATCTATGCCTATAAGCCAATAGTTATGGGGTAATTTTAGGGCAAAATAACTTCGACGCTGCTTCGAATGCCAGTTTCCTAAGGAACGGCTTTGACAAAATAAGCGCAAAAAATTGGTTAAACCGTCATACCAATCGTGATTGCCTGGTAGAGCAAATAAACCTGGACGATCCTGATCTCCTTCTATCCAAGGATAGGCAGCATTGTAGGGGCCTTTTAGTCGGTTATCATACTCTTCCCGCTCAGGGGTGGGATATACCTCGTCCCCTCCCATAATTAGTATCTCACCACGCATAATTTTTTGGCCGTCTACCTCAAGGCTTTCCTGGGCCATCAAGTGGGCCATAGTGTAAGTTGGATTAAACCCGTCTCCCAGATCTGAAATGTAATCAATCCAAAGTTCCGGCTTGTCAGAATAATCATAAGGTTCCATGTTGGGATCCAAGGCTGCTTGTGTTTCCCGCCGATCCGCAAAATTCCCGAAAATACCGGAAATTACCGTTTTTACTGCTGTAAATGCCAACTGTTGGGGATCATACCAGTTGACCATTTTTTTCCTTTTAAATTTCATTATCCATTAATTTTGAAATCAATTTATACCGTTTCCCGATGCCCCCTGCCTTTCCTTTTTCGGTTTTCACATTGGTGGAATAACAGGCCTTCAGCCTATTGGATATGGATTGATAAAGGTTGCCCTGGAGCACTAGTACTTCAAGGTCATTTGTCCGTTTCTTGATAGTAAGGGATATTTTTTTCAATCCCAATCCCATGATTACTTCCAAGGGACTGTGTAATTTTAAAACCGATCTTAACAGGTATTCTTCCTGATTGATCAATAGTTTGGCACTGATGTTCAACAAGGTAAAATCTTTGTGTTTGATTCGTCTGACCTGGTGCCCATAGGCGGGTATTTCCTGATTCAAAGCAGCTATGTAAATGCTGGAAAATACCGAAAAGTTTTGGTCCTCATTATGTACATCCAACCTCATATAGGTATAAAAGATGATCAAAGATTCCACTGAATCCCATTTCAGCTTCTCATCAAAAGTGGCCCGGAAGCTTAATACTGCCCCCGGATCGCTGCTTCTTGTGGCATTTTTGTCCATTTTTTCTGCTAAAACAGGTTGTTTTCCGAGATAGCTTTTGGCATTTTCATATCCCATATTTATCAACTCACGGGTATTGACCTTATTGAAAAACAGCTCGGGGTCAAGCGGTAGGGGCATCAGGGATTTGATCAGAAAAAGCTTAATGGGCTCTTTTTGGGAATATCCTCCAGTGCCTTGGGCAATGGCTTTATTGATCAGGCTTATTTGATTATATTCTTCCAATAAAGCACCGTTGGCACTCATTTCTATCATATGGACATATTGATTAAATGCTCCTGGATAATAAGACCTGGAATTGCCAATGGCCCATACCACCCACAGTTCCTGGGATTGCTGTTTTATCCCTTCCAGGAGGTTAGCATCTTTGATCCATACGGCGTCCGTATACCAATCGTCTCCGATCTGAAGGGCGGGCATAAATATGGGAAGTGAAACACCTGCTATCAGATGGTCCACTTGAACTTCTATGTTTCCGAAGGCCTTGATCGTTTTATCAGAAAAATTGCAGACATTGAAAGTGGCGTTGATACTTTCATTTTGATGGATGGCCTCTAAATCAATTCCTAAATGCGGGAAAACTTTGCCCCTGATATTATCAGCATCCGCATAACCACTCATGAAAAATGGGTTTAAATAGTTTTTAAATTTCCTTCCTGAAACAAAATGGCTGATTTTTAAAGTTCTCCACCTTTCCGCAATTTCCTTGGGCTGCAAGCCACTGGCAAGCATGGCCGTATTGAAAATACCCCCGGATGTACCATCCACATGGGTGAACTTTATTCCGGATTCTTCCAGGGCAAGGAGCACACCTGCCTGATAGGCCACCCTCATTCCCCCGCCGGCCAGGATAAGGGACCGTTTTACGTTTAAAGTTTCATTGGTTTTATCTACTAACATGATAGATCCCTATTTTGCGGCTATAAACAAAGATAAAGGCCCAGCCCACAGCTTCGTAGGAAAGGAAAAACATAAACAAGTGGCTTGGTGCACCATCAATTATCCATGAAACAACTCTGGACAATATACCTAAGCCCATAATGGTCAGAAATACCTTATTGTACTTCAGCTTGGAAAATATTTCTTTCAAAAAGTAGAGGGAAAATAGACCATATCCTAATTCCAAGGCCCTTAAAAACCGATATTGGCTAAGCAGATTCACCTTAGCATATTCAGGTAAGCTATTGACATCCAGGTTAAATAAATAGATGAAATCCAGATAAGGGTAAATAAAAGCACCCCAAAAACCGGCCAGGACAACCAGACCTACATAGGTATAGAAGAAGGTATAATTTAAAAATTTCATTACACCTCCCTATATTTAAGATAATAGATAAACAGTATTCCGGAAAAGAGGTCGAACAAAGCCACTCCAATGGCTATAAAAGCAAACAAACCATTGATTATCCCCAAGCTTACCGCGACAAAGGCCCCTAATTTTTGAAAGGCACACCAGAGTACAGCTTCCTTACTGGTCTGGGCACTATAAACTGTATGGAGCATTAAACCCCCAAAAAGTGCCATAAACATCCCCACTATGCCAAAAAGATGGGATGAAGTGGGCGAAGTTTCAGCACCTATAAAATTCAATACAAAAGCAGGCATTACAACCTGGGCCAGTCCCGAAAGGATGGTGACCACGGAGATGATGACTACAAATAGGTTCAGGTATTTTTTCATAGTGCCCATGGGTGGTGATTTTTTTTAAGAACTGTTCTATTCTCTTACAACTGTCTTTTTATAACTTGGCTTTGCTTTGGCAATGAAGAAATACATGGTGATGCACCACATGATGGTAAGGATTATCCATCTTAGGTCATTAAGAAACATCCATTCCTTCAATAACTCCTGAAGGGTTCGCTCATCGGTGACACCGGCTATGAATTGATTGTTCACATCCTCAATAAAAGCTTGTTGCACTACCACAGGGACCAATAGCCCAGGGATCCAAGCCAGCGGTACCCATCTCAATTTACTGTTCCATTCGGTAATCAGCATGATCACAATGGCAATGGCCATGATAGGAATAGTAATAAAGAAGAATTTGGTAGCGGTGGTCGTTTGCGGGATAATGGCCTCATAATAATTGTCCAACGTCAAACTGTTGGGATAGTGGGGAAACCAAAAGAAGTGCAAGGACCAAAAGAGTCCCAGGTATATGGAGGCACAGAAAAAGATATAGGCATTATTGAGGTCAACCAGTGTTTTTTTTGTAGGGTTCATGATATTATCAATTAGTGGATCAAACTTTGTACTTTTCATAAGCTTTTATGGAAGGAGGTGCTAACCATTCTTCCCCCATACCTAAGTCATACACGCTTTCAAATCCCTCCGTCATAGCTTTGGGAGGCTTATCATAGGTTAGGAACCAGCATTCAAAATGATCATCTAAAATCCCATTGGCTTGGGGCATATAAATGGTAAAAAAGGGATCGGGATTAATGTCGATATCCTTCAGAAAAGAGACCTTCGGATGATCACCTATATAAAGGTTGGCTTTGGCTTTGCTGAAAAAATTTACTCCCGCGTTCGTCTGGAAGTAAATATAGGAGGCCATCAGCATATTGCGGAACTGACAATAATTCGTGGTACCAATTTTTAACTTTAGGCTGGACCGTTTGGGTCTTTCCATTTCTATACGGAAAGCAAATTGGCCATCTTTTTCATATTGGCTGCTTACTGATTTATCAGTGACAATAAAATCAAGATTGGCCTGATGCTTGGGCATGCCCCAAATGCCTTTTCCTCCTTTAACCGATATTTCAGAACTTACAGGAAGATCAAGGATATATTGACCAGTCCCATAGGTTTTCATCATGATGGTATTCAATATTTTGGGAGCAGGTTTTGCACCATGGGTACATCCAATGGCTATGCTGTACTCGATATATTTCCCAATGCTTGTTTCCAGATAATTGATCACGGTGATCAATAAGGCGGCCCTTCCGTTGGGCAAACGAAGGGCATGCACTTCGTTTCCCGGAATTAAGGCATTGGCTTTTTCCCAGTCACAGGAAAAACCGGCCATCAATGCGGGAGAATCTTTGGCGGAGATAGGCATCGTATAGGGGATGTTATCCACCAGAGCATACCTGCCGGTATAACTTTTTATTCGTTGGGGAGGCATTGGTTTTGGAGTTGGGTTTTGTTCAGTTCTGTAATCATGTGAGGAAATATATCATTGTGGGCATTTTTGCCTAAGAAGATATCCAAATGGCTATAATCTTCCATGGTGTATAAGGTGTGGAAGCCAGGGTTGATTTTTTCTAAATAACCAAAAGTAAGCTGCTGACTTTCGGGAAGGAAGCACTTATTCTTAGCCCCGGCAAATAAAATGATCCGTGCATCGGTTTTTATTTCTTTTGGGGCATAAGTTTCCACTTGATTTCCCTCATAAGGAACCAAAACCCCTGCGTTTACACATTTTCTGATGTGATAGAAGAAGGATAGTGGTACATGGGCGAATTCATGCTGGATCCATTCCATGGTAGGCGCATCAAGATTTTCCAGCCGCCAAAGTGCGGGAAAACCAGCGCCATAAACAAAGCTGACAAACTTACCAACCAAGGTGTCCTTTTCATGGTGGGTCGCCTGCACGATCAGTTTCAATAGCCTTGATTTAAAGTCCGGGGCCTGTAATCCCCATTGAGGATTGAGGTAAGTATAAAAATTCCGAATTATAGGGATATAACCATGTATTTTGAACAGGGAATAATTAGGAACCACCGGGTGCAGTGAGACGGCATTGCTAATAATGGTTTTTACTTCCGGAACCAGGCCCAACACTGCGGAAATCATAAAGCTAGTACTCCCCTGACAATGGATTATGGCTTTGATTTCTTTACATCCAGTCAATTCAATCACTTTTTGAACGGCAGCAGGGTGGTCATATAAGGCCACTTGATCAAGGTTCCACTCATTGGGTGTCAGTTCGATGCTTCCGCGCCAATTTTCGATCCACACATCATACCCTTCTTCCAACAAACAATCAATCAGGTTTTTTTCGGTGGGCGGATTAAAAATATTGCCACTTACCCCTGCACCATGAACCAACAACACAGGTCCTTTAGTAGGGGTGCCAACAAGATGTTTTAAGTTGCATTTAAAACCATCCAAAGCTTCAAATTCGATAGTTTCAAACTTTACCGGTTTCATTTTTTGGAGTTATTTATAAAATTAAAATTTAATAGTTATTTTTTGACAACCTTTATGAAAAATTTTAAAAATACAATAAAAGATATTGTAGAATAATAAAGATACAATATAAATAAATTGTCTATTTCTTCAAAACTATTTTTTGAATTTATTTAATCCCAATCGACAGATGTCAAAATTGATGTAAATGTGAATTTGTCCATCCCATGGAAGTCTGGATTATCTTATGAAGGTCCGACAACGGTAAATCGGAAGGGATCAATAATCTCCTCCAATCTTGGGCCGAGATCTATTTAACAAAATCTGAACCTGATATAATTTCTTTTTCGTGTTTTTTATATATAATAAAAACACCAATCTTAGATCTTCCTCTGATGCCTACAATTCTCTGATTTTAATATTCCTGAAAACAACAGGCCCCCCATGATCCTGAAGGCCAATTCTTCCTTGGTGTACTTTGGCGTAATCAAATTTGGCAAATTTGCTTTTGGCCACAAGTTCTTTCCATTCAGGAGAATTCAAGTCATACTCCAATATCTTTTTATTGTTTAGCCAATGTTCAACTTGGCCATTATTAACAGAAATCCGGGTATGGTTCCATTCTCCAGGGTCTTTGGCCGCAAAAATAGAAGGGGCCTTCACATCGGAATTGGCCCCGGTTTTTTGACTGTCCGTCAACTCCTGGGGGTAATTTTCATCATCAATGATCTGAAATTCGGGACCTGTTTGATGCATGCTTTTATATTTCGGCCTTTCCACCACGTAATAGAAAATGCCGCTGTTACCTTGTTCTTCAATTTTCCATTCAATACTTATTTCAAAATTCTTATATTCCTGGTCAGTAACAAGGTCTCCCTTGTTGCCAGGGGTAGACAAAAGCCCGTCTTCAATCTCCCATCCCTCCGGTTTGTTTCCCAAATAGGAATGCCACCCATTTGCCGAGTGGCCATCAAAAAGGAGCTGCCATCCTTCTTTCTTTTCGGCCTCTGTTAAGGTGTTTAATTCCATGTCGGAATTAGTGGGATTATCAGAGATTTTTGTCACGCTACCTTCCTCACTTTTTTCTGTGGAAGACTGGTTGTTGCAAGCTGTTATCGTGGCCAATGCCATGACATAAAGCGATAGTTTATTTAATTTCATATTAACATATAAATCTGAAGTTTTTGGGAAGGAAGAGCCTCCCAAGCTTTTTGGGCTTGGGAAGTTTCCTCAGGATTGATTGTCCAGTACCATTTTTTCCGGATTCCAACTCACTATCCTCTTCTCAAAATAGCTGATGTTACCGGCCTCAGTAGGACCACAGGCCCGTAGGCCAAAAGTAGGATCTTCTACGACGGCCTTGCCCGTTCGGATGGCATCAAAAAAGTTTACAAAATGCTCATAACGGTCGCCTTTGTAGTCTTGGGGCACTTTGTAAACAAACTCTTTGGGGCCTTCCATTTCAGGCTTTTGTGGATACTTCTGGAAATATTCACGTTTATATGCCTCCTGCATGGCCTCTGGGAATGATCCGATAGACATACCGGGAGCTTTGGGCAATGGATTGCGTCGGACGGTGAGGTTGTCCCAACCAATGGTAATTTCTCCTTCCGAACCCACTATGCGGAAAAGAAAATTGTTACCGCCCCCATTTACGAAATTGGTGCGAAGTGCCAGGTTAAATGCCGGATGATCAGTCGTCTCGGGATAATCAAACAGACCCAAATGGATGTCCGGAACATCCCTGCCGTCTTTCCAATAGCGAAGTCCACCAGTGGCCATTACCCTGTTAGGACCTTTGGAGTTGGTGACAAAGTGGAGCATGGAGAGCATGTGTACGTACAGGTCGCCAGCAACTCCAGTTCCGTAATCCTGATAGTTGCGCCAACGGAAGAACCGTAAAGGATCCCATTCCCGTTTAGACGCATTTCCGAGATAAGTGTCCCAATCTACGGTTTGTGGGGAGGCATCAGGTGGAATGGAATATTGCCAGGCACCTAAGGCACTGTGGCGATCGATCTGTGCTTCGGCAAAATTAATTTCCCCAATATCACCTGCTTCAATAATCTCCTTGGCCTTGGCATGGATAATAGAACTGACGTATTGGCTGCCTACTTGGAAAACCTGTCCTGTCTGCTCCTGCATTTTGATGATACTGTGGCCATCCTCTGCCTTTTGTACCATTGGTTTTTCACAATAAACGTGCTTTCCCTTGCGCATGGCATCCAACGATATTTTTTCATGCCAATGGTCAGTGGTGGCATTGATGACAGCATCTATATCAGTTCTTTCCAATATCAGTCTGTAATCCTTTGTGGTAAAAATATTTGTGCCCCATAGTTCCTTGGCACGGGTCAGCCTGCCATCATATAGGTCGCAGGCCGCGACCACTTCCACCCCTTCTACCATCAAAGCAGTCTGTACATCGCCAATTCCCATTCCACCGGTGCCGATCACCGCAATGCGAATGTGGTCATTGGCAGATATTTTTTTCGTTTTGACCAGATTAAGGTATTCTACTTGATTGGCAGCGGCCCCTTTCTGAGCCATGGCCATTGGAACAGCCGCTGCCGCTGCTGCCGATGTGCCAAGCTTTTTCAGGAAAGACCGGCGGGAATGATCGGATATTTTTTTCATTTGTTCGTATTTTGGTTAATATTAATTATTTATTTTTGGCCAAGTTTAAACAGACACGGAAAAGCATTCAAAACCAAGGTCAGTAACCAGGGTTTTGTTCCAATAAAGGATTGGAATTTATGGCAAATTCAGGTATAGGCATCAACCTTCTGAAAGATTCTGAAGGTTGATTATGATCAAACCAGGTTTCGGTAGTATATTTATTCCACCGAATCAAGTCGGTTCTTCTTCTGCCTTCCATAATAAACTCTTTGGCCCATTCTTCCAAAAAGCGATATCCCTCCCCATCCAGATCCTGTGCGGTTACCTGTAGATTTAATGCGGGGCTGTTCCAATCGGCCTCCTCATAATTTCTTGAAATAACTTCATTGAGGAGTTGAGCAGCTTGGTTTGTATCCCCTAGCCTAAAGACACATTCAGCCAATGTATAATAAACTTCCGCCAACCTCATTTCGGGCTGGTCCGCCTCTGCCTGATATTGAGCAGCAACATCTGGGAAAGGAGGAGTGATTTTCACTGGCCTTATTCCTGTGTTTTCTTCCCCGTTCAGCATACTGAAAGAATCAGTATCACCTTCTGACATCCTGGCCACATAATCAACCAATACCAATGGCTCACCCTTATATTCTTCAACGCCTCTTACGGTATCGGCACCATCATAGGTAAACTGCAATCCTTGTAAGAACATGCCTTCCCATTGTCCATTGCCAAGATTATTCCAGGATTTTTTTCTCAGGTCTTTTGGGTGATATCTGGCAAAAGGAGTTCCTATCCTATAATCCAAAGGTTCCCCTTCAGCAGTAATGGAGGGTGCTAATCCCCAACCATTCCATCCTGTGCCCCCATGTGAAGAGCCAAATGTCAGGTGGGATTCATAGTGATGAAATCCACCAAACCACCAGCCTTTTTCATCCCGTTGTCCTTTTTCGATGGGAAAGGCAAATATAAGTTCGGGAGACATGTTATTGTTCCAGTTAAAAGGTCCGTTCCAGGTATCATCCAATTCATAGGGGCCATAATCCCCGTTGATGATCTGTTCAGCAATTTCTTTTGCCTCATTATATTTTGGTGTTCCAATATAGGCTTCACTGTTAAAATACAATCTCATAAGAAGGAAACGGTTTGCTGCTTTTGTTATTCTGTACAGGGAAGTCGGATCTCCTTCAGTGACTTTTGCATTCAAATCAGCCAATGATTCATTCAGCTCAGCTTCGATAAAATCAAAAACCTCAGCAGAACTGTTCCTAGTGGCAACTTCATTGGTTACACTGGTGACCAGGGGAACGCCTCCATAAATATCCAGTAGGTGCCAATAAGCAAATGCCCTTAAAGTTCTTGACTCGGCAATATGCTGGGCTTTATCCTCCGCAGTTAATCCAAAATCAGTATAGTCAAGAGGGCCAATATCCTCAATAAAGGTATTGGTGAAGCCTACCAGGGAATAATTCTCATTCCAGGCCATTGTTGCTCCCCGGTCAAGTTCCGTCCAGGTGTGCTGGTTATACCTCAAATATTCCCCGGCATTATACCCATGGATCCCTCGGGTAGGGGTTAAAATCTGATCAGCTGTTAATTCCTGTGGAAAAAACCAAGAAATTAAAGTCGAGGAATGGGCATAAGCATAGGAAGTGGACAAAACTTGCAAAACGTTTTCTCTTTTTTGCAGGAAATTACCTGCGCCTACCGTATCGTACATTTCTTCTCCCAGGTCTGTACATCCTATAAGGGAAAATAATAGTGAAAGTGTAAAGAAACAATATTTTTTCATGATCGTATTGGCTTTAGAAGGTGAGTTGAACCGCTAAGGTAAAAGACCGGGTGCTTGGATAGAAATCCATGGATTGGATGCCGGGTGTTAATCCATTAACTTCTAATTGAGTGGGGTCTAATCCTGAATATTCGGTAATCGTGAATAAATTACTGGCATTTAGATTTCCCCTGACCTTTTTGAAGAAGGAACCGCTCCGAAGCGGAAAAGTATACCCTAAGGAGAGATTTCTAAGGCTCAGGTAATCTCCTTTTTCCATAAAATAAGAACTGGTTTCCTTTTCAGCTTTTATATTGGCATTCTTGCCGTAGGCATCCTTCAAAACATTACCGGGCGCATTGGAAAGACCATAATACATCTGATGTAGGTTCACCACATCCCATAAAAAGGCACCTTTGAAAAACAGGGTCAGGTCGAAGTTCTTATAAGTAAATGAATTATTCCATGAAAGGGTGATATCAGGAATTCCGTTCCCAACATACTGTTTATCGGCAGCTGATTTCTGCGTGGCAACAATTACCTCATCATCTGTGTTATAAATCAGAAAATTCCCCGATTCATCTATCCCCGCATGTTTGTACATAAAGAAATTTCCAATTTCCTCCCCTTCTTCTAAACGCACAATGGTTCCCGGGTTACCTGGAGCAGGCAAATTATAAAGGTCCATAAAGGTGCTGCCATCTTCAGCTTCGTTTACATCATCATTGATTTTCAACATTTTACTTTTACCATAGCTGGCTACTACAGAAGTTGTATATTGAAAGCTTTGATTTTTTACAACTATCCAATCTGCGACCATTTCAATACCTTTATTTTGAATAGAACCTACATTGCTCCAAGTATTGCCATAGATGAAAGGAGGTTTTGGAGTTGGAGTATAAAATAACAAATCCCTGGTTTCCCTTTTATAAAGATCAACCGAAAAAGAAAGTTTTTCATTTAAAGTGATGAGGTCAATACCAATATTGGTATTGATTCCTACTTCCCATTTTAAATCAGGATTTGGATTACTTGAAGGCCCCCAACTTTGCAACCAATCTCCTTCCATATTATAGAAAGAGTGGGTGCGGTAAGTAGGGACGGACAATAAAGACGAGATGTCTTCTCTTCCGGTAGCTCCATAACTGGCCCGGATCTTCAGATTATTGATGAAATCCAAATTAAAGAATTCCATTTTAGAGAGAACCCAGCCTGCAGAAATCCCAGGAAACATCCCCCATTTATTGTTGGCTCCGAATTTACTGGAACCTTCTCTTCTGAGGGAGGCGGAAAGCAAGTAGGTCCCATCAAAATTGTAATTTACACGGCCAAAGAAGGCGATAAGGTTACTGGAGCTTTTTGAGGAGGATGGAACCACCTGTCCACCTGAAGTACTATGCCATGTCCCACCTCCCAGGTTATTCCAAAGCAATGCATCAGACGGGAAATTTGCGTTCCAGGCACTAAACCCTTCATTTACGAACTCCTGATAACTGTAGCCACCAAGAACCTGTACGTTATGGTTGTTTCTTTCCAGAAAATAATTTGCTGTCCATTCCAGTATTTTGTCATTCGACCTTACCTGCCCCCTAGAGGCTCTTCCCGCATACTGGTTATCCCTTGAATCTCTGGATTCGCTGGACTGATAACTATAATTGGAGATTTCGGTGAAATTCTCCGCCAGCAATAAACTGGTACTTAAATTATCCAGTATGTGCCATCTTACATTAACATCACCACTGATTACGGCATGCTCAGACCTGTTGATATTATTCTTTAACAGTGCAATTGGGTTGTAATAATCATAGCCACTGAACAAGTAATATTGAGTAGGATTTTCCGGATCAAAAATAGGTTCAGTCGGTTGTGCTTTAATGGCTTGTCGAAATGCCATATAATTGGTTCTTTCCCTATTGCTCTTATTCACGTACACATTACCAAATACATCTACTTTGTCCCTTATACTATAGTTGAAGTTCAAGCGGGCTCCATAATCATTTCGGTGGGAAGAAATGTCCATGCCCTTTGTATCCCTGTAATTCATGGATAACCTGTAGCTGGATTCCGTGGAGCCTCCATCAATGGCCAGGTGTTGATAATTTTCTAGGGAAAGATCATTAAGCAATTCATTGTAAAAGTTATTGGCGTAAGGTAGATTGTCTGCTTCAGAGGGATCATAGGTGTTTGATCTTCCATAAGCAACATATTCCTGGGCTGATAATATTTCAGGCTTTTTCGCTACAAAATTTGTGGATATATGTCCCTCATAAGATACGCTTGTAGCTCCCCCGTCCCCTTTTTTTGTAGTCACCAAAATAACTCCATTTGCACCTCTGGCTCCGTAAATAGCAGATGAGGCACCATCTTTTAATACGGTTATACTTTCTATTTCATCTTTGGGAATAGTGTTCAGGTTTCTTCCCGGTACCCCATCAACAACAATCAAAGGCCCTGTACCTGCGTTTACAGAAGCTACCCCTCGGATCTGTAAAGATGAACCTGCATTAGGATCAGCAGCCGCCGCAGTTCCCATGGTTAAGCCCGCCACTTTTCCGTCTATCATTTGAATAGGATCATTTACAGCTCCTGATATAAAATCTTCCTCCTTGATACTGGACACAGAGCTGGTTAATTCTTCCCTGCGGACTGTTCCATATCCTATGACTACTACTTCTTCCAGATTCTGCACATCTTCGGCCAAGACCACATCCACTACGGATCTTCCATTCAAGGAAACCTCCTGAGAGATGTATCCAATGGAGGAAAAAACCAAAATATCATCTTCATTAGGCACATCCAAGGTATAATATCCATCCAGATCAGTGACTGTTCCCGCAGCGGTTCCTTTAATTACAACGGTGACGCCCGGTAAAGTTTCCCCATCCGTTTGGGAAGTTACTGTTCCTGAGACTACATTAGCCTTGGTGTTTTTTATTTTCTCTTCTACGACAGATTCCCTTCCACTTTTATCACGAATGTGAATGTTGTCATCAAGTCGTTTAAATGCCAGTTGTGTCTGCTGGGAAATCATTTTCAGTACATCGGCCAAAGATTTGGAATCACTTAAAACATCAATATTATGATGTTTGGTTAAAATTTTTTCATTGTAAATAAATTGAAATTCAGTCTTTTGTTCAATGTCAGTTAATACCTCCTGAAGACTGGCGTTTTGGAGCTTTATTTCAATGAAAATTTCATCTAGACCCTTTTTAGGAACAGGATTCTCCTTGGCTAAAACGGTTCCGCCAAAGCAGCATGACATCAATATACCCACCAAGGCATATCTGGTCAGATTTTCGAGTTGTCGTATTAATTTACATTTCATATAAATTGATTTTAGGTGGTATATTAGATTAGGTGGTTCAAGATCCTTATTTTGATTTCCCCCTATTGTTCCTGTTTGTATTATCTATGGCTGTTCATATGGGGTTTGTTTAATGGTGATAATGCGGTCATTAATTTCATAATCAAAGCCCAATACGAAGCTCATTCCTTCCAGCACCTTCTCCAGGGATTTATGAGTGTATGCGCCGCTAAAACCATCTTCTATCCCCTGACGCTGCACTTCAATTTCTACTCCATACCATCGCTCCAACATGATTACCATGTCAGGGAATTGGGCATTTTTAAAATAGAGTGTCCCATCCTTCCAGGACAAGACCTCTGAATAATCAAATTCCTTTTTAGCAATAAAAGGTCCTTCAGATAGGTATAAAGCCTGCTCTCCTGGTAATAGATATACCATCTGTTGGGGAGTATCCTCTAACGCTACTTTTACTTTACCAGAAACCACCGATATTGCAACTTCCTCATTAGGTGTTAAAGCCTGGACGTTAAAGGAGGTGCCTAAAACAGTCGTGGTAACACCACCTG
>JBBDSC010000119.1:16702-36139 GCA_040905145.1 Anditalea sp.
CACCTGCATGCTCCTGAAAACTATTACTGTACCACCATCCGCTCAACACCATCAATACTGCTACTGCAGCAGCATAAGGCCAATGTTTCCACTTATTACCGCAAGATGTTCTATCTTGCAGGTTGATGATCTTCCCTTTATGGGGAGTTTCGTGAATTTGCTCGCTTATCTCCTCAAAAAGTGCTTCCCTTCCCCAGTGATCATGATTTTGATTTTCTTCTTCCTCCCAATGGGCTTCTATTTTTTCGGACAACGCCTTATCAGCTTCTCCGGATAAGTACCAGGATTTGATCCTCCTATGCTCTTCTGGTGAGCATTTCCCCCTGAAAAATCTTTCTAAAATTTTCTGATCCATTTTCTGAAGCTGATTCAACAGAATCAAGAAACAGATCATTAAGAGCTGTTTCTTGATTTGAAAATTTCAATAGCCGGGGTTTTGTGTAAACTCTTCCTTGTTAGTGATACGGTCGATCATATTGGTTGGAATAGGCCGAACCAAGTGTGTTTCCTGAATATTGGCACGGGCCTCAGGGTTGTATAGTTTCACCCGTTCAATTAATTTGCCGGTGCGTTTTAGATCGGGCCAGCGGAACATTTCCCCAGCCAACTCCAGGGCACGTTCATCCAAAATAAAATCAATGGTCAACTGATCGGCTGTGATTTCCATATCAGCCTCATTTCCCGGCCAAGCAGCCCGTTCTCTTAAGGTGTTCATATAGATGACCCCTTCTGAAGCTTTGTCCTGCTTCATGAGGGCCTCCGCGGCTATCAGGTACATTTCGGCTAAACGGAATACAAACCAGTCGCGGGAACCCTCAATATTTATATTGGAGCTTCTCAATGGATCGGTGTGTTTTTCAAATAGAGTCGGCCAACGGCTTTTTTTGCCAATGGGATTTTCACCGTCATAAATGCGATCAATATCAAAAATGGTATATTTGTCAGCTTTGGCGTCTTCCACCTCCTGTGGCACGGAATAAGGCACTACTACGAGTGCCGTATCCCCGAGTTGCTGTTCTGGAAGTAAGTTATTGGGGTTATTGGCATACCAAACCTCTTTCCAGACCTTTTCATATCGGGAATCTTTCCAGCGGGTTTCCTGAAGCATATTCAGGAAAAACCGGCTGGGAAAATAACGCACCCACGATCGGCCGTAATTAATATTTAGTGTCAGGCCAGGTTCAAAATCGTATTCCATTAAAAAATAAAGATGGCTGCGGTTCCCCCCACTGTTCAACCTTTCATCCCTGGTATATTGAACAGCCCATATTACCTCAGAATTTTGCTCATTATCTATGTCCCATATTTCAGCAAAATCGTCCAGCAAGGAGAAATTATAATCGTTGATTACCGTTTTCGCATAAGTAGCCGCTTCTTCATTTTGGTTGGTGGTCAGGTAAACCCTTGCCAGCAAAGCCTGCGCCGCCGGCTTTGTGGCCCGGCCGTAATCGGGTTGAGTAGGGGGAAGTAATTGTTCGGCCATTAACAGGTCCGTAATAATCTGCTCATACACTTCATTTTCAGGGGTACGAGTAGCTGTGGTTTTAACTTCCCTAACCTCTTCAAGTTCAAGTGGAACAGCTCCCCAATGCATCACCAGGATGTGGTAATACATTGCGCGTAGAAAATAAGCCTCCCCCAATCTGATATTAAGATCTGCTTCAGAAATATCTTCTACCTCACTGGCCCGGCCTATAATGGTGTTGCAGGTGGCTATCCCCTGATAAAAGCCGGACCATACATTCCAATAAAATCCGTGGCCAGGCGCCATTCCCCCATCATAATTATTGAAGGATTGAACGCTGCCGTAACCGGCGCCCCAGATATCGGTTCCTAAAGTAGTCATCATGTGTCCTTCCTCTTTTCCGTAATAGGAGCGCAAAAACTGATAGCTGGAATTGACCAGATCGTTAAAACCTTTAGATGAGGTGAAATGCTGATCGGCAACAGGTGCCCGGATATTTTCTTCTTCAAGAAATCCCTCGGTACATCCTTCAAGTAAAAGGATGGTCATGAAGCCGAGCAGGGCAATAAATATATTAGTCTTCATAGTTTTTCTGTTTTAGAGATTAAAAAGAAACATTTATACCTGTAACGAAAGTCCTGACTGCCGGCATGAGGGCGGCATTAGCTGACCATTCCGGCTCCATGTTAAATTCACGCATCTCAGATTTGGTCCAGTACAGCAGATTCTCTCCGGAAAGATAAATTCTTGCATTGGTAAGAAATGTTCTGTTAAGGAAGGATTCGGGCAGGGTATATCCCAAGGAAAGCTGCCGTAGGCGAATAAAACTGCCATCCCGGTACGCTTGGCTGCTGCCTTGAAGGGAACCCTGGACATCATCGTCGGGACGGGGATGTGCATTAGTCGGGTTGTTTGGAGTCCAATAATCAAGTGCCAAATGGTTATAACGTTTGCCGGAGGCGGGATTCAAATGCCCAATATATATGGTATTGCCCCATCGTGCATAGGCAGTGAAGGCCAAATCCCAATTTTTGTAGGTAAAACTGTTGGCCAGGTTGACCACGAATTTCGGTTGCCGGGTGCCTATAATCATACGGTCAGCATCGTTGACGGCACCGTTTCCGTCAAGATCCTGCACTTTGATCTGGCCGGGTTCCCGGTTGTATTCTGCTGCTTCTGCCGCTTCGTCAAGTTGCCAGATTCCAACCTTGTTAAAATCGTAATAAACATGGATAGGATGTCCGATGAACCATTGGTTACCGATATCATCCTCCTGTCCATTGAAGAGCTCCACAATTTTTTCCCGGTTCAGATAAAAGGACAGGTCACTATTCCAGCTAAAGTTGGGCTTATCGATGTTTCTCGTGTTCAATCCCAACTCAAAGCCTTTGTTGTTGGTGCTTCCCACATTTTCCAAAACCTCGTTGTAGCCAGTGTTGATGGGAAGTAAGCGAAGCATAATCAGGTCAAAGGTATTGGTATTGTACATCTCGAGGTTACCGTTGATCCTACCGCCGAACAACCCAAAGTCAAGACCAATGTTATACGTCTCAGTACTTTCCCATTTCAGATCCGGATTGGCCAATGTGGAGGAGCGGTAACCATAGGCAGGGGATTCATCCCATGCATAAGTCGTTCTGGAGAGGCTACCCTGAGTTTGATAGGGTGCGATTCCCTGGTTACCGGATACCCCATAACTGATTCGTAATTTCAGGTTTGATAAAAAATCGGAATTATTCAGGAAATTTTCCTCCGTAATATTCCAGGCCAAAGCCGCTGAGGGGAAATATCCCCACTTGTGGTCGGGAGAAAACTGAGAGGCACCATCGGCACGAAAGGATAAGGTCATCAGGTATTTACTCTGATATCCATAAAATACGCGGGCAGCATAGGATAGCAGGTTCCATTCATTCAGATTCGAACCCACCGAGTTAATGGTCTCAGCACTTCCAATATTATGATAGCGGGAGGTTTCATACGGCAACTGGGATACATTGGCACTGGCCGTTTCCTCTCTTGATGTCTGAAGGCCATGAATAGCAGTTACTGTCAATTGATGGTTGTTGTTGAAAGTCTTATCATAGGTAAGAATACTTTCGTACAGATTCTGGTTAGCCACCGAATGGTTGATTCCTGCAATTGGTGGCCCTCCTCTACGATCGTAGGAAAACTCTCCTTGTGAAGATTTTACGTTATGAAGTTTTATATCGGTACCAAGATTTACACGATAATTCATTTCGGGGAGGATCTTCACATCCACAAATGTAGTGATGTAGGCTGCCCAGCGTTTATTGTCCCAGCGGAAGGAATCCCATTCATAATCGGCCAGAGGGTGAGGGCTAAAACCATCTCCCGTCGGCAGGTATCGGGGTGAACCGTCCTCATTATAGGGTGAACCTAACGGGGATGTGCGAACGGCAGCATCCAACCTGGCATCATCCGTTTTGGCCTTCATAACATTGTGGCTGAATAGAATGGAAGTTCCAGCAGTCACTTTGGAAGAAAGGGTAAAGTTGAACTTGGAACTCATACTGTAACGGTTGAAAGAACGGCCAGGAAAAAGACCCTCTTCGTTTAAAACATTTCCGGAAATGTTGTAGGTGACTGCCTCGGAGCCGCCATAATAGTCATCTGGTGTTTCTGTTGAAAACCGTTTTGCAAAAGTGCTTCTGGATAATCAAAGGAATTTCCCGCTTGTATATTCGCAAATTCAGTCGGGTCAAAAAACATTTCATCCAATTCAATGTTGGTGTTGGGATCGGTATAGTTTCCAGCCTGACGAAGGGCTTCCCTTCCCCGCTCTGCATATTGCTCCCCGTTCATGTAAGGTAATCTTCCATAGGCTATTTTCGGTCCGGCGTAACTTTCCAGAACAAATTTTGGGGGACCGACATCACCGCTTTTAGTGGTGATAATGATAACGCCATTGGCACCCCTAGAACCGTAGATGGCTGTAGAGGAGGCATCCTTTAGTACATCTATTGATCGGATATCATAGGGATTGATGTCATTGATGGAGCCGTAGAAAGGTACACCATTCATAATGATGAGCGGATCATTGGAAGCGGTGAAAGAACGGTTTCCACGTAAGCGGATTTGGCTGTTAAAGCCGGGTTGTGTTCCCGAGGATACAACATCTAAACCGGGAATACGTCCGGCCAGTGCTTCGTCTATCCCTTGGATAGGCATATCCGCAAAATCCTTTTCCGAGATAGAACTTACTGCACCGGTTACATCCTTGCTTTTTTGTGTACCGTAACCTATAACCACCACTTCGTCCAAGTTCTGCATATCTTCAGCCAATGCTACATCAATGACAGATCTTCCGTTCACCGACAGTTCCTGTGTGGTATATCCAATAGACGAAAATATGAGAATGTCATCTTCATTGGGCACCTCAATACTATACTTACCATCAACATCCGTGACTGTACCTGTGCCGGTACCTTTAACTACCACAGTGACCCCGGGCAAAGTTCCTCCATCTTCCTCGGAGGTTATTGTACCAGAGACGGCAAATGCTGGGAGCTCATTTGCCAGTAACGCACTGCCCATCCAGCATTGTATTAAAACGCCAAACAAGGCATATTTGAACGTGATTTTTAATTGTAAGGGTTTAAATTTCATATTTATTGTGGGTTTGGGAGTAAGTATAAGAATTTTTTGACCTAATTATACAAATAATTTGGCAAATCATCAATTGTTTAGATTATTTACTTATATAGGACCTAAAAAAAATAATAAAAATAACGACAAACAATATAAAATTAGTTATTTCGATGGTTATACCAATATTCCTTTGTATAATTTTATATTTTAACCACTTTAATTAGGGATGGAAGCAGAGATTTTGTCCCAGCTGCAACTATTCTTCCCCCACGTGTTTCTTATAAAATTGCCAAACCTCTTTGGCTACATTTCTTCCCAATTCCAATCCTGCCACATTATCCGCTTGAATGTGATATCCACCCATTACTCGAGATATTCCTGCCATTTCCGCAGTTTCTGTGAATGTTGGAAATTCAAGAACCACGGTATCTCCCAAATTATGTGGTTCGGTCATTGATCCTGCCACCCATGTCACTTTTTCTCCAAATTCATCACTTCCCGTCCATAACTTCAAGGCTTCCCCACAAGCCCCGCTGATGGTACTGTGGCCAGAGACATAACTGGGAAAAGCCGGGCATAAAATGTTTCGGGTGAATAGGGACGCCATTGATTTCCACTCATTTCCATCATTCCCTTACCTTCACCGCCCCAACCCTTTATAATCTGAACTTGATAATAATGATGTACCAAAGCATATGGCCTGGCGAAATCATAGAACATATTTGAATCCCATGAGGCAATAAAAGCGTCCATTGCAACCACTTGGTTGTAGAAATACATCTTTACATCTTGATCGAGCGTATGGTTGTCTCTTCTCGATACATCTTGCGCAAATTTCAACCAATGCCCTATTTACTGAACCGATTTTGGCCCATCTCTCATAAACTCTACAAGTGCTTTTTGGTAATCTGATCGATTTCTTTCTGATTATTGATTTCCTTAAAGGAAGTAGCAATCACCAACACAGCACTTAAAAAAGTAAATATCTTCATATTAATTAGTTTTTATTTTCATCCTTCAACTGCTTTATGACTTGTTCGGATGATGTGACCGGAAGCTTGCAGGAGTTGTCTTGGCAAACGTAAATATAAGATCCCCTCGCCACATATCTTCCCTCGAACAAGGGAAGGTCGCTTTCTTTTGTACTTCCAACAATAAGTGTATTGGGCAGGTGCTCTTTGTGCAGCTCTTGAACCAATGTTCTCGCATTTTCGCCAACAACCGCAATTTCATAATAGGTATGGGCCATATACATTAACAAGGTGCTCCACTTCCCATAGCTTTGTGGGTTCGGCGACATTATAGGGAGCATGGAAGATACCATGGTCTTCGATTTTTTCAACAATTCCGTATCATAAAAAATATGCCCGAGCTGAAAAAGATTGTCTGCCATGACAGCATTCGGAGAGGGTAGAACGCCGTCGTCGGTTCGGATAATTGTCGAGATTAGCTCCTTGTCTTGATTCAAAAACCCATCATCTGCGGTAGTTCTGAACAAAACATGGTTTCCGTTCTCCAAGACACTGTTGGGGTCAATATTGAAATAGGACGCAAATAGCCTATAATCAGACCCTAGGATAGATTTCAACTCTTCTTGGCCCCAGACATAATATTTACCTTCCTCCCCTTCACTATCGGCATCAATGGCCGCATAATAACCTCCTTCCGAATTTTTCATTTCCTTTTCCAAAAAAGCAATGGTTTCAAATACAACATCTTTGTACAGAGGTTCTTCAAACACTTTATAAGCCTTTGAATAAAGGCTTATCAATTGTGCATTGTCGTACAACATTTTCTCGAAGTGTGGCACCTTCCAGTAACTATCTGTGCTATATCGGAAAAAACCGCCCCCCATATGGTCATATACCCCACCCAAAGCAATCTTATCCAAGCTGTTCTTTACATGTGCCTTTACTGCTTCATCGCCTGACAAAACTCCATAATCCAATAAAAAATCGAGATTGCTGGGCAGCATAAATTTTTGTACTCCCTGATCGCCCCCCCATTCCATATCCCATAAGGGTTTCCAATCTGCAACACTTTTTTCCAAGGCCTGCTGGGTAAGGCCCTCAAAATCGGCAATAGGAACTATTCGGTTCGCGTCCTGTATTCCTTCAGCGACCATATCGGCATATTCATTGGCTTTTTTAGGGTCTTTCTTGTAGAGATTGCTCACCTCAGTCAAAACCTGGGCCCATTGTTCCTTGGTATGGTAGGTGCCCCCATATAAGGGCTTGCCGTTGGGCAATGTTATGACGTTAAGGGGCCAGCCCCCGCTGCCTTTTATCAACTGCAGTGCGGTCATGTATACATGATCCACATCTGGACGTTCTTCTCTATCAACTTTTATATTGATGAAGTTTTCGTTCATGATCTTGGCGATTTCCACGTCTTCGAAAGTTTCCTCTTCCATAACATGGCACCAATGGCAAGAAGAATAGCCAATGCTCACCAATACCAATTTGTTTTCACTTTCGGCTTCCTTCAACGCTCCTTTGCCCCATGCTCTCCAATCCACTGGATTGTGTGCGTGCTGCAAAAGATAAGGACTGGTCTCATCGATCAAGGCATTGGTATACTTAAATCCCGTTTCCCCTTTATTTGCTTTTTTACAGGCTATAAGGCCTAAAAGCAACAAAAGGAAAATTACTGTTTTCATGGAAAAAGAGTTGGCCATTTGTAAATTTTACGCTACCTAATTCATAAGAAAAAATAAGTGATTCTTAGCCACCCATTTAATGTATAGCACGCCAAAGATGGAATCATTTTAAAATTTTTATCAGTTGTAGATAATCCTTGTTCTTGGCAAAGAGAATTCCCTCGTGGCCTCCTGCCAAATTCATTTTCTGTGCTGACTTGACCTCCCCTTTTATCATTAGTCCACTTTCATAGGGCATTTGACTTATGAACCCCCCTTTACCATCACCCATGAGCAGGCCACCATAACTGGCATCGCTCCTTGGAGTTTCCACTTCCGAACCATATAGGTTTCCTGCATAGACCACATCTAAATGGCCGTCTTGGTTTACATCCAATGTTACCATGGTATTAATGGACGCTATTTGTGCAAAGTTATCCAGGGGGGTTAATTTAAACTGACCATTGTCAAGGTTTTCCATATAACTATGGGCAAAGTTTTTAACCTGATAATGGGTTGACTTTTCTAAATGCTCCGTAGTATATATTTCCTCCAAACTGGCTGTCGCAAATGAATGATAGTCTTTAAACTTAGTTTTAATGGCAGGAATCTGCTGGGAAGAGCATTCCCTGCCCCGAACAGGAACCTTGATACCCTTATCCAAATAGCTCAAAACAATATCTTTTTTATTGTTATTGTCATAGTCATAGGTATAAAGACTAAACGGTGAATCTTCCTTAGCTTGGTACTTATAGTTCTTTCCCAAATTTCCCACGATAAAATCTTGGTCACCATCCTTATCAAAATCATCGCTTACCAATCCAAACCACCAGCCTTGGGTATCGGAAAGACCGACCGATTCGCTTTTATTTACGAATGTTCCCTTTTCATTTTTCAGATAAGTGGTTCCCATCCATTCACCAATAATGATCAGATCCTGATAGGCGTCTCCATCAACATCAATCCATTTCGCTTGGGTTACCATGCCCAGATCCAATAGGTCAGGGGCAAGCTCTTCGGTAACATCCACGAATTTTATCATAGAAGAACTGCTTTCATTCTTAAGAAGGTAACTTTTCGGTGAAGAGGGGTAATTTCTCGGCGTAACCCTTCCGCCAACAAATAAATCTATATCACCGTCATTGTCAACATCGGTTGCGATAACGGTGGAACCGCTGGCTGTTACCTTTGGCAATGCTGAATCAATTTTTTCAAAATTGCCATTTCCTTTATTGAGGTAGAATTTATCCTGATAGTAGGCCTCACCTTTTCTATATTCATTTCCTCCACAAACTACATAGAGATCTAATAATCCGTCCCCGTTGGCGTCAAAAAACGAAGCGCTTACATCTTCCTGGTCTTTGTCCATATCCCAAACATCGGTTGAAATCTCAGAAAAGGTACCATCTGGATTTTGCCTGAACATCTTGCCAGTGAAACCACTCGATCCTCCGATGTAAAAATCATCCAATCCATCGTTATCTATATCTGCTACAGCCAATGCCGGCCCATATTGCGAAATTTTATGTGGCAGTAACACTTGATATCGGAAATCATCAAATGAATTTTCACGATGGCTATGTTCTAAAAGTGTTTTTTGAGTGATATCCTCAAAATAAGATTTTTTTGGTTTTGTCTCCGAATCGCCTTCAGGTGTCGCATTCTTGTAATTAACGGAAATTAACTGATTGGCTTTTACATTATCCAGCAATTCTTCTTTACCATCTGGCCATAAGACCCTTACTTTTGCAATCGTTTCTTTTTTTCCCAACCCAAAATGTACAATGGGTTCAACGGAAGATTGAAATCCTCTGGTCATGGTCATTTCCTGAAATTGGATTTCTTCCTTATCTTCCAACCACACCTTACAACCAAGACCAAAAGCATTCTCTTTAGGCCCCTCTAACTTTATCCTTAGATAATTGTTGGCTTTTGCATCACTGGTCTTGTTTTCATAAATAATACTTCTATCGTCGACGTTGTTCACCACCAAATCCAAATCCCCGTCATTGTCCAAATCGGCATAGGCCACACCATTCGAAAATCCGTTATAGTTAATGCCCCAAGCTTTGGAAACGTCAGTAAATAAAAGATCACCATTGTTTTTAAAGGCATAGTTTTCTATTTTCTCCGAAGGTATTTCCAATGTTAGGTCTAAGGCTTTCCGGTTCTCAAAATCCTGCACCTCATCACTTCTAAAATAATCACTGTTGTTAATGTCCCGCCTTACACCGTTGGTCACATAGATGTCTTTTAAGCCATCGTTGTCAAAATCCGCGAACAGGGAAGCCCAGCTCCAGTCGGTGGATGATACCCCGGCTAATTTGGCAATGTCCCCAAAATGGGGGAGTCCTAAACTATCATTACCCATATTCAGCTGTAGAGTATTTATGGAATATTGGTGATGCATATCATTATTCACCATATTATAGAACCTTTCAGGATCCATACTGTCCATATTTTCCTTTGCCCTTCTATAGCTTTTCGGCATCATGTCTACTTGATATATATCCAGAAGGCCATCGTTATTGAAATCAGCTACATCAGTACCCATGCCAAAAAAGGAGGTGTGGTTGGTCAGGTTTAAATTCTGATCGGTAAAGGTGCCATCCTGATTATTCATGAGAAAATAGTCTGGCGTACTAAAGTCATTGGAGACGTACACATCTGGCCAACCGTCTTGGTTATAATCACCCACGGAAACGCCTAATGACAGTCCGTACTTGGCCAGGCCGGATATTTGAGTTACATCAGTAAAAATCTCTTCACCTTCGTTCCTGTAGAGCCTATCACTTCTGTGGTAAGGAGCATTATCACGATAATTCAGATATTCTGTAATGTTGGTGCGCGATGGCACTATAGGGTAGTTAATCACATATAAATCCTGATCTCCATCCAAATCATAATCAAAAAATACGGCTTGGGTACTATTCCCTTCATCGGCAACCCCATAGCTTTCGGCAGATTCTGTGAAGGTTGGTATTTCCCCTTCCTTGGCATCATTGATAAAAAGTAAATTTTTTGTAGTAGTCCATTTTCCAGAAACACTGACATAAATATCCAGCCAGCCATCCTGATTGGCATCCCCCATGGTCACCCCTGTCACCCATCTGTCATCCCCCGCCACACCGGCAGTTTGTGTAATATCTTCAAATGTTAAGTTTCCTTTGTTCAGGTAGAGTTTGTTTTCTACCATATTGCCGGTCAGATAAACATCGGGCAAACCATCATTGTTAAGATCCCCGATAGCCACCCCACCACCCATGTAAATATACATGTAGTTAAAATAATTGATGGAGTCGTTTTCTGTCAGATTATTGGCAAAATGAATCCCCGTCCTTTTTGATTGGAGTTCAGTAAATATTTGTTCCTGGTTTTCCCCTTTATCAGGGCTACTACAGTTTAAATAGAATACTGTTACAATGGCCAGAAGACTAAATTTTTTTACAGCAACCGTTATTTTTTTTAATGCAGCTTCTTTCTTCGCTATCAATATCATTTTGCCTATTCCATTTATTAAGCCAAATAACCACAGACCTATATACCTTTGGGTACATAAATCCGTGGTCCTTACCTATACTAATTCACTCAAATTTTTAATCCCCATACCCTGGGTTTTGTTCAATATTATTATTACTTCTTTGAATTTCCTCCCTTGGGATCGGAAACAGATAATAATAATCCCCTGGCCACTCAAACCTTGGATCAACTTCCTCTATTTCTCCATATTTATAATTCAAAGTGCCCAATAAATCACCTTCCTGCACTCCGGTCCAATCCATGGTCACGCTACTAAGGCCTCTAATTGGGTCTAGATCAACATTTCCTGGAGCAGCTTTCCAACGCATTAGATCCCAGAAACGGGTATCCTCCAGGTGCAACTCAATGGCTCTTTCATTTCTATAGTCACGTACCAGATCCGCACCGGAACTGGTAATATCAGGCATATTTACAGACGGTCTTTGACGTACTAAATTGATGTATTCCCGGGCTAATTCCTCATTGCCCAAGGCAATTTGAATTTCTGCGTAATTTAAATAAAACTCTGCCAGCCTCATAAATACTGTCAATTGACTGTAATCATAGTCATAACTTGCACGAGGACCCCCAAAATCCAATAATTTCCTGAACGTATACCCTGTTTGTACCCTCCAATGAAAAGGGGTCATGCCTTTTACCCAATAGGTTTTGGAATCTCTGCCAAAATCAAAAAGTTCCTGATTGTTGAAAGGATCCACTTTATTGGGGTTTTGATAAGGAGGCAGGTTATTGGCATTGGGATTTGCATCTTCCCAATATTCATATAACCTTTCGGTACTTTTAGATCCATCGATGATGGATACAGGGCCTGCTCCAGGATATATGATATAACTGTAATACCTTGGATCTCTGTCCTCATTCGGGTTTTGATCGTTATATCCAGATGCGGGATTTACGGTTATGCCATCTGATAAATAAGGATATTCTCCATTGGCCAATTGAAACATGTTGATAAAATTCTGTGTGGGCATAAGCCGCTGCCTGGCATCAAAACCACTGGGCCAGTAATCATAGTTATAACCCCAGTCAGGTATACTTGTACCTGCGGTAAAAGAACGGCCAAAGATAGTTTCATCGGTCTTCACAGGCTGTAAAAACAGCTCTTCATGATTGGGGTGCAAGGTGTACCCCAAATCAATGACTGCTTTGGTGGCATCAGCGGCAGCTTGCCATTTAGACTCATCATCGGAAGGATTGTTCAGTGGGCTTGCCATATACAACAACATTCTGGCTTTTAGGCCCATGGCCGCATCTTTACTTATCTTACCCGCAGGAGCTGAAGCCCCATCCAAAAGACCAATGGCCAACTCACATTCATCCAGTACAAACTGGGCACATTCCTCATAGCTATTTCTGGACACCTCAAATGATTCGTCATTTAAATTAAAACTTTTGGTGATTAACGGTACTCCGCCAAAAGTACGGATAAGTTCAAAATACATCCACCCCCGCAAAAAATGGACTTCTCCTTTCATACGGTTTAGTATTTGAGGGTCAATTTGTGAATCTTCAACCTTTTCAAAGAAAATATTCGCCCTTCTAATATAGTCGTATTCTTCAGCCCATATGTTTGTCAGCTGGGTAATGTTATCGGGTGTAATGTTACCCTCTAGATATTGCCTCAACCCATTGGCTCTATCATGTGTATCCGGAGCTGCCACTGCGATATCCGTCAATCCAATATAACCGCCAGTTCCAGGACTCCAATGGGGTCTCATTCCATGGTAGACATTATATACATAATTTTGAAGGAAAACCGGATCCGTAAATACGTTGTCTTCGGATATAGCGTCCAAGGGTTGTACATCGAGAAGATCTTCACTACAAGAGGTGAAGATAATTCCTGAAAGAAACAGTAAATAGGCTTTTCTAACTATACTGTTTTTAAATATTTTATTTTTCATAATTTTTTTTTAAAAAGTTAGATTAAGTCCTAAACCTAAAGTTCTCATATTCGGATAAGTCCCTCCTTTTCCACTTAGGAACTCAGGATCTCCAGCTCCATACTTTTCCAAGTTATTGTATATCATAAACAGATTTTCACCTGATATATAAAATCTCAGTCCTGTAATCCCCATTCGGGACATTACCTCGCCTGGTAAATTATAGCCAAACTCAACCGATTTAAAGCGTAACCAAGTGGCATTGCGATACCAGAAATCATTATTCTGTGCAGCTACACCTGTTGGACGAATTCTTGGAAGAATGGCATTGGTGTTGTCTAGATCAAAACTATTGTTGGCTACGTAAGCAAGTCCATTACCATTTGCTCCGGTATCAAAACCATTATCCAATCGAAATTTTGCACCATCTTGCCCTTGAAGCAGCATAGTTAGATCAAAACTTTTGTAGTCCAATCCAATGGTCATCCCAAATTGAGATTTAGGAAAAGCATTTGTATTAAACATATACCTGTCATTTCCATCAATCTCCCCATCATTGTTCAAATCGGTAAAAATAAGGCTTCCCACGGTTGCATTGGGGTAATTTATATGATTGTCCAAATCTGCCTGCGTTCTGTAAATGCCGATGGCTTTGTACACAAGTTGAGAACCTATAGGTCTTCCTTCCTGCTTCTGATAAGGTTCAGCTTGCGGAACTTCATCAATAAATATGATCTTGTTGTCATTGTAAGAATAATTTCCGCTTACCAATAAATTCAGATCACCAAACCTTTGCCTGTAGCCTAACTGGAATTCAATACCTTGGCTCTCCATTTCACCAATGTTTTCGTCAGGAAGAAAAAGGCCTGTATATCCGGGGATCGAGGCTTGTCTTCTACCTAAAATATTAGTAGTTCTGGTCTTGTAAATATCAGCCTCAAAAGTTAATCGGTCCTGTAAAAATCCAAGTTCCAGTCCTATATCGGTAGTCTCTGACACTTCCCATGTAATATTGGGGTTGGGCGTCGTTAAAGCAGCAATACCACGGGCATCTGCTCCATCCACCACCCATCCAGGACCATAGCCAAAACGGCCTATGTATTGAAATGGATCTTACCCTATCATTACCCAATTGTCCCCAGGAGGCCCTTAGCTTAAAGTTACTAAAGAAATCTTCCGATATAAAGGATTCATTGCTGACCACCCAACCGGCAGAGACACCCGGGAAAAATCCCCAACGGGTCTCTTTTGGGAAAATGGGGGATCCATCGTACCTGAAATTCAATCCAAACAGATATTTGTTGCTAAAATCATAACTTACCCGTCCAAAGTAATTTTGTCGGGCAGATATACTGGCGCCACCATTATTATTCCAATTACTTCGATTCTCACTCCCCGCAAAAAGCTGATCTATTTGAGGGGAATCATACCCCAATCGTTGCGCCCAGAAAAAATTATCATCATATTCCATTTGCTCATAGGCCACAAATGCACTGATTTTGTGAACTTGGTTTAAAATGGTTTCATAACCAAGTTTGGTATTCAGCGTAATCCTGGTACTTTGAGAAAAATCTTCCCTTAATCCTATATCCTCAACAGAACGTGAAGGTTTTTTTACAATTTCACCAGCTGAATTTCTTTCATAGTATTCCCAGATATAATCAAATGCTTTGTTATAATTGAAAGTTTTAATAATTGAGGCAAAACCTTCTAAGGACAACCCTTCCAAAAAAGGCATGTTGTACTTATATCGGAATGTACCGCTGGCAACATCATTCGTAAATCTCCTGTATCCAGGGCTGCGAAGTCTTGCAGCGGGATTTAAATGGGCCCAGCCTTCTCCCGGATAACGGAAATCCCCACCAATGTAGGCTTCTTGAAGGGGACTTGTAGAGGCAAAAGCTCCTATCGCCCCACTTCCTCCCTGGGGAGTCTGTGTAAATTTCTGCCTTAGTGATAGATCGAGACCGACCTCCAAATTATCTGTTACCGACACATCCAAGTTTGCCCTAGCATTATATTGTTTAAGTTTAGTTATGTCATCGGCACGAAGAATACCCCCTTGCGATACTGTACCTATGGAAGTGAAATATCTTACCCTTTCTGATCCACCGCGCATGGTGAGGGAATGTCTTGTTAGTTTAGCAGGAGGATCTACCAAGGCATCCCACCAGTCTTCAGGCCTTCTTTCCCCATTTCTAAAGGATGCTATCAACTCATCGGGAAAGTCTGGACTGGCACCGTCCAATGCCCTGTTTCTATTAAGGACATTCAAATAATCAAAAACATTGGCTGAGCGGACTTTTCTAGTTGGTGACTGGAATAACTGGGAAGTAGAAAAATTGAATACTGGTTTTCCTGTTTGACCACGTTTGGTGGTAACAAGAATAACCCCGCCTGCTGATTGCGCACCGTAAATTGCCGCTGACGCATCTTTTAACACCGATATGGATTCAATATCATTGGGATCTAATCTATTAAGGCCATCCGGGTCGGCATTGGCGACACCGTCAATTACAATTAATGCCGAATTGTTCCGCGTGGTATTGAACCCTCTAACGAGAATCTGCGCATCGTCAAAACCAGGAATAGAACTCCTTTGGTTGACATAAAGCCCTGCCAGTCTTCCGGAAAGTGCGTTTGAAAGCGAAACTGCGGAGGACTTTTTCACTTCATCCCCAGAGGTTTGGACAACTGCATTTGTAAGCTCGGATTTTTTTGCTGTTCCATAGCCCACTACAATTACTTCATCCAACGCCTGTGCACTTTCTGTAAGCGTAATGTCTATTGTAGTTTGGTTACCTATCTTCTACGGTTTGACTTTCATATCCTATAAAAGAAAATATAAGAGACGCTCCATCCGGAACAGTGAGAGTGTATTCACCGTCCAGGTCTGTAGCGGTACCGATTGTTGTATTAAGCACTAAAACCGTAGCCCCAGGTATGGACTGACCATTTTGATCGGTGACAGTACCCGAAACGGTAACATCAAATAACTTGATGAGATTTGTATCATCCGATACCTTGTTGGATGCCAAGACAGGCATGTTTCTTTCAATTTTCCCTAAGTCGCTTTTCAGCCCCGTTTTTACCTGGGCCAGCAAACTTCCGGATAGCATGCAAAACAGAATTGCTACCACCAATGAAATCCGTTTCATTGGGCAGCAATGGTGTAATTTTATTTTCATAATGGTTTTTTGCTAAAGTGTTTTAAAAATCAGAGGAAAATCCTCTTTTGGATAAAATAGTGTTTTATAATGAAGACATTTTACAATAGGCATGTTAATTTTATTTTTATGAAAGGTTAAATTATTTTTTTAACTACCAAAACATTCATTTTAATATACCATCTACTTAATCATATAAATAGTACCTTTATAAGGTATAATAATATAAAAATGTTATATTATTCTTTATTAATATATCTTTAGTTTTTAATATTTTGCTTTTGATACTTAAATATAAATAAAAATGTTAAAAGTAAAAGAAATCAGAATCGAAATATTAAAATAAAAAGGTAAATTCAGAACTCCTGACCTACCGTAAAAGGTCAGGTTGCAATTTTGTAATTCAGGACCAGGTCATTTCCGGGAAAACACATCTGCTATTGAATTCTATGTCAGGCTGAAAGCCTGCTACACCACAACTTGGGGCAGCACCCCAAGCTATAATTTTTGAATTTTTTTAGCTCAAGTCAGGAGTTCTGATCCTATAAAAAGGAATAAAAAAAACCCCGAAATTAAGCTGTTTTAGCTTTTTCAGGGTTTTTATAAAAGATTATTTAAAAGACTTTTATGTAATTGATCATTCCAAAATAGTACTAGAATCCAGGATTCTGTACCAGATTGCGATTGTTGTCTATTTCTCTTTGAGGAATAGGTAGGAGCAGCTGTGCTTCACTGAAAGTTTTTCCGAAGACGTTGGTATGGCCAACGAAATCATCCCATTGCCCGGTGATATCATTGCGGACTTTCCGGGTTCGAAGCATATCAAACCACATTTTGTTCTCATAAGCCAGCTCATAATAACGTTCTGCCCATACTGCTCTTTCAAATTCATCCGGATCGGTAGTGGTCACCGGAGGGAGTTCTGCCCTGTCCCTAATTTCATTAAGGCTTTGCATGGCCAGTGCATTGGGTCCGCCTTCCGCCCGGTTAGATGCTTCCGCATACATCAGCATTACGTCAGCCAAGCGGTAAACGGTAAAATTAAGCTCAGAGCGGGAGTCGTCATCAATGGCTTGCTTATCGAAGTACTTATAAATGTAATATCCTCCAAGATCCAGGAATTCCCGACGCGGATCACCTGCTGGATAATCGTTGGGATGGCCCTGGTAGTGGGTATAATAAAATTGCTTCTCCTCTACTCTCTTATCGCCAGGCTCATGACTTTCTACAAATTCTCTACGGGGAACCAATCCGCCATATTCATCCGTATAAGCCGCTATGCCCCTAAAGGCGGGTAAAGTTACCGGGGTTAAACCGTTTTCACGGATAGTCTTGGCATGTTGTACCTGCAAGATAAATTCTCCTTGATTGCGGTTGGCAGGATTTATCATGTCCCTGTATTCAGGGAAAAGCGTAAATCCTCCCATTTCTAATACCTCCATGGAGCGGTTGGCAGATTCAGCATAATACTGGTCTCCGCCTTGGACAGGGTAACCTGCGTAAGTTAAGTAAACATCTGCCAGTATGGCTTTTATGGCACCCATGGATATTCTCCCGCTATTTTCATTCCAAGGTAGGGTAGATTGTTCTGCTGCAAGCAAGTCAGGAATGATAATCTCGTCATAGATTTCTTTAAGAGGGGCACGTGGTGCCTGTACTTCATCCAAACTTTCAGGGTTTTCAGTAATTTTTGGAACATCACCGAACATTCTTACCAAATAAAAGTAATACAATGCCCGCATTGTACGTACTTCTGCTAACAGATTGGTTCTGTTTTCCTCAGTCAAAGAAGGGAATTCATTGATTTTTACCAGAGCCAGATTACAGCGCGAGATACCCTGGTACATTCCGCTCCACCAGTTGTCAATGTAAAAAGCACGCGCGTCATACGTGAGCTCGTTAAATTTAAAAGCTTCCGTTTGGGAATTACCGTCCGCTTTCCCGGTCATGAATTCCATCAGGGAAGCATTATTGCCTCCCCATCCTCCGCCACCATTATTTAAAACGGTGATTCGGGCATAGGCAGCATTGACAAATGCGCGGGCTACCTCTGGACTGGATACGTCAGACTCTGTGGTAAGTGATCCGGTTGGATTTTCATCCAAAAAGCCTTCACAAGAGGTAAAGACTCCAATCAGGAATACCAACAGAATAGTTTTATGTGCTAATAATATGTTTTTCATCATTATGAGTTTTTTAGAATGATACATTTACCCCGAGGTTAAAAGTTCTTGGTTTTGGGTATTGGAAGAACTCAATATTCTGGGTCAAGCTTCCACCAAATGTAGTAGCCTCTGGATCATAACCAGAATATTCGCTTACTACAAACAAATTTTGGACACTTGTATAAAACCGTGCTCTTTCCAAACCTATCTTCGCAAGTGTAGTTGTAGGAAGAGAATATCCCAATATCAAATTCTGGCCACGGATAAAGGAACCATCCTCCATCCACCAGTCATCCATGTGGGTGTCGTATCCGGCATTGTAGTGCCTGATTTGGGCGATGTGGGTATCCTGGTTGTCCGGTGTCCAGGCATCCAATACGGTTGCCATACTATTGGCGATGGCCTGGCGGTCTTCTACAGAATGCTTTGTCGCATTTACAATATTTACGCCTTCTACAATTCGGATATCAAAGGTGAAATCAAAGTTTTTATAAGTAAAGGTATTGGAGATGTTCATGGTCCACATTGGATAAGCACGGCCAATGATGGTTTCATCCTGTGCATCCAGGACACCATCGTCATTAAGGTCTGCCCATCTTATATCTCCTGGCAATCTGTCAAATTGGGCAGCCTCATCTACTTCATCCGTATTCCACGTGCCCAATCTTTTGTATCCCCAAAAGGACCCGATGGATTCACCTACACGGAGAATATTCGTTTGCCCAAGGAACCAGGGGCCCGGAAAGATGTCATCATCATTGACACCCAATTTTAAAATTTTATTCCGGTTAGCCGACCAGTTGAGATTGGTAGACCAGACAAAGTCACTGGTGTTTACATTAACAGAATTTATGGCCAGTTCTACACCCTTATTTTCAACGGAACCAATATTCTGTGTCACACTGCTCAACCCGGTAGACCAGGGGATGGGAGCGCTCAGAAGCAAATCATTGGTTTTCTTATAATAAAT
>JBBDSC010000120.1:0-1091 GCA_040905145.1 Anditalea sp.
GGGCGTTGACGAATTGGACGACACCAAATTGGGTGACTTGCTAATTTTGAAATACCATGCAATCGGAGATGCCAAAAAGGAATTGGGAGATATTCCAAGTATTCGAGAAACGTTTATTGGATTTCAAACCTACTTGTATGATAAAAAAGAAGCGATTTGATAGCCCAAGCCGGCATAAAAACAACTGGCATAATAGCCAATTTATTCCTATTCGCTCTTCTTCAAAAACTCCGGAATCTCCTTCCAGCCCTCGAATGGAGCCTTCAGCGTATCTGGAACGGGATAATCCCATAGGATTCTGCTTTTTTTGATATCCTTGATGGGAACTTCGATAAGGTAATTTTTAGTTTTAATTTTATTATTTCCCATTGGATAACTTAAATTGATTTTTTCATCATAAAAATTAAATTTAATTTTAACATTAAAATCTTGACCATACGGTTTATAAATATTTCCTAATTCACCAATTGTATATCTTTTTTCTAAAGACTCATAATGATTGGTATACATTTTATGGACTATATAAAGAACCGATATAGTTAAAATTATTTTTAGCATTGTTTTCTTTGTAAACATGACCTACTCTTTTGATAATAACATGGTTTCTCCAACTAAAACCCTTAAAGTTCCATTAAAGCCATTTATCACATTAATTACATTTTGATCAATTTTTGATTTATTCATTAGACTACTATGTCCAGTGTTAAATCCAGCCGTGAATAAATCAATTGATGTAGCAAAAACTGACTTCTCATTTCCCAAAAACCCAAAAGTTGAGCTTAAACCTGGACCCGTTCTATAATCAACTATGGATTGACTAAAGAAAGCATATTTCCCAAATACGCCAGCAAATCCAATATCCGCTAAATCCACTCCTTCTAAATTTCCATTAAAAATCAAACTCGTTCCCATCTGCAAGCCTGTTTCCATCGCCATCCTTTGGACCGCTTTGACCCCAATCCCATCCACCAATCCCCTTACCAGCGCAGGGGAAGCCGCAGCGGCCACCATGCTGCCAGTGATACCATAGGAAACCATCTTGCCGATGCCATCCAAATACCGGCTGTTTCTGGAAGCCTGGGCTTCGGAGG
>JBBDSC010000121.1:0-6418 GCA_040905145.1 Anditalea sp.
ACTACCGCCTCACCCAGGATGCCGTAAACAAACTGGACAGCGAGGGCAATGCGCTGCAGGATGAAAAAATCAGACTCATTGAGCGCCTGGGCCTGCAGATGGATGACAGCACCCAGCCCGACACACCCGAAGCCGTGGAGCCCACAGCCGATACCACGCAAACCACAGGCGTTCCGGGAGACCCCAAAGCCGCCCAGGCCAAGCTGGACCAGCTGGCCAAACAATGGGAAGCCTACCAGCAAAAGATCCGGGACCTGACCCGCCAGTACGAGCTCAGCGGTATGGAAGAGCAGGACCGGGAGATCGCCCAGGTTACGTATAAGTACGCTGACCTGGAAGCAGAGCTTAAAACACACAAGGAAAACAAAATTATAACTGAGGAGCAACACACCGAAAAGCTAAAGGAATTAATTAAACTCCGGGATGATGAAATAGCTGATATTGAGTCTAAATATACCGAACAGGAAGTAAAGGAAAGGGCCGCTGCCGAAAAGCAGGTCACCGAGGCCACCATGGAAGAAAAGGAGCTGGCCCGGCTCCGGGTAAACGAGCATTACGACGAGCTGCTCGATATGGCCCGTAAGTATGGGTTGAGTTCCATAGGCCTGGAAGAAGCCAGGAGAACCGCCCTGCTCGAACTCGAAAAGAAATACAGTGCCCGGGAAGTGGATTCGGCCAGGGCAGTGGCCGAGGCCAAGACCATGATCGCCCAGGGCCTCAGTCAGGCCATCGGCGGTGTGATTGATTTTATCGGGGCCAAGTCCGGTGAGCTATCCACCTTTGAGAAAGTACTCGTGGGCGCACAGATACTGATGAACACCGCCTCTGCGCTGGGCAAGATCGTTCCGCTGGCGGCAGATGCCGCCAAGGATACCGGACCTGCCGCCCCCTTTGTCTTTGCCGGGTACATTGCCGCCATGGGCGGTACCGTACTGGCGGCCATAGGAAAAGCCAAGCAGGCCCTGAGTGATTCCGATGTTCCCGACTGGACCAGCAGCACCAAAGAACCCAAGTCGCCCCGCCAGTCCAGGCCACCAGAATCCTCATTCTATATGGGCGGCGATACCGGCAGCGGCAGCATGGGATATGGCGACCGGTACGGCCCCTATGCCGGCTATGTGCACCGGGACGAGTACGTGGTGCCCTCCTTTATCCGCAGCCATCCCTATGTGGCAGACGTGATGCCCGCCATCGAGGCCATCAGGCAGGAAAAAGTCAGGGGATTTTACAGGGGAGGCGACACCGGTAAAGAAAAAAACACCGGCACCGCTGCCAAAAGTCAAGTCAACAATTTCGACACCAAAGGCCTGGAGCACAAACTGGACGTACTGATAGACAAAATGGACCGCATGCCAAAAAACATCAAAGCCTACCTGGTTTACAACGACTTCCAGGAGACTAGAGACGAGATCGAGGGATTGGAGAAGAAGTATATGAGGTGATATGAAGTAATTTTAGTCAATATTTTTGACATTATTTAATTTTAATTATATTCAAGATATGAATCCAACACCTATGCGACCAAAGTATAAAATTGAAGATGTTAAATTGGTCAAACTAATTGAAAAAATATTTATTACCGTAGATCAATCATGGACTGATACTCAAGCTCATGATGTGGCATTACTGATAAATGATTTTATTAAGGAGAAAGATGAGGCTTGAAATTTTTTTCGACTTCATAAAACGCTCTCTCTAAATGCCTTTTTAGGTATAGAATGTTTTTTCCCATATTAAAAGCGATTTCGTCCTGAAATTTATTTTCAATACGAACATTTCCAATATTCCCAAGTGGGACTTTGCCTCTTTTTTCATTAAATGATGAAACAAACGACCCAAATTTTCTTCTAAATGAATCATTATGGCATGCGGCATCTCTGAAATTGGCAATAAGATCTGTTACATCTGTGATTTTTAGTTGCTCATCTTTAATAACATCATCCGTAAAATCCACCCTTTGGTTAAGTAATTTTTGCGATTTAACTAACAAATCCTTTAAATTTATCAACACTTCTATAAAAACAGATTGTCGATAAAAAGGCGGGGGAAGGGTCGGATCCCATAAAATTCCTGAATCCAATAATTTACGGGTGCGTTCCAATGAGCTTGATATCTCATGTTTAGTTAAGAAATCCATAGTACGTAGTTTAAAAATAATGATTAATAAAAAGACTTAGTTGATTGAAATAAAAATACGTAAATAAATGAAAATAAAAAATGTTTTTACGGTAGGAGTTTAGGGATCAGTGAGATGAGTTGATAAAAAAAGACCCGAGTTGATAATCACTGATATCATTTTTTTAGTTGATATTTATTTTTATCTTCATCATGCCATTTTCCCAATGCCATGGAACTGATCGAAAGGATAAGCTGGAATGATGTTTTGGAAGTGCTCAAAACCCTGGGGGCCATAGCGGCCATCATGTTTTTTGGGTACTTGGGGAGGAATTTTGTTAAACGATATCCGAAGGATTAATTTAAATTTTATGAAAAAACTACCTTTCTTTTTAGCTATTTCATTTATTATGTTCTACGGAAATATAATAGCACAAACTATTTCCCTGGATCAAGGTAAAATAACGGCTATTGAAACCTTAGTAGAAAAAACCCTTTTAAAATTTGATTATTCTCTCGAAAAAGCCTGGGTATCTCCTTCGGTCTGGGATCAATACAACATAGATGGGAAGAAATCATTTACTATTCTTTGCGCCATGTACGTCAAACATCGAAATCGGGATAAAAGCGACAAGCATCCGGTAATTGATATTTACGACTATAAAAATGGGAAGTATATTGCTTCTTTTGGACCTATTGGTGGATTTCGGGTTTTTAATTAGATCCTTTTATTAGTAAAAAACCCCGGCCTACTGGTCGGGGTTTTCTTTTTCTAAGGATTCAAGGCCTATTTGAATTACCTCATAATAAATCTCCTTTAAATTGATTTTTTGGCCGGCCATCTCTTTTTTTAGCTGAATCTGCTTAATTTTTAAATGGCTTTTAATTGGTACATCTAAAGTAATTAGTGCCATACTTCAAAAGTAAGTTGTTTTTACAATCTTTACAACAATCGTAAATATTTATTTACAAATTATTTGTTTATTTGTTTTTCATGTTTATATTTGTTGTAAGTATTTACATTTACTACATGTTAACGATAAAGTATAACAATATGATATCAAATAATGAACACACACAACTTGGGGTTTTGCAAAATTTTGAATTTGATAAAACGCCCGTAATGGCTGGTATTGTACACACGGGTGAGGCGATAGCTCTTCGCCCGTGTGTGGAAAATCTTGGATTAAATTGGTCTGGGCAACTTCAAGCAATTAAAAGAAATGAAGATTTGAACCAGTTGTGTGTATCTGTAAAGGCAGTTGGCTCTGATGGTAAAAAATATGAAATGATATGTTTACCTCCGGGTTCATTCCAAAACTGGCTATGGGAATTAAATCCTAAATCGGAAAATTTTAATTCTGTTCTTTGGGAATCATACAAAAAGGGATTAGTAATGCATTTACTTTTGATGCTAAAAATGAGTATGGATGAAATCCAACGTACACAAACTATAACAGATTCTTTTGCAACTCTTCGATCCTTGAATTCTGACATCAAGGAAATAGACAGGCGTCTTGGAGAAAATCAGGATGAGGCCAGAAAGTTAAAATCAGACAAAACAAAAATTCAGAGAGATATTGACGATATTCTAAGTAAGAACATCAATCAATTATCACTTCCCATATAAAAAAACCCGGTAGCGGGAACTACCGGGCCAAGATCAAACAAAAGTTTAACCTTTAATCGCATCACGATCATGACAAAAGTAAAAAAATTAGAGAACATTTCCTTTTATTTCAAAATATGTGACCTTATCGAAAACAATAAGGGGACCAAAGGCCTGATCAAAAACATTGAAAAGGTAATCCACTTTATAAAAAAATCCGGAGAAAAAAGGGGGACCTTCGAATTTGAAAGTGAAGATTCTATAGAAGCCCTCAAATTTTGGAAGGAGAAGTTTGAGGAAAGCCAGTATCAGGATCCATCCTGGCAGATATACCTTAATAATTCCCGACAAAAAACAACCGTAAATTTGCGACCTATCCTTACCATGCTCACCTCCTCCCAGTGGAACCCTCAGGATACGTTGGAAGTATTGATGGATCATATTACCAATGAGCTTTTGGACAAAGAAAATGTAGATGATTTCAAGGAAATAAGAGAAACTATCAAGCAATTGCAAATATTCTTTGATGATTTTGTACCTGATACAAACAGATTTAACAGCTAAAACCATGTCAGATTATTCAAAAATACTCACCAAAGAAGATTTGGAAGTGATCAATGAAAGATTTAGCCTGGATCTCAGTTACAATGACGCAAGACACTACCGTGCCGCCCAGGTCATCCGAAACCTCTGGAAATCACAAGGTCAGGACATTCATAAACCTGAAGAGGACAATTCAGAAGCATCAAAACCCTAGACGGGGCCGAAGCCTTGGATCCGTTTCTTCCTCGTATTCGGTTTTTATTTTGAGACCATCTTCCCGAAGGTCCCTCAGCCACATCCGGGCAGCTGTAGGTTGGCCTGAGCGTAACATGGCCAGGGCATTTTCTATTTGGTGGAGATAGTTACGCCCCTTTTTAATGCGTTCCTCCGGAAGAGGGTTTTTGTTTTCTAAGAAAACTATTTTCTCCCTAATCCTTTCTGCTGTTTCCCGCAGTTCTTTGTCTAGATCGTTGACATTTTTCACCCCAATAAGCTAGCGGAAAAATGAAGATATCCGCACCGATTCCTCTTTTTTTCTTTGATCCCGGATCTTGATATACTTCTCCGACATTTTGGTACTGGTATGCCCAAGGAAGCTGGCCAGCACTTCCAGCTTGCCGTCCTTTTCCATATATAAAGTGGCGAAAGTTTCCCTCCCCACCTGGAAGCAGATGTCGACCCGGATTTGGAGCAGATCGGCGATGTCCTGTATGTATTTGTTCTGCTTCTGTTCGCTGATCCCGCAAAACAGCGGAAATTTCCCTATCTCGTCCACCTCATCCGCTATAAAATCCAGCGCTTCCTTTGTGGCCGGCACCCTCACCCGGGTACCAAACCGCTTCGTTTTGTCTGGGATGAAATCAAAAAAATCCCCATCTATCCATTCCAGGTTCACCCGCCTCACATCGCCGTGCCGCATCCCCGTACAGCAGGAAAAAAGAAACGCCCTCAATACCTGACGATGGGTAGGTGTGATTTCCGGACCGTTGTAATATTCATAAAACGCCCTGAACTGTTCCTGCGTCAGCGGCTGAAACCTGCCCATCTCACTTTTGGCAGAGTAGAAATCATAGGGATGCACAAAGCTGATCCTTTCTTTTTTGGCCTGGTTAAGGTAAGTCTTGAAATTGCGGTGCTGGCCCCAGCGCGCATTGGTGGACTGGCTTCCGGTGTTCTGCCGGAGGTGCCTGTCAAACTCCTCGGCAGTCCGCTCGTGCATATCCGAGAATGAAAAACTTTTTTTCCAGGACTTGAGATGGTTGAGGGTGACCATGTGGGATTTTTTGGTGCTGAGGGAGATCTCACGGTATTTCACCCGCTCGTTTATTTTTTGCTCCATAAACACCAAAAAATCATCCTTGTTAACGTTGCTCATAAATTCCTTGACGAGCAGTGCCGTGGATATGCTTTTCCTCCGGAGTCTGTATTCGATAAGAATCTCATTTGCCCTGGACAGCGCATCCCGGATGATAAGGTTGGTATCCTCACATGCCTGGTCCGGTTTGGACCGTGGTTTGCACCTCTGGTTTTTTGCGTCCCAATATTCCGGGAACCAGTCCACATGCAGCGGGATTTTTTTTGATTGGCGGTGGATGATGATGCGCAGATAAACTGCGGCAGCTCCGGATTTTTTAATCCGAGCGGAATTGATAATGACTTTCAATGATGCGGATACCATAGCGTAAAAACATTGTAGCAACAATGTGCCAACACCAACCGCGAAAAGCATAAAAAGAAAGCAGGCCAGCACTCCGCAAAAGGGGCTTTAAGGCCCCTTAAGCAAAGATTTGTAAATTTCAGTTGGCCGACCAGGCCAACCCAAACCCCCTACCAATCAATAACTTATCCGGTTATGTGGCAACAATTGCAGGTTAAACTGAATCGTTAGCCAGGATTTCGTTCACTTTTTCCAATAGGCGGATCTGGTTTTTGAGGTGGATGTATTCGCCTGTCAGGGTGACCGAGATTTGCATCGAGGATTTTTTTACCTTTCCATACCCAGCACGTTCCTCTTCGGACACAGATTCTTTTAAAGGATCGTAGGCCGGGTTTAAAATCTTTTCCATGGGCACTTCCAGAATCTCGCTGATTTTAACAGCATCTTCAAAGGTCAGCTTTTTCTTCCCCGTTTCCAGCGTACTGTAACCCGTG
>JBBDSC010000122.1:0-35369 GCA_040905145.1 Anditalea sp.
TTGGTGAACTTTCCATTGCAAAGCACTACATGAAAACCCCTTGAGATCAAAACAGTATACAGGTAGTTCTTCTATCCACCAGGGCTCAAACCTGGCAAGGACTTTCATATGATAATTTTGTAATCACTATATCCATGCTGTTTTGTACCAAAAACAAGGTTTTTTTAATGATTGAACAAAATAATGTAACTTTTGGTCTTTTCAGGTACTCCTCAAATCCTGGGCTGCCTACCCCTGTTTACCTGGCAATATTTACTTTCATGTTTTTGATGTTCTCCGGCACTTGTACTTTATATATTGCCGTTGTTAACCTTCCATGTCATTCCCAAAAGGCAATCCCCCCACAGAATTCGTTTTTGGTATTCTTTAATAGATATTCAATAATATTTCAATACTTCACAAATTAATCATTTACCGACACTATATTATAGGTTAAATGTTTGATTTCCTGAACTTAATTATCTGGTGATTTTTAAATATTGTTCTTTTTGATTTCTGAAAATTGTAAAAGCCAGTTCATTTACCCAAGGTATTTGGTTATAGTAGTAAAAAAACTGTTCCAAATCATTAACCCTGTTGATTTTTTCATCCTCTGGTCTGTCCCAAAGGTTAATCCCTACAATAACATCATTGGGTTGCAGGCCAACTTCAGTGGCTTTTGTTTTATTTTTAAAACCAACCACCAATACCCCTTTTTCATCCGGCATCCCGGTAGCAGACATCTCTGCAATACCTTTCAGGTTTTTTAATAAAAAGCCCTTCCATTCTATTATTGCATCCTTATCATCCAAATTTGAATAGTCCACCAATTCCGGGATTGTAGGTGACAGCGCCTTTTTTTTCAAGCGGTCACTCACTACCCCAAATCCTTCCATAGAAAAATTTTCAAATCCTAAAGCAAGAGCCGGAGAGTTTTCTGTTATGCGAAAGTCCCCGTTTTTCACATCTATAAACTGGGGAGCACCAAAAGCACTATTTTCATCAATCTCAAGTTCTTGGGCCTGTTCTAAGGAGAACTTATTCGGATGCAGGTTAAAATCCACCGTGTCTCCCCATTGCTTCACCATGATGGGCTGGTAAGGGGCCCCCAGAATATTCCTTGTAAAACTATCATGAGAATCCATAAACCAGACATGAGGGTGGAAGGTGGAATTAAATAAAACATTATTAAATACCTTCCGATAAAATCCCTCCCTTAATTTAATGCCCCCGCTCAGGCAAACATTATTGTATATTTCGTAATTGCTTGAACCATCATCCAGATCAATATCCCAGCCATGATCACAATGGAAGCGGTTATTCCTGATAATTGTTGTCTTCCAGGCATCAAGTTTAATTAAAGAGGGTTCATCGGCTACTAAGGAATCCATGACAGAACGTTCCGGATGCCAATATCGATCTCTGCCCCAGGAGTTGAAAGCCCCATGGTCCCCTGTTTCTAATACCGTATTAAAAACATCATTATATTCTATAATATGTCCCCCCCAAGTCCCGTCCCCTATATTTATACCGGCCCGGGGAACATTATAAATGGTGTTGTGACTTACGGATATTTCAGATGCCATTGATATCTGAACACCTGCCACTTGTTTTTCAATTGTACCGATGTTGTAGATCAGGCAATCTTCAACTTTACACCGGGCGGGATATTCATTGGTTTTTGGTCCGGGAGTACGGTCTATATCTGCAGAAGGAATATATTCATGATATTCAAAACTTGGTGATCTTACAGCATCCTTATTACCTACAAAAGACACGGCACAGGCACCCAAAAAAGCCATTTCACAGCCTGTTATGGATATATCTCTATTGTAATTACTGACAAAGATACCATTGCCGCCCAGACTATTAAAAAAACAATCGGACACCCTGCAGTTCTTTGCCCCGTCAAAAACAATCCCCCCTCCTCTGTGAATAGTCCAGTCACTACGCAACAAAGGCTCATTGGTTTTCATAAAGGTATGGCGTGTATGAGCGAGTTCCAAACCTTCAATGTCAATGTATTGGACCGGGTTTTCTTCACTTCCCCTAAACTCAAACAGGTTTTCTAAAATGGTTATTTCTATTTCGGCACCATTGGGATTAATATTCCCTAGGGGATAATAATAGAGGGTTTTTGAAGCTTCATCATGATACCATTCCATCTGGGCATCTAGTTCTTCAAAAATATTTTCTACAAACCGGTATTCGTCATGGATTCCCATTTGACGGTTATTTTGCCAGCCTCCCTCCATCATCAGGCTGTCGCCCTCCTTTCCGGTGATTATATAATGGAAGCCCCCCCACCGGTGCTTATGGATAGCATGTAAATATCCTCCGGCAGCATCGTCCCAACTTTTAACCCTGTCCGATGAAACAGCATCTTCTGCGTAACCATTAAAAATTCTCACATTTTTGTCATAGTTGGGGTATCTTGCCCTGATTTGCTTTTCACCGTTCACAAACATTTGGTCAAAACTTTCTCCGGAAGTTGATGCCTTAAATCGTCCATTTTGGTATTCTTCCCATATTAAATCCAGCCGTTTTCCCCCACTGACTATTACCCTTTCTCCTTCTTTTGCTCTGATCGTTAGTGGATTTTGCGCTGTACCTGAATCTTCCGGCTTAAAAATCACTGTCTCATTCAGATAATAGGTGCCTTTATCTAATATTATTTCAGGTTTAACCGGCATATCCCTGGTTTTTTTAATGGCGGCCTGAAGCGTAGCCAATGGCTCATTAACTGTCCCGGGATTGTCATCACTCCCCGATGTGGAAACGTACAGGTTATTATTTTGGGCAGCCCCTGTAAAGGAAACCAGAACCCAGATTAAGTTCAGAAAAAGGAAGTGTTTGGACATTTTAAAGCAATTATTTTTTAGTTTATTTGATTTCGCCGCATTCATTGATTCAGGTATTCCATTCAAAAAGCGCCCTTAGGTCTGGCCAAAGACTGGAAAAGCGCTGTGGTCGATGTTTATAGGGCGGCTTGAACCCGGAACCGCTATTGGCGGTTTGCGAGGGATTTCTTTATCAGTTCCATGAATGCCATGGCTTCTTCTCCAATAGTGCCATCCTGATATATTCCTAGATTGATCGTTAGTGGCCCTTTTCCATCGCTTGAAGATAAAAAGTCAATCAGCTCCCTCGCATCAAGTCGTGGGGAAGGTATCTGGGTATCCTGTTTAGTATGAACCCAATCGTTTTCAAGTACCACAAGAGCTTGGTACTGTAAACCTTTGCCAGGCCCCGATTTTATAATTCGATCATTTGGGGGAGAATCAGGGGTGTAAATTTCTCCCGCCCAATAATCCTGCCACGGTGTAACGATGGGATATACCCATGAATTTAAGGCAAGCAAACGGTTCGGATTACCTTCTTTGCTGATATTATAAAGTTTTTCAAAATCATACTCCGGATGCTCTTTATAACTTTGATACCAGCCGTCAAACCAATAGCCGGCAATCTTATCTTTATAATGATTCCCTATTTCTGAAATCAATATGGTATTTATTCTTTCAAATTCTTTGGAATCCACTTCATCAAATTTTGCATAAATGTGGGTGGCTAAGTAGAGGAACAATTTTATATTTTTGTTCTTTAAGCCATCAGCAATTTCTGAAATTAAATCACGCTCTGTTGTCCAACCGGGATGTACTTTTTCCCATTCTTTTATTGGTGCGGGAAAATGGGGATCTGCATGATTACCCGTAAAAACCACATATTCTGCTCCCGTTTTTTCAACCATTTCAACAAATGAAGCTACATCAAACGCTTTAACAGCTTCTTCATAAGACTTGGGAGCTCCAGTACGAGGAGCAGTCTGGGAAGTCCAGTGAAACATTACTCCATATTTCATTGAAGAAAACCAATCCATTGAGGGACGGTCGTTTTTTGCCTTCTCTAACTGTTCTCTAAAAGCAGGCTTTTTATCTATCGGAATTAATTCTAATGAATAGATAACTGTCTCAAAATCTTTATTTGGAGCATTAATTTCTAAGGTTATAGAGTTTAGACCCTCAGTAAGATTTAACTTATCCGATAATAACTTTCGCTCAAAGTTATTTTTATACCATTCATTTTTTTCCGAATAAACTCCTTCTGTAATAGTTATTGGAGAAGAAATTGTATCCTTCTTGTTACTCACTTTTACTGAAGCAACATCTTCAAAGACAGAATAATTTAATACCATCTCATACTCACCCTTCTTTAGGATATTTTTTTGCCAGTTAAGCTGGCCTGTTCCATTTAATACAAGATGATCAGCAAACTGATTAATGGTTCCTTTTCTTTCAATGACTTGGGTCACATATAAAATTGTTGCATACTTTGTAGCTGCCGGATAAAATATGTCAGCAGAGTCAGAGTCACTTACCTGAGTTTGGGATACGCCCTTTTCACAAGAAACCAACAGCATATTTATACCCATGCAGATTAAAATGGAAAATAGAAATTTTTTCATAATATCTTTACTTTGGTCGCTGATTAAATTAACAGGATTTTTGGCCATTCTTCAGTACCTTATTGATATAAAGGATTCTGCGGAATATTGTTGTTGGTGATTTCTTCAATAGGAATGGGCCAAGTTTGATTATATTCCCCTATAGGCATACTTAATGAATTTCCTCTGGCTTCCTGGATTCTGAAAAAAGTATCAAATCGTTTCATATTTTGCCATCCTCTTCCTTCTACATGTAGTTCCCAGTTATATTCATTTATAACTGCTTCATGGAATTGATCACTGGAAAGGTTGGACAGGTTTGGTACGTGAGTAGGATCATTTTTGTTTATTCTAGCCCTTTCTCGCACGATGTTGATGTATTGAAAAGCATTTGCAGGACCATTTAACTTATTTTCCGATTCTGCAGCGATAAGATACATTTCAGCTAATCGAATAATTGGTATAGAATAGGCAATGATTGATCCCGAAGGTCCTATGTTTCTTTCTATTAGGGTAGTGTCTACAAATTTATGAAAGAATGGAGGCAATACATTACCTGAAGGGTCCTTATAATTTGTTTTAATTCCCCATTCCCTGCGCCTGTCTCCATCTGAGAAACTATTGATAAATGATGCCGCAGGTACAAGAATTGGTCTATACCCTTCGGCAGTACTTGTTAGGTTATGCAATGGGTTGCCTCCCCTGCCAGCTACATACTGTTTCTCCCAAATAGACTCACTCGTGTAGTCTATATTATGAAACACCTCAGCATAATCATCTTGTAAACTGAATCTTCCTGAATTAATCACTTCTAAAGCTTTATCCAAAGCATTTCTGTAATTAGCTGTTTGATTAAGAGGATTGCCTGCCATGGTGGCATATACCCTAGCCAACATAGCTGTTGCGGCTATCTTATAAGCGCGTCCAGTTTGAACGGCATTGTCAGGAAGATTGGCTTCTGAAAAATTAAGATCTTCTAAGATAAATGCATATATATCTTCCTGAGAGGTTCTGGGCAACTTTAAACTTTCATACGTATCACCTACCTGTACAGGCATTGGCACTCCTCCAAATAATTGTACCAAATCGAAAAAAGCATATGCTCTCAAAAATTTTGCTTCCGCTATAAGCTGGTTTTTTTCTGTATCGTCCAAAGGGGCATCGGGTAGATGCGCTAAAATAAAATTGGCGTTTTTTATAATAGCGTACGGGCTATTCCAAGCGCTTCTAGCATTATAAAAAAAGGGGGTTGGCCCATTGTTATATATGGGTAAAGCCTGTTCTGCAGCTGAGGATGGAGCGCCATATATGTCTATTAGCATTTCATGGGTTTCAGGGACTAATAGAGGTATTCCTGAATATATACCTACTATCACGCTTTCAAAACTTCCCGGGTTTTTAAAAAACTCAGCTGGACTGAGAATTGTTTTAGGCTGTTCTTCCAAAATATCTTCACAGGATTGCATGGTGGCGAGTACTATTATTATACTTAAGAGAATAAATATATTTCTTTTCATTGCAGTAGTGTTTTATAGAATAAAGCAAATAAATTAACTGAAGGATTATAGTTAGCTAGAAATTAACCCTAAATCCTATTGTTATTGATTTTGATGAGGGATAATTGCCTCTGTCCCATCCATTTATTGAGGCGGAAGCCCAAGATACCTCAGGATCATAACCACCATATCTGGTAAATGTCAAGTAGTTTTGGGCACTGGCATATACACGAACAGGTGAAGCTATCCCGCTTCTAAAGAAAATAGGTTCGAAAGAATATCCTAAGGTGATATCCCTTACACGTAGGTAGGAACCGTTATCCAACCATAAGCTGTTAGCATAATCCCGTATTGAACTTCCACTGTTTGAAGAAGGTTTATCTACAGTATTACTTGTGCCTTCTCCTTGCCACCTTTGTTCAAAAAATTCCCTGCTGGGGACCCAACTACCATTTTGGGTCAAATTGTATTTTTTAAATTCATTTACAATATCGTTTCCATAACTGCCTACAATAAGTAGTGAAAAATCAAAATTTTGATACGAAAAAGTATTGTTAAAACCGAATGTAAACTTTGGTTCAAGGCTCGATAGTACAGTTCTGTCATCAGAATCATTTACCACACCCTCGCCATCCCAATTTTTAAACCTGTAGTCACCGGCCTTTTTATTTGGTTCACCATTATCTATAGCCTCATCATCAGTTTGATAAATCCCTTCGACCGTATAGCCATATAATTGCATCATTGACTGACCCACTATGGTTGGAAACCAGTTTCCTCCTGTGCCTATTTCTTTATAGGTGATAGGGTTATCATAGGCATCATAACCCAAATCAAGCACTTTTGTTCTATTATGGGAGATATTAAGGGATGACGACCAATGGATAGGCCCTAAGTCATTTTGTGTTGATAAACCTACTTCCAAGCCTCTGTTTCGTACCACGCCGACATTCTGCAAGACAGAGCCAAAGCCTCCGGAACCGGGGAGTGTAACATTCAATAATAAATCAGACGTTCTCTTATTATAAAAGTCGGCTTCAACCAATAGCTTTTCATTAAAGAGCCCTAAATCAAAGCCGACATCAAACTGGTAGGTGGTTTCCCATTTTAAATTTGGGTTTTCAAGCGATGATAAAACGAATCCAGTATAAATCTGATTGTCTAATGTCACATTTACATTATTCAGATTGGCTAAAGTCTGGTAGTTGCCGATTGCCTGGTTACCTGATGTCCCATAACTAGCCCTTAGTTTCAAATAGGAAACCGTATTATTGTTCTTAAGGAAGTTTTCTTCCGACACCGTCCATGCCAATGCTGCTGATGGGAAAAAAGCAAATTTATTGGTTGCACCAAATCTCGAGGATCCATCATATCTTCCTGTAAGGGTTATATAATATTTGTTTAGATAATCATAATTCACTCTTCCAAAGTAGGAAAGCAATTTATTGTCTGAATAAGAGGTAGAAGGTAATGCTTTAGTAATTGCCGATCCTAAATTGTGATTTTGGTAAATGTCGCTTAAAAAACCTGTTCCGTTTCCACTGTTTAGACCCTCGCTTTTAGAAGTCTGGTAAGATACACCGGCGACTGCATTGATATTGTGATGGTTAAAGGATTGAACATAGGCTAGTGTATTCTCATTAATAAAGGTCAGGCTGTTCGAATAGCTTTTTGACCCCACACCATATATTGGATCACCATTCGCATCTGTACGTTGTCCAAGGCTGATATTAGAAGGGTAGTAGACATCAGACCGGTTGTAACCGTTGTCCATACCAGCACTTAATTTAAGTCTCAGGCCTTCTACAATTTGATAAGAAACTACTGCATTTCCGAGTAACCGTAAATTATTATTGGAATTATCCCAATTTTCGGAAAGGCCGACAGGATTGGTCTCCCCCCAGGGGACACCGGTAAATCGGGTATATGTACCATCTGGATTATAAACCCCTTGAGTAGGGGGCATCACCATGGTGGTAAAGGGTATCCCTCCGCCTCCGTCAGCCCCTTTGAACTGAGCCTGTAGGTAGTCGGAATTTTGTAATGAAAAGCTGGTATTTAAATTTAGCTTTTCGGAGAATTTATGGTCAATGTTTGTCCTAAAAGAGAAACGTTCAAATCCGGAATTCCGGACAATCCCCTGTTGGTTGAAATATCCAAAGGAACTATAGTATTTTGTATATTCATTGCCCCCTGAAATAGAAAGACCATGATCTTGTACCGGAGCTGATCCATAAACTAAATCCTGCCAGTCTGTACCTTCTCCAAAAGCATTGATTTGTTCCTGTGTCCATGGAAGGGGGTTCCCGTCATTTTGGGCTACCTCATTCTGTAATTGGGCAAATTCCGAAGCATTGATTAAGGGTATTTTTCTTCTTAGATTCTGAATTCCATAATAAGAATTAAAAGTGACTTGGGGTTTGCCGGATTCGCCGGTCTTAGTAGTGATCATGATAACACCATTAGCTCCTCTGGAACCATATATAGCAGTTGCTGAAGCATCTTTTAAAATATTTATACTTGCTATATCATTTGTATTCAGTTGAGCCGTAAGACCATCTAAAGGAAGCCCATCTACTACATACAATGGATCGTTACCTGCTCCCAATGAATTGGTTCCTCTGATTTTGATTCGCATAAAGTCCCCGGGCTGCCCCGAAGATTGGGTCACCTGAACACCTGTTGCCTGTCCTTGTAAAGCTTGGGCCAAATTTGATACTGCATTTACCTGCGTGATGTCGTCAGAAGATATAGTGGCTACTGCGCCTGTCAGATCTGCCTTTTTAACCGTTCCATACCCGACAACTACCACTTCATTCAATTGTTGCATATCTGCTTGGAGCTGAACATTAATGACTGACTGCCCATTCAAAGAAACTTCTTGCGGTTGATATCCAATAAAGCTAAAAATTAATGTAGCGTTATTATCAGAAACATTCAAACTATAAGTTCCATCCAGATTAGTTACGGTACCGTTGGTTGTGCCTTTTTCCTGAATGGTTACACCGGCAAATGGCTGTTCATCATCAGTTATAACCTTTCCCGAAACATTTATATCCTGGGCAAAAGCCGTATTGAAAAGCATTAAGCAGCTCCAGAATATGAACATTCCTTTCAACCTGGTTTGGGGATGAAGGAAAAGCTTCGCAAAAATTTGACAGAAGTATCTCATGGTAAAATTTTTAATGTGAAAACACTAATGGTTTGATTTGGAATAAATAAAGGTAAAAACAAAGCAAAACATATTCTACCTTTTATTTTACCAGTTGTAATACTTTTTTTGCAAAACCAGCTACATCATTCAGTTTTTTGCTATAATGTTAAATAAAAATGCATTTTTAGACCAAGTAATAGAAAAACTCATTCAATCATGAAAGCACAACTACTTAGCAAATTTATTGATCAGAGCAGCTCATTTGTATTGGAAAATCATGCCTATAAAAATTTTCTTAAAGTATGGCATTATCATCCTGAACTGGAGTTGGTCATTATCCTGCAAAGTACCGGTACCCGTTTCGTTGGAGACAGTATTGAAAAATTTGAGCCCGGAGAAATTGTATTACTGGGCGAAAACCTGCCACACTTATGGCTTAATGATAGAATCTATTTTGAAAAAAATACAAATCTGATTGCTGAAGCATGTGTAATCCACTTTCAAGAAGACTTCGCGGGGGGGCTTTTTAAAATTCCTGAAATGGCTTATATCAATGACCTGTTCGAAAGGGCAAAACGGGGGATAAAATTTAGTGGCAAATCAAACAAGCCAATCATTAAATCTATTAATGACATGTTCTCTTTAAGGGGTTATGACAAACTCATGAAATTTCTCCAGGTATTAAAGTGCCTGTCTGGACGTTCTGATTTCAAAATATTGTCCAGTACAGGCTATATTAATACTTTCAGAGAAATAAACAACAGTAAAATGGTTCGCATCCATGAATTTATCATGAATAATTTCAAAAAGGACATTTCATTGTGCGATGTAGCCGAATTAGCAAATATGAACCCTTCTGCTTTTAGCAGGTATTTTAAGAGCATTCAAAAAAAGACTTTTATCCGGTTTTTGAATGAAGTAAGAATTGGCTATGCATGCAAATTATTAATTGAAGATAAATACAATATTGGGGAGGTCTGTTTTGAATCTGGTTTTAATAATATTTCCAATTTCAACAGGCAATTCAAATCCCTGAAAAAAATATCTCCATCTAAATATATAAAAATTTATGAGGGCTTAAACTAACTGCGGCCGTTTATCAATTTTACAGTCCAATCTTGTATCATTCCCCATTCCCTACACCAATTAATCAAGGTTACCCTTTTTAGATTTACAAGTGGCCGGATTGATATTACAGTTACTGAAGGACATGCCCTGTGTTGAGAGAGGATACCCCTTGATTTCTGCATTCAATGATCCTATGGAGGAGCCACAGAAGCTAACATGAAAAAGTGACACAATCTTAATATCCATACCCTTTTTTCTTTTGCATAACTATCATTATTTAAACTCCCCATTGAAAGCTTTCCCCAAAAACCAAAATTAGAAGAGTCCCAAAAAACGGCAAGTTTTTGAGACTGGAGATTTCTTCCTCTGCCTTGGCTAGAAGATGGTTTCTTAAGCTTTTATTTTTTGTACTTATCATTCAGGCCTTTTCCCTGTACAACCAGAGGTTTTATCTTTTCCACTCTCGACCATGTGGTAGCTTCCTGTTTGGCACCGTGGATATACTCGGCGTATTCATTTTGTTTCGCCTGGGAGAGTGCCAGGAAGCTGTTTTTAAAATCATTATCCTCTCGAAATGCTTCCGCCAATTGGGGTGGGGCCGGCAGATTTTCCTTTTTTTGTGGCTGGAGCTTTTTGCGCTGTTTCTCGTTGGCTATGGCTTCCTGGATATAGGCCAGAATCAGCTTTTCATCCATTTCCTCCCGTGAAGCAAACCTCCACTGACGTAAAGCCTTGGTCACTCCTTCTTGGGCATTGATCAGCACATTGCTTTTGTCTTTCAGGAAAATGCCATTATAAAACCAAAGGGCGAAATGGGATTTGAACCCAGCCAGGCCCACGACATTCTGTCCATTAAAAGTAAACACAGGAATCCCCCACTTGACAGTTTCCTTCAATTCTGTCTTTTGAATTAAGGATTTTAGCCAGTTCAATTCTTCTTTCCAGGATGGTTTCATTTGTTTTAGTTTTCAAGAAAGTCCTTAGCCCTTAATATCCTTTGGATCCCTGCAATCTGAAATAATATGTTTAGGTTCAATTTAAAGCCTGTCTGGCAATTGAATTTGGGAGAATGAATGCACTGATCAAAGTGTTTGTATCCAGTACAAACAGCTCAGTCTTCCTCATTAAGCAATTGATCTAACTTATCTTCTGTCAGTCCGTTTTTTTCTGCTATTTTTCCGGCTTTATTCAAAAGGTTATCAAATTCGGTTTCCTTCATCTCCCGCAACATCTCTGTGATTTTACGCTCATATTTAGCCCTAACCTTCGGAGTACTTTTTCTCCAGGCCTGTGCCAAACGGCTATTCACTTCCAAAACAATCCTATCCATGACCTTGATTATATAGTTTATTTATCTGATATTTCAGCTGTCCTCTTTCAAGGTACTTCATAACAATTCGCATACTTTGAACATTTCCTTTTCAAGGATATTTGTAAAGTTAATAAACATTGCGCAGATTAAAACCGTAAGCCCCAGTCTAAAACTTAGAGATCTGTGCTTTATCCTATCATCCCCCATATTTAACAATCATCCTTTATCCTGATAATTAAAAATCCTGGACAATAGAAAGCCCGTAAAAAAAATAACCAGGGTGCCAAAGACAATCGTCAGGTTGGCATGAAAGGGACTCCTGAAGCTGCCCCATAAGCCATCTGTAAATATGACCGGGGATAAGCTCATCCAGCCTATTACCAGAACACCCAGAATAACACCTATAACGGCATAGATCTTTTTGATGTTTTTACACATATATCCCAACAAAAAAAGACCCAGGATTCCTCCACTAAAAATGGAAGCCAATGCCCACCAGGCATCCAAGGCACTTTCCACACCATTTAAGGCCAATGCTACTAAAATACTCAAAAAGCCCATGATGATGGAGGAGATGGTCAAAACCGTCATTGATCCCTTATTGTCCACATTTTTATTGATATATTTTTGGTAATGATCGGAAAGGATCACTGTCGCAGAACTATTAATGCTTGTAGAGACGGTACTCATTCCCGCGGCAAATATAGAAGCAATGAGCAGGCCTGTCATTCCCGTGGGCAAACCTGTGACAATAAAATGAGGAAATATCTTATCGGCATTTTCCAGGCCCTGCAGGTTTTCCGGCAGTAATTCAGGCATGGCCTGATAGTAGGAAAATAAGGCGGTTCCTATAAAGAAAAACAGCAAAGACACGGGAACATATAATAGACTTCCCAACCAGGTGGATTTGATGGCTTCCTTCTCGGTCTTTGCGCTTATATATCTCTGCACGTAGTTTTGGTCAATCCCGAAATTTTGAAGGTTAATAAACAAGCCATAAATCAAGATCACCCAAAAGGTAGATTCTGAAAGGCTCCAGTCCAAACTCCCCAAGCTGAACTTATTCGCCTCCGCGGCTATGGAAAACACCTGCCCCGGACCCTCTGGCATAGAAAACAAAATAACCACGACGCTCGCAACTGCCCCTGCTATTAATATAATCCCTTGAACAGCATCCGTCCAGATCACCGCTTCCAGGCCTCCCAAGGTAGCATAAACTATCACGCTTATTCCGGTAACCACAATGATCAGGGGGATACTCCAGCCTAACAAGGCATTCATGGGCAGGGCCAACAAATACATAATGGCGCCCATGCGGGCCAATTGCGTCAACAAATAACAGATCGAGGCATATATCCTGGCCCAGGACCCAAACCGTACCTCCAGGTAATAATATGCCGAGGGACTTTTCATCCTCCTATACAAGGGTACAAAAAACTTTACTGCCATGATAGCTGCAAAGGGTATGGACAAACTGAAAACAAATCCGTTCCAATTGCTCAGGTAGGCATTGCCAGGTAAAGCCAAAAAGCTAATACTGCTGACAAAAGTAGCAAATATGGACATCCCGATAGCCCATGAGGGTAAATTGCCCCCACCAGAAATATAATCAGCCGCAGATCTTTTTTTAAAATAAAAAGAAGCCCCAAATAATATGATGGCCGACATATAAAGTAAAAAAACAACTAAATCTACTAATGGTAATTGCATGTTTTCCTTAACAGTTAATTTAAAGATAAAAGCGCTCCTTTCTACTCACGCTTTTTCTCTAGTGTGGGAGGCTATTGGGGAATGGAGAATTGTTTTATGTAAGGTGAGAAAGGTTATCTTTTATAATTTCCTTTTCCTCCTTCTCAAAACTGCTCAATGGAGAAGCCATAAAGTCATTGCAGATCCCCAAAATCGATAAAGCTGCTTTAAGTCCTTTCAAGTAACTGGAGCCTGTTTGGCCAACCCAATAAATTTTTTGGGAAATCTCCATGATTTTATCCTGGAGCATTATAATTTGGTCAAAATCCCGGGCAACAGCCGCATTATAAAGCTCCACATAAAGCTTGGGGAACATGTTTGCACCTCCGCTCACCCCACCATGTCCGCCCATCAATACGGCAGAAGCCATCATCTCCTCAGGCCCTACCAGTAGGGTAAAAGATTTATCGGCTTTCATTAGATAAAGAACCGAATTAAAATACACCGCATTGGCAGAACTGTCCTTTAATCCAATAATCCTGGGATGTTCTGAAAGTTCTTTTACCGTGGTTGGCTCTATATTAATTTTGGTATAAGACGGCATATTGTACAGGTACAGTGGCAGGGGCAATTTATCAGCCAGGACAATATAATAATCCCTTAGCTCTGCCTGGCTCATCCCAAAATAATAAGGAGGTGCGGCCACTACTGCAGATGCCTTAGATTCAGCCGCAATAGTGGCCAGGGACAAGCTCTCCTCAGGGGCAGTATCCGTTATCCCCACCATTATGGGAATTCTTCCATCTACCTTCTCACAGGTATGTCTAATCAATTCTTTTCTCAATGAGTAAGAAAGGCTGGTAGCTTCTCCTGTTGTGCCAAGGATAAACAAGCCGTGAACCCCTCCTTCAATCAGATGCTCGATCAAGCGATCAAGACCTCTTTTATCCAAAGTCCTTTTGTCCAACAAAGGGGTTACCATAGGCGGAATAATTCCCTTGAATGGTTTAGGTAAGTTTAAATATTTTGTCATTTTTTCTAGTTTCAGTACAAGGTATCGGTAGTCAGAATAATTTACGGAATATTCATAGTTGATGGCATTCTCCCTTAAATAATGAATATTGAGCATTGAATGTTGAATATTTAAATAAACAATAATCAATGTTCAACACTCAATATTCAAGGGACAGAAGTATTCATCTCTCTGACAAAGGCTTCTGACTTTTGACTTCCCTGCCTACCGACAGGCGGCCGTCTCCGTTTCCGGTCTCCCATCTTAAATCTTTTCCGGATCTATGACCGCATATTTTATTGACCGCCTGTTATAAGTATAAGTAATATGAACCAGCCCTTCGTCTGTTTGAATGATGGCCGGATAAGCATAACCATCCTCTATTGGCTCATTTTCCAAGGTCATTACAGGGGTCCACTCCTTCCCATCGGTGGACAAAGCAAGGTTTAAAATATTCCTTCCCTTAGGTTCCTCTCCCTCTTTTGTGCTATGGTTATAAATCAATAATTGCCTGCCGTCTTTAAGGGTTACCGCATCGGTGCCGGAATTGGGATTGGGCAGATCGGTAGCCGTCATCTCACTCCATGTTTGGCCCCCATCTTCTGACCAGCTTTGAGCAATTACATTCTCCCTGGTCCTGCACAACACCTGTAATTTCCCATCCGGATAAGTTAAAATGCTTGGCTGGATCGCATCAAAAGTCTCCCCGTCATTGATAGGGCCCACTACTTCCCAGGTTTGGCCCTTGTCCCTGCTAATTTCAAAATGAACCCTCCATTTATCCTCCCCCTCTTCCTCTATCTCGGTACTTGAGGGGTGGATAATGGTTCCATCTTCCAATTGAACCGGTTTGTTTTTTACGGGTCCCAATAAATGCCCTATCATTTCATCTTCTCCTAGCTTCACGGGCTCAGACCAAGTCCTGCCATCATCTTCGGAAGTAATCATCATTCCCCACCATTCCCTGGGGCTTGGCCCCACTTTATAATAAAGCTGAAGGGGTCCTCCTTCGGGAAGGAACAGCACCGGGTTCCAAGAGGGATATTGGAGGGTGTCATTTTCCACTCCGTTGGCCACTTCTTCCGGCCAGGTCCACTTTCCGTCCTCAAGGCGTGAAACCCTTATCCCTACATCAGGGTGCCTTTCATAGGTCCCTGCAAAAAAAGCACTGACCAATCCAGATGGCGTTTCCACAATGGTTGAAGCGTGGGTTTCAGGAGTGGGCCTGTTTTCCAAAGGATAAATTAACTCGCCTTTGAGATAAGCCCCCTCACCTGGCTTTGCCAAAGGGGGCAAATGATATTTTCCCGTAATCCCGTTGCTCTCCTGATCCATTTCTGATTCGGTTTGGCTTTCATTTCCATTGTTGGAACAAGAGGCCAGCACTAAGGCCCCAAGGATGGGGAGGATTAAATTTTTCATAGTTTATCAACTTGATTTCTTCGTTTAAATCCTTCCAGGTTTCATTTATTATTTGTTTTTAACAACCATTTCCACCAGAAAACCTGGAAGGTTTTGGTCGACTTGATATGGATAATACTTTTAAAAAGGATAATTGGGCTAGTTTATCTTTGCATAAAATAAAAATGCCCGTCCTCTGCACCGATCAATAGGTCCAGCACCCTGTTTTTATCCCAATCACAAAGAGAATGGCAAATAATAAGTTTTTCATCGTGGTCCGGTCGGTTTTTGGTTATTAAGATCTCTACCTCTATTCAGAATCAGTATTTCAGGTTCCTGTAGATTCCATAAATTCATACGGATAATTGGCCTCATCTGCAAAACCCGCGTGATCTGCGGGAAACCTGGTTAGGCTTATAGAAAGATAAGCATTAAATTATACCACAAAAATCCACATGGATCCCCAGCTCCTGAAAAGCCGCAGCTTTGATCCTACAGGCCTTCTCCGCATGATCAGGATCTGTGGCATACACCACCTGGATGTGGTTAGCTTGATGTTTGGCCATTAACTGGTCCCGGCTTACCCCATTCAGCACCCCATGCATAATGGGCCATTCCGGGGAAGTGAGGTTCCATCTTCTCTGTGTCTCTTCCTCCGGCAACAAGACTACTTTTCCCGTTCCAAGGTCACAATGAAGAAGATTATCCTTTACATAGACCCGACTCCATACAATAGATCCGGGTTTACTGATCCCTTTTAAAGTGCCTCCACCTAATCGGAAATACATTGGATTTTGTCTTACGCTGGATGCCCCTGCATATCCGTCAATTAAATGAGCAGGGGGCACAGCACCGGAAATCAGAAATACCCATACAAAATCATTGATGCCATTGCTTTCATAATGCTCACCCCAACGGATATCATGAAGGGTATTCTCTCCCTCCATGCCCAATTCCTTCCATAGCTTATAAGTCAGCAGGGAATCCAATCCCGCACATTCATCCACTTCATTAAAATGAGGCAGAGCTTGGCTGGGATAAAGTTCTTTTCCTGCTTGTGAATAAACCCGAGGCCTTTCTGTATTGTTAAGAAGTCCTTCCACTAAATCACTGGCAGGAACGAGGTCCTTTAAGCCTTGTTGGTACTGTATCCCTATCGTGTCGCAACCAAACTCGTCAGCCAGCCTCAAGGCGGCTATATACATCTTACATTGTTGAAGGGTCTGTTCTTTGGTAAGTTCGGTTTCTGGATTTTCCCCCCAAAGAAATTTCATCCCTTTGCTTAGCATCCATTCCAATACCTCTTCCGCTTCATCATCCCTCACCTCCAGCATGGCGGCATATAGGGTAGATTGGCTCAACCTTTCCTTAAAAATACCTGTTGGATGAAGCAATTCGTCGGGTATGATGGCATTGTACATTCCCATGCAGCCTTCATCGAACACCCCCATTATCGCCTTGCTGCTACGAAAACCCTTTGCGAAATTTTTTCCCTTGTTTTCCTCTTCCTCAGAAATATCCACGGAGGAATATTTCCGGACATGGCTGAGATCATGGCTTATGGTTCCTGTACTTAGCCACTCCTCCAATTTATCTACAAAAAAATCATCCTGGAAATCCTTGCTCCAGAGGGAGCTGTATTGTACACCTGCCTTGGTCAAAGAACCATTTAGATTTAACATGCCAACCAAACCGGGCCATTGCCCACTCCAATTGGCCACGGTCAAAACCGGCCCTTTATGGGTAGTCAATCCAGCCAGCACATGATGGCTATATTGCCACACGCTTTCGGCCACTATCAAAGGTTTTTCGGGATCCAGACTCCTGAACACTTCCATGCCCATCTTTTGCGAATCAATAAACCCATGTCCTTTGTGGCCATCATATTCATGGGCCCGAATAACCTGCCAGCCCTGCTTTACGATGGCACCAACAAGTACACTTTCCATTTCCTCCTGGGCTTTCCAACAGTTTTTATTGGCTGATAATCTTAAGTCGCCACTGGCAACGAGGTATACCGTTTTGTTTTGGATCATTTTATTGAATTTAACCACTGATAAAAAGACATCCCACCAAGATGAAATATATAGTGACACTTTTCCTGTTGCTTTTTAGCAAAATTCTATACTATTTTATCATCCTGTAATATATCTTAAAGCATTAAAAATAACAATTTCTTGCTCAATCTTATCCTATTAATTCCAATTACACCTTTTGAGTATAAGAAGAAGATTTGAGGGTTATAGTTAAGGGGATGGGAAGGTTGTGTATTGATATGGATTTTTAGCTTTATCAAAAAACCCTACTCTCCGTTTGCCATAGATCGGCATTGGGTCCAAGTCTTTCTTTTAAGACATCGGTGATGTCATTCAATCTCTGGATCATATCAGAGGTGAGCTGCACCTGAAGGGCCTCCATGTTCTTTTTTACTTGAAAAGCATTTCTCCCTCCCACTATCACTCCACCTACTCCTTGTTGGGCCAATAGCCATGCTAAGCTTAAACTGCCCATGGGGATATTGACCTCTTCGGCAAATGCCTTGATAGCCGAAATAGCCTGAAAAGCTTCTGCTTCGCAGCCCTCCTCCCGATGCCTGGCCTGAGACCTTTCCTTGGTGAAATGGCGGGTCCTGGCGCGTTCATCCGGCACTTCCTGTTCGGTAGTAAATTTACCTGTCAACAGTCCCTGCATGAGTGGAGAGTAACATAATACAGGTACATTATCGGCTACGCATTGGGGCAAAATGCTGTATTCTATAGCTCGGAAAAGCAGGTTGTAGGCCATCTGATTGCTACTGATGTTAAACCCGGAGGTCTTGCAGATGTCAAGGCTTTGGCTGCCGAAATTAGAAACTCCATATGCCCGGATCTTTCCCTCTTCCCTAAGCCGCTGCAGAGCTCCAAGGGTATCTTCCAACGGAATTTCCGGGTTGGGCCAATGCAGTTGGTAAAGGTCAATATAATCAGATTGAAGGTTTTTTAGGCTCCTTTCGCAGGCTTTGATGACATTTGCAGGGGCAAAATCTGCCGGTCCCACTTTGGAGGCGATTATCATGTCCTTTCTTTTGCCGGAGAGGGCTTTGGCCAAAAGATTTTCTGAATGCCCGTTACCATAAGCTTCCGCTGTATCAAAACAGTTGATGCCTTGGTCATAAGCCTCTCGGATGGCTTGCAGAGAGTCGCGCTCATCCTGAGGCCCCCAATTGAATCCGCCCACTATGGCCCAGCAACCGAATATCAATCTGGATATTTCAAATTCCGCATAGGGAAGGGTGGTCTTTTCTGAGGGTTTCATGGGCATGGGGTATATATAAAAAAGGAGATAAACAGATATTTTGGGAAATTAAGTTACATAAAGAAATAAATAAAGAAAAGGGGTCATTTTATAATAGATTTTGTTTGGTCAATTTTTTTCCACTATTACATAATATGCTGCAAAACTCTCCTCCTTATCATCAGTAAACCAGGCTCTTAGTTTATGCTTCCCCACTTCAATGGGCATCTCAAAGACAATGCCTTCACCGACAGAAGAGGACACAGTTTGATTTTGCTCTATTTCATCGAGAGTAATAGCTGCTTGTCTTATTTTCAAATCCGCCCCTGCAACAACTTTGCCTACTGTAGTCCCCGGCAGGGAGGGTTTGGCACGAATTGATGCCAACATGCCTGCATGAACTTCCGGGGGCCAGCGCATCAGGGTAAATTTATAAATACCCTGTTCAAGTACGTTAACTTCAAACCACCCATTGCTTTTCATACCTTCCCTTACCTGTTTTTGATTCCATGGAACCAAATTTTTGTCATCATCCATATGCATATCATGTGTTCTCAATAAGGTAACTGGCTCCTGCGGAGGACAAAGCTGAATGGCCGGCACATTTTCAAATGTAGGGGATATATCCTTCCACCAGTTCTCATAACTTTCCTGTAATTGCTTGACCATTTTTGGGTTTTCCGGAGCAATATTATTTTGTTGGCCTGGGTCTAAAGAGATATCGTATAATTCTTCCCCATTGATAAGCCTCCATGATCCGTGCATTACAGAGGATTGCCTCCACTTTACCGGTTGCTCCAATCGTTGGGAATCGGTTATCAGTGTACGAAGTGGTAAATGATCGGTTTGACCCAGAAGAATAGATTTCAAACTGCTACCATCAAAAACCACTTCATAAGGCATTTCTAGATCCAGCATATCAATAAATGTCGGTAAAATATCAATATGGGCAGTTAAATCGTTGATGTCCTTTCCAGCAGCAATATTACCTTTAGGCCATCGGATAAAGAAAGGCACCCTATGCCCACCTTCATACATGCTGCCTTTCTTGCCTCTCATACCTGCATTGAAACCCTTATCCACTTCACTTCCTCTATTTTTAAAATTCACGCCTGCACTGGTACCATTATCTGCCATAAACACCAATATGGTATTTTCCTCTAAACCGTTTCTTTTTAGGTAGTTCATTAGTTTACCCAAGTTTTCGTCAATATTGGAGATCATCCCATTAAAAGCAGGCACAGGAATAGAATCGTTGTTATTATATGGCTCAACATATTCGTTGCTAATAGAATAAGGACTATGGGGCGCATTTGTAGATAGGTAGCAAAAGAATGGTTCATCCTCCTGATGGTTTTCATCGATGAATTTGATGGCATTATCGAACCACACATCTGTACAGTAACCGGTAAATTTTTCAGGTTCTCCATTATGGAAATAGGTATCATCAAAATAATTATTATCCCAGTAATCAGGTCCCTGTCCTATTCCTCCCCCTCCATGAACAAGCACTTCTTGAAAACCACGATCCTGTGGGCGAAAAGGATAATTATCCCCTAAATGCCATTTACCAAAGATCCCAGTCGCATAGCCGTTAGCAGCAAATACATCTGCCATGGTAACCTCCCCTTCTTTCAGTAATGACCTTCCACCTATGGTATGCCAGACCCCCGTACGATTGCTGTAATGTCCAGTCATCAAGGCAGCCCGAGTAGGTGAACATGTCGGACTGACATGAAAATCCGCAAGTCTGGTACTTTCTTGAAATAATTGATCCATATTAGGCGTCTTTATCAAGGAATTTCCGTGGCAGGACAAATCTCCATAACCTTGGTCATCAGTAATTATCAGGATTACATTTGGTTTTTTTTCTGTAGGCTTATTGTTTTTTGTTTGGCCCAATACATTACTTGCAAAAAAAATATAACTCAATAAATACGTACCTAAAATTATTTTATATAACTTCATTTTCTTCCATTTTAAACCTTTTTGATGTCTCTGATTAACCCTTCAATAGGGAGTAATTCCCGTTCCTGCCTATTATATGACTGAATATGATACAATATACACAAAAGTCCAGTCCTTGTTCTTCTGACAACATTTTAGTGAGTGTTTAAAAATATTCCTATTCTTTTCATATATACATATGAAAAATAGTTCTGTTTTAAAAAATCAAAGTAGCTTGGATGATCATAAAAGGCTGGCTATATTGTTTTGAGATTAATTTGGCAAGATCAGTCTAATACTTCTTAAGCACATTTTCACCATCAAAAATTGACATTCCAATAAAAAAGCAATTCCTCAATTAACCCATGGAAAAATCCCAATACAGCCCCACTGGCAGAAGAACCTTTATCAAACAATCAGCAATAAGTGCTGCAGGTTTTTATATCGTACCCAGCCATGTGATCAGCGGCCTGGGGCATACTCCCCCAAGCGATAAATTGAACATTGCAGGTGTAGGTGTGGGCGGCAAAGGCCGGCCAAACCTCAATGCCATGAAAAACGAAAATATTGTTGCCCTCTGTGATGTGGATTGGGAGTTTTCCAAAGGCTGTTTTGAGGATTTTCCAAGAGCAAAAAAATATTGGGATTGGCGGGTGATGATGGATGAAATGGGAAATGACATCGATGCGGTGATGGTGGCTACTGCCGACCATACCCATGCGGCCATTGCAGCAAATGCCATTACACAGGAAAAACATGTGTATTGTCAAAAACCGCTGACCCACTCCATCTATGAATCGAGGCTTTTGACAAAACTGGCACAAAAATATCCCGTAGCCACCCAGATGGGCAATCAGGGAAATTCCGGTATCGATGTACGGGAGGTGTGTGAATGGATATGGAACGGGGAAATCGGGGAAATAAAAGAGGTCCATTCCTGGACCAACCGCCCTATTTGGCCACAGGCCCTGGAACGGCCAGCCGAAAGTATGAAAATACCTGGCAGCTTCAACTGGGATTTATTCATAGGTCCAGCAGCCATGCGACCCTACCATGGGATTTATACTCCCTGGAACTGGCGGGGCTGGTGGGATTTTGGTACAGGTGCATTTGGGGATATGGCATGCCATGTACTCGATCCGGTTTATGCTGCTCTAAAATTGGGTTACCCGACCAGGATTGAAGGAAACTCATCCCCTTTCAATACGGAAAGCGCCCCGCAGGCAGAACAGGTAAAGTTTCATTTTCCAGAACGAAAAGCTTTGCCCAAGTTGGGCCTTCCCGCAGTGGATGTATATTGGTATGATGGCGGGTTATTGCCTTACCGACCGGATATACTTCCTGAGGGAGTGGATTTGATGGCCGACGGACTGGGGGGCTGTATCTTCGTGGGCAGTAAAGACACCCTTTATTGTGGCTCCGGTGGTGTAGGTAGACGGTTATTGTCTGGTAGAGTGCCGGAAGTTAAGCCGGAGTTGAGACGGATTCCCGAAGCCAAGGGATATAAGGATGGCCCTCACGAACAGGATTGGATCAGGGCCTGCAAAGAATCTCCTGCCAGCAGGGTGGAATGCAGTTCCAACTTTGCCTATGCCGGACCTTTTAATGAGATGGTGTTATTGGGTGTGCTGGCGGTAAGACTGCAAAGCCTGCACAAGACACTTGAATGGGATGGTAAGAACATGCGGTTTACCAATATCAGTCCAAATGACACCCTTAAGGTGATTCAAAGTGACCGCTTTAATTTAAAGGATGGACGACCGTCATTTGACACTAAACATAATGAGCTAAATGCCTTGACAGCTGCCGGTGAATACATCAGGCACAGTTACCGGGAAGGATGGGGATTGCCACCTATGCCATAAATTACTTTTCCCGGTCATCAGCGCTCAGAATTATTCTGTCATATACTTTTCTTGCATAGTCGTAAGCCTCTTGAGCTGCATCCAACTCATTTCCCCTGATCCTTCCGTGTTTCATTTTCCAGCATTGATCCACAGCCTCACGGCACCATATAGCACTTTTTTTATCTCTGATCGGTTTCCCATCAACAATAACAAAAATGGGATTAGTGTGCGCACTGGCATAAACCCGGATAGCTAACCAGCTTGACTTTTCAATTTTGTAATTGAATTTAAGATTTTGCCAATTCCCATCAGCCGTAATTTCTTTTTCTTCGACTGGATATCCATTTACAATTAATTCAACAGGTATTTTTCTAGAGGAATCTATTCTTGCCCGTTCAATATTCCAGTAAGGCTGTTGGTTAGGTGCACGGGAAGCAATAAACTTTCCTTTTTCATCCTGAATTTCAGACAAGAAGGCTGCTGCCTTTACTGAAATATCCAACTCAGTATAAAAATCAACAACATCATGCGTAACGGTAACAACATACTCGTTGGCTCCGATACCATCCATCCTCGGTGTAATATAATTGGGGAGTTCAGTACTATAACCCTCCTGCGTATACGGGGTATGCTCACTATTCATTGGAGCAAGACCCCAACCTGCATGGGCATATCCTGTTACTCCTCCTTGTTCTTTGGCCCATTGCAATACAGGCAGTGTCCAACTTGGCCATTCTTCGATTTTAGTGGTATTTGGAAAATCATCTTCCTTCAGATTTAATAAAGCAAGATGTCCTGCATGGGAAGAGGGAAAACCCGATACCTCAATATCATATCGCAGTATATTGTGTTGATCTGATAAAGGATGATCTTTCCCGGTAAAATATTGCTTTTGGTGATACCAACTTGGTCCCCAAGTCAGATTGCTGCCAAGATTCAGATCTTCGCCCTGAATTTGCCTCCACATATGCTCCGGAAGCACCCCCTCCTCCGGGCTTTCATAATGAGAACATCCTGAGGCGTGAATATGATGGTCGGCACTGTACCATCCAAGTGCTGCCATATGTATCCATCGTTTAGGCCGGAAACTGACCACAATGGAATCCGAATTTTCGGGAACAATAATTTCCTGTTGTTGCACCTGATATTCTGGACCTCTGCCAAAAATCACATGAAAATTTCCGGGAGGTAAGGTTATATATTCCCCATCACCCCGGTAGATCTGAGGCTGAAAGAAAAAATCCGGAAACTTATCTCTCCCAGCTAACCTTTTGGACGGCAGTGGATATATCCCTCTTAATTTTTTTACTGAGGCCACAGTATCAACAGATTTACCTGTTTCAGGTTCTTCCCAATCAAGCCATGGATAACGCCAGGGATGGGTAATTCTTTCCTTGCTATGACCAAACCTTTCTATGCCATCGGTAATAATAAAAGAAGCCATCGTTGGGGAGTTGTCTTCGTCCCTAACGTTAAAAATTACTTTTACTGCTGGTTTGATGGCAAAAAGTATGTCAATGGTATTCCTGAATCCGATATCTTGGGTGCCCTGCCCTACATTGAAACCTATTTGTACCTCTCTTTTTCCTTTTTCCCGTGTATAAAGTTGTATCACGGCATATTCTAATCCCAATCCTGAAAGGTTTGGTTTTAACGGCCGTTCCTGATACATAGAAAGCTGCAAAAATCGATTATCAAGTTGCCCTGGAGTCAGTTTATTTTCTTCTTTCATTCGTGGAGAACTGGTTGAGCGGTGCAACACAGGTTGTGAATGAGGACTTTCAGCTACCAAGGCAGCAGTGATATGGGCTTGGTTTTGAACTTTGACCAAAAAAGTGGTCCATCCGTCCTGTACCAGAATTGGCTGTGCCAACCCTGGCGTCACGCTCACCCTTGATTCTGGATTAATATCTACTACCGCCAGACAATAGGGATCCAGTATCTCCTGCACCTTTTCTACTGTTTTCCGATCATACGGCAGATGTTTAAGGGCTTGTAGCTGGTTGATAGCTTCTGATGGCAAAGCGCTTCCTATTGCAGATAACGCTTCACCAACCCTCAAGGCTTGTGCAAGAAAAGGCTGTGCTTCTACATTCGCTGCAAATTCAGGTTGTTTCAGAGCCGTTTCATGATGGTGTTGCCCCTGGATATTCAAGGAAAATAACAAGAAGATACAAAGACAGCAAAAATTTTTCATAGCAAAAAGATTAAAGATTATGTTTGAATAAACCTTATTAACTGTTAGCATTGATGCCATGAAAAGTCTGACTTCAATTTATTCTGCCCTTGGTGTCCTAGCATCTCTGCATTTCTGCGGTCGAATCCTAACATCGAACCGCTCGGGAAAGAAGGGGAATACCCCGCTGCGAGCAACGGGGTATTTCATTTGAAAATTGATGATTAGTAGCCCGGGTTTTGTATCAAATTTGGATTAATATCGATCTCGGATTGGGGAAACGGGAATAGATAGTGTTTTGACGGATCGAACGCACGGAGAATATTAGATCCGGGCTCAACAAGAGTAGGAATATAGGTTTCAGCATATTTCCACCGTTTGATATCGCGGTATCTCATTCCTTCAAATGCAAATTCAACCCTTCTCTCATTCCAGATCCGTGTCCTCATTTCATCCTTTGATAATCCAGCAGGAAGAGGCGGCATATTGACTCCTGATCTAGTACGAACGGCATTGACTGCATCGTAAACAGTGGCAGTAGGACCATTCAGCTCATTTGTAGCTTCAGCAAAATTCAATAAGACTTCCGCATACCTTATCAAAACCCAATCTTGTTCACTTTTGGTGGAATAATCGATTGGCAAGGTTTCAACATTCCCACCTTTAGCAGGGGCCAAACCGGTAAGTGAAACACCATTATAAGCGAATGGAACAACCTCTCCCGAAGCTTTAACAGCGGGGTCTTCGAATGCCCTTATAGTTTGAGATAAACGAGGGTCCCGGTTCAATTTCCAGTTATCCGGATCATATAAAGGCGAGGTGGTAATTGGCAGACCATCAGTACATTCAAATGCATCTTTTAATTCCTGACGGGGATTCCAGACGCCATGCCATAGAATTCTAATATCCTGATTACTGGAATTGTCGGGATTCAGGTATTTGGTAGAGAACATGATTTCTGGATTATTGTCCTGACCCTCGGCTAAAAACAAGTTCTTCCATCCTTCTTGATAGAGGCTGAATTGTCCATCTGACATAACCTGACCAGCCGCTTCTGCTGCTCCGGCCCAATCCGACTGGTGTAACAATACCCTGCTCTTCAATGCTAATGCGGAACCTTTCACAGCATGACCACTAGAACTATAATCGGTATCCGGAAGTGTAGCAATAGCAACATCCAGATCAGCGAGCACTTGTGCAATAACCTCTTCTCTTGGGCTTTGCTTTACTTTTGCCTCTTCTGCGGAAACCGGTGTGGTATATAGCGGCACCCCACCATAAAAATCCGCAAGGTTAAAATAGAACAATGCCCTTAAAAAGAGGACCTCCCCATTATATCTATCAATAGTTTCTGCAGGCATGTCTACCCTGTCGATATTGTCCAGGAAATAGTTACAGGTAGAAATACCCCTATAACAATCGTTATAGATATTCGCAAGGATACCTCCGGATACTGCTTCCATAATCCCCATGGCAAAGGTGCCTGTAGAAGAGGCACCCAAACTTTGTCCCCCTTCGTTGGCATCTCCAGCCATTATGGCAAGGGAATAGACCCCTTCATGATTAAATGTATTGGTGTTAAGCCGGGCATAACAACCAGCCAAAGCCATGTCAGCATCGTTCTGGGTTTTCCAGAAAGTAGGGCTGGAGATTTCGGTTGTAGGATTCCTTTCAAGAAAATCTGTACATGAGACAACAAACAGTGCAACAACTCCAAAAATGGAACTCTTTATATAGGTGTTTTTAATATACTTCATGGTATAGTTGATTAATTAAAGTTTTACCTTAATTCCTAAAGTGTAACTCGTGATTTGTGGGTAAGCTTGGAACCAGTTGGTATTTGCCCTTTCCGGATCGGATCCTGGCCAATCGGTTATAGTGAACAGATTGTCTCCTGACCAATATATCCTGGCAAACTTGAATCCGATTCTCTCGCTCAAATGAGTAGGGATATTGTATCCAAGGGCAAGATTTTTTAACCGAAGATAAGATGCGTCAAGTAACCAATAAGAATTTCGGGTACCTGTTACAGGAGCATATCCGGAAACATACATGGCCGGATGCTCATTAGTCGATCCTTCACCTGTCCACATATTATTGACAAAATCCACTGGAGGTGGAGCCCCTTGAATATAAGGTACCAAACCCCATGATAATCCTTGGGTACTCTGCTTATAACCTTCAATCCCTTGAAAAAACGCATTTAAATCAAAATTCCTCCAGGAAAGGTTGATGGTACCTCCATAATGGAATCTCGGATAAGCACCGTCCATTACAATGCGGTCATCGGCATTAATAACACCATCGCCATTTTGATCTTTGAATTTCAAATCACCCGGTTTTGGGTTAAACTGGTGTTCGGGACCCTCCCCAATTTCGGTCTCATTTTGGAAAATTCCGATCCATTCTACCATAAAGTGAGAATTAAAGGGTAATCCCTCCTGGATGGTGTAGTTACCATACACTGGAGATAAAATCCTGAGCACCTCATTTCTAAACGTAGAGAAATTTACACTGACATCATACCTGAAATCCCCGATTTGTTTCGTTGATCCCAATTCTAATTCAATACCTGTGTTCCTCATTTTTCCATAGTTGACTGTCGGAGCTGATAATCCTACACTGGCAGGTATTGGAACATTGTAAAGGATGTCATCGGTCACTTTATCAAACCAATCGAAGGTAACATTTATCAGTCCTTCTCTCAAAGTAAGATCAAACCCAATGTCTGCCATGGTGGTTGTTTCCCATCTTAGCGATGGATCCACCATTCTGTTCATATATGCCCCTGGATGAGCTGTGTTGAAAGGATAAGAGGTTGTGGTCAAGACTTCCTGGAAAGGGTATAATCCCACGTTTTGATTACCTAATTGTCCCCATGAACCTCTTATTTTCAGATTTTCAATCCAACCGCTCTGTTGTAAAAACGGTTCTTCAGACACCCTCCAGCCTGCTGATACGGAAGGGAAGAATCCCCAACGGTTATCAGGGGAGATTCTGGATGTTCCATCAAAGCGGGCATTGGCTTCAACAAGATACTTTTCATTGTAGTTGTACATGGCACGGCCAAAAAAAGACCTTATAGCCCATTCACTGGAGTTACCACCAGTGGTTTGATCTAGTGGAGCTCCTGCATCAAGCTCTTTGAGTTCATTGGTGGGGAAATGAACTCTTGTTCCTCGTAGCTGTCGGTCCAAATTGTATTCTTGGTTGTATCCTGCCAATAGGTTAACATGGTGGATTTCATTAAAAAGACGACGATAATTCAATGTGGAATAAAAGGTGGTCCACATCCTTGTACTCCAAGTCTCCCGAACCCCTAGCTGCCAAGTCGAGTTGTTGTGTGCATAAGATCCATCTTTGAAAAAGTAGTTGTCCACTGGCGTTTCATGGTTTTTAAGAGCACGGGTATCATAAGAAACAGCTCCTTTGGTATACCAGGTCAAATGCTTCGTGGGTTTTATCTCAGCATAAAACTGTGGAAGTATATTGTAATTGATATCCGTCTGTATGCCACTTGCATCTTGTGCGTCTGGATTTCTTACCGTCCATTCTCCTATGTTTGAGCTGTACCTTGCTACGTATCCTGCAGTTCCGTCAGGTAGGGTCATCATAGGTGTGTAATTTGGTCCGGCACCGTAGATGGCAAGAATTTGATAGTCTATATCACCGTTATCCCAGTTACTCCTCTGTATATCTTTGTTTACAAGCTGTATATCACCACCAACAGTAATCCAGTCATTCACCTTCGTATCAACAGTAAGGCGGGCATTGTACTTTTTAAATTCATAAAGACTGGTAAGGCCCGGTTGGTCAAAATAGCCCAAAGACAAACCAAAAGTAGTTTTTTCAGTTCCTCCCCCGATTCTAACAGATTGCATGTTGGCAACGGCTGTTCTGAAAGAATGGTCAATCCAATCAAAATTAGGGTAATTAATTGGATCGTTTGGATTGTTTCTGAATGCATCGATCTCTTCCTGACTAAAGTAGGGAGATTGTCCGCTCCTGGCCCTGCCCTGATTCCAGTACATCATGTAATCAGCAGAATTACTCAATAGGTTGGGTAATCTGGTTGGCGTATGAACCTGAACGTTACTATGAATATCGATGCTTAGTGCTCCTTCAGTACCTCTCTTTGTAGTAATAAGAATTACACCGTTTGCCGCACGGGCACCATAAATAGCACTTGAGGCTGCATCTTTCAATACGGAAACCGATTCGACGTCATTCGGGTCCAGGTTGGTCATGTCGCCTGCAATGCCATTGATCAGCACCAGAGGTTCACTTCCTGCACTACTGAAAGTACCCAATCCACGGATACGCAAGGCATTATTCTCAGTTCCCGGCTTTCCGGAATGAGATGAAACCTGAAGACCGGAAATTTTTCCCTGCAACAGGTTCGCTACGTTGGTTCCCGGACGTTTGACGATCTCATCAGCTCCTATGGAGGATACGGAACCAGTCAGATTGGCTTTTTTCTGCGTACCATAGCCAATGACCACTACTTCATCCAATGAAGCCACATCTTCGGCTAAGGTAACATCAATCACACTTCGATCCCCAACTGCAATACTTTGCCTAATAAAACCAATAAAGGAAAACACCAAAGTTGACTCTTCCGGTACGGATAAAGTATATTTTCCGTCCAGATCGGTAGCTGTCCCAATGGTGGTTCCCGGTACGGACACCGTTACCCCGGGTATCGGCTCCCCATTGGTGTCAGTTACCGTCCCCGTAACTGTGATTTCCTCTATGCTTTTATCCTGCGCATTCCCATTCCGGGCCAAGATAAAACCCATGGTCAGGCATTGGATGATAAAAGCAATGGTAAATAATCTGGTCATGTATATAACATGCCTAAGTATGGTTTTTTTCATATCTTTACATTGGTTATTTAAGCTGATAGGAATTGTTTTCTATGAACTGTGGCCGGAAAAGGGATGGACGTCCTATGTTTCCTGTTGTTAACAATTGGCCGTAAATTTTGGCGCACTTATGGCCTTTTTCTATTTTTTTATACCATAGGCTGTGATTTTAATTAAATCTTAAGGCTACGTGATATTTATGCCCTCCAGTTCAATTTGAGAGGCATGGCTATTCACAATGATTATTATGGGATTATTGTAAAGAATAGTTAATAATAAATAAAAATTAATCAAATGACAAAATAAAAAATATATTTTTTGGATTAGCTGGTCGTCCAATATTTTGATCTGATTAAACATTTAGCGATTTTCTTATCCTCATTTGAGTATAAGAAAAAGAATTTGAGGTAGCTAGCTCTTCAAAGTGCTCTTCATCATCTATCAAATTAAATTGTTCGAAGGGGTCATTTTCCAAATTAAAGAGAGCCGCGTCATTTACATCTGATAAAATATATTTATAATCTTTCATTCTTACCATTTCGATGGCCCATACCTGTTTCACCTCCCACTCCTACACTTTCACTGACGACATAATCATGTATTTGAGATTGAGGATCAGAAAGGAGAGGATTTATAGAATTGCCATGCAGGTATTCCGGGACATTTAAACCTGCCAAATGGAGAATAGAAGGCAATATGTCAATACTTGATACAAGCGCATTAGTACGGCCTACCTGATTTTTGAGTTTATCCCAATAAATAAACATGGGTACCCGAACTGATTCTTCATGCATAGTCAACTTGTTCCCTAATCCATGATTGCCCAAAAAATATCCATTGTCTGATAAAAAAATAATAACCGTATTTTCCAACTGATCATTTTCCTTTAATTGTTCCACCAAACTCCCAATCTGAAAATCGAGATGGCTAATAGTTGCATAATATGCCTTCGTAAATTCCTTTATGACTTTTGGTAAACGTGGAGGACCTGCAGGCAAATTTTTATAATTATTGGTATAATCGGAATCTCTATAAAAATTTTCTCCCGGTAAACCCTGATTATAAAAGCTTTCCAAAAGAGGTTTCTCCAAAAAATTTTCTTCAAGCGGTATTTCGGTTTCTGAATATAGGCCAAGCCACTTCTGACCTGGCTTAAGGGGAACATGAGGTTGTCTTGGAGCCAGCCATATTAGAAATGGATTCCTACCAAATGTGGAATCATTAATGAAATCCGATACATCCCGGAAAGCTTTTTCATCATCGTAATCGTTGTTACTTTCTTTTCCGAAATGAAATCCATAATCTTTTGGATCGCCAAGATGAAACTTTCCACTGAAATAAGTAGAATAGCCCGCATCACTAAGAAAATGTGCCAATGTTTTATACTTTTTTTCCTCTACTATATTTTTGATAAATGAATTTTTATCTAATGCAACTGTACCATTGGTTTGAGGATATAATCCGGTAAGTATACTTGCCCTGCTTGCCGTACAAATTGGAGTAGAAGTAAAGGCCATATTAAAAACAATTCCCTGATTAGCCAAGCCATCAAGATTAGGAGTTTGCACCAGACTATTGTTATAACCTATAGCTCTATAAGTCTGGTCATCTGTAAAAATGACCAAAAAGTTTGGTTTTCGTGTCTTATCCTGAGAATATGCCGGAAAAAACAATATCAGGAACCAAATTCCTAGAAAGAATAGTTTTACGACTTGTTTTAATTTTATCATGATTGTATTATAAAGGCTTATCCTTATTCTGATCAATGAAACCGACAGCAAAATCGGTTAGCTTATCGGTTAATACGCGGTTCCGTCAAAGTTTCACTTATTAACTTCTCCTTCTGGAGGCTCACAGTATGCCACAAACTTTTGTACTATAGGCCATTCATCAGGAACTTTTCCAGCTAAAGGATGGGTGCTTTCAAAAACATCCAACATGTTTTGCTGTAATTGACTTATGATTTCCTGATATTTAGGATCATTGTACAGATTACGTGTTTCCTTAGGATCGTTAAGCATATCATACAGCCGATGGGTTATACCAGGGGGTGGATTACCTGTGGCATATCCCTGCCCAAGATCATTTTTTCCGGTTGTAAATATATATTTCCATTCTTTAGTGCGAATCATCGCTTTATTATCTACTAAAAATTCAGAAAATACATAATCTCTGTGTTTATCTGTTTCCTGGGCCAATAAAGGAACCAGGCTCTTACCATGAATACCTTTCAACGAATTTACTCCCAAAGCTTCAACCGCAGTAGGAACAAGGTCTACGAACTCTGTCATTTCCGACTCAGTTCTATTTTCTCCATATTTTTTACCCCCCTGTATAATTAAAGGGGCCTTTACTGCCTCTTCCCACATCATATGTTTCTCAAAGCGCTTATGGTCATTGAGCAAATAACCATGATCGCCTACATAAATAACTAAAGTACTTTCAGCTAGCCCAGCTTTATCCAAAGCATCTAAAACTAAACCTACATTCTTGTCCAGATATTCTACTGATGAGTAATAAGAGGCAGTGATACCTTTTCTTTGCTCATCCGTTAAATCTTTAAAAACAGCTGGCAACCAGCGATCATCCTCGGGACTGCCTTTGGGAAGTGGCATTTCATCGGGATTGTATTTATTTGCAAATTCAACAGGAAAATTAAAGGGAGAATGAGGCTCCTCGAAACCCAACCACAGGCAAAAACGTTCCTCCTTGTTTTCATTGATAAAGTCGATTGCTTTTTTGGCATAAAAAGTTCCCACATCATCTTCATCATGATACAATGATGGTAAGCCTTCCGCATTAAGCCAGATATCTGCTGGGTCTTTAAAAGGTTTCCATGGAGGTCGTGATTTAACTGAATCAGGTAGAGCCTGAGGAGGGTTTTCATTGATGTACGTTATGTAATCCTTTTTTTCTACTTTTATTTCAAACCCATGATTAAAATTATTGTTGAAATGATTTTTACCAATAATTGCAGTCTTAAATCCCAGTGGAGTTAAATGATCAGCAATTGTGATTTGTTCTTCTGGAAAAGGAGATGTCAGCAATGAGACACCCGTGGCATGTGGATATTTTCCGGTGATCATCGATTGCCTTGAAGGTGAACATACGGGAGAATTCACATAGGCGTGTTTAAACAATATTCCACGACTGGCCATCTTGTCGAGATTTGGCGTTTTTACAATCTTGTTACCATAGGCACCTAAAACTTCTGTGCTATGATCATCCCCTATTATGAACACCACATTGCGGAAATTTTTATTATCATTTTGAGAATCCTGATTCTCTACTTCTTGCGGTGATGAACAATAGGTATTTGTTATAATTATCAGTAAAATAAGAATATAGAGCTTCATGTTTTCGTAACCTTTTTAGTTCAAATTTATATAACGATCCGGATGCTTTCCCCATTCTCCCCGTCTGCTCGCATCGAAATCAGGATTGGGTACCGGAAATTCCGCTTTTACCTCTTTCTGCCAGTTTCTAAGGAGTTTTGTAAGCTCTTCTGTTTTTTCAGGGTAAAGGGTGGACAGATCCATGGCTTCACTGATGTCGGCCCTTAGATTGTATAGTTCAAATTTGCCTGAAACCTGATTTTCAATCAGCTTCCAATCCCCTTTCCGCAAAGCACCTGCCGGCACATCATGATGATAGACAGGATAATGCCAAAAAATGGCTCTTTCGGGGTCGTATTTATTTTCTAGCAATTCAGGGACAAGCGATTTACCGTCTAAAACCTGTCCGGTTGGATTTGCCGCACCCGCAAGATCTAACAATGTTGGATAAAAATCGACACTGGTGACTATCGCATCGCTGACACTGCCTTCTTTTATTTTTCCCGGCCATTTCACGATAAGTGGTTCCCTTATTCCTCCTTCGTAAACAGTGCCCTTTTCACCACGTAAGGGAGCATTGGAAGATGCAATATACTTTAACGGACTGTTTTTATATACATCCAGTTTGCTGTCAGCCAACAAAGGAATCCGATCGTAACGGCCGATTAGCCCGCCATTATCAGAATAGAAAACAATGATGGTATTTTCCGCCAATCCGGTTTCTTTCAATTTTGCAACAATACTTCCAACACTTCTGTCGAGATTCTCAATCATTGCTGCATAAATGGCATTTCCGGGATAATTGTCTTTCCGTTCCTTTTTTAAATATTTATCGATTAAATCCCTGTCGGCATCTAACTGAACATGCACATCATAGTGGGACAAAAAAAGGAAAAAAGGTTCATCTTTATGCGCTTCAATAAAATCTTTACTGAAATCTGTCAATCGTGCGGAGAGAATTTTTTCAGAAGATTGTTCCCGAGACGGATCAAATTTTGCATTATAATAGCCCTGGCCTACATTGGCCTCATCAAATCCCCGGTTAAGAGGATGATGTTCCTGTTTTCCTCCCAAATGCCATTTACCAAAGTAACCTGTCGCATATCCGGCATCCTTCAGGGCTTCTCCGATGGTGAATATTTCTTCGGGCAGATACTGGGTGCGATTGGTCGGAACGGTTACTTCTTCATAAGGACGCCAGTGGCCTGGAATAAAATCAATCACTCCTACCCTTGCCGGATATTGCCCTGACAGAATGCTGGCCCTGGTGGGTGAACATACCGGACAAGCAGCATAGGCATTTGTAAATCGCATACCTTGACAGGCCAACTGATCCAAATTGGGCGATTCATTAAATCTGTTGCCATAAACAGGAAGATCAGCCCAGCCAAGGTCATCCGCCAGAATAAAGATGATGTTTGGCTTTTGGGCTTTAACCTCTGATGTTCCCGAGGTCAATGCCTGCAAAACTAGAGCAATGACAAACGTTTTTATTAAAATTGTAGGAGTCATGAGCATTAGATTAAATTGGATCAATACCCTGGATTCTGCTCCAGACTACCGATAAGTATTTCTCTTTGGGGTATTGGAAATAATAACCGGTTTGGTGTTACATTATAACTCACATCCCTCAAAATTGGGTATAATGCCTTTAGATATTCACCATGTTGGTCCATCACCTCTATCGCTTGGTCCGTCCTGACCAAATCCAACCATCTTTTGTTCTCAAAAGCAAATTCTACACGCCTTTCATGGGCAATGATTTCGCGTAATAAAGCCTGGTCGGTTTCAGTTGAAGGGGTTAATCCCGCCCTGACTCTTACCGGATTTAAATAGGTTAAAGCTTCCGTAGATTGACCTTGCTCGTTTAAAGCTTCGGCTAAAAGAAGCAGTGCATCCGAGTATCGGTAGACCGGAAAATTATCATCTGTATTATTTTCAACACTATGGGGATTCAAATATTTTTTTATGAAGGCATAGGACCGTTTACCGACTGGGGTGGTATAATCTACAGGGCTTTTCACCGATTCAATAATCATTGCCCCCACAGGCCCGGTTCCTTCAGCAATGGCTATGGAGGCTTCTAATCGCTGATCACCAGGTCTATAGCTATCAATCATTTCTTGTGTGGGCATATTCCATCCGCCTCCATTCCTATTTTGAGATTCTTTTCCCTGAGTCAATTTGTGAGAAAAAAGGCCCTGAAGGCTCCAATCAAGGGGTTCTATATAGGATGGTATAATTGCAGCGAAAGGGTTTGCCTGATAATGCAGGAGATCAATTGCTAAAGGAGAATTACTACACTAGAATGTCTTTTACTACATGACCAGCCACATCCGTAAGTCTAAAACGGCGACCTAGGTGCTTATAAGTC
>JBBDSC010000123.1:0-125790 GCA_040905145.1 Anditalea sp.
CCACAAGTTATCTTGTTTGATGTTCGATTGCAAGATCGTGGGGACTTGATACTTAATTCTTCATACCACAATCACCTCGATGCCTTTTTCCTCCAATTTTTGGACGTAATGGTCGGAGAGGCCTTTGTCCGTGATGATCTGATCGATATCCTCTAGGTCACAGATTTTGCCGAATCCCTTTTTACCAAATTTACTGGAATCCACCAACACGATGGTTCGCTGAACAGAGCGGATCATGCGGGCATTAAGGTGCGCCTCCATCATATTTGAGGTGGTCAGTCCGTAATCCAGGCTAATGCCATCTACACTTAAAAAAAGTTTGCTACAAGCAAAATTTCGAACCATTTCCTCCGCATAATGCCCTACCACTGAACTACTGCTTTTTCTTACCAAGCCTCCCAATTGCACTATTTCTACCTCCGGCGAATCCATCATGGACATGGTTACATTCATGGCACCGGTAAGCACGGTTAGCCTAAATTTCTTTGGAATGGCTTGGGCAAATGCGGCCACCGTAGTACCTGAGCCAATGATGATGGCCTCATTTTCTGTAATAAGCTCCACAGCCTTTCGGGCAATGGACCGCTTTTCATCCACATGCACCAATTCCTTTTCATGGACGGAACGGTCATTCACATAGGGATAAACAGGTGTGGCACTGCCATGAGCCCTGAAAAGCAAACCCTTTTCTTCCAACATCTTGAGATCTTTCCGTACCGTTACCATGGTCACATTCATCTTCCTGCTCAATTCCGCCACACTAACATAACCCGCCAGCTGTAGCTTATCCAAAATTAACTTGTGCCTTTCTGCGATACTCATTTATTTAAGCCATTATGACAACAAATGAAAATAAAAAAGTTATAAAAAGAAATAAATAGATACCATTATTTTTCCAATTGTTTCTTTTTGCATTACTTTAGGAGCCAAATTGAAAAGAAATGAACAGGAAAAAAAGTCTGCTTCAGCTGAATAAAAAAAATATGATATGGGACCTCGCCATAATTGGAGGGGGCTCATCCGGTTTAGGTGTCGCTTTGGATGCTTTGTCAAGAGGATTGAAAGTAGCCCTTTTCGAAAAAGCTGATTTTGCCAAAGGCACATCGAGCAGAAGCACCAAACTGATCCATGGAGGGGTGAGGTATTTGGCACAAGGAGACATCCTTCTAGTATTTGAAGCCTTGAAAGAAAGGGGAAGATTACTTCAAAATGCCCCACATTTAGCACAAGAGCAACCCTTTATTATCCCTGTTTATACTTTTTTTGATCGTTTACAGTATTCCATAGGTCTGAAGATCTATGATTGGATGGCGGGAAAACTTAGAATAGGGAAATCAAGGTTTCTGTCAAAAGAAGACACTATTAACAGGCTCCCTATGATAAACCAGCAAGGTTTAAAAGGGGGTGTTGTTTACCATGACGGCCAATTCGATGATGCCAGGCTTGCCTTGAATATCGCCCAGACCTGCGACGAAATGGGAGGCTGTTTGTTAAACTATACAAAGGTAAATAAACTCACCAAAGACGGGAGGGGGCATATCAATGGTCTGATTATCCAGGACGTTATCGAAAAGAAGACCTTTGAAATAAAGGCAAAAGCTGTGGTCAATGCGACGGGTGTTTTTTCGGATAAAATCATGCGAATGGACGAGCCCGGTACCCCAAAGATGATCCAGCCTAGTCAAGGAATCCATTTAGTTTTGGATAAATCTTTTTTAGGGGGTGGAGATGCCTTGATGATCCCTAAAACTTCAGATGGCCGGGTTCTTTTTGCTGTGCCATGGCATGGTAAAATAGTGGTGGGCACCACAGATACCATCAGGGAAAAGCCCAAACTCGAACCTGAAGCCTTGTCAAAAGAGATAGAATTTGTTCTGAAAACTGCGGGCGACTACCTGACAAAAAAGCCCACCAGGAAAGATGTGCTAGCTGTCTTTGCCGGTTTAAGACCCTTGGCCGCTCCCAAAGAAGGAAGTACAAAGACCAAGGAGATTTCCAGAAGTCACAAGGTGATTATATCCGATAGCCACTTAATTACCTTGACCGGCGGGAAGTGGACTACTTTTAGAAAGATGGGGGAAGACACGGTTGAAGCATTCTATAAAATGACAGGAACAAAAGCCGCTGAAAGCAAATCAGCCCATATAAAAATACATGGATTTACTTCAGTTCTTCCAAAAGGTCATCTAAGCATATACGGAAAGGATGCGGCCAATATTTTAGCCATAAATGAAGAGCATCAAATTTTTTCCAATAAATTGCACCCCAGCTATCCCTATATGGAGTCAGAGGTCATTTGGGCCGTACGGGAAGAAATGGCAATTAAAATTGAGGATGTGCTGTCCAGAAGGATCCGGATGTTGATATTGGATGCAAAAGTGGCCATACAGATGGCCCCTAGGGTAGCCGAGCTCATGGCGGAAGAGATGGGGAAAGATCAGGAATGGATAAGGAATGAATTAAAGGATTTTAATAAATTAGCAAATAAATATCTAATCAATTAACCCGCCCATGAGTAACAACAACCAGTTTATCCTTTCCTTGGATCAAGGCACCACCAGTTCGAGAGCAATCCTCTTTGATAAAAGGGGCCAAATAGTGGCCATTGCCCAAAAGGATTTTGAACAGAAATTTCCCAAAGCAGGATGGGTAGAACATGACCCCAAAGAGATATGGACTTCTCAGGCCTCTGTAGCCGCCGAAGTCCTCGCCAAAGCCAGTGCCAAAGCCAGCCAGATTGCAGGAATAGGGATTACCAATCAACGGGAGACCACCATCCTTTGGGACAGGAATACAGGAGAGCCACTGTACAATGCTATAGTATGGCAGGACAGAAGGACATCCGGCTATTGCAATCAGCTAAAGGAAAAAGGTTTATCCGAATTGATTAATAATAAGACAGGATTGATTATAGATGCTTACTTTTCCGCCACCAAAATCAAATGGATTTTGGATAATGTAGAAGGTGCCCGGGAGAAGGCCGAAAAAGGAGACATTTGCTTTGGTACGGTAGACAGCTGGCTGATCTGGAAACTTACCGGAGGCAAGGAGCACCTCACTGATATTACCAATGCAAGCAGGACTATGCTGTTCAATATCCATGAGAAAAAATGGGACCAGGAATTATTGGACCTTTTTGGGATCCCCTCTGCCTTATTGCCGGAAGTAAGGTCCAGTAGTGAACAGTACTGCACCACTTCAGGGGATATCTTTTCGGCCAAGATACCCATAGCAGGGATAGCAGGAGATCAACAGGCTGCTCTTTTTGGTCAACTGTGCTATCAACCGGGCATGGCCAAAACCACTTACGGGACAGGATGTTTTTTGGTAATGAATACCGGGAGCAAACCGGTCAAATCAAGAAACAAATTACTGACCACCATTGCCTGGCAAATAGGCAATGAAGTGACCTATGCATTGGAAGGGAGCGTCTTTATTGGCGGAGCTGCCATTCAATGGCTCCGGGACGGCATGCAATTGTTCCGTCATGCCAAAGAAAGTGAGCATCTGGCCACAAGCCTCAAAGATAACGATGGGGTTTATTTTGTTCCGGCGCTTACAGGACTTGGAGCACCTTATTGGGACCAGGATGCACGAGGTTCATTTTTTGGGATTACAAGGGGTACAACCAGTGCCCACTTTAGCCGGGCCGCCTTGGAAGCTATCGCTTATCAGGTCAATGATGTATTAAAGGCCATGGAAAAAGACAGTGGTGAATCCACCAAGGAAATGAAGGTTGATGGGGGTGCTGTGGAAAATAATTTCCTCATGCAGTTTCAGACCGATTTGATTCAATGTGAAGTAAAAAGGCCCAAAATAACTGAAACCACTGCTTTAGGAGCTGCCTATCTGGCAGGACTGGCTGTCGGATATTGGAAAGATATGGAAGAATTAAAAGAATTATCAGGTACAGACAAAAGCTTTAAACCAGCAATGGAACTGGAGCAAGTGGAGCATTATCTTCATTTTTGGCATAAAGCGGTGGAAAGATCTAAAAATTGGATAGAAGAATAAATTATGAACATATTTATAGCTGAATTTATCGGAACGGCACTTTTAATAACTATGGGTGCAGGAGTAGTGGCCAATGTGGTATTGAATAAGACGAAAGGAAGCAGTAAGGATGGTTGGATGGTCATCACCACCGCTTGGGCTTTGGGAGTGTTTATAGGGGTAGTAGTAGCAGCACCATACAGCGGTGCTCATATAAACCCTGCAGTAAGTATAGGTCTGGCAGTGGCAGGGGTTTTTGAATGGAACCTAGTCCCCATGTATATTATTGCACAGGTACTGGGAGCCGCATTCGGTTCCCTTATCGCCTGGCTGGTGTACAAGGATCATTTTGATGCCACCCCTGAACCGGCATTGAAGTTTGCCCCTTTTGGTACTACTCCCGCCATAAGGAATTACGGTTTCAATTTCTTTTCTGAGGTGATCGGCACTTTTGTGTTGATCTTTGTCATTTTATATTCCACGGGAGCTACGATCGAGGATGATAAAGGCACACCCATTGGATTGGGTTCCTTAGGAGCCTTACCAGTGGCATTTTTAGTTTGGGTCATAGGTTTGGCACTAGGGGGTACTACGGGATTTGCCATTAATCCGGCAAGGGATTTGGGGCCACGGATTGTCCATCAGCTCCTTCCCATCAAGGGCAAAGGAGGAAGCGATTGGGCTTATAGTTGGGTGCCGATTTTAGGTCCCATTGTAGGGGGTGCTTTGGCAGGGGCTTTGTACCTGTGGTTGGGGGAGTGAAAAAAGGCTTTCTAATTGAAATGCCTTCATTCAATTAGGACTGTACTTGAAAGTTACCTATAAAGCAACAAAAGACCTTTACATTCCAAGATTGTCAAGTAAAAAAAGGAGCTTGATACTCCTTTTTTTGCCCTTCTCCTCCACGCCTATTCCAAAACCCAAAAAACCAGTTCAAGAAGCCGCGCTAATAAAATTTTAGTGCCATCAGACAATAAGATATTGCTATTATAGCTTTTTACTTTATAGCTGGTGAAATTAAAATACAAAAAATACGCGCTGAATAGACTGTTTAAAAAAGAAAAAAAGACTGCTTTTTATCCTTGTTTTCCTTTATTCCCCTTTCTTATTGGCCCAACAATGAGAGGTGGGAAACTGGTTTATGTATTTTGGAAAACAGCCACAGAAATCAATTCCAAATAGCCCTCTTTAACAACATACCGTTCAACAACAATTAAGAATGGCTGCCCGGCCAATAACAACTATGTATAGCCTGAACTGGAAAACCCTGTCCTTTAAATTTACCTTTACCTATTTTAGGGTGGTTTGTGAATGTTGTGAAAAATTTAAATTTTAAATATCTTTCATGCAACTCTTCACCTGCTTTTGCCATCATTATGGGGTAATCTAAAACTTTTATAAACCCATGATATCATGAAAACTTCAAAAAAATTCAGAGTGCCATTGCGGGTGATCCAAACGATGACTATCCTTTTGTTCACCAGTTCCTGCGAACTTTTCAACGGTGAGGTTCCGTGGAGTGGAAAGGATCCAAAGAAAAAACAAATCACCTACTACGGTCCTAAAGTAACATTAGGAGATGGAAATGCCCGAACATTTATAACCATCAACAAGGAAGGCGTTCCTGTCAGCATGGGCATTACATTGAGTGAAAAGGCATTGCTAAATCTCCCGACCGCTCATGATGGACACGATGGACCTGTTTCGTTAGAAAATGTTTTGCAGTTACCGGTACAAGCTGAAATTACTCCATTTAAGTTCGCTACGTTGGACTGGAATCCCTCTGGCCATGAGCCTATAGGGGTCTTCGATCTTCCCCACTTTGATTGCCATTTCTACATGATTTCCAATGAGGAAAGGCTGACCATTATGCCTTTGGCCCCAGATGTAATGGATCCGGAAATTCCCTTGGCGAAGTATCTCCCTGAAATTTATGTACAAACTCCCGGTAGGGTTCCCAACATGGGGGTTCATTGGATTGATCCCACGGGTCATGAATTCAATGGCGGTACGTTTGACAGAACATTCATTTATGGTACTTACAAAGAAAAGGTTGCCTTTATGGAGCCAATGGTTACGATGGATTACTTAAAGAGTAAACCAGAAAAGGTGGACCCAATTCTTCTTCCGGAAGCTTACCAGATAGATGGTTTCTATCCTTCAAAATATGAAGTAAAATATTATCCCCATAAAAAGGAGTATCAGATCAAGTTGTCGGAATTTTCCTTGAAAATCGCAGACCAATAGGCTTTATGTTTTTGATGAATCCAAACTCCCCACGAATGTTTCGTGGGGAGTTTGGACTATAGTTAGCAGTAATGGCCACTTTGAGAAATTTTTTGTATGGACGCCCAGGGTTTCAAACACTCTCATCACAGTATTCTATTTAGGCAATCTGCGGTATTTCGTTACTTTTTATAGATTTAAAATTGATCATTTTTTGCAATTGGGACCTTGCTCTGCTCAACTGGGATTTTGAAGTGTTTTCACTGATTTTTAATCTTTGGGAAATCTCCAGATGGGAATACCCCTCAATGGCATATAAATTGAATACGGTTCTGTACCCATGGGGTAGGCTATTGACCAATTTCATCAAATCCTCAACCCCCAATTCATCAGAGGGTGAGATCTGGACTGCAGCTGGAAGGATCCCGTCCAAACCGATTTCGTGATAGAGGTTATTTTCCTTCTCCAGGTACATCAGGCATTCGTTGACCATGATTCTACGGATCCACCCGCCCAAACTACCTGTGCCTTTGAATTGATGGATTCTATCAAAAACTTTCATAAAACCAATTATCACAACATCTTCGGCAGCGGCTGTTTCCTTAACATGTCTTAGACACATTGCAAACATATTTGCACAATACTTTTCATAAACTATCTTTTGCATCGCAGGGCTTTTTTCTTTGCACCCTAAAAATAATTCGGTGTCGGAAAAATTTTTCATGATGTCAGTCAATTTAAAACAATGGATAGTAGTCGGTCGTGGTGGTTTTGACCATATCACATGACAAATTTCATCATAATTCGTGTGGGAAAAAATCACATAAATATGTGAAAATTATTCAATGCCGCTTAGTTAAGGGTGGCGAACAGCTTAACTAAACGATATTGGAAAATTATTTCATTTCAGTGGTAGGAGGCATTGCACTGGGCACTATATTGGAGATAGGTTTAGTAGACTTCAGGTAAGCATAGATAGCTTTAATTTCAGTGTCGGTCATGTGTTGAAACAGTTCCCAAGGCATGGGGGGAAGTAAAGGCCGACCATTTTTTATGCCTTTATACTTACCCTCTTTCAAAGAAATAAAAAACTGTTCTTCTGACCAGGATCCAATACCTGTATCATCGGAGGTTAAATTACCGGCAAAAGAAACTCCCCAAGGGCCGATCCAAGCTGTTAGGGTTTGGGTGGTAGCCACTCCTTTTTGTTCTAAATCTTTTCTGTCCAATTCAGGAATCGGCATCTGAGAAGGATGGCCCGAAAGTTCAAGATCCATATCCAACTCTGGCCCACGGGGGCCCATTTTCTTGGGGGTATGGCAATCATGACAACCTGTTATCATCCACCAGGTGCTTTCCATAATCTTCTAAAGTCTGGAAACCCTGTAAACTATCTGCCGGTTTACCTTCTGTAAATTGAGCCTTTGCTTCCTGCTGGCACTGGCTAAGGCTTAAAATTGCCACAAGGGATAGTGCAAATGGAAAAACGTGGATTTTATTCATGATTATTTGGTTTTAATTGTATTTAGATTACGATTGGAAATAATCCTGAAAGGTTGCATCCAACACAAAAAAATCAATTGAATTACTTATTTTTACTACTGATTATGAAGAGTTTAATCCTGGTTTTAACAATCTTTTTCTTCAACCAATATTTGGCTGCGAACACGACTCCGTTTTTCAACAGGATCACCGTAATCGACGGGTTGGCATCCAATAATGTCCATGCCATTTGGCAGGACAAAAGGGGGTACATTTGGGTGGGGACATCCAATGGGCTTCAACGTTTTGATGGCAAGTATTTTTTATACTTCAATATCAAAAAACCCAAAATACTGCCCGCCCAACCTGTTCGGCAGATCATGGAAGACCGGGAAGGAAACATGTGGCTGAGGTATGGGGAAGAATATGGCATTTATAACCCCGCAGATTTAAGTTTCAGAAAAATTCCTTTCGAAAAGGAGGAAGAAAGATATAAGGGAGAAAAACTCTGGATTGACAGTAAAGGGGAGGTTTATGTGATGCTGGTCAAAAACAAATTGCTCCATTATGATAAAAAGAAAGAGGTTTTTACAGAGAGCAACCTTCCGATTAGGATACCTGACGGTTTTCAGCCCAACCATGTTTTCGAAGATATCAGGACCGGGTTTTATTGGATATCCTGCCAACAAGGGATGGCTGTGTACGACCCTAAAACAAAAAATGTTTATTCAAAAGGAAATAATCCCCACAATCTCCCCAATTTAAATAATCCGGAAATTACTTCAGTATCCAGTTACCTTATTGATCGTCAGAGAAACCATCGGTTGGTCTATTGGAATCCCAATCAAAAATTCATTTCATACAGTGAGAAATTAAATCAGTATACTCCGGACGCTTCCTCTCTTATCAATACCACCCCTGAATACAAGGAAATACAGGGATGTCTGGAAACCAAATCAGGCGAACTTTGGTACTATGGGGTGAACAGCCTTTACGTTTTAGCTGGGCAAAACAAATCATTTGATTTCTTAAGAAATGAATTCCTGAAGTACATTCAAATCTACCAAATTCATGAGGATCGTGAAGGAAGGTTTTGGTTTATTGGAACCAGATGGAAACGGGGGAACCCTTACTGCTGATGGCCGCATCATTTTCACTGGATACAGCTCCTTGGCGGCTTTCCGACCCGACCAATTCAACAGTTCCATTAAGCCCGACACGCCTGTACTTACCAGCATCAAGTTATTTGATAGTTACCTTTTTGTGGATTCCCTGAATACGGATAAGAAAAGGACTTTTAGCCACGACGAAAATGCTTTTACTTTTTATTTCAGCACCTTGGGCTTCACCAATCAGGACAAATTAAAATATTTTCATAAACTATCAGAAATTGATCCTGAATGGCACTCAGGCGGCCCATCCCATATGGCCGTTTATTCTCTTCTCCCGCCGGGGAATTATACTTTGGAATTTAGAAGTGAAAATGAAGAAGGCATTTCCTCCCCTATTGGATCTTTTGGGTTCAGGATCAAATCACCTTATTATGAAACAAGGTGGTTCAAGCTGTTGCTTACATTGCTGATTCTTGGCACCCTTATCCTCATGTACCGCCTGCATATCAATAGGATTTTAGCAATGGTAAAGCTCCGAAACCGCGTGGCCCGGGACCTGCATGATGATATGGGGTCGACTTTGAGTACGATCAATATCCTAAGCTCCATGGCCAAGACGAAGCTGGTTACTGATCCTGTCAAAAGCAGTGAATATATATCCAAAATCTCAGACAACAGCCACAGGATGATGGAAGCCATGGACGATATTGTCTGGAGTATCAAGCCTCAAAATGACAGTATGGAAAAAGTTATCGCCAGGATGCGCGAATTTGCCAACAATGTGCTGGAGACAAGAGATATTGATTTCAGTTTTGAAGTGGAAAATGAAGTATATATGGTTAAGCTACCTATGGATGACAGAAGGGATTTATTTTTGATTTTCAAGGAAGCAGTAAATAATCTTGCCAAATATTCAAAATGTTCCAGCACATCGATTCATTTTTCCATCCACAAAAATCAATTGCACATGTGCGTGAAAGATAATGGGATCGGATTTGATATAGAGCATGCAGATTCAGGAAACGGGCTTAGCAATATGAAAAAAAGGGCAGAAAGTATGAGGGGCAAACTCAAAATAACTTCCGATAAGGGTGAAGGTACTGAAGTGGTCCTGGATGTGGACATTAACTGAAAGCAGCAAGAGGAAAAACTAAAAAAACGTTTCAACTAAATTCGGGACGTGACACCTCTTCGGTCCCCTGTCTTTTCACCCTATCATGTGATTGACATCCATTAACTTACTTATTATCTTTGCTTAATAAGCTTACTCTACCATGATAAAACTGTTGATTTACGAGGATAATCCCCAGCTAAGGGAGGGCCTGACTATGTTGATTGATGGCAGTGAGGAGTTCCAGGTGTTGGGTGCATTCAGAAACTGTAGCAATGTGGCCTATGAGGTGGGCGCCTACAAACCCGATGTCATATTGATGGATATTGATATGCCGGGTGTAAATGGACTGGAGGGCCTAAAAATAATACGAAAACAAAATACCCAGGTAAGCATTCTGATGCTCACCGTCTTTGATGACAATAAGAACATCTTCGAAGCATTATTGAACGGAGCCAATGGATACATCTTGAAAAAAACCCCACCAGTAAAATTGCTGGAATACATTCAGGAAGCGTCCACCGGAGGAGCACCTATGACTGCTTCTGTAGCTGCGCAGGTTTTGAAGATGTTTTCGCAAATCAATTTGCCTGCTGACCATGATTATCACCTTTCAGCAAGGGAAAAGCAGGTACTGCAACTTTTGGTCAAAGGATATTCCTATAAAATGATAGCGGCAGAGATGTTCATTGCCATAGATACCGTTCGCAGCCATATCAAAAAAATCTACGAAAAACTTCACGTCAATTCCAAATCAGAGGCAGTGGCCAAAGCCTTTCGGGATAGGTTGGTGTGAATGGAGATTTGACAACTTGACACCTAAAAGAAGAAGAAAGCGGCCGCAACCAACTCGAATGGACCCACTTTGACCTTTCCACTTGACTCCTCTGGGTAAATTTATAACTTACTGAATTCTTCAAGTCATGCGATGACTTGCGGATTTTAGGAAACATTAAAAAAATCGATGGCTTCTAGTGATAAAAGAATTCAATTTTCTGGTTCAGGAGGGATTTAAGGTTAGAGGACAATGCCGGATTACCAATCATGATTATGAGCCTTATGCTACCGAAAGGGACAATAAAATCGGGGCCTTATTAAACAAATCAGGCATTTCCTTCCATACGTACAAGGACCAGGTAATCTTTAAAAAAAACGGATCCTCACCGGATCCGCCTTAAATAATCTTTAGAATTCTAAGATTTAGTCATTCCACTACTTTTTCCGCCAAAACAATAATCCGGTCATTTTTTACTTCAACCACTCCCCCATCCACTGTAAAGGATATCCTTCTTTCATCGGTAGTAAATGAAATCACTCCATCTGCCAATGCAGATATAATAGGGGCATGATTTTTTAATACCTGAAAAGAACCGTCGGCACCAGGAAAACTGGCTTCTGAAACCTCTCCCTGAAACACCTTTCTGTCCGGTGTTATTATTTCTAAATGCATAATATCAGTAGGCTATATAGGAATACGACATCAGACGCACCCTATCAGTTCAAATTATTTTACTTCCGCAAGCATCTTCTCTCCCTTGGAAATAGCATCTTCAATGTTGCCGACCAAGTTAAAGGCTGCCTCCGGAAGATGGTCCAGCTTCCCATCCATGATCATATTGAATCCTTTGATCGTGTCCTTAATGTCCACCAATACGCCCTTAAGTCCTGTAAATTGCTCGGCTACGTGAAAAGGTTGGGAAAGGAAACGCTGAATTCTTCTGGCCCTTCCTACGACTAATTTATCCTCTTCGGAAAGTTCTTCCATCCCAAGGATGGCAATAATGTCCTGGAGTTCTTTATACCGCTGTAAAATTTCTTTAACGTTGTTGGCACAATTATAATGTTCCTCCCCAAGAATATCAGCAGAAAGGATCCTGGAACTGGAATTCAAAGGATCTACCGCAGGATATATGCCAAGTTCAGCAATCTTCCGGGAAAGTACCGTAGTAGCATCCAAATGGGCAAAGGTCGTGGCCGGGGCCGGATCAGTCATGTCATCAGCAGGAACGTAAACAGCCTGTACAGAAGTAATGGAACCATATTTAGTAGAAGTAATCCTTTCTTGCATCACGCCCATTTCCGTGGCCAAAGTAGGTTGGTAACCTACCGCTGATGGCATACGGCCAAGAAGAGCAGATACCTCAGAACCTGCCTGGGTGAAGCGGAAAATATTATCAATGAAAAACAGGATATCCTTACCAGCACCTTCCCCATCACCATCCCGGTAATATTCAGCAAGGGTAAGACCTGTCAACGCCACTCGTGCACGCGCCCCTGGAGGCTCATTCATTTGTCCAAAAACGAAGGTTGCTTTGGAATCTTCCAGCTTCTTCAACTCAACTTTGGAAAGGTCCCACCCTCCTTCAGTTTCCAATGAATGGACAAAGTCCTCTCCGTAAGTTACAATGCCGGATTCTATCATTTCCCTAAGAAGATCATTCCCCTCACGGGTCCTTTCACCCACTCCGGCAAATACAGAAAGACCGGCATAAGCTTTTGCAATATTGTTGATCAACTCCTGGATCAACACGGTCTTACCAACACCCGCTCCTCCAAAAAGACCGATTTTACCCCCTTTTGCATAGGGCTCTATTAAATCAATAACTTTGATACCGGTATATAATATTTCGGTAGAAGTAGAAAGATCTTCAAACTTGGGAGCTGAACGGTGGATAGGCAACCGTCTCCCGCTTTCGGGTTGAGGAAGGCCGTCAATTGCCTCTCCTACAACATTGAACAAACGACCCTTGATCCCATCGCCTGTTGGTACAGAAATCGGGGCACCCAAATCAGTGGCCTCCATGCCCCTTACCATCCCTTCGGAAGAATCCATCGCAATAGTCCTTACCCTACTTTCTCCAAGGTGTTGCTGTACCTCTAAAATCACCCTATGACCGTTCTCTTTAGTCACCTCGAGTGCATCAAGAATATTAGGTAATCTACCGCCCTCAAAGGATATATCCACTACGGGACCTATTACCTGAACTATCTTACCAGTATTCGCCATTTTTGTATCTTATTGTGAAAGGGAATTATACTTCTTTAATCGAAATGCAAAATTAATACATAATGATTAATACCAAAGGATGTTTTAAAATATAATCCATTTTAGATGATATTTTAGTATGAAATTGGTCTGGATTGCCCAAACACTTAAAAAACTCTCCTAGCCCTCACAACCTTTTTTGACCAGTAGTTTGAGTAAACATTATCTTCGGTGACCCCCAAGGAAGTGGTGGCATGGATAAATTGGATGTTTCCTCGCCTTTTAGAGGTTACTATTCCCGCATGAGTGACTTTCCTGCGTCTTTTACCCGTAGCAAAGAAAATTACATCACCTTTTTCCAAATTTTTTACGGAAATTCTTTTCCCTATTTTACTCTGCTCCGCTGATGTTCTGGGCAGGGTCACACCCACACTCTTAAAAGAATGGTAGACCAAAGCCGAGCAGTCTATTCCCGAACGGGTAGTTCCACCATACCTATAAGGGGTTCCGTGGTACGACTTCGCTGTTTCTACCACTTGATTGATGTTCTGTGTCCTGATTTTCCGCGAAGAGGAACAGGAGGAGGATGCGATTACAGTTAAAACAATTAACAGGAAAAAAAAGGAACTGTTTTTTGAATTGCCAAAGCCAATTTTCATATCATATAAACGATAATTTCCTCCAATAATACGCAGTATCTTATATGGAACAAAATCCAAGAAGCATTAATCTTTTCTAAAGAGGACTTTCAATTTTATTAAAAATATGTTTATTTAGAACTATGGAGTTCTCTTGCTGCTGTAAAGACATGAATATTGGCAAGAGCAATCCATCCTAATGAACCGATATTGATTTAAACAGGAAGATCGAGGAACTAACGACGGAGGAGACATAAAGATGGGGATACTTTGGATTACTCATAATCTCTCCTAAAAACCCAATAATTAAAATCCCTCAACGTTTTTGATACATAAACTACAATTATCAGGAGTGGTTCATATAAGAAAAAATTGTTCATTTGAAAAAGGCAGAAAATAGACTAATGTGTTTTAAGCGTGAGGAAACGAATTAAGAGTCTGCAGCGTTTATTGATGACCAGAGGCAGAATTGGAAGAATTGAAACATGAGTAAGGAAGACTTTAGAAATTTACCACTACACAAAAAAATCCACATACTTTATACGGAGGGGTCCTTTGTAGTGGATATTCGCTATTATACCTATAAGGTGAACCTGTATATTTTGGGACAGGAGTTTATTGAAGTTTTCTATAATCACAAACTGGATAAAATAGACAAAATCGACTTTTTAAACCGCCGCCATTCACGAATGAAGTTTTATCTGGACCAAATCAATCTGGACAAGATTGATTAGAGCTTTTTTAAGTCCCTGAAGGATCTTTATTTAAGTAAATTCACTTCTGACTAAATTCCGTCATTTAGGCTGTTTCTTCCAGTAATTTTTGATGAATTTCCAGCACTTGGGGAATGATCATTTTATTTTCAGTATTTTTTATCACAAAATCAGCCAAATTGTTTTTTCCCTCATCAGGTAATTGCCGGTTGATGATCTCATTCACTTGGGCGGTTGTCCTTTGAGGATCCCGCATTAAAACCCTTGAAACCCTTATCTTCAGTGGTGAACTTACATTGATTGTTTTATCCAGCTCTTTATAAGAACCGGTCTCAAATAATAAGGCGGCTTCTTTTAATACATAGGGGCTCTTTTGTCCATTTGCCCATCGTTTAAAATCCTTCTGGACTGCAGGATGTACCAGAGCGTTGATGATTTCTATACTTTCTTTGTTTGAAAACACTTTTTCTGCCAAAAATGTACGGTTTACAGTAGTGGAATCGGTATAAGACTCCTCCCCAAAAGCCTTTATTATTCCCGTTTTAAGATCTTCGCTATGGGCCATAAGCCATTTGGCCCTATCATCCGCATAATAGATAGGGATTGATAATAGGGAAAAAACCTTAGCTACTGTAGATTTACCAGCTCCAATACCGCCGGTTATACCTATTAATAAAGGGACGGTATTATTCATACACCAACTTAAACTTTTCCGGATCAAAAGTTATGGAATCCAAGTAAGTAGGGGCTTTATTCAATTGGACTGAAACAGTGCTGTCTTCCCTGTTTCTATTGTTGTAATTCAGCAATGCTTCCAGCTCCAGTTCTTCGAACCCATCTACCTCTCTTTCATCCACAAGGAACTCCATCATGACCGTGGATACTTCATCTTCTAAGGCAACCGTAGCCGGAAAATTTATTTTTTGGATATCCAATTTTCTGTTACCTTCCAAGAATTCCACCACCTCAAACTCCACATAAACACTTTCTTCTTTTAGGACAAGGAAATCCTGAGATTCATTGGGTATGGATAAAGGTATGGATTCAGAGAAATCCTCACCCACATTATTCTCCTCCAACTGTACGGTTATTTTCCCCTCCATTTTTTCAATAATAGAGCTAGGCCCTTTTAGGGAGACCGTATCTGGATCTAATGTGATTTCTGAAGCAAACCTATGGTTCCTTGCCAGTGGATTGACAGAAGTATCCAACTCCACCCTTATTCTTTCCTCGATCACTGTGTCAATATTGATATTAAGGGTGTCCTCCAAAATACCGGATAACTGCGTGGGGGCTATCTGCTCTGCCAAGGCCCTATGGAAAGAACTGGTCAACAGGTAATTTTGTGCGCTGGGATCACTTAATTCAATAGGAAAAGGAACCACATTGAATTTGAAATACTTTCTGAGCAGATCCCATCCATTACCGTATATCTCAATTTCTATTTGTGAGGGCAAATCTTCTATCGCCCTATATGCTTCCCGATTGTAAAAAAATTCAATAGGTTGATCCACCACAGTAGTGTAATCATCCTTGTTCAAGGCATTTAAAATCCAAAAAGTGGTAGCCGCCAAAACACAGAGGACTACCACTTTAATATTTGATGCTTTTTGTTTTCTGATTTTCTTAAAATATTTACGAAACGTATTCAAGTTATTATTATTTAGTTCCGCTGGCTCTTTTAGAGAATTCCAATGATACTGCTGATTTTTCAACTTTTATTTTGAAACCTTTGTCCAGTTCCAAAAGAATAGTATCCCCCTCTACACTGAAGACTTTGCCATGTATGCCCCCAATGGTTACTACATTATCTCCTTTTCTAATTTCGGAAACAAAGTTTTTAGCTTCTTTTTGCTTTTTCTGTTGGGGCCTGATCATAAAAAAATACATGATCAGGATGATACTCCCAAATAAAAAAACCTGTCCAATTATACCACTGGATCCTCCTCCTTCTGCTTGTAATAAAATAAAATTGATCATAATTATTGCCTTACTGGTCCCGAAGTAGGACTTGATCCTGATTTTTGACTTACATTTCCTTTTAATCTCAATCTTGTCACACTGGGCGAAGTATTGGCCTGAATAGACACGGTAGGACTTTGGACTCCTGACTTACCGGCAGAATTAAAAACCACTTTTACATATCCCTTATCACCAGGTTTAACCGGAACTTTGGTCCAATCGGGGCTGGTACATCCGCAAGAGGCTTGGACATTGGAGATGACTAAAGGAGACTGACCTGTATTCGTAAAGTTAAATTGGTGCTCCACCACCCTTCCTTCATTGATCGTTCCAAAATCAAATTCCATTTCCTCAAACTCCAACTTGCCTACGGAATTAGGATCTGCGGGTGTTACACTTTGAGCATTTGAGGGAGTGGTGACCTGACCTTGCTCCAATTGGGAAATCTTCTGCTCTAAAGCATCTATCCTTTCATCTTTTTCCCCTTTATTATTGTTATCACATCCGGTTATCAATAAAACGCCCGTAAGGATGTATGCAGGCAATAAATTTAACTGCTTCATTTAATCATTAATTTTAAGTTGCAACATGCAATCTGCAATGTTTATAATATTTGTTGTTAACATACTGGTTTATCCGATTGGCCCAATCCTTATGTACCAATGGCATTTCATTTTGATTATTTATGGATTGACTTTACTGTCCTTGTTAATTTGATCGATCAACCTATTCACATCGTTTAGAAGATTTTCAGCTTTATTTTTGGCCTCGGTAATCACCTTGTTCCCTTCTGACTTTGCTTCATTCAAAGGTAAGTTTTTACCCTCCACCAATTCTTTGACCAAATCTTCCAGTTCTTCTTTATATCTGATAAGTTGATACGATAATTTATCCCTTGTATTATTACCAGAATCCGGTGCAAAAAGAATCCCAATTGTGGCACCTATTCCGCCACCCAATACAAAAGCTATAAGAGAATTAATGTTCTTGCTCATAATAAATTTAATTTATTTGTTATCTAAAAGACCCCTTCCACTCTTACGGATTTTTCCGCTTTCGGTTAACTCCTTAGACAAAACATCTAAAAGTCCATTGACAAATTGTTTGCTCTTAGGAGTACTGTACGTTTTGGAAATGTCAATATATTCGTTGATACTTACTTTTATGGGAATACTGGGGAAATTGGACATTTCTGTCAATGCCATGGTGATAATGATCTTATCTGTGGAAGCAACCCTTTCAATATCCCAGTTTTTTGTTTTATTGGCTATCAATTCCTTGTATTCCTCCTCATTTTGAACGGTCAAGTTAAATATATTTTGGAAAAACTCCTTATCTTCTTCCCAGTTTATCGCTATTTCAGGTAAGGTGAAGTTTTCCACTTCGGGGGTATCTCCGGCATTTTTCAACACTTTTAGGGCCAGACTTCTTACTATTGCTTTGTTTTCCTCCCAATTCAGATCCTTTTCATAAAAAAAGCTTAAAATCGGGTCATTCTTGAAAATTATTTTCTTCAGAATTGCCTGCAGGACCTCATTATCTTCCTTAATACTGGGATGCTCAATTTTAAGGTAATCCTGATAAGCTTCGTGGGGTTTGACATATTCCCTAAACCATTCTTTGATTTCCAAATCCAACTCCTGGATATGCGCATGGTGACGGACGGTCCCTGCTTCAAATTGGGGGGCAGATTTTAGATAGTGAAGGATTTTGTTTTCGGCAAGGTTCAGTTCCCCTGAAGGAGCAGAAATAGCATCTCCTGACAGCTTCCTTTTTCTTCCATATTCATTCTGAACATGGTCCCCAAAGGCTATGAGCATTTGAATGACATTTAAATAAAGCTGTGGGATATGTTCAACGGTAGCCATCATGTTTTTCCTTAAAAACTCAAGGTCCTTTTCACAGGCTTTATGGAATTGGTTGACCGCTTTGATGGCAATTGATTTAATCTTTGTGCCGTGTTCCGAAGAGGCTATAAGTTGATGGCTGTTCAGGTTTTTGGTAAAAAGGTCAAGGCAAATCCCAGCCTCTTTTTTCAATTGAACCTTATCCTGGACCTCCATGCTGTTTAGGTCCGGCAGAAAAGAAGCGCTGATAAAATCTTTTGCCAAATTGAAATTTGATACCCTACACTGGTTGTAGGCATAAAGGTTTTGAAAAGCCTTTACCCTTAGGATTCTTCTGTTTAACATTGACCTGAATATAAAAGAACGTAAATATATAGTTTAAATTATGAAATGCCTATAATAGCTTTTGACCGGTGGGTTCATCGTAACAGATGACCATTTGCTCATGGCCAAAAGAAGCAATCAGGCCGTAAATACTGCCTTCTTTAACTTTTCCTCTTGCATTAATCCCAAACATGCGGACTTAGTAATTTAGATTGTGTTATATTTGGGACTTGGATGCTATATAAGCTTGTGCAAAATTAAATGTTTTTGTTGGGCTTTACTAATACTTGTAAAGGAGTATTCTAAAACTTAATAAGTCATATAAAACTTTTTGTTTCGTGAAGTCACTTTGGCGTTTAAATAAATACCTTTATAAGTACAAGGGGTACCTCTTACTTGGCATTGTCTTTACTATAATTTCCAATATTTTTGTGATCATTCCTGCCCAACTGGTCAGGATTGCCATAGATTATGTAGTTGAAAGCTTCAGTTTCTATCAACTTTATGAGGAGGGGAATTTAAGGCAGGAATCGAGGGGGGTATTCCTGAATTTCATTTTCATTTTTGGGCTACTTATCCTGATTATGGCACTCTTAAGAGGCTTTTTTTTGTTCCTTATCCGTCAGACCATCATTGCCATGTCCAGGTTTATTGAGTATGACCTGAAAAATGAGATATTCGACCATTATCAAAATTTGCCCCTAACCTTCTACCGGAAAAACAGCACCGGGGACCTCATGGCCAGGATAACCGAAGATGTAAGCCGGGTAAGGATGTACCTGGGGCCCGCTATAATGTACGGAATTAACCTGATGGTATTGTTCCCATTGGTCATCGGGTATATGTTGACGGTAAATGTCCCTTTGACTTTGTATTCTTTACTGCCTTTGCCAGTATTATCCCTGAGCATTTACATTGTCAATACCATGATCAATGAGCGTTCCGAGAAAATACAAAGGAGCCTTTCCAGTCTCAGCACATTTGTTCAGGAAGCTTTTTCCGGCATTAGGGTTTTGAAAGCGTTCGTAAGGGAAGAAGATAGTGCCAAGGATTTTCAAAATGCGAGTGAGGATTATAAAGATAAATCCATACGGCTTTCTCTGGTTCAATCTTTATTTTATCCATTGATCCTTGCCCTGATCGGTATCAGTACGATCATCACCGTGTATGTAGGCGGCCTTCAGGTCATAAATGGGGCTATTGGGTATGGTGTCATTGCAGAATTTATATTATATGTAAACATACTTACCTGGCCAGTGACCTCTTTGGGATGGGTGACCAGTATTGTGCAAAGAGCCGCCGCATCCCAAACCAGGATCAACGAATTCTTGGACCAAAAAAACAACATTCTCAGTACAGCTAACCTCACAAACCACGTAGAAGGCCGCATTACCATAGAAGATCTTTCCTTTGTCTATCCCCACTCCGGGATCAAAGCATTGGATAACGTTAGTTTTGAAGTGGAGGTTGGTCAATCCCTTGCCATAATAGGTACCACTGGCTCGGGCAAATCCACCATTGCCAACCTTTTAATGAGGATGTACAATGCCACAGCAGGACGTATATTAATAGACGGAAGGGATATAAAGGATTATGACATCTCCTATCTAAGGAAGCAGATAGGTTATGTCCCCCAAGATGTTTTCTTATTCAGTGATTCTATTACCAATAACATAGGTTTTGGACTGGACCAGATCCCCGAAGGGGTAGTGACCAAAGCGGCCAAAGATGCTGATGTCTATGACAATATCAGGAATTTTCCCAAAGGGTTTGATACCAGGTTGGGGGAACGGGGAATAACACTCTCCGGAGGGCAAAAACAAAGGGTTTCCATTGCCCGGGCTATCGCAAAGGATCCGAAAATATTGCTTTTGGATGATTGTTTGTCCGCAGTGGATACCAAAACGGAAAATTCCATTTTGAATGCCCTCCAGAAAATCATGAGGGGGCGGACTTCTATTATCATCTCCCACAGGGTATCCTCCTCCAAGCTTGCCGACCTGATCATCGTATTAGATGACGGGAGGATCGTAGAGCAGGGAACACATGAGAGGCTTTTGGAATTAAAGGGGGTTTATTCTGAGCTATATGAGAAGCAGACCCAAGGCAACGAAGCTTTGGAAGAATAGTGGCCTTGGTCTTTCATCTCTCCCCTATCGCAGAGAAAAGATATTCAGTTTGAAAAACTTCACCCCAGAGGCAGAGGGTGCACCCAGGATGCTGGTCGCAGTGTTATCACAGAAACCTAGGGAGGATCAAAAAAGGCGGCTATAATCATCTATTGTCATGTTTGATCTTTTGTATACTACCTAAAACCACGGACAAATATTAATGAGACCTTCAACTAAAGAAAATTAAGGGAAATTATGAAAAAACCAGCTAGTTATTACGATCAGGATTTTAAAAGCCATCCGAATCAGTATTCGGCCAGTCATTATATCGAACGCAATCAAATACTTAGTGAAATGTTGTTAAAACACCATCCCAAAGTAATCTTTGAGCTGGCCGGGGCAGAGGGTAATTTTGCGTATCACCTATTGAAAAATCCAAATATAGAGCATTACACGTTCACCGACTTTTCCAATGAAGCTTTAAAAGTTGCCCGGAAAGAGATTGGAAATGATGAAAGAGTAGAGTTTCTGAATTTTGACGCAGAAAATTACCAAGACCTGGAGAAATACCAGTTTGACACATTTGTCTGCAGTTCTTTGGAGCATTTTATTAATGATATTCCAATAATTGAATCCCTAAAAAGTGGCACCTTGATTTGCTTATGCTTGCCGAATTTTGATCATGAGTCACATATAAGAAGCTTTAAGTCATTTGAGGAAATCAAAGACAGATATGGTAATTACTTTGATTTTAAAGAAGTCCAGGAATTTGAAGTTTTTTATTCTCCCCGGAAGATATTTCAACGTTTGAGGAGTTTTATCTTCAAAAGAAGGTATTCAAAACTGATAAGTTTATTTTTAAGCTTATTAGGATTGGAAAGTGTCGGCAATAAAAGAAAGTGGAATATCGTAGCTCTAAAAAAATAAAGGAATAACCAAATGCCATAGATCATTGACTGCCCAGCAAAATATTCCCACCAACCGTTCTTCCATCAGCTTTTAGGCTGCAAGTGCTTGCAGATTATTTACCCTGGCTATCCTGTCTGTCATGCTGCAAGCAGGGCCGTCCAGCTGGTCTGAAGGGAAAATTGCCGCTTTGGATCGGCCCCCGATATTGTTGTAGTCTTATACCGGTCATACCGCTTCTTATACAATTACCAATATCTAGCATCAAGGATCATCATAATGGCCATCCCTAAAACCATTGAGGAAAGCACCAATGCCCATTCTTTCCTGTTTGTCCCGAAGATGCCTACCAAAATTGAGGAAATCAGAAGAAATATGGTTACAATGAACAATTGTCCAACTCCCAATCCAAGGTTAAACGCCAATAAAGGCTCAAACAAGGAGCTTTCTTTTCCTAATATGGTTCTTAAATAATTCGAAAATCCCAAACCATGGACCAATCCAAAGAATAAGGCAAATACATAATTAGCCTGCATCCCCCTCCCACTGGAAGGTCTTGGTTTAAGTATATTGAAAAAGGCAGTAACCGCAATGGTGACAGGAATCAGAAACTCAATTAAATTGCTATTGATCCGAACGAGCCCCAAGGTAGCCAGGGTGAGTGTGATGGAATGACCAACGGTAAAAGCAACAACTAAAACAAGAATTCTTTTCCAGTCCCTTAGCAGGTAAATGGCACAAAGTGCAATAATAAACAGGATATGGTCAAATCCATATATATCAAGAATATGTTCAAGACCTAATTTAAAAAACAGTTGAAATTGATTCATTTAAATGGGTTTAATATTTCCTTCTCCCATCTAATGGGATTGCAATATTAATGCATAATTTGCACAATAGGTAGAACAAACAAGGGCAAATGCTACATTATTATATTTCCACGCTATTTTGGGGTTGGATGATGACTTTCCATCCATTTTACATCAGCCTCACCGATATCAGGTATAACCCTGAACACCAACGCATAGAGGTGGCACAAAAGATCTTTTGGGATGACTTCGAAGTGGCCTTGGCAGAAAAATATAAAGTAGAGGTTGATTTTCTAAATCCGGATGATCCCGAAAAACTGGAAGAAATGATTAAAGCCTATCTATTGGAGATGAACGAAATCCATATTAATGAGCAAAAGGTTCTATTGGTTTACTTGGGATATGAAATAGAAGAAGATACGGCCTGGTTCTATTTGGAGGGCAACAATATAGCCCGTCCACAGGTCGCCAAAGTAAAAAACTCAATCCTCATCCACCAGTTTGATAAACAGCAAAATATTGTGAATTTTTATCTGGGGGAAAGCCCCAAAAGCCTGATTACTTTTAAAGATAAGGAATGGGGGGAATTGAGGTTTTGAGCAAGGTTAACAAGAAATGAAGGTCATTCCCTTTTTTGGAATACCTCCATTTCCTACTATTTTTAATCCATCAATACCCTTGATTTTGGGATAATTCAGGATTAATATCCCTTTCTCTTTGAGGGATAGGAAGTATAGTTTTGTCTGCCCCAGGTTGTGAAGCCTCAAATCTAGGGTCAGTCTCCGGCCTTAAAGGCAGTTCATACCTTAAAAGATCCATCCTCCTATGACCCTCAAAAGCCAATTCTTTTCTTCTTTCATTTAAGATAAAATCGATGAATGACTCTGGGTTTGAAAAATCCGCTGCGGATACGGAAGGCAATCCTGCCCGTGTCCTCAACTGGTTGAGTATAGCCAGAGACTCATCATTTACTCCTTCAATTTGAGCTAATGCTTCAGCCAGATTAAGAGCAACCTCGGTGGACCTGATAACCGGGGAATTATCTGAATGGGTTACAAAATCAGGAAACTTTGTGGTATAAACCATTCCGTTGTCCCCAACTTGCGTTAGCTCGCTAAACCTTCTATCGTCGGCTTCTTCTTCATAAGCCTCGATTAAATAAGAAGAAAAGGGAGCATCTCCCCTCGCGCCTGCACTTGCAGGGTTATAATATTCTCCCCATCCGCCTGATCCCGTACGGCCATTATCTATTTCGGAATTTTGAACAGAGAAAACATATTCTGGCCCATTCTCCCCCCAGAAACCATAATTTGGCGCTACGGCATACAATTCACTGTCCAATACCTCTTCTGCCAGATCAGCGGCTTGTTGCCATTCTTCGCGATAAAGGTGAAGCCTGGACAATAGAGCTTTTGCAGCTCCAACAGTAGCCCTACCACGTGTAAAATCTGGAGTGCTGTAATCAACAGGAAGATGAGGAACAGCATCTTCCAGATCCTGCTTAATCTGGGCATGAACCTCCCCAACACTTGATCTTGGGAAGTTCACAATTTCCCCTTCATAAGGCTCCAAAACTATGGGTATACCTTCCGCAGACTCCCCACCTACCTGAATGGGGTGGGCAAAAAGGTTGGCCATCTGAAACATTAAAAGCGCCCTCACAAATTTGGCCTCCGCCACAAACTGATTCCTCTCTTCCTCTGACAGCGTAGCATCAGGAGAAGTCGGTGTAAATTTGATAACGGCATTGGCCGCCAATATAGCCCTGTAATGATAACGCCATAAAGTCGCTACATTACTGTTATCTGCCTGGGTAGAAAAATCGTTAATGGATTGTAACGTGGGGAACGAGCCTATAAAATTCACGTTATCACTTTGGTAATCCGCGATTACCTGTGGTAATGACCCATGTACGTCAAATTCCTGGGTAAGTGAATATACCCCCAGCAAAGATCCCTCCACTGCCTGTCTATCAGAAAATGCCAATTCAGTGGATAAAGATTGCTGAGGTACTGTTTCCAGGTCTTCACAGGAATATAAAGAAACAGCAAACAATGACAGTATAATATTTAATTTATAATTTTTCATAGTTGTCTTGATTTAGAAGCCCAAAGAAACACCTACCGTAAAAGACTTGGCCTGTGCAGGAGTAAAGAACGACTCGCCCTGTCTTTGATTATTATTGCCCCCATCATTTACCTCAGGCTCTAGACCGTTCTCCAAACTGGAGAAGGTGAGCCAGTTTTGCGCCATCGCGTACACTCTTGCGCTTCTGACTATTTTGGTTCCTTCCAATAAATTCTGGGGCAGGTTGTAAGTCAAGGATAAATTCCTCAAACGGATATGATCCCCTTTTCTCAATTGCTGCGTGGATCTCTGTGCAAAGGTGGATTGGGTAGCACCGTTCAGCTTGGGAGCAAAAGAATTTCTGTTATTTTCTGTCCAGTAGTCCAACAAACGTGGTTCCAGATTAAAACTTCCCACGTTTAAAGGATTGTACATGAACCGAAGGTCATCGTACATTATATGATTACCCTTGACAAAGGTGAACAAAACCGATAAGTCAAACCCTTTCCAAATTAAAGTATTGTTCAGGCCCCCTGTAAGATCAGGAATAGCAGAACCTACTATTACTCTATCATTAGAACTGTAAGAACTGGTAGGCTCTCCCTCCGTGTTGAGCCACTCAGCCTCCCCTGTTTCAGGATTGATCCCATTATACCGGACCAGGTAGAAAGTATTTACGGGATGGCCTACGATAGCCCTTTGACTGGATGAACCCGCTACAAAAGGCCTTCCCTCTGAATCTTCAGAAGCTCCGGGAAGAGAGATGACTTCATTATTTAGAAATCCAACATTTAATGTGGTATTCCACTCGAAATCCCCAGTCCTAACATTTACCGACTTGATCATTAAATCTATACCCTTGTTTCTCATTTCCCCTGCATTCTGGGTCAAGGAAGCAAATCCTGTGCTATAGGGAATTGGAACATCCAACAACAATCCTGTGGTAAGCTTGTCCCAATAGGAGACTTCCACATCCAGTCTATTGTCAAACATAGAAGTATTTAAGGTTATATCCAATTGGGCAGATTCCTCCCAACCGAGAGAAGGGTTAGCCGGCTGTCCAGGGTAAATTCCGGGGCTTCCTGCATAATCTCCCAAGGTTCCTGCCGAATATAATCCTAATGAAGCAAAATTATCAATTCTGTCATTACCCGATGTACCATAACTCCCGTTCAATTTAAAAAAATCAATCCAGGAGGAATTTAGTAGAAACTGTTCTTCAGATAAAATCCAACCCCCTGAAACAGCCCAAAACGTCCCGTACCTGTTATCGGACCCAAATCTTGAGGAGCCATCACTTCTTACACTTCCTTCAAATAGGAACTTATCCTTGTACCTATAGTTTAGTCTGGAGAAATAGGATTCAAGCTTCCAGTTGGTCCCGGTAGAACTTGTGGTAGTTGGGGTAGCCGCTGAAGCCAAATTGGGAAGTGCATCACTTACAAATCCACTTCCTTCCACGGTCATGCTGAAATAATCAGATGCCTCATAACTATACCCCAATAATGCCCCGATGAAATGATCATTTCCAATATATCTTTCATAATTAAGGGTATTGGTGGTCAACCATTTCAAATCCTGTATGATTCTTTTGTACCCATAACCTGTTGCGCTTACTATATCCGGTTCGCGGATAGCCTCCTCGGTCTGGATCTGATCCATACCAAAATCAGACCTAAAGGTCAAATCAGGCAATAGATCCAGTTCAACATATACATTCCCCGTAGTTCTCCTTGTGGTATAATTATTCGTTGCCAAATCTTCAATAGCCAAAATATTGGGTATAAAACCTGGCCTGGTGTAATTACCCTCTTCGTCAAAAGGCAAGGTATAAGGCACGTGTAAAAATGCCGAAGTCAACGGTGCGTAGGTACTGTTATCTGAATTAATTCTATCATTGAAGGTATTGGATAAACCCATATTAGCCCCTATTCTTGCCCTTTCTGAAAATTTATGAGTCATATTCAACCTACCGTTCAATCTGTCAAGATCGTTCCCCAAAGCATAGGTGCTCTGCTTAAAATAGGTGCCGGAAAGAAAATAAGTGGTGGATTCAGAACCCCCGGATGCACTGAGGTTCAAATTGGATACAGTACCTTGTTGTATGACGGCTTCAGGCCAATCAAACCCTTCTTGTGGAAAATCGCCTATTGGTGTGCCTGTTTGATCTGACTGGTACTGATTATATTGCTGAAGGCTCATATACGGCCTCACAGTGGTGGGATTTTGCACCCCTTGATAATAATCTGCATTAATCCTGGATGCACCGGCGACACCCTTCTTCGTTTCTATCAAAACTACACCATTCGCACCACGGGAACCATAAATGGCCACAGCTGAGGCATCCTTTAAAACACTGATGGATTGAATTTCGCTGGGGTTTAATTCCATTAGAGGGTTGAGCGGAATGGCTCCCAAATCATTTGAATAATCCCCACTGCTCCCGTCGTTCAAAGGAACACCATCGACTACGAAAAGCGGAGAACCTCCGGCTGTGATAGATGCTACACCCCTTATCCTGATATTTTGCTGCGAACCGCCAACACCCGAAGTACCTGTTAACTGAACCCCTGCAGCTTGCCCTTGCAATGCTTCTTGGGCGGAAAGGATTGGCATCCGGTCAAAATCGGCATTATCCAAAGATGAAATACTTTGAACACTAAACCTCTCTGATTGGGTGCCGTATCCCACTACCACTACCTCTCCAAGGGTCCTTACATCCGGTTCTAAAACCACATCTACTACAGTGCGATTACCAATTACTATTTCCTGCGCAAGAAATCCCACATAACTAAAGACCAAAACATCTGATCCCTCAGGAACCTCAACTGAATAAGTTCCGTCCAAATCAGTGATTGCTCCCCCCGTTGTCCCTTGCACACGGACATTGACCCCAGGGATTCCCTCCGGTTCATCAGCGGAGGTTACCGTTCCTGTTACTGTCCGGCTTTGCGCCATTACAGAGAAAACTGTAATCATGGTGAGCGCCACGCCTAGTAAAATTTTCTTCATGAGTTAATATTTAAGGTTTTTAGCAATTATTTTAAATGAAATAAATGATTTATTTCAATAACAGAATATAAACAATTTCAAGGAATTTACTGCAATCCTTCTACTATTGTTTTTGTAAAAATCCAATATGCTTTATTGTTGAAGCTTTTTTTCTTTAGCGCCTACTTGAAGTTTTGAAGCGAAAAAAGAGAAGCCGCCCCTCTCCGGGAACGGCTTCATAATTTGGCAATGATGTCTTTATCAATTTACATCCCACCATAATTTTGTAGATGATTCATCACCCCCGATAGCCTGTGCAGCGGCGGTGCGGTTAGCCCCGTTCAACGTTTGCTCGTTGATAGGATAAATCAACCGTGTCGGAACAATTAAGGTGCCCGCCCCTTCTACATTAGGAGGCTGCAAGTTAGGTGCATCCAACCTTCTCCAGGCTAACCAGGCCTCATATCCACGGTTGTACAGGGCAATCCACTTTTGAATCCCAATCTTTTCTCTCCAATCTCCAGAGGCTGTTGTATAATTGACTTCAGGCTGAGCCAAGTAGGCGGTTGCCGCTGCAGCTGTCCCTCCCCAATAGATGATGGAGGCTGTAACGCCATTATTGTAATGCTCTTCCGCAGATCCTGCCACATTAAAACCTCTTTCCACAGCCTCAGCCAGCAGAAATTCAACTTCTGAATAATCCAACAGTAATGATTCGAAAGTAGGTTCTGTTATGGTAGGATTAACTGTGGAGAAATTAGCATAGGAATTGGGAAAGCCATATTCTCCACCGACATACCCCCCGTTAACCTGGGTAAAATAAAATTGTCTTCTAGGATCATTCAATTCATTCATGGCATCAACCAAAGTATTGGCTGCTACATAATCCTGCCTGGAGGTAAAAATTGGATTGATATTTGCTGAAACCGGATTGTTATTGGGTGGAGCACTCAAATAAGGCAATGCGGCATTATCCTCCAGACTGGTAAATACATTAGGGACAGCGGCCTCCACTAGAGTCTGTGCCTCGCCTGGATTAACATCCGCGATAACCATTCCTAATTTCAGTTTCAGGGAATTTCCGAATTTCACCCAGTTTTCCATTTCTCCCTCATACAATAGATCCCCTTCTTCAAAACCCTCAGCCTCAGGATTTATAAGTCCCAATGCGGAATTAAGGCGGGTAAGGATTTCTCCATATATGGTTTGAGCATCGTCATAGGCCGGCAGGGAATTTTCCGGGTCTAGTGCCTGTGAATAGGGAACGTCCCCAAAGGTGTTCACCAAAACAGACCAGGCATACACTTCCATTATTTCTATCTGAGCCAACTGGTTGTTTTTTACTTCTGCGGAAGTTATCTGATCTTCCTCGACCAGTCTTTTCGACTCCTTCAGATCTATTAAGACATCGCGGTACAAGGTTTGCCATACATTTTGTGGAATAAGGCGTGAGGTCATGTTATATCTTGGTTCATCCAGATATTGGGTTGACGTCCAATGCTGGACATAGAACCTATAGTTATTGATGTTTACGTTAGGGGTTGTTAAAACATCTGTCATGTTCTTTACTGCTCCTGTAAATAAAGTAGCAGGCGGAACCTCCGTTGCCCGTTTCTGATCTATGTTATATTCATCAAGATCATCCACGCAGGATACCATTAGTACCAGCGAAAATAAACTTATAAGGATCTTTTTCATCTTCCAATTATTAAAAGTTCAATTTTACATTAAATCCATAGTTTTTCATCGCTGGATAGGCACCACTTTGATAACCTCTGGCAGCGTTTCCTGAGCTTAAGCCTTCTTCTGGATCAGAATATTTCATGTTCTTATGGATGATCCATAAGTTACGGCCTATCAGTTGTAAATCCACCCCCTTAACTATGCCCAACCTCTGTACCAAAGATTGGTTTAAGGAGTAGGAAAGGACCAGTTCTCTCAACTTCACAAAGCTTCCATCATATACATAATTTGCCCTTGGAGCACCTTCATAATTGTTAGCCGCATATCCAAAAGGGGTTAATCCATCCCCATTCTGGTTTTCAGCATAAATATCATTAGCGCCCCCGTCTTCTTTAACACCTGGCAATAAAATACCGCCTCCTTCTGCAACAGGAAGACGTGAAGGATTCCCTTTTGCATTCAGTCCTGCGGATTCCGGATATAGACCAGTTGCTTCACCATACCATTGATCCAATGAGAAAATATCACCTCCCTGCCGTACATCAATCAGGAAAGCAAATGTCAGCCCCTTATAATTAATGGTGTTGTTAAACCCACCCATCCAGTCCGGATTTGGATCACCGATTATAGCATCTGCATTACTGGAAACCATGTAGTATCCATCTGAATTAACTGTTCTTTGGCCATTGGTATAGACAAAGTCATTACCCCTGATGATCCCATAGGGGTGGCCAACTGCAGCATTAACTGAAACCCCTCCTTGGAAGGAGGCTATTGGAATATTTAGCACTTCATTTTCACCTTCTCCATATAGACTGATCACTTCATTTCTGTTGCGGGCAAAGTTAAAGTTCATGGTCCAGGTAAAATCCGCCGTTTGAAGAGGTGTAACAAACGCTGATACCTCGATACCTTTGTTTTGCACCTCACCTGCATTTACAAATCTACTGGTATATCCACTTGCAGCAGAAGTACTTACAGGCAAAATCTGGTTTACTGTATTCGACTTGTACCAGGTAAAGTCAAATCCAAATAGACTATTAAAAAATTCCGCTTCCACACCTGCTTCTACACTTTTTTGTCTTTCGGGCAGCAACTCATTATTGTTCTTTGTATTTGGAAGCGAAAAGATGGGAATGGAACCAAAGCCGGTTTCTGTGTCATACACATCGTACAGACTCAATGCCGGCGCATCATTGCCCACTTCTGCATAATTGGCCCGGACTTTTCCATGGGACAGCCAGGGAACATCAAGAACATTAGTAAATACAAAGTTAGCGGCCGCAGCAGGATAAAAGTAGGTATTGTTATCCTCGGGCAAGGTAGTGGATTTATCCTGACGTGCCGAAAGTTCAACAAAAACCGTTTCCCTATACCCAAAATTGGCATTGGCAAATATACCATCAACACCTATACGCTGGAATTCTTCAAAAGGTGGCTGGACGGCGCTTCGGGTATTTGAAAGAGAATATAGGCCGGGCACCACGAGCCCACCATTTGTACTTGCCCTGATAGAGGACATTCGGCTTCTTCGCAAGTTGGATCCCAATAAGCCAGTGAAGCTTATATCCTCCGATATATCCTTGTTGAAATTCAACAATAGATCAAAGTTCGATTCTGTGAATTCTCTGTTAAATCTTGTGTATTGGCTTACGTCTGCACTGCCAATAGCTACCCGTTCCTCCTGCATATCAGTGGTGGTGTTAAAGGTAGCTCTGCCCATTACACTAAACCAGTCTGTAACCTGGTAAGTAGCACTTGCATAGCCATAGAAGTTGTCCCTGCTATCATTGGAATAGTTCTGATATCTGGTCCAGTAAGGATTATCAGAATATATTGGACCTGTATTTGAGCTGTTCCAGTTCCAGGTAACATTCTGCTCATTTCTCCAATAAGCTTCTTCCTGCTCGCTGATATCCACATTGGTTTGCCACCATTGCCTGAACTGCTGATTTGGGTTACGCCCATTATAACCAGTTCCGTACCTTCCCATACCTACGGTGCGGGAATAGTTCGCAGAAGCAGTAACAGTTAATTTTTCTGTGGCATCAAAAGAAGCGCTGAAGTTGAAAAGATCTTTATCAATATAACTATTGGGAAGATTTCCCTTAATGTCATTGCGGGTGTAACCTAAATTAAAAGTTGTTTCATCTCCACCACCGCTTACGATAATACTCTGGTTGGAATTGATGCCGGTCTCATAAAAAGTACTGGGATCATTTTCGGCCGCTACCCAAGGTCTCATTTCACCATAATTGGGCGAAAAGGGATCAATGGCATCCCATTGATAAACCATCAGGTCAGGATCAAAAGCAGGTCCATAAGAAGCATCGTCCTGGAACCGCACAACAGGTCCCACTCCACTCCCAAGATCGGCGGGGGAACGGAAAGCATCAAAATAGCCTCCCCCGTATTCTTTCTGGTATCTTATAAAAGTACTCTTATCAAGAGTACTCCAGGTAACGCCACTGTTCAAAGTTATATTCAACTCATTTTTTCTACCTTTTTTGGTCGTAATCATAATCACCCCATTGGCTGCACGTGACCCATATAAAGCCGTTGCCGCCGCTCCTTTTAATACGTTCACAGATTCTATATTGTCAGGGTTCAAATCAGCTGCGGCATTACCAAAGTCAGTACCTACCCTACCTGTTCGTTGGTTACTTGTATTGGTATTGGCGTTACTTACAGGGACACCGTCAATAACAAACAAAGCCTGGTTATTTCCGGTAATGGAGGAATAGCCCCGGATGACCACATTGGTCGAACCACCCAAGGTATTGTTGGATCTAATATCCAGACCAGCCACCTTTCCCGAAAGGCTGTTCACAAAATCGGAGGGCCTTGTACGGGTAATCTGGTCCCCACTTACTTCCTGCGCCGAATAAGCCAGCTCATTTCTGTTTCTTTCAACACCCAAAGCCGTAATCACTACTTCAGATAATTCCCTTACATCAGGCTCCAAAACCACATCCAACTCTGTCCTATTACCAATGGTTATTTCCTGTGTATCAAATCCCACAAAACTAAAGACCAAAACATCTGATCCCTCAGGAACATCCACTGAATAGGTTCCGTCCAAATCAGTGATTGCACCCACCATCGTCCCTTGCACACGGACATTTACCCCAGGTATTCCTTCCGGTTCATCGGCAGAAGTAACCTGTCCTGTTACCGTCCGGCTTTGCGCCATTACAGAGAACACTGTAATTATGGTTAACGCCAAGCCAAGTAAACCCTTCTTCATAAGTTCCTAATTTTGGTTTTTAACAATGAATAAATGTTAAATTGAATTACTATTATTCAAAATAACCAGAGAAGTATAACAAAAACGGTTCCAAGTAGGCACGCCTGATTTTTAGTAATTTATTTTTGCCAAAACCAAAATCTTAATATTACGGCAATTAAAGGTGCTGCATAATAGAAGGATGCCAATGCTCATTCACTATATAAAAGCAGATAGGGGATCTATTCAGAATTTAATAATTAGCGATATCTCAGAAAATGTCCACGGTGATTTAAAGATGATAAATAGATTGGGCATTTGGCATGCGTTTTCCTCCTGCTTTTAAAGCTAAAATTCTTCAGATCGAGGCATTTTGGCAACAGTTAGGAATACACATACGTATTAGTGTTTGTCTATAAACAGCCCTATAGAAAAATTTTTCCCTCTGGTCCCGCTCATTATCGAGGATGAAGGTCAAAAAGTATCTCGGTGGATTTGTGAAACCTGCAGGAACCCAGCATTTGAACAGACGCTATTTAGAACCAGCGGCATTCAAAGGAAAACGGTGACAAACCACCCATCGCCCAATTTCTTTTTTTAGTAGGGCAACTTCCTTTACTTCTAAAGTATCATGAAAGCCGATAGATCTTAGGAACGAAATATACTCCTCAAAAAATTGATCTTTTAGATCTTTAAAGGCCAAAGTCATGTGGGGATGATAGGCATAATCGCTTAATTCCACTTTTAATTTTAAATTGGCTTTGCACGTTGAAGCAAGATTTTCTTGCAGGACTTTAAGGTCAGCGAGTTGCCCTCCAACCTTCACATATATTACCCGTCTGCTGAATTTACCTATTCCGTTTAGCCTTAATTCAAAACCGGACTGTTGGTTGAAAAATTGCCTTAAGCGGGATTTAAGATTATCCTCCTTTGCCGCATTCCACGAAAATGGCATTTTTAAGGTAATATGTGCAGGGGACTTCAGAGCATATTTAAGGTTGAATTTTTCTTTAAGTTGAAGTTTAAGGTCCGTAACATCTTCTTGAAGCTGACCTTCAGGGACAATGGCTATAAAATATTTTTGGAAAACTTTTGACATTTGAAACACAAATTTTCTTTTTCATTTCTAAAGAAGGAACCAATCCATTAAATTGGAACCCAATTCTGAAAATCCGAACATGAAAAATTTAAAGAAAGTTTTAGTTGGGCTGGATCTTACCTTAATGGATGAGATACTTATTAAAAAGACCATTGATATAGTTCAACTTCTGGAAATTGAAAAGGTATATTTTGTACATGTGGCCAAAGACCTGACAATATCGGAAGAAGTCACTAAAGCTTATCCTGATTTGCCAGCGCCTGTGGACGAAGCCATTGAAAAGAAAATTACAAATTCTGTCATTCATGCCGGGTTTCCTGAAGGGGTGGACTTTGAAGTGGAAGCCAAAGAAGGTAATCCATTGGAAACTATTCTAAGGTGGTCCAAAGTAAAAAACGTGGATATTCTTATCATGGGCAGAAAACACGAGAACAAGGGAAGTGGATCTTTGGCCAAGCGAATAGCACACAAATCACCTTGTTCTGTCTTATTTTTCACAGAAGGCATTGCCAATCAAAAGTTTGCCAATTTGATGATCCCCATTGACTTTTCATCCTACTCCCTTCTCTCCCTTGAATTTGCCCAAGAAATTGTCAAAGAGCCCAAATCAATAAAATGCTTCCATCTTTATGAAGTCCCCTCCGGCTATAGCAAGATAGGGAAGTCTTACGAGGAGTTTTCTGAAATTATGCTGAACAATGCAAAAGAAGATTATCAGGAATTTATAAAGAAAAACAATCTCCCTCAGTTCGACTGTAAATTCATCCTAAGAAAAGATGATAACAAAGCCGAAAGTTTAATAGACATCGCCGCTAAAGAAGGAATTAACTTTATCATCATAGGAAGTCGTGGCCGAACGGATTCCGCTTCCATGCTCGTTGGAAGTGTCGCTGAAAAGTTAATCGACATCAATAATGGAATTCCGATGTTGATTCTGAAGAAAAAAGGGGAAACCATGCATTTTTTAGAGGCCCTATTTAAGGTATAATCAAGGAAAGCCCAAGTTTTGGCAAATAACCTCTATCATACGTCGTTTAGCCAGAATTTAAAGTTTGGAAAAATGGAATATTGGATATTGGAATGGTGGGTTTTTCTATTCCTCTTCCTTTCTTTCTATTTTTCTTCCATTATTCCACAATTCCATTTTCTGCCAAAAACCTATTTAAATACAGGTTACTGTTAAAAATGCTCCTATCCATACAAAATTCAGTTCTCAATAAACATTTTCCCTGTCGAAAACCAAATTATATATGGTATTAAAAACAATGGTTATATCCAGCCCAAACGACCAGTTTTGGATATAAAAATAATCCAATCTAACTCTCGACCTAATTTGAAAAGGTTTTTCTATTTCACCCCTATAGCCCATCACTTGTGCCAAGCCTGTGATTCCCGGCTTAATTTTATGACGGGAATTATATTTTTCAATTAATTTTTTGAACACTTGGTTCATAGGGACTGGATGAGGCCTTGGCCCAACAATTGACATTTCCCCAAAAAGCACATTCAAAAACTGTGGCATTTCGTCCAAAGAATAACTCCTCAAAAATGCACCTATCCTGGTCACCCTTGGATCATTCTTTTGGGCCTGATGGGTATCGGAATAGTCATTGGGGGTCATGGAGCGGAATTTTATACATTTAAACACCCTGTTGTTTTCCCCGTTTCTATCCTGAACGAAAAAGATCGGGCCCCTGGATTCAAGTTTTATCAAAAGGCCGACTAAGGGTATCATCCAACTTAAAATCAATACAGTCACAAGACCCGCAAACAGGATGTCAAAAACCCGTTTACCAATCCTGTTAAAAGCATTGTCTAAGGGTATATCATTTACGTTGATCACCAAAAACTCTCCATATTTGGAAAAAGAAAGGTTTTTTTCCAATTGAAGGCTATCATTGGGTATTACTTTTACCTTTATATAATGTTCATCAGCAAAATTGATGAATTTCTGGATAATTCCGGCACCCAATGTTTCATTGAGGTATATAACATCCAATTGCATGGAATCCGCCTCTTCAAAAAATTTATTATAATCGCCCCTTGTCTCATTACATGAAGACTGCTCATCATAATATCCCAAAAACCTAATGCCAAAATCTTTTCTAAAATGAAACATATTGACCAATTTCTGGCTTATTCCACCTTTACCAACGACAACCGCATTGCTGTAATTCCCCCCCTTCACGCGGTATCGTTTCACTGCCATATGAACAGCTACCCGATATATGCTCAATAGAATAAGCATTAAACTGCTTACACTGATCAATAAAAAAAACCTGTTTAAATGATAATTCTGGAAATGAAATAAAAACCAGACAAATGAAATGATGGAAAGAAACCAAAATAAAGAACCAAGGAACTTCTTTAAAGTAAAAATATAATCAGAAGTACGCCCCAATTTATAGTCCTTTCTTATGGTCGCCACTAAAAACCACACGATTAAAATTGTTAAATAAAAAAAGCCATTCGATTGATTGACATCAATGAAAAAGTTAACTATGTTTTTAGATACAAACAGTGAAAAAACAATCACCGACAAATCCCCAAAAATAAATAGCCAAGGAAAGTATTTATAAAAGCGTTTCGCCATAAAGTTTGAATCAATAAATTTTTCTTAACAAATGGAGACTAAATAATAATGGTGCAAAAATACTTGTATTTTCTTTTTAAACTATCCAAATTTGCCATAAAATTAGTAAAAAAAATACTGATCTTGAGTAAATTTTCGTCCGGGGATTTGATTATAATCTGAAGGGCAACTTTTTTCTATTGAATAATACGCAGAATGGGCAATTTAAAATCGCTTTTAGCTACTTCCAATGACCCTAATTCATTGGGAAGTAGGTTCCGATCAAAAAGATTTGCATTTTTTGAGCAGTTATTTTGGAAGACCTTTAAAGGGGGGAAAAATATCACCATTTTAGATTTAGGGGGGACAGAGGAATTTTGGAAAGATAAAAGTCTGATCAAGGAAAAGAACATCAGCATAACTTTACTTAATCTGGAAGCAGGGCCAGTTAGCATCAGTAACTTAAGAAGCGTTGCCGGAGACGCCACAGATTTATCTTCTTTTGATGACCAATCATTTGATCTGGTATTTTCCAATTCAGTTATTGAACACCTTTATACCTTTGAAAATCAAAAAAATATGGCATCGGAAACCAGAAGAGTGGGCAAGAAATATTTTGTACAGACTCCCAATAAATACTTTTTTATTGAACCTCATTACGCGCTGCCTTTCTTTCAATATTTGCCCCATTCGTTCGTTTTTTTTATCTTAACTAAAACAAGACTAAGCAGAATGCATAAATGGAATCCCAAATATGCCCAAAACTACTTGGAGGAGATCCGGCTTTTGACCTTACAAGAAATGGAACAACTCTTTCCCGATGGAAAGGTAGTCTGCGAAAAATTCATGGGTATGAACAAATCTTTTACCTTACATAATTTTTGATTTTTTTTGCTCCTAAGCTCCCGATTAATCCAGAAAAGGTTACTTTTGTGTTTAATTTAGATTAAATCTAATTTACTCTACTATGACCGCAGATCAAATTAAAAAAGGGGACAATGCCCAAATCGAGGTTTTGGTTCCCTCCGAACTCACCCTACATTTGATGGAAATGGGCTTTCTTCCAGGAAAGAAAATTAAAATGTTACAACAGGCTCCTTTAGAAGGCCCCATGGCTTTTAAATTGGAGAATTCGGTTATTGCTCTCAGAAAATCAGAAGCACAACTCATCCGGGTATTATTGGATCATTAATATGTCAGAAGTTTCCACTCCCATAAAAACCTCCTCATTTAGCGTTGCACTCATCGGCAACCCTAATGTTGGGAAAACAACCATATTCAACCGCCTGACGGGATTACGCCAAAAAGTAGGCAATTATCCCGGGGTTACCGTGGATAAAAGGTTTGGCCAGGTTCAGATCAACAAGGAATCAGTTACCCTGATAGACCTTCCAGGTGCATATAGCATCTACCCCAATTCGGAAGACGAGATAATTGTACATAGAGTCCTTAATGGACTGGATGAAGAAAACCAACCGGATTTTGTGTTGGCCGTGGTAGACATGTCCAGCATGGAAAGGGGCTTGTTCTTAGTTACCCAAGTAATGGATTTAGAGTTGCCTATGGCAGTAATTCTCAATATGGAGGACACGGCTGAAGAACAAGGCATAGTGATTAAAACCCATCAACTCTATAAATCCCTTGGCATACCCATTATTCAGTCCAATGCAAGAAGCAATAAAGGAATAAAAAGCATTGAGGGATTGATTGGCCAAAAACTCTTTGAAACCCCAAAACCGTTTTTAAATACTGAGGGGCTATTACCTGCTTCTCTTGCCGATACTATTTGCAAAGAATTTAATTTGAAGAATTCTTATCAGGCATTTCAACTTATCCGGTTTCAGGAAAATGAAACGATTTTGAGGAAGTATCAAAAAGACTTTATAAATGAAAAAGTGGCTGCTGCCAATTTTGATATAAAAGAAGCACAGCTCAAGGAAACTAACCTAAGATATGAGGGTATTCAGGAAATTCTGGCTAAATGCACAGAGAAAAATGATGTAAAAACAAAAATTCTCGCCCATAAACTCGACCGGGTATTTCTACACAAAATAGGGGGGTATTTTATTTTTTTAGGAATTCTTTTATTGATTTTTCAGGCAATCTTTGCCTGGTCCACCCTGCCAATGGATCTAATCGATGGCTTCTTTGCTTCCTTAAGCAGTGGGGTATCCAATATACTTCCAGCTGGGGTCCTTACTGACTTAATTGTTGAAGGAATCATACCAGGCATAGGGGGAGTATTGATCTTCATCCCTCAAATTGCACTTCTCTTTGGATTTCTAGCCATTCTGGAAGATACCGGCTACATGTCAAGGGTAGTATTTCTGATGGATAGATTAATGCGTCCATTCGGGTTAAATGGCAAAAGTATGGTGCCCCTGATTTCAAGTGTAGCCTGTGCCATACCCGGGATCATGGCGGCTAGGAATATTGGGAACTGGAAAGACAGGATCACCACCATTATGGTCGCCCCACTTATGAGTTGCTCTGCCAGGCTGCCCGTATACGTGATTTTGATCGGCTTGGCAGTTCCTGATCAATATGTAGGGCCGTTTAATCTTCAAGCCGTAGCACTTTTGGGGATGTATCTTCTCGGGGTAATTGCGGTATTGTTGACTTCCATATTGCTGAAGTTGATTTTAAAATCAAAAGAAAAAAGTTACTTGATGCTGGAAATGCCCCTCTACAGGCTGCCCAGGTGGAAGGACGTCATTATTACGATGTATTCCAAATCTAAAACCTTTGTGGTGGCCGCAGGAAAAATAATCCTGGCCATATCTGTTATTCTCTGGGTATTGGCGTCCTACGGCCCCCCCTCAAAAATGGAGGCAGCAGTGTCGAGCATTGAAGTCCCGGAAGCCAACGCCTCTCCTGAGGATATGGACAGTTATAACAGTGATTTATCTTCTGCAAAATTAGAAAACTCCTATATAGGAATTGCGGGTAAATTTATTGAACCGGCCATCAGGCCCTTAGGATACGACTGGAAAATAGGGATTGCTTTGATAACCTCATTCGCTGCAAGGGAAGTCTTTGTATCCACCATTGCTACCTTATACAGTGTGGGTGGGGATGCCGAAGATGAAATGACCATTAAAGAGAAACTGAATCAGGAAATCGACCCTGATACCGGCGAAAAAGTATTTAACGTGGCCACGGCATTTTCCTTGATCGTGTTTTATGCTTTTGCCATGCAGTGCATGAGTACCTTGGCTGTAGTATATAGGGAAACTAAGGGTTGGAAATGGCCAGTCATACAAACCGTTTATATGACCACGCTTGCTTATGTTTCTGCATGGGCTGTTTATCAATTACTTTCTTAACCAATAAAAACCATGTGGCAGGAAATTATCGTATTTGGGCTCTTTTTTGGAATAATAGCTTGGTGGGTTTATAAAAATTATTTTAGCTCTAAAAATAAATCAGGGACTGGTTGTGGTTGCAATAAATGTGGGGTTCATTAGCTTCATCCTGTCATTAGGAGCTATTGCCCGTTCCAAAAACCTTTTTCCACCAGGGTAATTTGAGATAGGCAATTTCCTCCTGGACCTGATTACGGGTAATAATGACCAGCTCCCATGCCGCATCAGCTTTCTTCATGGCCGCATCGGCTCCTTTCGTAGCCGCATCGGCCATACGGCTGGTTTCAACAACCAGTTTTTTGGTTTCTCTTAGTTCCTCAGAAAATATTCTAATCAGTTCATTGTCCATAACATAAATATAAGACATTCCCTAAAAACCGCAAACTTTTCAGGTTTTATTGATAATCAGTGCATTGTTAAAATTTATTGGGTGAAACCTGGAAGGTTTTATCCCTTTCAAACCAATTGATTGCAGAAATAGCCTGCGGATTTAAGTCATTGGTTTAAAAACGTTTATACAGTATAGGTGGTTGTACAAATATTTACACTGGTCGTTTTTTCCTTAATCTTCAAAAATCTCCACATACTGATCGGTCACATGCTCGCAATTGAATTTTTGGCTCTAGATAATCTGGAGTGGGTAATTTGCATTAAAAATTTCACGCCAATGCCTGAAAGTTAAAATGCAAAGACCGCCAAAACTTCTGAATTTAAAATTTTGTGATCTTCTGCATTTTTTTCTTATATTGCTATTGTATCACTTTTATTTTTATTGCGGCCTTTGTGCTTAATCTTTGTGTCCATTACGTGAAACTTTCTTTGTTATCTCTCAACGGTTGGAATAAGTACAGATTAACTGTGCTACAGACGTGTAGACGTCGATACTGATCGGCTGAATTCTATTTTCTTATCTTTATTTCTCATACGATTTAAGATATCCGCAATGTATGAAAAAGGGGCTTGCTTCTGGCAGCTCCTTAATCGTGAATTTTAGTTTAGTAGTAAAAAAGATACAAAAGAGTATAACTTTCTTATATATTATTCAAAACCTACTACATAAAAAGGGAATACCACTATATGACCAGCCAGGCCGTCCTTCATAAGCGTTGTTTGCAACAGCAGTAAAGCCGAATCCTTTAGAAGGATGAGAATATTCATAGACAGGTATTGCTTTTTACCCTGTTTGCCTGATTTAATCAGCAGATCCTAAGATAAAAATCTGTGATGACTTACCCTACTTTGGTAAGGTAAAAACAAGCCTGGTCCCCTTTTTCAATCTGGTTAAGCTTTTTTGCCTTTTCATTAAACTTTTTGAGTTCTTTGGCGGTAAAAAGCCCTTGGGCTTGCGTGGAAGGTACATCTCTCATAATTGCCTCACTTGCCCAAAACTGGTACTCATTACTATCATAGGTTATCTGTGAAACTTCAAAACCCGTCTGCTCCGCCAATAAACGGATGGATTTAACGGAATGGATAAAAAAATGTCTCGGGGCATCCAACTGAGCCCAGTGTACCCCATAAATTTTCCAAGCTTCCCCATCTGAAATGGGAATCCGGATCAATAATTTTTTCCCTGGTTTTAAAAGCTGGTTTGCTTTTTCCAACCCCTTCTTAGGCTCATCCATGTGTTCAAAAGAATGGTGCATCATGATTAAATCAAAGCTCTCCTCTATCTCATATATGCTGTTCTTTAATAAAGAGAGAGATGGATTGATAACTTTACTGCTTTCAATAAAAGGATCAATGCCGGTCAAATTGCTAAATCCTGAAGCATACATTTCATACAGAAGCTGCCCATTCCCACAACCAATATCTGCGATCTTATCGTCCAACTCCGCTCCTGCATTTTTAAGCCAGGAACCATATAATGGTCGGAACAGGCTTATATCAAAAAGGGTGAAAAATTTCCATCGGATTTTTTTCAGTATTTTCCTTAAAGTACCCGATTCATTTAATGTTATATAAGCATAATAATCCTCTGGATAATAAGCATTTAACCCATGGGGGGGGGAGAGATAAAAGCTGGATTGTACCACGCTCGCTACATTCCAAATACTCGAACAAATGCCGGGTACCAAACATCATTTCTTTGAGGGTATAAGTTTTATTGTTGTGATCATTTCCACAAATCTTGCAGCTTTTTGACATGGTTAAAATTTATTTCGAAATTCAATGGCTATCACCGGATCTAAAAATCTTTTTCCACCGGGGTAATTTGAGATGGGCATTTCCTCCTGGACCCATAACATAAATATAAGACATTAGTTTAGATACGTCTATTAAAGTATAGGTGGTTGTGCAAACCTTTAAACCGGTGGGGTTTGGATCTAAGAAGCATTTTTTCAATTGCCGTTGGCTTCAGGCAACGGATAATGGACAAATGGCTTTTGTGGCTTTAGCCACATTTTCCCGGCTTGGTGAGTTCATGTGGCTAAAGCCCCTGTTATTTGTGTAATTTGCTGTCCGTCAGCTGAAGCAGACGGTAATAAAATAATGCCATATCCTTTCATGATAATTTCTACCTGTGTCATGAACTTCTGACACCTGGCATCCGACTCTTCCGCTTCGTGTGACGTCCCGAATTTACTGACATTTTTAGACCAATATCACCCCTGCCGGGGTTCAGATTCATAGGTTAATCCAGTTCTATAATCCTGTCAGCCCTGTGGGCTTAAAGAAAACAACACGATCATCCAACATAAATCCCGGCAAGGATGGCATTATTATAGAAAAACAGGCCAATCCACGACCACAACCCCGGAGGCGTGGCAGGAATATGGATCAAAGAATAATATGACCCCCTGCCGGGATTCAAATTCACATGTTGACCCTGTTCTGTAATCTTCTCAATCCCCTGAACTTCGGTGCGCGCGATCTTCTGACATCCGGCTTCCGACAGCTGACTCCCTCTCCCTTTATCTCTTTGTCACTAATTACGAACTCCCGTCTTTCTTATTTTCAACTCCTGAAAAACTTCTAAATACTGATCGGTCACATGTTCCCAGTTGTACTTTTTGGTAAGACCGTTTATTGCGTTTAACCTTAGTTCCTCCATTTCTTTGGGGGAATCTTCAGATTTGTCAATTGTCTCTGCCACTGAGCTGATTTCTTTCTGAAAGAACCAACCATATATTCCGTTTTGTAACATTTCCTGATTGAAGCGGGTATCCAATGCCAGGATAGCACAATGATAACCAAGAGCTTTTAACATAGCCGGATTGGTACCGCCATACTCATGACCGTGAAAGTAGGCGTAGCAATTATGGTACAGGGCGGCAAGTTCTTCCTGGACTTTGACATATCCAGTAAAAATCAACCGTTCATCCGCCAGGTCCTTTAACCGTTCGGCATATTTATCCTGATAGGGCACATCCCCTACAATCACCAATTTTCTTGCGGAAGCAGACTTTACAAACCCTTCAATAATTAGATCTGCATTGTTATCTGGAATCAAACGGCCTACAATTAAAAAGTAACCTCTTTCCTGAAGCGCCCACTTTTTAATTTTATTTACATCAGCAGTCTTGGCAGGGTTAGCGCCATAAGCGATCATCTTAGAGGGGGAGTTGAATAAATCCAGGTAAGTTTTCTGCATTTCATCACAATCGGTAATCACCTTGTCATAAAGCTTCGTGGACAACCTGGAAGCAAATAAAAAATACCGGGCGCCCATTCCTTTCCATTTTGGCCTTAACCATTCCATTCCATCCACATTAATGGCTGTTGGTTTCCTGAAAATTTTCGTTATCAAGCCAAAGGGTCCATTGGCACTGTTGACCACAAGCAGTACATCGGCTTCCGAAAAACAGGCATGAACGATTGAGAAAAAAGAATTGGTCAGCTGGCTCAGGGATTTTGTTTCCAGACCGGGCATGTATACCAGTTTTATGCCGTTCACTTGACCTGGGGTTTGCTTATAAAGGGATTTGTGGCAGTAAACTGTCACCTTTATTCCCCTTTTCACCAAACGTTCTCCTATTTCCTTCACCAATGTCTCATAGCCTGAATATACGTAGGGATATCCCCTTGAGCCAATAATGGCTATATGCAGAGGCTTATTTTTTTCAGGCATTTTTTATGAAATTAATCAAATCCTCCATTTTATTCCGGTTATTCCCCGCTGAGGGGAAAGCATTTGGCCATATTCCTGCGAAAAGCCGCTAATGAAAAATGCTCCAGCACCCTTTCTCGTCCTTTCTTGCCCATATCCCCACGTAATTCTTTATTATCAATAAGCGGGATCATTTTAGCTGCAGCCATGGAAGCATCCTTCCAAGGGATCAGATATCCGTTTTCATTATCTCTAATCATTTCACAGGCACCACCATGGGCAGTGGCCACAACCGGTTTTCCGGAAGCCATTGCTTCCAGGATGACGGTGGGTAAAGGATCCGGCAAAATCGAAGGCAGGACAAAAATATCCAATGCAGCCAAGATTTCAGGAACATCGGACCTAAACCCTAAAGTGAACACCTTCTCCTCCAATCCATATTCCACTATTTGTTCCTCCATTTCTTCATAAAGGTGCTCACTTCCTGGAAAAGCATCCCCTGCTATGACAAAAACCAAATTGGGATACGATTGGCTTAACTTCTCTGCGAGATCCAAAAAGTAGGATTGTCCTTTCCAGTGACTCACCCTCCCGATCATTCCTATTAGAATGTCATCCTCACTAATAGACAACTCCTTTCTTAAAGCAGCTGCAGGATCAAAATAGGGCCTATAATCTATCCCATTGTAGATCACTTTCAGTTCTTTATCAGGGATATATTTACTCCAAAATTTCTTTACCGCATCAGAAACAACAAGGATCTGATCTGAACAATGTCCCACTATTTTCCCCATAAAGGCTGGAAACCAAGTTGGTGTGGTAATTATTTCGTGAATGTGCCAGGTATGGAACACCTTTTGGCTTTTGCCTACCCACGCCCCAACAAGTACTGCAGAGGTATTGGAATAAATATGATTAATCCCGTTTTTCTTCACCAGCTTAACAAGTTCACCATACGCATTTCTCATGATGCTGGCCCGGTTAATTAAGCCTTTAACATTAAAATACTTTCTTCTTAAGATCCCCAACCGAATAATGAAAACTTCCAGCCCCTCATTCCTCAATTTGCCGGCAAGCGGCCCTTCCTCAGACAGGACAATATAAACACGGTGCCCGGAATCCCGGAGTATAAGTGCTGAAATTAAAAATATCCTACTGGCACCGTACAGGTCCGAAGAGCTATGCAACATTAAAATCCTCTGAGCCATAAGTTAGTTTGGTTGTCGAATACATAGTTCATTATATAATGAATGGTTTACCCAATCGGGCAAAGCCCCCGAAGCACTGGGGCAGACGGCGCCAACGAGGAATCCTGGGCTACAGACAGGCTGGAATAATGGAATGGAGGAATAGTGAGTTTTACAATTTTGTAGTTCCCCAGCATTAACAGAATGCCCCCTGTTGATGTTTTTTTACCATCACTGCATCGTTCCAAAATTCCATTTTACGTCAAAATCCGGCAAAAATTGACAAATTTAATATTGGAGCCTAAACATCCTTTCTCATGATATAATAGGCGCCAAGATGCCCCCCATGATCGGTAAATTCAACCTGGACTGACTTTGAATATCGAGAAAACAAATTAAACAATTTCTGAGGACTATAATGATTCATTTGCATGACAGCTTCTGACCCAAACCTCCTATTTTTTAAACTTGAATATAAAAAATTGTAGAGTGAAAACTTACCCCTTAAAAAGAAATTCCAATAGGTTGCTTTGGGAAGGGCATGTCCATAGGTGATTTGTACTTGAAGTACCCCCCCTTTTTTTAGTTTTTGGAAAAGTTGATGTAGTAGTGGAAATCCCAGGGAAGTTTCAATATGTTGAAAGACAATATAGGAATTAATAAAATCGAATTTTGGAAGATCCGGTAAATTAATGCCATCAAAAGACCTTACTTCTAAATTGTGGATATTAAGTGCAGATTTATGTGCCTTGGCTTTTTCAATTATATCAGAAGAGACATCCAATCCCACAACATTTTTGCTTGAAAGCTTGGCAAACGGTATCACCAAACGGCCTACGCCACAACCAAAATCCAATATGGTACAATCGGCCAATGATTGATCAAACAACCCTTTGATCCTATTTTCGGTTTCTTTGACATATAATTCACCAGACGAAAAAAACTCCTTCATATCCTCCTCGGTAATATTCTTGGTTCTAAATTTTTCTTCAGATAATACCCCATAATAAGGATCCTGCTTGCCTAACTTCTTCCAGTTTTTAATGGAGCTCAGCTTCATCTGTATATCATTCGATTTTTAAAGGACAGGACTTGAATCCACTAACAATACCTTTGTGATTTCCAATTTTTTAACCACCAAGTGCACAATGGCTGCACAAAGTAACACGAAGAAGGCTTTGTGACACCATGGGGTTCTCTTTTTAACCACTGAGGCCGCCGAGTCACACAGGGCTTTTTCCTCTGTGACTGTGGTCAGACCCTTTTTTTCACCACAGATTCCATGGACCTGCCGGCCGGCAGGTTCTCACCGATATTTTTAATTTTTTCTCTGTGTGAATCTGTGTCTATCTGTGGTCAAATTCTTTTTCTCACCAAAGATTTTAATTACTTCTCCGTGTAAATCAGTGGTTAAATCCTCTTTTTCATTAGGTTCGCATTTTCACGGTTTTGGCAGGATTCCCGGCCACCACACTGTAAGGCGGAACATCTTTTGTCACTACACTTCCCGCTGCTATTACAGCCCCCTTTCCAATGATAACACCCGCAAGTATGATGACATTGGCGGCAATCCAGCAATCATCCTCAATTTTCACAAATGATCTGCTCACCCCCTGATCTACCATCGGTATTTGCGGATCATTGAAATTATGGTTTTCGGAGTAAATGCTTACTCTCGGAGAAATCATCACATTATCCCCAATTTCTATAAGCCCGGAACATCCAATATACGAATAGGGTCCAATACTTGAATTATTTCCCACTTTCAGCCCATCACCTGGGTCTCCTCCATACAGATTAGTTGGCCGGATAATGGCATAACTACCCACGGTCACTTTGTCACCAAAGGTGACCCCCCCCTGTGAAAAACAGTTGATTTCACAATTGTCCTGGGCGACAAAATTCCTGCCTACCGAAAGATAATGTGCTTGTCTTATCGTTACTCTTTTACCGATTAACAAGACACCTTTGGAAGATTTAAACCAAATTCTTTTGAAGGAACCGCGCAAAAACCAAATAAACATCCTAAAAAGAACACCCCAGGTAGAGCGGTTATCCCATCGGTGATCAAACCGATTCGACAGATCTATTCCGGTGAACTTACTGATTAATTGGCCTGTAAAATTATTCATTTAACACCCTTCTGAAACAATCCTTTAAAGATAGGAAAAAAATTTCTGAGGAGAATTTTTTCAACCGGTTACTCCCAAGGGCGGTCATGCTATTCCTTAGCTCCTTATCCTCTCCTATTTTACGCATGGCTTCTTCAAAACCTAAAGGAGTATTTTCTTTTACAGTAATCACTGCCTCTCCTCCCACTTCGGTTAGTGTATCCTGCTTGGCAATAATCACAGGGAGCCCGTAAGAAAACGCTTCCAAAATTGGCATTCCAAAGCCTTCATTTAATGAGGGGAAAACATAGGCAAAGGCATGGTGATAATAATTTTCCAATTCTCCCAGGCTTACGTATCCCGGAAGGATCACCTTTTCCTCCAGTTTTAAATCATGGATAAGATCCAGGATAGGGTCAAAATCATCAAGGGTTTTCCTAGGGCCTCTTTGTCCTGCCAAGACAAGTTTAAAGGATTGAAAATCTTCCTTTTTAACCAATTCAGAAAATGCAATAACCAAGGTCAAAAGGTTTTTGCGTTTTTCCATTACCCCCACATGAAGGAAATAGGGATGGGGTATAGGGGAAATTTGGCTTTGGCTTCTTTCCTTTGGTCCGATATTGGACGATGGGTACACCACATGAACAGGTAAAGAAGGCATCTTCAAATATTTTTTTATTTGTTTTTTGGAATATTCACTGATGGTGATGACTTGGGCATTTTTTCTTAAGCCAGCTTTTAACAACGCCAAATATATTTTTAGCCATAGAGGATTATAATGCTTGGGGTTTTCCCAAAAAAAAGCATCATGAATGACAGAAATTTTTATGCCTTTTGACCAAAGGGGAGAGAGAATATCCGGTGAAAAAACAATAGCTGTATTGTATTTAATGGATAACCAGGGGATAATCACCAACTTTCGAAAAAAGTACAAAAGCTGATAGAAGAGATTTTTCCATAATGCCGTCTTCCCTTTAAAAAAGGAGCTGTTTCTGATCTCGTTCAGGCTTGGGGAAACGATAAATTCAAAATCATCTGAATTATTCTTCTCTATTTCCTCACAAAGACATTCAATATAAGTTTTAATGCCTGTCTGTGCAACATGTAAATAAAAAATGTCCACTAAGACTTTTTTCTTTGCCATTTAATTTGCCGGTAACAAACTTTTGGATTCAGAAGCTTTGATTTGATTATATTCTGTCATGCTATATCCCAACATCCACCACGTCAAAAGGGAAACGTATAAATATAACTCCGCATTGGCGGTGAAAAGTGGCAATAACAATCCAAATTTGGTGACAGCAGCAACAAATGCTATTCGGGCCTTATATACATCTGGGGATTTTCTGAAGACTTTTAGGGATTTAGAAATCCCTAAAAGTAATACCGCTATATAGAGGAACATTCCCACTACCCCCAACTGCACACCATAAATTAAAAACTGATTTTCCCCACCAACCCTTAACTCATCCTCCACACTGCCCACATTCCCACTCATCGCCAAACCAATCCCTTCCGGATTTAAAATCATTGATTCCAAAGCCATCAGCCACTCCAATACGTGGCCAACACTTGATGCATTTTGGAAGGTGATGGTATCATAAACAAAATAGTAAAAATCATCACTTGCCAAAAACAATACGTATAAAACAAATAATGCAAAGACCAATGCACCTATGGCCAAGAGGCGATACAACTTAAATACCAAGGCAATAAAAAACACCATTATAAAAAAGGCCGCAAAAGCCGCCCTTGAGGAAGAAAAAAACAAACTCCCTACAGAAACCATCATGACAAAGACATAAAAACCACCTTCTTGCCTCTTGGTGGTCAAATACCAAATCAACCCTGTGGAAAACCCCAGTAAGCAAGAACTGGCCAATTCCAAAGGATTCGAAAAAAAAGAGGCCAGACGCATGGCTGATGTCTGGGTTTCAAAAGTCCAAGCCAGGCCATAATTTCCTGTGGGTTCCATGCCATTAATCACATAATTGAATAAGGCATAGCCTGTAAAGTTTTGAAAATGAATACCTACTACCGTTTCAAAAACATTCAGTACAAATGCTGCAACAGCAATAATCATGATGCATGTGAACAAAAGGGCAATCTGCCCCTTATTAAAAAAAGTGTTCCTCCCCAAAAAATAAAGAACACCCATCAAAAGGGTGTTTTTTAAATAAAGCAGCTTATTTATAAAACTAGCTTCTCCAAGGGGCAAAAACAAATAAATGGTGGCCAATCCCAGAAAGGCTATAAAAAGCTTATCCACGATGTTCAAGTTCAGGACGTACCTAAAAGGGTCCCTTTGATAAAGAACAAAGGAAGCTATACCCAATACCAGCACCAATTCCTTTAAATACTGAAAAATGGAAACCACTACCGTGGAACCAGTAGCCTGATAAACTATGCTTAGGATCGTAATATAAAAAGGCAAATATAAACACATGAAAAAAATCACATATTCATACTTTCCTTCAAACAGAATGTTTTTGAGGGTAAAATAAAAAAGTATAACAACCCCTATGACAACAATTATAAAAAGCAATGTGCAATAAATGAAAATGGCAATTAAACTGGTAAAATAGAAATATTAGGTGTGGCCCTAAAATTTAATCAATCCTCCTTGACAATATAGGAAGTATTGTACTGTAACTTATCTGCTCTTCTTTTTATTAATTCCTCTATTTTCTTATCCCCTTTTTGTTTTTCGTCCGGTGCGTAAAATGCACGTTCTCTATTTTCTGTACCCACTGGGGGCTTACAGAGATAATAAATAGCCAAAGATTTCCTCACCTCACCGTTCGGAGAGCTCACCGCTCTGCTCAAACCATGCCAGGACTGATGGGTAGTATCAAACAGAACCGCCCGGTTAAATTTGATCTCCACTTCCTTCTCCAACTGCTTGGGTTCAGGGATTTTCTCACAATGGCTCCACATTCCAAAATGTCCCCCCCATTCTTCCTTCCATTCTTCAGGAAGATAAATGATAAGGTTCAACTTTCGCTGAAGTCCCACTTTCGGGTGAAGATTATAGTCTAAATGAGGGTTCAGCTTTCCTCCATTTTTATGTAAATGCCAACCGCCTCCATGCAGCCCTGGGTCAGCAAATAACTTTACACCAACAAGTTGGCTTAAGCATTTAACCACTTCATCCGAACATAAATATTTGAAAAATGAATAGGTGTTTTTCGGAAATTTATTCCAATCATTTAGCGCTGACTTTTTCTCCAATGGATTATCATAACGGAACAAACTTGTGTCATCAATTTCCGGGAATTCCGTAGACAGCTTTTTAGCAAAACCTTGTTCCAAGAAATCATCTATTATCAAATGAGGAAAGGGTTCTCCCTTTTGAAAATCAGCTTTATGCTTTATAATTAGCTTGGTATTAATTTTCATAACTTTCTGTAATTCCATGATAAAACCCTTTCAATGCATCAATAAACTTCTTAGGCCTCCATCTCCCTAAAAAATAAACACTATATAGCAGCATTTTAAATATTTGAATGAGATATGCAATGGGAAGGAATACCCCATCCACATGCATTCTGATGAAAAACATTTGGTTCCTGTTGACCAGATAATGTAATTTTGAATTTAAATAACCTTCCTTCCCTTTTACTTTCGATTTGGAAGACTGGCCTACAGAGTGGTAAATTACAGCAGAATGTTCATACCAAAGTTTATAACCCAATTCTCTGATTCTTAGAGACATATCCACATCCTCAAAAGAACCAAAGAAAAACACTTCTTTTAAAAGTCCTGCCTGTTTAACTACTTCCGCTTTCATCAAAAAACAACACCCAGTGATCCAATCTGTATCTTTACTTGAAAGATTCTTATCATTACTTTTATTCTTTTCTCTTGTAAAGGAGAGTCCTAACACCGAATTATAGACACCCCCTGCATTCCATATCTTGGACTTGTCCGCAGTATAAAGAATCAGTGGTTGTGCTGCCCCATACTCATCCTTTTCATGTATGGAATTTATCAGACGGGTCAAGAAATCCGGATCTACTTCCGTGTCATTGTTAAGCTCCATCACATATTCAAACCTCCGTTCCAAGGCATATCTTATTCCGACATTATTTCCACCACTAAAGCCTAAATTGTACTCGTTCTGAATGTAATCGATCGTATCTCCAAATTCAATTTTAAGTTTGGCTCCCGATTGGTCAGCGGAGGCATTGTCAACCAGTATTACCCTGTAATTTTTATAATTGATTTTGAAAATGGAATGGATACAAATTTGGGTCAAGTCGTATCCATTCCAATTAACGAGAATAATGGCTACCGAAGGCTCTTCTATAAAATCCATTAAAAATTTCCGGGCTCTTTTTGCGTATCAATACTGAACAGACGGCAAATATAATCAATTCCATTGAGAGTAAGGAATATGCCAGCCCCTTACCTCCAAATAAATAGGTAAGAACAGATGCCGCTATAACCATATAACAACACATAATCCAAGTGGTATTTAACAAAGTGTTTTTTTGGTCAGCCACCAATATCATGATCATATTAGCCATATTTAAACTTGCCAAAAAAGGCACAAAACTTAAGATCCTCAAAAATTGAATGGAAGATTCAAACTCATTTCTTGAAATTATCCTGATAATCCCAGGTGCAAAAATCAAAACAAAAAGCGTAATGAACAGGGATATCCCCAAAGCCCCCCAATAGATTTTTTTCATAAAACCATAAAACAAATGGATGTCATATTGATAAAGTTTGCTTGCATTGGGATAAACCGCCTGCGCAATAAGCGTTGGGGCCATACGGAGGACCATGCTGATCCTTTCGGCCATACTGTACATGCCCAGGATACTGGCACTGGCAAAAAAGCTCAGGATAATCAACCCCCCATGCACAGAGATGTGGGAGCCTATCGTCGACAGGAACAGGGTGAAATTTTCTTTCCACGAGAGAATGACCTCGCCCATCTTGGGAAGAAAGATTTTAATTTCTAACTCATGATGTATATAAGACAACAATAAAAGGTTCACGCCCAAGGCTGTAATGCCCAAAAGTAAGTTTACCCATTTGGCATCATCGGGCTGGTTAATGAACAGGATCAGGGCCAGCAGGTACAATACCTTGCTGATTACATTGGCTACGGAAGCCATCCTCATTTTTTCCAGGCCCTGAAAAAACCAGGTGGATGCCGTTGCTTCCGAGAAAAGAAGCAGCAGGGAAAACACTAAAATCACCTGGTATTCCGAAAAAAAATCAAAACCGAACACCAGGATCATAATGATAATACAAGCAGATAAGGCCAATAAAACCTTACTGAAAAACACCTTGGAAGCAACCGCTGACATGGCAGATTTATTTTCTTGGTTGATCGCTATTTCTCTGGGACCGCTCAGATTGTATCCAAAGCTAACCCCCACATTTGCCAAAAAAGTTACAGAAAGTGCCAGGTTGACCAGACCAAATTGATCCACCCCCAGAGCCTGAATCAACAGGGGCATGGATATTAAAGAAATTAGAACATTGGAAGATTGGATGATAAATAAAAAAATGAAATTGTGGAGGGACTTATGCCTGATTAAATAAAAGAAATTAAAGGATTTCAGCTTTTCAAGCATTCTTTTTTTATTAAAAAAATCATATCCTGTCCTTCTGGAGGTGTCCCTGATAAATAGTGGATAAATAAATGTAGAATAAGGCCAACAACAAAAATATAAAAGCACCGGCAACTATCCCAACACTCAATTTAATCTTGGATTCTTCCAAGGGGTATCTGGGACTGTCAATAATTTGTATTAAAGGGGAATTATTACGATGGCTTATTTTTGCAATCTCCAGATTCTTTACTATTTCCTCGTATACCGCTATAGAGGCCTGCACATCCACTTGACTGCTTTTGGCTTCTACCGTACCTTTTTGCAGCAAAGGGTTGGGGTTCGGAACCTGGTCCTGCAACAACGCATATTTTTCCAGACTTTGGTCCAACACCCTTCTTACACTATCTGATTGCATTTGCAATATTGACAGGTTTTCCCCTGTCTTTTTTGTCTTGGTAAAAAGATAAAATTCATTGACATTTTCTACCAGCGTTTCGTTAAAAATTTTGGAAAAGGATTCATCCTTTGACTGAATAGCCACTTTGATGATGCTTAATCTCCTGTCCGGTTTGTCTACCACAAGGTTTTCCTTTTTAAGGACTTTTAAAATCTCCTTTACCACACTATCTTGCTGGATCGAAAATTTCTCTCTGGCCAAACCAAAATCCAATTGGCTAAAATCTACTTCATCCGCCCATTTCTTTTCCAGTTTATTAAAATCAATATACCTGTCAATCAACAGATAGCTTGAATCTTTCTCACTAAAAGGGCTCAATAACGTTTTGGCCAGCATGTTTCCAGACTTATACAATTCCATGATATTATCGCCCTCAAAAAGTCCACTTCCAGATCCCAATGAACCGATATCCAGTCCCAATAAAGAGGCTATTCCAGACATATTGCCAATTCCTCCCAAATTGGTTTCCTCCAGGACAAAGCTTGTCTCCGCTGTATAAACAGGTTTTTTTATAATAGAAGCCAAGGCTCCAAGTATTCCTCCCAATACTATGGCAATCCCAATAAATTTCCACTTCTGCTTGAACACCTGCATCCAGGAGGTCATTCGATGGAACAACTCCCGCATGGTAATTTTATCGTCTATTATATGTTGCTGATCTGGCATTAAAGAATTACTTTAAGTTTATTTGCGTGAGAATCAAGGCCAAAGTCGCCAATCCTGTGGTGATTCCTATAATCTCTCCCGGCATGAAAGGTATCCTAGGTCCTTTTGAAGGGACTATTATTTCAGAACCCGGCTCTACAGGTGGGTAGGATTTGAAAAACAGAAAACTTTTGGTTTTTGCCACTTCCCCATTGGCATATACCACATAAGTCCTACTTCTTTTGGCCCGTGTATCAAACCCTCCTGCACGGTTGATATAAAAACTCATGGGCCGGGAATCTTCGTGCCTTACCGTGGTAGGATAGACCACATCCCCCCTTAGCCTTACCGTCTGCAATTGTTTGGGTATGCTGATAATATCCCCCTCTTCTAGAATTAAATCATATCCCGAACCGGGACTTTTTAATATGGTCTCAAGATCTATGGCAATTGCCTCGGTCTCTTTTATTTTTATATTGGCAAGACCAGATCTATTTTCCGTAATATCTGTCAATACTTCAGCTCTCGTTTGGGTAATTATATCCTCTTCATTTTCACTTTTTGTCCCGGCTGTATCATAAGAAGGCTGGTTTAACCTTCTTAAAAACATGGCTTGAGATTCCGAAGGGTCAACGGATTGGGTGATCAACCGCTCATAAAGTTTGAGCAAATCCTTTTCTTTACGAACTTTTTCAGACTCTGTCTGATAAAATTCCGTTCTACGGATCAGGGAGGCCCCTTCGGGATAAGCAAATTGAGTTAATCCCCCTGCTCTCCGGATGATATCTGATATTCTTTCCGCCGCATTTTCGACGGCGTATTCGCCAGGGGAATTCACCTGTCCTTCTATTTGTACCAGCTTCTCCAACGCAAAATTGGGCTTTCTTCTGATAAGCACATTATCAAAAGGTTGTAACATCGTGGACTCCTCACTAAAGCTATAGTCCTCATTGATTTGTACAGGAATGATCTCTGAAATGTCACCGGCATTGGAAGTTTCCGCCCTTCTGGCTATTTCGATATTTGAGGTAGAAGCAGCTTCTCTTAAGCCTCCGGCCGCTACAATCAGGTCCTCTACGGCCATGCTGCTGGAATACGGGTATATGCCCGGCTCCCTGACTTCTCCGGTGATCTTCACATAAAATTCTTCCTTTAAGTCATAAATGGAAGATATCCTTACAATATCTTCAGCCCTTAATAGAATATCTTTCTCATTGCCAGCCAAGATTTCATTTAGGTTCACCTGGATCAGTTCTGTGGTAAGGTCATCTTTAGTCCTTAAAACCGAAGCGGTTTGCAGATAGGCTTCCCCTCTCAATCCCTCTGCTTTATCAATTAAATCCAAAAGCGTGAGCTCTGGTGCTAAAGCATAATTCCCTTCCCTAAAAACCGCTCCTTTAATTTGGACCCTGTTTGTAAATCTATCCAATATCTTACCTACCGTATAAATGTCCCCTCCCTTTACTGAAAAAATGGAAAACTGGTCCAAATATACATCCGAAACTGCTTTTTCTTTCCCCGTATTTCTAACCACACTGACCCTGTCTTTAAAAGCAGCATCGGTAAAGCCTCCTGCATACTGGAGAACGTCACCAAAACTCTCCCCATCCTTCACTTCAAAAACCGCAGGCCGTTTTACTTCCCCCTGGATTTGGACCCTGGCAGAAAACGGCTCCACCATGATCACATCCTGGTCCTGCAATTGTTGGTTCAAATTAGCCTGGCCTCTGGTCAAAAAGTCATAAACATCAATGACCGCTATTTGCTTGTTGTTTCTAATCAATTTGACATTCCTCAGGGTGCCGTTGATATTTGGTCCACCAGCGGCATATAGTGCATTGAACACCGTACTGAATGCGCTTAAGGTAAAAGTCCCCGGAAGTCTTAATTCCCCAACCAAATGGACCTGGATGGTCCTGATGTTGCCCAAGGATATCTGTAAAAATGTGGAGGGATTGCTGCCTGAAAGCCCTGTGAAATATTTGGAGAGTCTGCTCTGGATGACTTGTGTGGCCTCTTCAATGGTTAGTCCCACTACATTGATCGGTCCGATATTCTCCAAGATCAAATTTCCTTCCGGCGTGACATTAGCCTCATAATACCGTTCAGATTGGCCATAAATATCCACATAAAGCATATCACCAGGGCCAAGTATATAGGTTTTAGGCGTCGCCATGTTTAAATTAGGCTCAAAGTTCAACTTCCGGTCTTTATTGTAAAACAAATTCATTCCAAAGTATTTGGATTCGTCATCCGGTATTTCAAAATTTTCCTGAAACTTAAAAAGGCCTTGGGTTATTTCGTTGAAATTCATTTGCCTGCGAGGCTCTCTTTTGGAAGCTTCACGGGACCCTATTACTCCTGTATCCAAGCCATCCATTTCTTCCAGCCGTTTCCTAAGCTTTTCCAATTCAGCAGTTGGCACGCCCCGTACCTTCGCCATTTGAAGTAGCTCAGATTCCGTTAATCCAGATTCCGTAGCCCTTCTCACCAATTCCTGTAACTGTTCATCCGAAAGATCGTCTACCTTGATAGAAGAAATGTCGGGGATGGACTGGGCCAACACAGTAGGTTCATTCATAATAACTGAGGCCAAAAGAAGAAAAAATCCTATGATGAGCGCTTGAATAAATTTGAGATATGGAAGACACATGGAATACAATTGAATAATTTAATGCAAATTACAAATAGCTTCGCCACTTCACTCCCAAATGGTGCGAAATGGAACCCTTTTTTCTCTTAAAAGTCAAGAAAAATGGTGAAAACAATTGCAAAGATAATTATTCAATTCTTTTGCGGGAGGTTCTTAAGAATTAAATACATAAAATCAATTTATTTATGATCCCTGTATGGGGAAGGCCATTCCTGTATTATTTTAAGTATTAAAAGAGTAACTTTGACCTCTTAAAATAAATACAATGAAAATAAAACCCGTCTTTTTATTGATGATCTTTTTATCTACCTTCTCCTGTAAAGAGAAGCCGACATCCTGTGAGCTTTCAGATGAAATACTTCAGGTGCCCACAGAGGTCGAAATAAAAAGAATGGAAACAAAATTTTTTGAAACCTCTTCCAAAGAAGAAATATCCTGGATCTTGGAAAACAACCCTAAGTTTACCCAACAATACCTTCAAGAAGATTTGTACGGAAGCAGGGAAGCTTTGATCACCGAACTAATACAGATCAATCAAGACACCTCCATGCAGGAACTATACGAGGAAGTCATGGTGCACTTCCATGATATTGCTGCTATTGAAAAAGAACTTGAAAATGCCTTTAAATATATCCGTTATTATTATCCCGAATTAAAGGTGCCCGAAGTGTATACCTTTGTGAGTGGCTTTAGTACGGATTTGTTTATCAATGAAGAAATCATTGTCATTGGCTTGGATTACTTCCTACCAGCATCGCACAGGTTTCAACCTGGGGACCTACCGCAATATATTGCTGATCGCTACCAAAAGGAATATATTGTTCCCATGATAATGGTTGCCCTTTCCTCCAGGTTCAACGAAACAGATCTGGAGGATAATACGCTTTTGGCAGAAATGATTTATTATGGCAAAGCCTATCATTTTGTCAAAACAATGATGCCCTGTACCTCTGATGAATTTATAATTGGATACAGTGAGGAGGAAATCTCAGCAAGTTATGCTAACGAAGAATTTATTTGGTCCCATTTTATTGAAAATGAACTGTTGTTTGAGACCAATCCTTTTGAAATCAGAAAATATACGGGAGAAGCCCCTTTTACCGATGAAATCAGTATGGAATCGCCTGGAAGGTTGGGCCGTTGGATAGGTTGGAATATTGTGGATGATTACCGATCCAACAATTCACTGACCATAAACGAATTGATGAAAAAAAAAGACGCGAATTCAATCTTCAGGCAGTCAGGATATAGACCCCGTCAGTAGTATCCATCTTAAACTTAACCGGGTCCAGTACAAAAAGGAGCTTCCTCACTGCCTTTTCCTTGGAAAAATGTAGTGTGGCCAAGCTCCTCGAATTCTTCTGCGCCTGCTTTAGCGCTTGCGGATTCTCTGATAAAACTGCAAGTTGACGAATGGTTTCCCGGTGATTTCCCGGGTTATGATATAGCCCTAACCGATGTCTTTTTATCAGTTCATAAACCCATCCTTTGTGATTGACTAATACGGCTTTGCCCATTGCTAAGGCATCAAAAAACTTGTTGGGGCTGTTGGTGCCAAGGACGGGGAAGTGATCGAAAGAAACATAAACAATATCAGTCGCAGCCAATATCTCCCGCACTTCACGCTTGTTCCCAAAAGGATGAAATTTAAGGTTCTTGAGCCGTAAATCCTTTGACAAAACCTCCAACTCCTGTTTTTTCATCCCCTTACCCATGAGGATAAATTGCCAATCTTTGGATTGATCCTGAGCATCCTTTGCCAAATATATAAATTCATGCAATGCATTTACACTGCCCACAGCACCCGTGTAGGTGATGGTAAACCTTTCCTTTAAGCCCAACTTTTCCAATTTTTGCCCATCCTTCTTAACGGGCGAGAAGAAATCGGTATCACAAAAATTAGGGATAAGAAAAAGCTCGGCCCTCTGACATTTATTCCGGATATAATTTTTGATCCCAGGGGACAAGGCCACAATTTTAAGGGCACGGCTGTAGATCCTTTCTTCCAGATAATATAATGCTTTTTTTATAAGTTTATTCCGGATCACTCCTACTTGAATGGGAGCCTCAGGCCATAGGTCTCTCACTTCGAAAATATAGGGAAGGGCAAACTTCTTTTTTGCCCAAAGCCCGATCAAACCTGTAGTAAGTGGAGTTGAAGTGATATATAAAAGATCTGGTCTGGGCAATCTTTTGATCAGGCTTTTGGCTTTGGTTACGAACCTGGAAAATGCCACTGTCCTCTTAAGAAAACCAAAAGCATTGTCATAGGGAACGGGTAGATAATGCACTTTAATCCCATCAATTATCCGCAGGTCATAATTACTATGGTTATGGGCTGTTATCATTTCCACTTCCAGACCAGCCTCCACCAATCCTTTGGCCAAATGATAGGACCTTATAGCGCCACCCTCTTCGGGTGTCACAAAATACTGATGGATATAGATGATCCTCATAGGCCCTGTTTTACTTTCCAAGAAGCCAGGATAAAGAGGTTCCATATCTGAAGGAAACTATCCTGTATATGCTCTTCCGGATGCCGTGCCAACTTACGCATATCCTCAGGAAAATCTGTGCCAGAAGCCACTTCAAAAGTTTGGATGGCCAGAAATATTCTTTCCCTAAATATTTGATCCGTTTCGAACCATTCCTTCAAAGGAAGCCCGAAACCCAACTTCTTGCGACTGGCTATTTCCTCAAGTCCATCTTCTTTCAAAATCATCTTGATCCATTGTTTCGGTTCCAACAATATATGCTGCTCTTCAGACAAGCTGTTGCTCAAGGCTACAAGGGACTCATCCATAAAAGGTGCCCTTCCCTCCAGACCATGGGCCATGGTCGCATTATCATGTATCTTCAAAACATCATTAACCAAAAAATACTCCCGGTCCCAGGATAACGCGGCTTTATAAGGAGAAGTATCCTTGGGATAATAAGCGAGAAAGTCATTTCTTATATCAAAGGGAATAGATTGAAGAGAAGAAAAATTCAAATACGTCCCTTCAGCCGAATCAGTGATCGCATTTAATATTTTCTTTATCCTTCTCGGTAAAAGCGGTGAAAGCAATATCCATTTGGCCAAGGATCTAAAAAGGGATGGATTTTTTAAATAATACCGGAAAGCCATGTGCCTGTCATAACCACTGAACAATTCATCTGCACCGGCCCCACTGACCAAAACCTTGACGTGCTTCTTGGCTTCTTTGGCAATCAGCCAGGTAAGAAAGCTGGCACTGTCTCCAATAGGCTGATCCAGTGATGAAATATATTCCCCCCAGTTTTCAAATACAATTTCCGGGGTAACCCATACCTTATGATGGATACAATGATAATTAGCGGCAAGTGCCGAAGCGAATTTCGGATCGCTGTATTTTCCCTGATATTTTGGATCAAAAGCCGCGGTAAAAGTATTTAAAGGAATTCCTGTCTCCTGATGCCAGCTGTGCAATAAAAGGCTGCTATCGGCTCCTCCACTAAGGATCATTCCCACCGGAACATCTGCATGAAAATGTTTCAAGACCGCATCCAAAATCATTTCCCGGAAATCAGTCACACTTGGCAGATCCACCTGCTCACGATTGATTTCCAAGCTAATACTGACATAATGATGTCCTGTAAAATCAAAAGCCATTACTGTTCCTGGCATTACTTGCCCTATCCCCTTGAAAAAAGACAGATCGGGAAAAGTGTGTCTCGAATAAAAATAGGGTACGTATTGCGATACATCCATCCTCTTCATGACCACTCCCGATAGGACAATAGCCCTGGCTTCGGAAGAAAAAAGCCATTGATCATTCTGATGGTTAAAATACAATGGTTTCTTACCATAAGGATCCCGGCCTACAATTACTTTTCCTTTTTCCTTATCCACAAAGGCAAAGGCAAACATTCCTTGCAGTTGTTTCACTCCTTCTTCACCAAAAAGTTTTAACCAATGGATAAGTACTTCAGAATCTGACCTACTTCCAAAAACCACTCCCTTTCCCAGCAACTCGTTCCTTAGATCCTGATAATTGTACAAAGCGCCATTCCAAACCAAAACTGCCTTACCATCCTCAGTCGTGACCGGTTGATTGCCAGCCTCCCCCAGATCCAGGATTTTAAGCCGGCTTCCTGCCACATAAATACCGGGAGCCGCTTTTAACCATGCCGAATGATCAGGGCCACGATGTCGGCTAGCGTTCATCATCTTTTGAATCGCTTCTTCTCCCTTTTCGGGGTGATTGAGGACCAAATTTATGCCGCACATATTATCTGACTTTGTCCGAAAGCAGTTCTCTCTCCAATTGCAGTTGGCGTTGGTTCTTTTCGTAATATTTGCAGAAATGGGTGATGGGGCAAATCTCACATTTAGGCCTTCTTGCCTGACATACGTACCTGCCATGCAGGATCAACCAATGATGTGCTTTATTGACTACTTTTGTTGGTAGGTGCTTGATCAGGTGCCTTTCCACTTCCAAGGGTGTTTTCGCCGTCAATGGTACTAGACCAATCCGTTTGGAAACCCTGAAGACATGGGTATCCACCGGCATATTAGGTTGGTTCCAAACAACGGAAGTGATCACATTGGCCGTCTTCCTTCCCACTCCCGGAAGTTTTACCAGCTCATTGACCGTAGAAGGAATTTCCCCCTTAAAATCCTCCACAAGCATTTTACCCAAACCCAACAAATGTTTCGTTTTATTATTGGGGAACGAAACTGTTTTGATATATGGGAACAATTCATCAAAATTGGATGAAGCCAAATGTGAAGGCGTAGGGAAGTCCCTAAATATAGCAGGGGAGACAATGTTGATGCGCTTGTCTGTGCATTGTGCAGAAAGTACTACTGCAATTAATAACTCAAAGGGATTTTCATAATTGAGCTCTGTTTCAGCAACAGGCATATTTTCTGAAAAGTAATCAACAAAAGCCTTATATCTTTCTTTTTTAAGCATAAATATGAATGAAATACAAAACCCGTAGATCTTATACTGACTGGTATAAAATCTACGGGATTACCTTTAGTTTAAAATCAATTAAACCTTTTCAAGCCCGGAGGACTTTGACCTTTTTTTAATGGCCCTTACTACGTTATCTGACGGCTGGAGGATAAGATGGTCAAGTTGTTCAAGAGTGCTCAGCATATCTAAATATTCTTGCATTAACGACTCATCTTTATGCAAGGCCTGCACAATTCTTTCATTCTCCGCCTCATTCATTTCCTGATAGACATATCTTATCAGGTCACTTGGGGTAAAACATTCTGTCATAAGCAATATTTATTTTTCTTAGTTTCTTCCTCATGTTGATCAATGCATAACGCATTCTTCCAAGGGCAGTATTGATACTTACTCCCGTCTGTTCGGATATTTCCTGAAAACTCAAATCCATATAATGCCGCATGATCAGCACCTGTTTTTGAGATTCCGGCAATTCGTCTATCAGCTGCCGTACAAGTGCGTAGGTTTCATCTTTGATTTTTATATCTTCAGCGTTTTCCTCAGCAAATTTAAGGGTATTGAACACATTCGATCCATCTTCCATGACCACGGATGGGTACCTTTTCATTTTTCTAAAATGATCAATAGCCAAATTATGGGCAATCCTCATCAACCATGGTTGGAATTTTCCTTCTTCGTTATAGCGGTCCGAATTTAAAGTTTGCACTACTTTCACGAAAACATCCTGTAGTAGGTCCTCTGCTACTCCCTGATCCTTGACAATCATTTGAATTGTCGTAAACACACGGGATTTGTACTTATCTACCAACACTTCGAAAGCTAACTCGCTCCCGTTCCTATACTGCGATATAAGCTCGCTGTCTTTAGGTCCTAACCTTTTACTCATAAATCAAACTTTTTAAATAACGTAGAGTATTATTCCATATTGTAACTTTAGTGGTGAAACAAGTATCTATTGATTCCAAATGTATAGAAATGAAATAAAGAACGCAATCATTTCTGAAGTTTTTGTAATTAAAAAAAGTAGGATGAGATTTATATCCAAATTATTTATTAAAATTTAAGTCAGAAGTAAAATATCAATTTGTGAATCCAGAATTGAAATTCCTTTTATATCGCAAGTCAAGTGCCAAAATTAATTATTAACAAATTATATTTATTTGTTTTTATGGAGGTTCTGTAAAGACATGGGACCTCTCTCATTCTAAACATAAAGCAGCCAACAGTCGCTTTATGATCCTTTAATTCCAAATGTTTTTTGGATCACATCTACATAGTCTGTTTTCTCCCAAGTAAAAAGCTCTACATCGAATGTGAGAGAGGTGCCATCAGGGGCAACAAAGGTTTTGGTGACAATTTCATTTTTTCTACCCATGTGACCATAAGCTGCTGTTTCCTCATAAATGGGATTCCTCAACTTCAACCTTTGTTCTATCGCATAGGGACGCATATCAAAAATTCCTTCAATCTTTTTGGCTATTTCACCATCTTTAAGATCCACTTTCGCAGTCCCAAAAGTGTTTACATAAAGGCCCATGGGCTGTGCTACACCAATGGCATAAGAAACCTGGACCAACACTTCATCGGCCAGCCCCGCAGCGACCATATTCTTTGCAATATGGCGGGTGGCATAAGCGGCTGATCTATCCACTTTGGAAGGGTCTTTTCCGGAGAATGCTCCTCCGCCATGAGCTCCCTTGCCCCCATAAGTATCCACGATGATTTTTCTTCCGGTCAATCCGGTATCCCCATGTGGGCCACCGATCACAAATTTTCCTGTAGGGTTGATGTGGTAGTTAATATCTGAGGTGAACAAGGATTGGATCCGGGGTGAAAGCTGCGCCCTAACCCTGGGGATCAGAATCTGCACCATATCCTCTTTGATTTTGGCCAACATGGGTCCTTCCTCATCAAAATCATCATGCTGAGTAGAAACTACAATGGCCTCAATTCTTTGAGGGACATTCTCATCACTATATTCAATCGTTACCTGAGCTTTGGCATCGGGCCTCAAATAGGTAATCTCCTTTCCTTCTCTTCTTAAATTCGCCAACTCCTTCAGTAACCTGTGAGAAAGGTCCAAAGCCAAAGGCATATAATTCTCTGTTTCGTTGGTAGCATAGCCAAACATCATTCCCTGGTCACCTGCACCCTGTTCTTCAGGATTACTGCGGTCCACCCCCTGATTGATATCCGGCGACTGCTCATGAATCGCTGAAAAGATCCCACAGGAATTTGCAGCAAACATGTAGTCACTTTTGGTATAACCAATACGCTCGATCACGTCACGGGCGATCTTCTGTACGTCGAGGTAAGTCTCTGACTTTACTTCCCCGGCCAAGACCACTTGACCGGTAGTTACCAAAGTTTCACAAGCCACTTTTGATTTTGGATCAAAGGCCAGAAAGTTATCAATTAAAGCATCAGAAATCTGATCTGAAATTTTATCGGGATGTCCTTCTGAAACTGACTCAGAAGTAAATAAATAGGACATAAATGGATGGTTATCTTCTTATTTTAAAATGATTTGTAAAAATAGGATTTCGCAAGGAAATAAAAAATTTTGGAGTAGTTATTCAGAACCCGGTCAGGGAAAAGCCTTGAACCTACAAGAGTTAGAATAGAAAAAAAGTGGAAGAAAGGATGCAAAGCCCCTTTTTCCCTTTTCTTTACTTTCGAATTTTAATTATCTGCTTACTTTTAATTTTTTTCTTCTATAAACTGTTTTTGAATCTCATCCTCTTTTTCTTCCTTTTTCTTATCCTCGTCGAAGAACCTCTTTTGAAACAATAGGATAATAGCTACACCCACAAAAATAGAAGCATCGGCTATATTGAAAATAGGCCAGAGTGCAGTATAGCTCCCACCCCACAACGGAACCCACTCAGGAATAAAACCTTCCCAAATATCAATGTAGAACATATCCACAACCTGTCCGTGAAACCAAGGAGTATTGGCACTGAAGGGAGCGTTATTTAACCATACCCCATAAAACACACTATCAATCAAATTGCCTATGGCTCCCCCTAAAATCAACGCAATGCAAATGATGTAGCCCTGATGAGCATGTTTATTAATGATGTAATACAAATAATAGCCGATACCAAACATGGCCACTAAGCGAAAGCTCGTAAGGATCATTTTACCATATTCAGATCCCAATTCCATTCCAAAGGCCATTCCCGGATTTGTGGTATAGTGCAATTTAAACCAATCCCCAAACACTTTAATTTGCCCTGCGGTACCGAAATCCATCTCATAATGGACCAGCATCTTTACAATTTGGTCTATGGCTAATATCAACAAGGTAATTCCAAAATATTTTAAATATTTCATGTGTATATATAATTTGTTTTTTAAACGTCACGGCTTGTCCCATTATCGGAGATATAATGCATTAACTATACCTTTGTGGTTTATAATTTTTTTAACCACTAGGTGCATAAAGTAACACGATGAAAAGCTTTGTGAAACTTTGTGATCCTTGTGGTTGGCTTTTTTGGCAAATGACTGCCTCGATCTTTTATCGGGGAAAACTCGCTGAACATAATGTATAAGGTTACACCTTTTCTACTTTAACGGTTAATTCAAATTCGTCCATATCCAACACTGTCCCCCCTTCTACTTCTCCATTTACGGAAAGGGAACAGGCCTGCGTTTCTGATTGAATATAATCAGCAAAGTTTATCAAAGCACGATCGACTTCCTCACTGGACTTGGCTACTTTGATGGTGATCTTATCCTGGATTTTCAAGCCCATCTCTTTTCTTATATTCTGAATTCTATTGACCAAATCCCTGGCAATGCCTTCTTGTTTTAATTCTTCTGTTAGGGTAACGTCCAAAGCCACCGTGATCCCCTTGTCACTGGCCACAGACCAGCCTGGAATATCCTGGGAAGTGATCATTACATCCTCCAAGGAAAGGGTGGCTTTTTCATCTTCCAATTCGAAGTCATACGTTCCTTCCCGTTCAATGGTTCCGATTTCTTCCTGGCCCCATTTATTTATGGCAGCTGCGACCATTTTCATTTTAGGTCCAAAACGCTTCCCTAGCAAAGCAAAATTAGGCTTTACGTTTTTGACCAAAATACCCGAAGTATCATCAATGTATTTGATTTCTTTTATGTTCACCTCTGCCTTGATCAGTTCCTCCACACGATGAATCTGCATTTTGGCCTGCTCGTTCAAAATCGGAATCAGTATTTTTTGTAATGGCTGACGTACTTTAAGTTTCTCTTTTTTTCTTAGCGAATGTACCAAGGAAGAAATATCCTGGGCCAACTGCATGCTGGCTTCCAATTCCTGATTGATCAAACGGGTATCGGCCGATATCCAGTCGGTCAGATGAACCGATTCGGGAATAGTTTGACCAGCCTTTTTGGCGCTATCAGTTAAGTTTCTGAACATCCAATCTGAATAGAAAGGTGCAAAAGAAGCCATTAATTGGCTCAAGGTAATCAGGCACTCGTATAAGGTTTCATAGGCGGCCTGCTTATCCTCATTCATGTCCCCTCTCCAGAACCGTTTACGCGCAAGCCGAACATACCAGTTGGACAGTTGGTCCACAGTGAAGCTCATAATGGCTCTGGCAGCTCTCGTGGCATCATATTGATCCATGGAGCTTTCCACCTCTGCAATAAGTGACTGAAGCTTGGATATAATCCACCGGTCCAGCTCCGGCCTCTGGTCTACTGGAATGGCTTTTTCCTTATTATAGATAAACACATCCAGGTTCGCATATAGGGCAAAAAAGTTGTACATATTTTGAAGGGTACCAAAAAATCTTCTTTGCACTTCTGCCACACCTTCCATGTTGAATTTCAAATTGTCCCAAGGGTTGGCATTGGACAGCAAATACCAACGAAGTGCATCAGGTCCGTATTCCTTCAAGGTCTTGAACGGATCCACCGCATTGCCTAGGCGCTTTGACATTTTATTCCCGTTCTTGTCAAGGACCAAACCATTGGCTACGACATTTTTAAAGGCCACACTATCAAAGAGCATTACTGCCAGAGCATGCAGGGTAAAGAACCAGCCCCTCGTCTGATCCACTCCTTCAGCAATATAGTCTGCAGGAAAGTTGGCTTTGAAAACATCTTCATTTTCAAATGGATAATGCCATTGGGCATAGGGCATGGCCCCCGAGTCAAACCAAACATCAATCAGGTCAGGTTCACGGGTCATCTTTTCCCCCGAAGAGGAGACCAACACCACCTCATCCACATAAGGTCTGTGCAGGTCCGGTTCTTTCCCTTTAAAAGTAGATTCGTCCATAAAACCTTTTTCTATTGACCTTGCGATTTCCTGGTTCAATTCATCTATAGACCCAATACACTTGGTTTCTGTTCCTTCTTTATTTCTCCAGATAGGCAAGGGTGTCCCCCAGAACCTGGACCTGCTGAGGTTCCAGTCCACCAGGTTTTCCAGCCAATTGCCAAAACGCCCCGTACCGGTCGCTTCCGGCTTCCAATTAATGGTTTTGTTGAGCTCCACCAGTCTGTCCTTGTAAGCGGTGGTTTTGATGAACCAGCTTTCAAGGGGATAGTAAAGGATGGGCATGTCAGTTCTCCAGCAATGAGGATAACTGTGCTCGTATTTTTCTACTTTAAAAGCCTTTTTTTCATTTTTTAGGATAATGGAAATGATCACATCGGTATTTTTAAAATCCGGGACATTTTCATCATCCTTAAGGTAATTCTTTACATAAAAATCATCTTTCCCATACTCTTGGTGGGAGGTAATCCGATGTTCTTTGATCTTTTCCACCAAATATTCCCCCACTTCGGAAATAAATTTACCCTGCTTATCCACTATAGGGACATCATTGCCCTTTTCATCCTTGACAAATATCCCGGGGACATTCTTTTGTTCGAGTGTCCTAAAATCATCCGCACCAAAAGCTTTGGCCAAGTGAACGATGCCCGTACCGTCTTCGGTGGTCACATAATCGGCAGATATCGCTGTAAAAGCAGGGCTTGGAAGAGACAGTTCTTCGATAGGGAAAAGCTGTTCATAGGCCAGGCCAATTAAGTCCTTTCCCTTCAATTCTTCTATGATGGCATAGGGGACCAACTTATCGCCAGGAGTGTAATCCCCAATTCTGAGTTCTTTTGCCTTGGGGTTAAAATAAGTACCCATCCTCGCTTTGGCCAAGATCACCGTTTGAGGCGAGAAGGTATATGGATTGAAGGTTTTTACTTTCACATAATCCAGCTTCTCCCCCACAGCCAAAGCAGAGTTGGCGGGAAGGGTCCATGGTGTGGTGGTCCAGGCCAACAGATATTCCTCCTCTTTGCCTTTTACTTTAAACTGCGCCGTAATAGAGGTATCCTTTATCTCCCGGTAACAGCCAGGCTGGTTCAACTCATGAGAACTTAGGCCTGTGCCTGCAGCAGGGGAATAAGGCTGAATGGTATAGCCTTTGTACAGCAAATCCTTATCAAAAAGTTGCTTCAACAAGCACCATAAACTCTCTATATAATCTGCTTCAAAAGTGAGGTAAGGATCGCCCAGATCTACCCAATAACCGATTCTCTCCGTCAGGTCATCCCATTCATCCTTGAAACGCATCACCGTTTCCCTACATTTTTTATTGTACTCTGCTACTGAAATTTTCGTCCCGATATCTTCTTTGGTGATGCCCAGTTCTTTCTCCACCTGTAATTCTACCGGCAGACCATGGGTGTCCCAGCCCCCTTTTCTTTTTACCTGAAAGCCTTTCAGCGTTTTATATCTACAGAAAATATCCTTGATGGTACGCGCCATGACATGGTGGATCCCTGGCGTCCCATTGGCAGAAGGCGGGCCTTCGAAAAAGGTAAAGTTCTCCGCCCCTTCCCTGTTTTGTACAGATTTATTGAAAATTTGATTTTCCTTCCAATAGGCCAATACACTCTCCCCTATCCCGGGATAATCGATTTGTTTAAATTCCTGATATTTTTTCACGATATCTATATTCCTAGTGCCAAGCTAATTTTGAACTCAATCCCCATTTGCAAGAGCCTGTCCCAATTCTCCCTAGGTAAGGGTGATACTGCGGCTTCCAGTGCTGGATTATTGAAATGATATGGAGTAAACTTTTTTGCCTACTTTCCAATGCCTTTTATAACGAGAGAAAGATTAATCGACCAACCCCTTCAAAAGCAGGCACAAAGTTAATAGAAAAGTAGGGTTTATGTATGTAGAAAACAGAAAAACTCATTATAAGCCATGAGATGACAATGAAACAGGTTATCCAATAATTTCCCCCTTCGCATTTTTTAGCGTAATTTTGCTTCTTAGTCTTAAACGATGAATCAGCGTGCAGGAAAATTATCAACAGAAAACATTGGGAATCCTTGGCGGTGGCCAATTAGGAAGAATGGTGATACAAGCGGCCATTAACTACAATATCGATATCCATATTCTTGATCCAGATGCCAACGCCCCTTGTAAAAGCATTGCCCAGCAATTCACCCAGGGAAAGCTTACGGATTTTGATACAGTATATAATTTTGGGAAAAACTGTGACATCCTCACCATTGAGATAGAACATATAAACACAGAGGCTTTAGCTAAATTGGAGCAGGAGGGGAAAAAGGTTTTTCCCCAGCCACATATTATCAAAATGATCCAGGATAAGCGAAAGCAAAAACAATTTTACTTGGATAACGGAATCCCCACCGCTGAATTCATCCTTACCGATGACAAGGCTGCGGTAAGGGCCAATATCGGTTTTCTCCCAGCTGTCCATAAATTGGGTACGGAAGGCTACGATGGCAGGGGTGTTCAGGTCATCCGTGAGGAAGCCGATTTGGACATGGCCTTTGAAGCGCCCGGTCTATTGGAAAAGCTGGTGGATTTTAACAAAGAGATTGCAGTAATCGTTGCTAGAAACGAAAAGGGAGAACTTAGAGCCTTTCCCCCTGTGGAATGTGCCTTTCATCCAGTGGCCAATCTAGTGGAATTTCTTTTTTCTCCAGCTGAAACTAACGATACGATTAATAAAAAAGCCATAGAGGTAGCCGAAAAGGTCATCAAAAAATTAGATATGGTCGGGATTTTGGCCGTGGAGATGTTTGTGACCAAGGAGGGTGAAATCCTGGTTAATGAAATAGCTCCCCGTCCACATAACAGTGGACACCATACCATTGAAGCCAACTTCACTTCCCAATTTGAACAGCACCTTAGGGCAGTGATGAATATGCCTTTGGGGGATACAGGGATTAAAACGCCTGCTGCAATGGTCAATTTATTGGGAGAGGAGGGGTATACTGGGGAAGCTATTGTAGAAGGATTGGATGAGGCCATGCGTGAGAAAGGCGTCTATGTCCATCTTTATGGGAAAAAGATCACAAAACCGTTTAGAAAAATGGGACATGTTACCATTCTGGAAGAAAACCCGGAGAAGTTAAAGACCAAAGCAAAAAGAATAAAAGACAGCATAAAGATAAAAGCATAAACATGAGCAAACAAGTAGGTATAATTATGGGGAGTAAATCAGATCTTCCTATTATGCTGGAAGCAGCCAAAGTACTGGAAGAATTAGGAGTTGCTTTTGAGCTGACCATCGTGTCTGCCCACCGCACCCCACTAAGAATGATAGAATACGCTGAAACAGCAAGAAAAAAGGGATTAAAGGTGATCATCTCCGGAGCGGGCGGCGCAGCACATCTACCTGGCATGGTGGCTTCTCTGACGACCTTGCCCGTAATAGGTGTACCTATTAAATCGGCCAACTCCATAGATGGATGGGACAGCATTTTATCCATCTTGCAGATGCCCGGCGGTATCCCTGTAGCTACTGTAGCGCTGAACGGTTCCAAAAATGCAGGCATACTTGCCGCTTCTATCATTGGTACTTTTGATGCAAGGGTGGCTGAAAACCTGCAAGCTTATAAAAAGGAACTGAAGGAAAATGTTGAAGAAGCTGCAAGGGACCTTGAAACCAAAGGCTGGAAAGATACTTTGGATGATTGATTTATCAGGGAAATATTTTATATGTACCACAAATCCGCATGGGGTTGGGTAGTGAAATCAGAATCAGGGACCTAGTCATCGCATGACTCACATTCATAAATTACTTAGTTCCTTTAAGCTATGGATCTTAAAAAAAATATTCGTTTCAAACTAGGTTCCGAAGATTGGGAAATGCCTTTGGGAATTCTTTTGTTGGTACTGGGCATTACCCTTTTACTGGTTATTGGCGGTGCCTATTTAGGGTATAAATTCGGGCATAGCCAATTTTAATCGGAGTACCTTTGTCCAGAAAATCGGCAAAGATCACCAAAGCATCGCGGGGTACAGAAGGAATATAAATTACTTTGTACCCCGAACAGTTAAAATGGCAAAATATCATCCCCACCCTCATCATTAAAAGTGCTGACATCAGGGATCTTTGAACCCGAATTGTTTCCCGGAGATTCATATCCCTCTTGTTTATTCACTTTCCATGCTTTCACATCGGTATACCATCTGCCATTATATTCACGGCTTTCGATTTCTATGCCCACGTTTACCTCATCGCCTGCCTGCATTTCAAACTGATCAATTTTATCCCCCCAAACCGTCAGGCAAACTTTCTTTGGGTATTGGCCTTTTGTTTCCAATATGTAATCCCTTTTCCTCCAGATGCCGTTTCTTCCATTTCCTGACTGCTCATCCAATACCTGAACAATTTTTCCATTGATTTCCATAATGTAAAATTTTAATTTTTTCGTATAACGAAGGTAATAAAATCAGGATAAAAACAGGAAATTTTGAACCCGAATATCTGTAGTAAGTAGTATCTGGTATCCAGTATCTAGAAAAGCCCATAGGTGATAGGTCATGGCGAGTATCTAGGTTCAAGAGCAAAGAGTCAAGAAAGAAAAAGTAAGGTAGCAGGTACATAGTATCAAGACACGACTTGGTATTCCTAAATTTGAATTTGATTCTGCGATTCAAAGAATCAATTTTCTCCCCCAAAAGATGAAATTTATATTTTGTGTTTTGTAATTTATCCATAAAATCAGCCAACTCTGCAATAGTTATATAATGGGATATGGTGCGCTGAGGCGCGCCAGAGAAACTCAAATTTCGATACTGGATCTCGATACTGGATATCATCCTACTCAGAAACTATTCCCCTTAGTTATTTGGTTAACTTAAGACCATTTCACTTTTATGAAGAAGAAAAAACCTCAAAAATATACGGAGGGAAAAATCCTCGGCTCTTTGGTTTCGGTAGCGGTTCCTATCATTCTTGCTAATGTCCTGCAAACTGCCTATCAATTGATCGATACCTTTTGGCTGGGACGATTAGGGGCAAATGCAGTGGCAGCGGTCAGTTTGAGCTTCCCTATTTTGTTCTTGATTCTATCCTTGGGAGGTGGTCTTACTTTGGCAGGTACCGTAATTGTATCTCAGTACAAAGGTGCAAACAACCAAAAACAAATTGATTTCAGCTCCTCACAAACGGTTTTTGTGATTTTTATTGTCTCTTTTCTTTTGGCAATAGTGGGTAATTTAGCTGCCTCACCACTCATGAAGATGGTAGGGGCTGGGCCAGAAATATTGGAGGATTCAGTGACTTACTTTAAAGTATCCTCTTTTGGTTTTATCTTTCTTTTCATGTTTTTTGTCTTTCAATCGCTCATGAGGGGAATAGGAAATGTATTGCTTCCCATGTACGTCATTCTGTTAACGGTATTCCTAAACCTGCTATTGGACCCATTGTTTATTTATGGTTTTGGGCCTATCCCCGGTTATGGGGTGGCGGGAGCGGCAGTGGCCAGTGTGATGACTCAGGGGATTTCGGCCATAGTAGGTATTGGTTTTTTATGGCGGGGAAAAAATGGGATCAAAATCAATTGGTCTGACATGCATTTTGACTTTGCCTGGACTAAAAGGATGTTCCGAATAGGGTTGCCTGCCAGTTTGGAACAGTCTACAAGGGCAGCAGGAATGACCATGATGGTGGTCATTGTGACGAGTTTTGGGAGTGAAGTGGTGGCAGCCTATGGGATTGGCTCCAGGGTGTTGAGCCTTGTGATTGTTCCTGCCTTAGGCCTGGCCATTGCCACCACCACATTGGTGGGCCAAAATATTGGGGCGGGAAAAACCAAACGGGCCGAAAAAGTGGGTAATCTCAGTTACAAAGTTGCTTTTTTCGGACTTACCGGCATGGGCCTTTTACTTTTTGTTTTTGCCGAAGAATTAACGGCCTTTTTTGTGCCCAATGAACCAAAAGTTATACAGGATGGGGCACTTTTCATCAAAATCATGGCTCCCAGTTTTGGTTTTATGGGGATTCAGCAGGTGTTAAACGGCGTTTTCAACGGGACAGGATTCACCAAGGCTTCCATGATGATTTCTATCCTCGGCTTGTGGGTAATCCGGTTTCCGGTGGCTTATTTTCTTTCTTATTATACCTCTTTGGGATATGAAGGCATCTGGTGGGCTTTCCCTATATCTAATGTAATCTCTGGGGTTGCCGCTTTTACTTTTTTTAAAATGGGATACTGGAAAAAACGATTGATAAAGATTGGTAATAAAATTAAATAAGACTTCCTTCTATAAAAAAAGTAAAATATAGCGGCTATTAAAATCCAAAGGGATTGACCTAACTCATTGATGCAGACAAGCCATCTGGGGAAGGTAATCCAAAGAGCCTTCAAAATTATTTCTGCGAATTTTTTTGATGTTATTTTTATACTAGCTATTTTGCAGTTTAAATAAACTATTTTGAATTTCAAATAATATTTCCCCATTACTTGTTGGCAATTTTATTTGAACTTTTATAAAAGAGACCATGGCAAAATTTCTTCTTTTGTTGATAATCAGTATATGGCCTTTCTTTTCTTATGCACAGTTGGATTGTGAGGTAACACCTGTGCCCGACACCTTTTCCCGGGGAAACGGGTATTGGAAAGGGTATGTGTTCCAGATCAGTGAAGATTACAGCCCAACCGCCGATTGGAACAGGGATTTTAAAAACGGCGGTGCAAACAGGAAATTTAAGGGCTATTTGAAATACAACAATGATTTTCTCCCGTTCAATTCCGTCAATTTTGACACCCGGTTTGGGGATGTTATAGGCTATGACAATGATGAGAATTTTTTCGGGACCAGTGAATTTTCCAACTCCATTGAAGCAGGTTGCGACGTTCAACTGAAGAATTTCGGGGTGATCCTTAGGTCGAAAATAACCATCCCTGAAGGGGAGCCTGGTATTTACAGATTTACTATAGGGAGTGATGATGGTTCAAGGTTAAATATCAATGGGGAAACCCTACATGATAATTGGGGTACCGGTAAAACCTATGAATATAACGAAAATGTCATCAATTACTATGTACCATATGAAGGTGGGGAGTCGGTTACTTTGGATTTGTTCTATTATGAAAAAAACGGCTTTAACAGGCTCAGTTTTAATTTTGAACGGTATTTGGGACCCGGGGAAATTGAAGGGAGCCAGGACCTTTGCGGCATAGCACCGGATCCAGAAGAATTCGGTTCCAGGGGCCCTGCAGCTTTTTTGGAGGGAACCGTTTCCTATCAATGGCAATTTTCCACGATCAATGACCCCGACCCCGACAATTGGACAGACATTCCCGGAGCTAATGATTTGGTTTATGATGTACCTGCTTATAATCCGGAAAATGAAGAAAGCTGGTCAGGTGCAAGATATTACCGCCGGTTGGCCACCAATACCACCCCTGATGGAGTGGAGGAGAAATTTGCCTCAAATGTACTGACGGTAAATCTGTCTTTAATTCAGGGTTTAGATCAACAGGAATCAGGTCAAAATGAATGGATAGGCCACATTTACCGGGGAATAGGTGACTTTAGCAGCAATGCTTATCTGGGGAGGATGCAGGAAGACGACATCTTTGAGCAAAACTTTAATTTTAACGGTTCCGTATCACAGCCAAATGACTTTACACCGGACTATGGGTGCACCTTTCTCACTGAAAATTTTTCCGTAAGGTACAAAATGAAATTGGACGTAAGTCCCGGCATCTATACTTTCTTTGTACGTGGAGATGATGGATTTAGGTTAAGTGCGGATGAAGGCGCCACCTGGATAATTAACGATTGGTCAGATGGCGCGGCCGAACCGTATCAATCAGCAATGGTTGAAATAAGCACCGAAGGTCAATTGGACCTTGTATTGGAATACTATGAAAATTCAGGAGGTAACCTGATCGACTTTAAGTATGAATTCAATCCCCTGCTGCTCCCACTGGAATGGGGTGAAGTATCAGCGAGTGCTTGTGAGCAAAACAATTGTCTGACCTGGGAAACGATCCAGGAAAAAAACACCAGTCATTTTGAATTGGAACGATCCTATGACGGCTTTACCTGGGAAATTTTCGACAATTCGGTCCAAGCGCAGGGGTTTTCTACAGAAAAAACATCCTATCAGTTCACTGACCATAACTTTATGAGTGGTCAGGTGTATTACAGGATCAAACAGGTGGATATGGATGCGGCATTTGCCTATTCTGATGTTATGCGGGTTAATAATTACACCTTTCAGCATGGGTTTTTACCATTTCCAAATCCAACCGTAGATAAGATCAGGTTCTTCTCCAAAAATGAGGTGACAAAATTGATCTTAACCAACCATGATTATTCAGTGAATAAAGAACTGGAAATGGTTCAGCTAAACGAGAATGTGTACGAAGTGGATTTAGCGATGGTAAAGAGTGGGTATTATATCCTATCAGCCTTTAAAAGGAGTGCTGAAAAAGAAATTTTTAAAATAATTAAAAAATAAAGCTATGGCACAATGTCCCATAGCTTTAATCAATTAACAATAAACCCAAAATAACCAGCTGTAGGAGAAGGACTCGAACCTCCACGGAGCAGTTAGGCAAACACGAGCTCGATATTTGCTTTATTCTGTGACCTCCACCCCCGGGACAGGAGGGCTTGTCTGCCAATTTCAACACCCTACAGTATAAAAGACTTCTTTTTGTCTTTGTTTGATATTCCAAAATTAATAAAACCTTTAATAAAATAAAATATTTTCAACAAGAATAATTAAATTTTACATTTTGACTAAAAAAATGGAATTATTATTATAAATTTGATAATAAACTATTGCTTAAAAGAAACCTTTTTGACAAATTTATAATAGGTTTTATTTGAAAATAATCTCAGGTTTGGTGTATCCTGGCGGTTGATAAATAAAGGAATTATCATTACTTTAAATAAAAAACTTATTTTTGTGTATGTTATCTAAAAAGACCAAGTACGCTTTACATGCTTTAACTTATCTGGGTAAACACAAAGACAAAGGTGCTATTCTAATTCAGGAAATCTCAGAAGAATACGGCATCTCCCATAAGTTTTTGGAAAACATCCTTTTAGAACTGAAAAAAGCCGGTTTTCTTGGTAGCAAAAAAGGCAAAGGTGGTGGATATTACCTGATAAAAGAACCCACAGACATTCCTTTGTCTACAGTCATCCGACTCCTAGATGGACCAATTGCCCTCCTTCCCTGTGTAAGCCTCAACTACTATGAGCCCTGCGAAGAATGTAAAGATCAGGCAAAATGTGGCTTGAATATGGTAATGATACAAGTGCGGGATGAAACACTTAAAATATTGAAAATGAAGAGCTTGGAGGATATTTTGAAAGAAGAATAATAATTTTTTCCATTAACCCTATAACTTTTATGGGGTTTTACGTACTTTTGTAAGATAGCTCTGAAAAAAATAACTATGATCCAATCAAGCACCATAGAAAATTTATCCAAACAATTAGAAGAACTCAACCCAGTTGAAGCTATCGCTTTGTTATGCGATTTGTTTCCTGAGAAAGTGGTATTTTCAACTTCTTTAGGACAAGAAGATCAAGCTATAACTGAAATAATTGCCAAAAACAACCTGGGGGTGAATATTTTCACCCTTGACACAGGTAGGTTATTTTACGAAACCTATGATCTTCTTGCCAGGACAATTGTGAAATACGGTTTGGATATCAAAACTTATTATCCCAATACCCATTCGGTGGAAGATTTTGTGAGAACAAAGGGCATCAATGGGTTTTATGATTCTCCGGAAAACAGGAAAGGTTGCTGTTATATAAGAAAAGTAGAGCCTCTAAAGAGGGCGTTAAAAGGAAATAGCATTTGGATAACCGGTCTTAGGGCAGAACAAAGCACCAACCGTAGCGAAATGAAAAAGCTGGAATGGGACGAAGGTAATCAAATCCTTAAGTTCAACCCACTACTGAATTGGACAATGGAAGATCTTTTATCTTATATTGACGAACATTCAATTCCTTATAATCCACTTCATGACAAAGGTTTTGCCAGTATCGGTTGCGCCCCTTGTACTAGGGCCATTGAACCTGGGGAAGACCCTCGTGCAGGTAGATGGTGGTGGGAAAGCTCCAAAAAGGAGTGTGGCTTACATACCCATTCAATGTCCAACGAAGATGCGGTAAGCAAAATCTAGATCAGGTATATTTCGCTCACTCAATCCATAAGCGGAAGACTGAAAAACATTCTGGTGAGTAATTAAAAAAATGAATCATCATGCAAAGCTTTAGAACAGAAATAGAAAACCCCGTAGTCGAAAAAGACGTCCTGGAATTGGCGGGAAAAATTGCTCTTTTCAGGGATGGAAAAATAGATGAGGATAAATTCAAGAGCCTGAGACTCGCAAGGGGGATATACGGCCAGCGCCAGCCAGGCGTGCAGATGATCCGCATCAAATTGCCCCACGGCAAAGTTACCTCTGAGCAGTTGCACAGGATTACGGATGTTTCTGACAAATATTCTACTGGGCGACTACATATCACCACAAGACAGGACATCCAGATCCATTATGTAAGCTTGGATAAAACACCGGAACTTTGGTCGGAGTTGGATAAAAACGATGTAACTATCCGGGAGGCTTGTGGCAATACTGTAAGGAATGTTACCGCTTCGGAAACAGCCGGGGTGGACCCCAAAGAACCATTCGATGTTACTCCTTATGCTGATGCTACCTTTAAGCATCTCCTTAGGAACCCGGTTTGCCAGGAAATGGGCAGGAAATTCAAAATTTCCTTTTCTGCCAGTGAAGAGGATACCGCATTGAGCTATTTACACGATCTGGGCTTCATACCAAAAATAAAAGAAATCAATGGCCAGATGGCGCGGGGCTTTAAGGTACATCTTGGGGGAGGGCTAGGTTCTCAGCCAAGACTTGCGGACGGGATTACTGATTTTCTGGAAGCGGATCAGCTGATTCCTTTTATTGAAGGGGTCATCCGGGTTTTTGACAGACATGGGGAGAGGGCTAAAAGGATGAAAGCCAGAATGAAATTTCTGATTAAAAACCTTGGCACAGATGCTTTTCTTGAATTGGTGAAAGAAGAACAAAAGGCACTTCCTTATAAATCATATCCCATTGATTATGAAAACTATGAGGCTCAGCAAAACCTTCCTAATCCAGAAATTCCTGTCGTAGAGGAACCTAATGACCTGGCCTATGAGCGGTGGAAGTTAACCAACATTCTTCCTCAAAAGCAAAAAGGCTATGTATCCATTGGTATCAAAATCCATTTAGGTGATTTTTATACACCTGAGGCAAGGAAATTGGCTGATTTGGTCAAAACTTATGCCAATAATGAGCTAAGGTTCACCTTGAGGCAAAACATCTTGATCCGCGATGTAAAGGAGGAATTGATACCTTTCTTTTATCAGGAATTAAAAAAGCTGGATATGGCAACCTATGGCTATAATACACTGGGGGATGTCACAGCTTGTCCCGGAACCGATACCTGTAATCTGGGTATATCCAGCAGCACCGGTGCCGCTCAGGTTTTGCAAGATGTGATTTTCAATGAATACCCTCAACATTTATTCAATAAAGACCTGACCATAAAAATATCAGGCTGTATGAATGCCTGCGGGCAACATAATATGGCATCCATTGGTTTTCAGGGAATGTCCATGAAAGTGGGAAAATCAGTAGTTCCTGCCTTACAGGTATTACTTGGCGGAGGAACTTTGGGAAATGGTCAGGGAAGGTTTGCGGATAAAGTAATCAAAATTCCCAGCAAAAGGGGACCACAGGCCTTGAGGATTATCTTGAATGATTTTGAGGAAAATACATTTGAAGGGGAATCATTCCTTGACTATTACGACAGGCAGGGACAACCCTACTTCTATGAAAGTCTGAAATCACTGACCAGCACAGATGATATCGTGGATTCAGATTATATTGATTGGGGAAATGATAAACCTTATGTCACCGCAATAGGTGTAGGGGAATGTGCCGGCGTGGTCATTGACCTGGTATCAACCCTTTTGCTGGAAGCCAGGGAAAAACTCGCCAATGCGGAAGAAAGCCTTCAGCAGCAGCTTTGGGCTGATGGCATTTACCACACTTATTCAGGAATGATCAATGCGGCTAAGGCCATTCTTCTTGCAGAAGGACTCAGTGCAAATTCTTATGCCCAAATCGTTGAGCAATTCGAGGAAGCCTTTATTAATTCAGGTAAGATTGATCTTAATAGCAGTTTTTCGGAACTGGTTTATCAGATCAAAAACAACGAGCCTACAGAAGAATTTGCCAAAGCGTATTTTGCCCGGGCAGAAAAACTTTATCATATTATCAGTGACTACAGAGCTAAGGAGGTAATGGTATGAATCAAATGATCACACCACAGTTGACCTTGGTCGGAGCGGGCCCAGGTGATCCGGAATTGATCACCTTGAAAGGGATCTTGGCATTGGGCAAAGCTGATGTGGTATTGTATGATGCCTTGGTAGATGAATCCTTGCTGAAATACGCCACAAAAAATGCCCTTAAAATCTATGTGGGAAAAAGAAGCGGAAGCAGGGAAAACCCACAAGAGGATACCAATAGATTGATTGTCCGTTACGCCTTGGAATATGGGCACGTCGTCAGGTTAAAAGGCGGCGATCCCTTTGTCTTTGGCAGAGGGGCAGAAGAAATCGACTATGTGCTCCAATTTGGCATCAAAACCGAGGTAATACCCGGGATTACTTCCAGCATTTCCGTGCCTGCCTCTCAAGGAATCCCTGTCACCAAAAGAGGAATATCCGAAAGCTTTTGGGTAATCACCGGAACCACATCTGCCGGGGAACTCTCCAATGACCTTCATCTGGCCACTCAGTCTTCCGCTACAGTGGTAGTGTTGATGGGGACAAAAAAATTAAGTGAAATAGTTTCCTCTTATAAACAAGCTGGAAAATCATCCACACCAATTGCCCTCATTCAAAATGGCACCACTGATCAAGAAAAAATAGTGGCTGGATGTATTGAAGATATTGAGCAAAAAGTATTTACTTCAGGAATAGGTGCACCTGCCATCATAATTATTGGGGAAGTAGTAAAGGAAAGCCCAAAATTAATGGAAATATATCAGGAAGTGGTGTGGGATAGTTGTACTTAATAGGTGCGGATTCTATGGTTTCACGCCTGCCTACCGGGAAGCGAGTGTGAAATCTTTTTCCTATTTGATGTTTCTGTTGAAATAAGAAGTCATTTAGTTAAACTCCCTTAATAATCACCCCAACTTCTTCATTTTATAAATACCCAAGCATGAACGAACTTTATCCCATATTCTTAAAAGTTGCCCAACTCAACACCTTGTTGGTAGGAGCGGGATCAGTAGGTTTGGAAAAACTGACATTTCTACTTAAATCCAGTCCAAATGCCCATGTGACAGTTGTGTCAAAAGAAATTTCCAAAGAGGTCACGGAATTAGCGCAAAGCAGCAAGCATATTACCTTGGTAGAAGATCGCTATCATGAAAAATATTTGGCCGGAAAGCATATTGCCATTGCCGCCACCGAGGATAAAGAAGTCAATAAACAAATTTATCTTGATGCCAAAGAAAGGTTCCTTCTGGTCAATGTGGCCGACACCCCGGCACTTTGTGATTTTTACCTTGGAGGAATTGTAACAAAAGGGAATGTTAAAATTGCCATCAGTACCAACGGCAAGTCACCAACCACTGCCAAAAGGTTAAGACAACTCTTGGAAGAAATCATTCCGGAAGACATCAACGAAATGGTTGAAAACATCCACCTTTACCGGGACACCTTAAAAGGGGATTTTGAATATAAAGTGGAAGCTTTAAATAAACTGACAGAGGGATTCCTTGGTAAGAAATAATTCTATTGCAAGGTAGAAAGGAGATTTGGGATTGGCATGTTAGATTTGACATCCATGTCTCGATTCATGAACCTGCCCATTAAATGTAATAACTGATTTTTTTTTTAAAATGCCCCACATTTTGCTTTAGTTCTAATATGGATTTATTTTTTGTATAGAATAAAAAGCATTAGAAATGAAATTAATTGCATCTCATCAAAAAAATTATTGCATTTTAATACTCCCTTTTATCTATATTTATATTACATTTATAAATTCCCATACCTACTTGATTAGTTCCGCGATGTATAAAAAAGTCAAACTATATGTCTCTTTAATGGGATGTCAACGGTTATGGTTACAGATATGCCTACCACGATGAGGAAGTGAAGAGGTCTTGCTGCTGAAGATTTAAAATAAGCATTCATTATCCTGCTAAACCATCTATGGGGCTGACGGGGCAATGCTCTCTTTGGAGAAGAAATTATCTTTACATTGTCTAGACCTAGTATGAAATGCTCCTAATCTTAAAGAAAATCAATGAAATAAAATTCAAATAAAATAAATCTAATATTCTTTGGACACCCTAAAAAAACTAATCAAAAGGTACTTTTCTAATTTCGTCTATTTCTTCGGTTATCTTCGGTTCCGCATATTTATCGCAGTGAGTTTAAGTATTGCTATAGGTATATTGGACGGCTTTGGGCTGTCTATGTTTTTGCCGCTTTTGCAGATGGTGAATGATAGTGGAGCTATGGATCCGGAGGGGATGGGTAATCTTAGCTTTTTGGTGGATGGGATTGAAGCTATCGGGATTAACCTTACACTGGGAACAGTGCTATTATTTATGCTGGTGTTTTTCGTGTTAAAGGGATTTGCGCAGTTTGGAAGTAGAGTTTATAGGGTAATATTACAACAATATTTTGTACGCACCCTTAGGCTTAACATGCTCAATTCCCTGAACCAGATGAATTTTAAAGGCTTTATAACTTCAGATGCGGGAAGGATCCAAAATACCATGACTGGAGAGGTGGATAAGGTATCTAATGCCTACAATTATTATTTTGCTACATTTGAAAAGGGAGTATTAGTAGCTGTATATATGGCCTTTGCTTTTTTTGTGAATTCGCAGTTTGCTTTATTGGTCACCGCAGGTGGATTACTGACCAATCTGCTTTATGGAAAGCTATATAAACATACCAAAGGGGCGTCCAGAAAACTTACCGGCGATTCACATATCTACCAAGGACAGGTGATACAACATGTTGCCAATTTCAGGTACCTCAGGGCTACAGGTCTGGTGGAGCAATTTGGGAATCGGTTAAGAAATACCATATATCAAATAGAAATAAGCCGAAGGAAGATTGGAGTATTGTCCGGTCTATTGGAGGCGGCAAGAGAGCCATTATTGGTTGGTGTAGTGGCAACTGTAATCCTAATCCAAACCCAAGTCTTAGGAGGAGATTTAGGTAGTATCCTGATAAGTTTATTGTTTTTTTACAGGGCATTAACCGCCCTGACCAATTTACAAACCAATTGGAACCGTTTTCTTGGTGATTCCGGATCTTTAGATAATATGCAGGATTTCCAGAGGGTGCTGAAGGCACAAAAGCGAAGTAATGGAAGACAGTTGATTCAGCGGTTTGAAGAAGAATTGCGGGTAAGCAATTTAACTTTTGGCTATGGAGATCAGGAAATATTAAAAAATATAAATCTGCAAATTCCCAAAAACAAGAGTGTGGCTTTTGTAGGGGAAAGCGGTAGTGGTAAAACCACTTTGATCAATATCCTGGCCGGACTCTTGCCAGCCGATCAAGGAGAGATAACCATTGATGGCCTTTCCTTTACAAACTTGGATCTGGTCAGCTATCAGAGACGGATAGGGTATATCCCTCAGGACCCGGTGATTTTTAAGGATAGTATTTTCAATAATGTCACGTTCTGGGCGGAAAGCACTGCGGAAAATATAACAAAGTTTGAAGAAGCCATCCGACAGTCATCTTTATCTGACTTTATCAATGCCTTACCGGCAGGGAAAGAAACCCAATTAGGAAATAATGGCATTAATCTTAGTGGGGGGCAAAAACAGCGGATATCCATTGCCCGGGAACTTTACAAGGATATAGATATCCTGATTATGGATGAAGCCACTTCTGCTTTGGATTCGGAGACAGAACGAGCCATTCAGGAAAATATCGATGTCCTCAAAGGGCAATATACCATCTTGATTGTGGCACACCGTTTATCCACCATTCGTAATGTGGATAGGGTGGTGTTTATGCAAGAGGGCAGAATCAAAGACGAGGGTAGTTTTGAAGATTTGGTAGAGAAGTTGCCTGGTTTCAGGAAAATGGTAAAGTTGCAGGAAATCTGATTTGAATTATCATTAGAGCTGATTTTTCCTTCTTTCTGTGGGATCCCCTCCTATCAGGTTTTCAAAAGCACCCAATGAAAGCTGGAGTTTTGCCTGATTGAATTTTTCAAGGGTTTTCCTGGCGGTATCTATAGAGAAATTATCATAGTCCAAGTGGGTCGCCACAAAATCGTCCCTGGTACCGTCCTTTCTGAACACACATAGGTCCAGACCTTGAACCCCTATTTCCCCTGCTTTCCTGACTACCTCATTCAGGCCCAGTTGATCAAAGGCCGAAGACATGATCCAAATTTGATTGTTCATTTTATGTGTTTATCTATAGGTGTTATCATCAACAAACAAAGGCAAAAATTCCGCCAAAAGTCTATTCTATTCACTTATTAACCACGGGTTGAAACCCGTGGCTAATGATATTTGACTCGCCAACTGGCGGATGACACATTTGTCAGCAGTCTTCCTACTGTCTTTAGCTGGAGGTTAGGTTGGTTAACGCTTATCTCTTGGCTTTAGCCAAAAAATAGGTGGATCTTATTGTTTAAGTTACTTCTCGATCCTGATCTGCCTTCTGATAATGCCTTCCTTATGCAGGATATGGATATAATATTGATTGGGTCTGAAATGGTTGAGGTTCAGGGTTACCTTGTTCCCTTTTATCGGTTGGTAGTATACTTCTTTGCCCCAAAGATCAAAGATGGATACATATAGGATAATGGTATTGTCTGATCGGTATTGTAGTATCCAACCGGGAGGATAGGTCCAATCGTATGTATACCCCGGCTGGTGCCCTCCCTGCACATTGGCCGTATAGGTATAGATATTGCCGGGACTGACTGCTGCCGTGCCTGAAGCAGAAGCCTCACCGGAATTGACAGGGCCTACCTGTGTAAGACATATTATTTACAGCATCAGGAGTAAAACCACCACCACCTGTGTAATTGCAAAAATTATCAACAACTCCGGCTAAACAAGGGTCTGCAGGATATAAAAATAAACTTTTACACTTTTATTTGAAACATTCAATATTGAATAATCCTTAATGTTGAATTGTTTGGTTTAAATAATATATTGAATAAGCAAGTGATTAAATACAATAATTGAGATAAAAAAATTAATATAAGTATTATTTGGATTACATATATAATTATTTATAGTTGATTATTATATACTTTATTTTTAAACGGGATAGAAGCAAAAATTAGCTGAAAAGCCAGGTTTGCTTAGGAGGGCAATATGTTTAAATACAATTATGATGAACAGGGCAGGCTGGTAGAGGAAAGGGAATATGTGCCCTCCTACAACTTTGCGCTGCTGCTTAGGAAAACTTGCGTTCGGCTTTAGCCAACGGGAAAAGATAGCCAAGTGGGTCCCTGGCTTTAGCCACATTTGACAGGCTCGTTGGAGAGGATGTGGCTAAAGCCCCTTTACCTGCACTTTTGTTGACCGTCGGCTAAAGCAGACGGCAATGAATAAGCCTATTATCACATTGTATCACTCATCACTTTTCACCCATCATCGGATCACCAAATTCATGTCATCAGTCTCCTTACTATACATATAATAAGATGGCAGACCATTTATAATGAGCCGTTTATTCATTTTGTTATATAATCAGATATGGTGCGCAAGGGTGCTTTACAGGAACTACTTTGCTTGAAATAAAAAAGGTTTCGCACAAAGCAAAGAAGAAAAAATACGCGAAGGTCGCAAAATTAGTTTTCTGCGGGCTTTGCGTTTTTAACTTCCCGGCCTTTGCGTGAAAAATACCGGACTGTGCGCTCCAGAGGAACTCGCATCTAAATTGGTTTTACAAAAAAAGCCCCTAATAAAAATTAGAAGCTTTTTTCTTGACTTAAAAACCAGGATCAGCTGCCACACATCTCACAATCATCTGGATTATCCAAAGAACAGGCGATTGCCTCCTGGCTTTGAGATTTTTGCTGACCAACCTCCACTGCAGGCGTACTGGCAAGATTGGATTTGTCAACAGTAAACTGAATGGCACTGCTGGCTGCTTTCGACCTTAAGTAATACATTCCGGTTTTCAGGCCTTTTTTCCAGGCATAGAAGTGCATGGAAGTCAGTTTACCAAAGTTGGGTTCCTCAAGGAACACATTCATGCTTTGGGACTGGCAAATATAAGCGCCCCTGTCCGCAGCCATATCAATAATAACCTTTTGTGATATTTCCCAAACCGTCTTGTAAATGTCTTTGATGTTCTGGGGAATTTCAGGCAGTCCCTGCACAGAACCATTGGCTGAGATCAATCTATTCTTCATGTTTTCATTCCAAAGCCCCAATCGGATCAAGTCTTTCATCAGGTGTTTGTTGACCACAATAAACTCACCTGACAAGGTCCTTCTAGTGTAAATGTTGGAAGTATAAGGTTCAAAGCATTCATTGTTCCCCAATATCTGAGAGGTGGAAGCCGTTGGCATTGGAGCTACCAACAGAGAATTTCTCACCCCGTATTTGTCCACTTTCTTTTTCAATTCACTCCAGTTCCACCTATTTGATTTTGGGCTAACCCCCCAAAGATCAAACTGGAATTGCCCTTTGGAAACAGGAGAACCGGCGTAAGTCTCATAGGTACCTTCCATCTTGGCCAATTCCATGGAGGTTTCCATCGCTGCAAAATAAATAGTCTCAAATATATCCTCATTAAGTCCTTTTGCCTCATCAGAATCAAAAGGCATTCTTAGCATGATGAAGGCATCGGCCAATCCCTGAACGCCAAGTCCAATAGGCCTGTGACGGAAGTTGGACTTTCTGGCTTCTTCAATCGGGTAATAATTTACATCAATGACCTTGTTCAGGTTTCTTGTCGCTACTTTGGTGATTTCATACAGCTTCCGATGGTCAAAGTAGCTTTTCCCATCGTTCCCTGTCATGACAAATTTAGGAAGGGCAATGGAAGCCAAGTTACATACAGCCACTTCATCAGGAGAAGTGTACTCCATGATTTCAGTACAAAGATTAGAAGATTTGATTGTGCCTAGATTCTGCTGATTGGACTTGCCATTGGCAGCATCTTTATATAGGATATAAGGTGTGCCGGTTTCAATCTGGGATTCCAGTATTTCAAACCATAGATCCTGTGCTTTTACAGTTTCCCTCGCCCGCCCCTCTTTTTCGTATTTTTCATAAAGTCTTTCAAATTCCTCCCCATAGCAATCAGACAATCCCGGAGCCTCGTGGGGACAGAACAGCGACCAATCTTCATTGGCCTCAATGCGTTTCATAAACAGGTCCGAAATCCAAAGGGCATAGAACAAATCACGGGCCCTCATTTCCTCCTTGCCATGATTCTTTTTAAGCTCCAGGAAGTCTTTGACGTCCGCATGCCATGGCTCAAGATAAATAGCAAAACTGCCTTTCCGTTTTCCACCACCTTGATCTACGTACCTTGCTGTCATGTCGAAATTCCTTAGCATAGGAACAATACCATTGGATACTCCATTGGTACCGCGTATATAAGTGCCTTTTGCCCGAACATTATGGATGGACAGCCCAATTCCTCCTGCTGATTGGGATATCTTGGCACATTGCTTCAAAGTATCATAAATGCCGTCAATACTGTCATCCTTCATCGTTAAGAGAAAGCAGGAGGATAGTTGCGGTTTGGTAGTTCCTGCATTGAATAAGGTTGGGGTAGCATGAGTGAACCATTTCTGCGAAAGGAGGGTATAAGTTTCTATAGCCGCCTCAATATCCTCTTTATGAATGCCAATGGCCACCCTCATCAACATGTGTTGAGGCCTTTCTACCACTTTATCTTCCAATCTAACCAGGTAACTTCTCTCTAAAGTCTTGAAACCAAAATAATCATAGTCAAAATCCCTTTTATAGTCGATGGCTCCATCCAACCTAGCGGCATTCTTCTTAACCACGCCATATACGTCCGGTGCTATCAAAGCAGCATTTTCCCCTGTTTTTGGGTTAATATACGTATACAATCTCTTCATGGTGTTGGAGAAGGATTGGCTGGTCGTTTTATGTAAATTAGATATAGCAATCCTGGCTGCTAAAATGGCATATTCTGGGTGCTTTACTGTCATCGAAGCACAGACTTCCGCAGCAAGTTTATCCAACTCTGTAGTCATCACCCCGTCATAAAGGCCATCAATCACCTTTTTGGCCACTTCTATGGGATGGATATACCTGCCATCCAATTCATAGCAAAGATTTTCAATCCTTGTGGTAATTTTATCGAACCTTACCGATTCTCTTCTACCGTCTCTTTTGATTACTAACATGCTATTAAAATTAATGGTGAAAAAAACTTACTGGTCAAAAGTCCTCTTCGACAGAGAATTTAGCGGAATCTGAAGCATCTTTTGCCTTCATTACGCCAGCCTTTTGATAATCCCCTACTCTTTTTTCAAAGAAGTTGGTCTTACCTTGAAGGGATATCATATCCATGAAGTCAAATGGATTGCTGCTGTTCCAGGCTTTATCACACCCTAATTCCTGTAGCAATCTATCTGCCACAAATTCAATATACTGACACATTAAATCTGCATTCATCCCGATCAGTCTTACAGGAAGTGCGTCGGTAACGAATTCTTTTTCGATCTCAACAGCATCTTTGATGATGTCTGTTACCACATCTCTTGGAAGTTGGTTCACCACATGTTGGGTATATAGGTAACAGGCAAAATCACAATGCAATCCTTCATCCCTGGAGATCAGTTCATTGGAAAAAGTCAGCCCTGGCATCAGCCCCCTCTTTTTGAGCCAAAAAATAGAACAAAATGAACCGGAAAAGAAGATCCCTTCCACTGCGGCAAAGGCAATCAACCTTTCCTGAAAATTGCCTTTATCTATCCATCTCAAAGCCCAGTCCGCTTTCTTTTTGACACAGGAAAGATGTTCAATGGCATTAAAAAGTTTATCCCTCTCCGCTGCACTTTTGATATAGGTGTCAATTAACAGACTATAGGTCTCGGAATGAATGTTTTCCATGGCTATTTGAAAACCGTAAAAAAACTTAGCCTCTGTATATTGTACTTCGGATACAAAATGTTCGGCAAGGTTTTCGTTTACTATTCCATCGCTTGCCGCAAAAAAGGCCAACACATGGGAAATAAAATGTCTTTCTCCCTCTGAAAGATTTTTCCAGTCTTTCAGATCTTGCCCCAAATCAATTTCTTCAGCCGTCCAAAAGCTTGCTTCTGCTTTTTTGTAATAATTCCAAATGTCATCGTGCTGAATTGGAAAAAGTACAAATCGGCTATTATCCCCTTGCTCTAAAATCGGTTCTGGTTTTTGCATAATTTTCTATTTAATTACATTCCTCATTTTAATTTTAAAGACCCCGTAAGCTTTAATAAATCGTTTGGTTGGATCATTCTGTTGGACGACCCCCCTGTATCGGGCTTCATCTTAAACAAAGATGGGTAACTATTTTGGGAAAGGCAAAAGAGTAAAATAGCATGACAGCTGGATTTTGACTTATAGTCAAGGACGCCTATATCCCTGTAAAACAGTTATAAATATCAGGATATATCAAGTAAAGCTTTTATCAAAGGGGTAATTTTAAGTTTAAAAATAAATTAAAAAAATATTTTTAACCCGCATCCATAAATATTTTGACCCAAAGTCAACTGAGGTTTAGGCCTACCCTTACCCCAATTGCATTATCCTATGGGTAATGAGTCTTTTAATATGACATTTCCGATGGCCAGTTTTTTCTTCAGGTGATAATAAGGGCGGATCATTAAAAGTTTATGGTTTAATTTTTTCTTCTATAGAAATATGTTTATATTTGCACCTCGATTTTGATAAAAAAGTTCTTATTTCTTTATTTTATGTACGCAATAGTTAACATATCCGGAAAGCAGTTTAAAGTAACAAAAGATCAATTTATCTATGCACCAAAGTTGCAAGGTGATATTGACGCTTCCGTAGAATTTGATCAGGTATTGTTGTGTGATGACAGCGGTACAGTATCAATTGGCGCGCCCTTATTGAGTGGCGCAACGGTTTCAGGAAAAATTCTTGAGCACGTGAAAGGCGACAAAGTAATCGTCTTCAAAAAGAAAAGGAGAAAAGGTTATAAGAAGAAAAACGGTCACAGACAGGATTTCACTAAAATACTCATAGAAAACATTGTATTATAAGAGAATCTTAGGATAATCAAAAACATTTAAAGTTATGGCTCACAAGAAAGGTGTAGGTAGTTCCAGAAACGGTAGGGAATCCCATAGTAAAAGACTAGGTGTCAAAAAATTTGGCGGCGAAGCTGTTATAGCTGGTAATATCATTGTAAGGCAAAGAGGCACCAAGCACCATCCTGGAGGAAATGTTGGGTTGGGCAAGGACCACACGCTTTTTGCCTTGACAGATGGCAAAGTGACATTCAGAAAGAAAGTTGATGGTAAATCTTATGTAAGTGTAATTCCAGCAGAAGCATAATCATCATTAGTATAAATAAAAAGCCTTTCTCCGTGGAGAAAGGCTTTTTCTATTTATACCTCATATCTTAACGTCCCTGCTATCAGCGTATCTTCCGGCATGTCTTTGGGTTCTTCCATGTATACTTTACCGCTGTTTTCTATCACTTTTACCGCAGCCAAGTCTATCAGGCAATGATTTTCTCCCGTGGGGCCATCGTCCAGATGGACAGTGAAATTATCATCATTATAGGTTCCCCACAGGTGCTCATGATTGTTGTTCACCAAAAGGGTGTCCACCACGCCAGTAATGGCTGCTTTGATAAGCTTTTGATAGTCCTTGGAAATTGCCAGATTTCTGGATACTTTGAACCCAAAATCTTCTTTTCTACTTTCCCTTTCCGCAACAAAATGCCCTTCAGCCAATGCCCAGGCTTTTTCCTGTAACCCTCTCTGCTCTATCCCATTGTGAGTTCCACTGATATGGCCTTTTTTAAGGTGGGTGTATTTGCTTGCCTGATGAAAGAGCGGTATTAAATAATCAACGCCAGCCAGAAAAAGGGGTAACGGATTTTCGTAAAGCTTAGGCTCCAACATTTCAGTCATGCGATGGAAGTAATTGAGAATAGTGACTTTCTTATCCTCGCCTGATCCTCCACCATGTCCATGAAACATGGCCCCGGCGTTGCCTACTCCCCCTTGGCCTTGAAGGCTCTGTTGATTTTCATCTCTTTTTTCTTCCTCTGTAAAAGATACTGCCACTTCTTCCGGATCTAATTCTATTTCCCATATATTGTTCCTGGAGCCTTGGTATAATCTTATCCTGTTCAGATCTAAATAAAGGAGATAAAAACGACCATCATTGTTCAACCCTGGGATCAAGGGTAGTAAAAATGGCCTTTTCCCAATAAAATGGGTCCCCTCTTCTATTTTTATAGGAACTTTATACATTTCCACTTCGCCGTCAATAATAAAGTAGGCCAACATATCGGAATTGTATTTCCAAAACTCATAATCTTCAAGCAGGTTTTGTCCAGGCTGAAGGAGCCTTCTTATTTCCTCTTCCTCCAGATTATAATTGCTTTCCAAATCAGCCCCTATTGCTTTTAGCTTATTTTTAAAATGGGTTTTATCCGTTTGATAGCTATCGGTACTTTGTTTGCTGGTAGGAGTATAAAGGGAAATGACAAGCTCGCCATTTTTACTTGCCAATTCCTTGAACTGTTTTTCACTGAAGGTTTTCATAATTTGAAAATTTCGTGGTTTATATGATTTGATCTATATTCGATTTATATTATAAGGTACTTTGCCAATAATTAATTACAAAAACCTTGCCTTATGGCATTATAATAAATCTTTTACGTTCTAAAAACCAACTATATGAATTACACAGAAAATTATCGCGGAATCAAAATTGATGTTCAAAGTGTACATCTGGACATAGGTGAACCCGTTCAACAAGAAATTAGGGCTGCTATAGACAAACTCTCAAGATTTACGAACGATATCAATGCCGTTGACCTCTATTTCAAAACCGAAGGACAGGCAAGTTCATCCATTAATATTGTTGGAGTACGTATATTTATCCCGGGCCCGGACGTGTTTGCAGAATCAAAAGGGGAGGATTGGATACCTCTAATAAAAGATGTGGTGGACAAATTGACCAAACAGTTAAAGAGAAAATAAAATCTTTTTTCAAGATACAACAAAAGATCAAAATGGCCGGAAGTCCTTTATCTGATCTATAAAATGAATACCACTGCTTGGGGAGAGGATCAGGATAAAAGCTATTCCAAACAATGCCCCATAGAGGTGGGCATCGTGGTTAATATTTCCTTTCTCTTGCTTGCCTTTATAGTAAGAATAACCTAAGAACATAAGACCCAAAATAAACCCTGGCAGACAAAAAATACCAAAAATGCAAATATCGGCCAGAGGCATCAACATGATACTGGCAAAAACGGCAGCAGATGTGCCCCCGGATGCACCTAGGGCATGGTAGGAAGGATCATTCTTGTATTTATTGTAAGTAGGAATATCAGCAATAACTATAGCAACCAAATAAAAAAGCACATAAACAATTGTTCCGGGGATATCACCCATGCGGTACGTTAGGAATTGCTCCACCACATTGCCAAAGAAGTAAAAGGTAAACATGTTAAACAAAAGATGTGTACTGTCCTTATGTATAAACCCGGAGAATACAAACCTTTGATACTCTCCGTTATTCTTGATACGGTAGGGAGTAAACATGCTTTTGCTTAGAAATGCCGGATTTTTCCATCCATAATATGAGCTAATACAGGTAACCATTATAAGGATTACCGTCACAGAAATATCCATCTTAAAGGTTGATTATGCGTATAAATTAATTTTCTCTGCTGATCAGGTCATGGCCCAAAAATTTTAGTCCCTGAAGCGCTTCTTTATCGGCTGTTTTTAAATTGGAGAGTTGTTGAAAACCTTTCTCAAAATAAGCTTCCATTTTTGCCTCAGTCAGTTCTTTTATTCCTAGTGTATCATAAAGTAAGGTAACCGATCTAATTTTCTCTTCTTTGTCGAAATCTTTGGCCCTAGCCCAGTATTGTAGGGATTCTGCCTCTTTTCCAGTGGCCAGTTCCTTGGCTTTAATTATTAGGTAAGTCTTTTTATTGGAAATAATATCCCCTCCTATCTGTTTTCCAAATTTTGCTTTATCAGCATACACATCCAAAAGGTCATCCTTGAGTTGGAATCCTATACCAATGTTTACTCCAAAATCATAAAGCCTCTGGGCGTCTTCTGGATTGGCCTCTGCCAAGATAGCACCATATTGAAGCGAGAACCCTAACAAAACGGCTGTCTTCAGGCGTATCATTTCGATGTATTCCCCCTCCTTTACGTGTTCCCGGGCTTCAAAATTCATATCAAGTTGTTGGCCCTCGCATACTTCGGCAGCTGTCCGGTTAAAGTGTTTTAAGCAAAGAGCCAACTTATCCGGAGGGATTTCCAATAACATGTCATAAGCCCTTACCAACATGACATCTCCTGAAAGAATAGCGGTGCTCGGGTTCCACTTTTCATGGACCGAAGCCCTGCCCCTTCTCAAAGGGGCATCATCCATGATATCATCATGCATTAAGGTAAAGTTATGGAAAATTTCCACGGCAATAGCCGGGGTAAGGATCTTCTTGTAATCTTCCTTATAAAGGGAATAGGCCAACAAGGTCAGCATAGGGCGGATTCTTTTGCCCCCAATGCCCATCAAATAAGAAATTGGCTCGTAAAGTTCGGGGGGATGTCTTCCGAAGGATAAACTTCGAATGTGATTTTCCAGGTCATTTTGTAATTCCTTGATGCGGGATCGGTAATCATTGATCATTTTTTTGCAAATTCCAGGTCTATGGTTCTTCTGTCTATATCTGTATTAACCACTTTTACAATAACTTTGTCTCCCAGAGTGATCATTTTTTTGTTTTTTGAACCGATCAAGCGCATGTTTTTTTCATCAAAATCATAATAATCATCTTTAATATCCTGAAGCCTAACCATTCCTTCGCATTTTGTCTCTGTAATTTCCACAAAAACGCCCCACTCTGTCACTCCTGTTACGATTCCATCATAATTCTTGTCTTCGGCCAACATCATATATTCCACCTGTTTGTATTTTATGGAGGCCCTTTCAGCATCTGCAGCCCTTTTCTCCCTTTCGGACGAATGAAGGCATTTGTCCTCCCATGGCTCGCTTTCGGGTGATTTTCCCCCATTGATATAATGTTGCAACAACCTGTGCACCATCATATCAGGATACCTCCTGATAGGTGAGGTGAAATGGGTATAATGCTTAAATGCAAGCCCGAAGTGTCCTTTAGGCTCAGTGGTATATTTTGCCTTCGCCATACTTCGGATGGCTAATTGTTCCAATACATTTTGTTCAGGCTTTCCTTGGATCTCATCCATCAGTTTGTTCAGTGAAAAAGACACATTGGTTTCTTCGTCAATGGTGATCTCATGTCCGAATTTTTTGGCGAAATTGGCAAATGTTGTCAAACGCTCAAGATCAGGATTATCGTGGATTCTGTACACAAAAGTTTCCTTCCCCTTATTCTTATTGTAGATAAACTCTGCCACTGTTTTATTGGCCAAAAGCATAAATTCCTCAATCAACTTATGGATATCCTTTCTTTCTTTAATGATCAATCCGAGCGGTGTACCCTTTTCATCCAATTTGAATTTCACTTCTACCGTTTCAAAATTCACCGCTCCTTGTTGGAACCTCTTTGTCCTGATCTTCTTGGCAAATTCATTCAATAAAATAAGTTCTTGATAAAAATCGCCTTCCTGCTTATCAATGTTTTCCTGGGCTTCTTCATAGGAAAACCTACGGTCAGAATGGATGATCGTCCTTCCAATCCAATGGTTTATTATTCCCCCTTTTTCATCCATTTCAAAAACACAGGAAAAGGTGAGTTTATCCTCATGGGGCCTTAGCGAACAAAGGCCATTACTCAGTCTTTCAGGAAGCATAGGTATGGTCCTGTCCACTAAATAAACGGAAGTGGCCCTGTCGAAAGCTTCTTTCTCCAAAAGGGTTTGCACTTTTACATAATGGGTCACGTCGGCGATATGAACACCGATCTCCATGTTCCCATTCGGTAATTTCCTGTAGGAAATCGCATCATCAAAATCTTTTGCATCTGCAGGGTCAATGGTGAATGTGGGGATATCCCTGAAATCCTTTCGGCCCTTGATATCTTCTTTGGAGATTTCCTCGGAAATAGCTTCAGCTTCCTTCTCCACTTCTTCAGGGTATTCAAAGGGTAATCCAAATTCAGCCATTATGGAATGGATCTCTACCTCATGCTCCCCTGCTGTCCCAAGAATCCGCGTAATCTTGCCTGTGGGACTTTTATCCTGATCCCCCCATTCTGTGATCTTCACCACTACTTTTTGGTTGTGCTGGGCACCGATCAAATCTCCTTTTTTGATAAATATATCATGATGCATTTTCTTAAAATCAGCCACTACAAAGGCAAACCTGGGGGAAATTTCCACCCGGCCGACAAATTCATCCCGTGCCCTTTCCAAAATCTCCAGCACCCGTCCTTCTTGCCTTCCCGATCTTCCTTTTGTGGGAAACACCATCACCCGCACGCTGTCACCATCCAAAGCATTTTTTAGATCTGACTCTTTAACTAAAATATCATCTTCTGATTTTTGTTTGTTTTCAGGAATGATATAGGCAAACCGTGAATTTACATAATCCACTCTGCCTTGGATAAATTCAGGATCCCTGGTGGAGGAATATTCATTCCGGGGGCTTTTGGATAAAGATCCGTCGGCTACCAATTCCTCTAAAACCCTCCCCACATTATTTTTGGAAAATGCATCTCTTATCTCCAGCTTTTTAATAAGCCTTTTTTCTGAAAATCCCTCTCCAAAATGCTTATCAAAAAAGTTAAGGACTTTCCTCGCCAATTTTGCGGCATCCATCTGCTTCCCTTCTTTCTTTTTCCCTTGTGTGTTTCTATCCGGTCTTCTTCCCATAAAAATTAAATATCCGTTGATAAAATTAAAGTTAGTGAAATTTCACCAACCTATTTGAATTGGCTAGAATTTCATATGTATATAATTGATTTTTAAAGGTCACAACTTGAATGCATTTACTATACCTTTATAGTTTCTGCCTTTTTAACCACCAGATACACAATGACTGCACAAAGTAACACGATGAAAGCTTTGTGAAACTTTGTGTAAGCCTTTGTGATTAGATTTTTTTGGCACATGCCTGCCCCGATCTTTATCGGGGCAATTCGCTGAACATTCATTCCGGTATGTGAAAAACTGCTCGATTTCATGTTCATCATTAATCCACTCCTTATGGACTACTTTGGTTATCATTGGCCAAATTGTCCAAATTGATGATTTCTATGTCGAGTTCAGAGGGTAATCCCTGGAAGGACAAATAAATCCTCCCTGTAACTTCCACATCTCTCAGACAATATTTCCTAATGTTCTCCAAATCCTTTTTTATGTAATAGGTTTCATTCACCTGACTTCCGTCGATGTCTCCTTTTGAACTCGGGATATCAAATAAGGTAGCTAATAATTCCAATCTGGTGTAATGCTTATAATCCCCGAATTTCCAAAGTTCCAAGGTATCCATATGCCGGATCTCCCAGGGCTTCTTACCCGCCAATTGTAAGATCTCAGGTAAGGGGATCCTATTGGCCAACATCCTGCGACACAAATAGGGGAAATCAAATTCCTTACCATTATGGGCACAGAGGGTCCAGTTTTTCTTTTCCAAAAGCTCGCGGAATTCCAAGAGGGTGTCATGTTCCTCTTTTGCGGCAAAAGATTTGGTCCTGAACTGGAGTTTGTTTTCTTCCGGATTGTAGACAAAATACCCCACTCCGATGCAGATTACTTTTCCAAATTCAGCAAAAATACCTGCTTTTTGGAAAAACAATTCCTCCGCCGTGCTTTCATTTTCGGTTTTGAAGAGTTGGATCTTTTTTATCCATTCCACTTGGATCCTTGTGTCGATTTCATCAAAATTCTCAGCCATAGCGGCAGTCTCTATATCCAAAAAAAGGATGCCTTTAAGTTCACTGAAAAAATCTGCCATAATTTGATCAAGTATGTGACACGCCGTATAGGTTAATCTCCGGGATAAAAGAAATGTTTTCTTTGTTCATACACCCTTCCACAAAGATGAATTTTTTATCGAAAATTTGATTCAATATATAATAACTCACCCAAAATTCATTGTTTAACCCAAACAATTTAGGATCAATAGGTTCCACTTTGGCCACACATTGTGGCCCCAGCTCCTGTATCATATGCCGGAGTGTTGAAGTCTCTCTCTTCTCTCCGGAGACTACACCATAGCCTCTGGAGGAGACCATTAGGGTATTCAGTTCAATCAGATTTTTATTGATGATATATACTGCCCATTCTTCATTGCCATTGCTTTCCTCTTTGGCGATGGCCAGTTTGACACCGGTAACCGGGTGAAATTTAATATCTTTTTTCATTCCGAACTTAATTCTTCCAATTCCATTTCAAAAAGAGCCGCTATATGCTGTTTGACTCTATCTTTCACCTCCCTTTCATCCACTTTCCTGCCCAGCTCTAGATGAAGAGAAGTTACCGCTTTGTCCGCAATTCCGCAAGGAACAATGTTCCCAAAATAGGAAATGTCTGAATTGACATTAAAAGCAAAACCATGCATGGTAATCCACCTGCTGGTCTTGACGCCAAAGGCACAGATTTTCCTGGGGCTCCTTTGCTCCAGGTGATCCAGCCACACACCGGTGAGCCCTTCTATTCTTCCTGCTACAATCCCATAATCCGCTAAAGTCAGAATAATGGCCTCCTCCAATAACCTAAGATACTTATGGATATCTGTAAAGAAATTATCCAGGTCCAAAATAGGATAGCCTACCAATTGACCAGGGCCATGATAGGTAATGTCCCCTCCCCGATTGATTTTATAGAAATTTGCATTTTTGGATTTTAAGCCCTCCTCATTCAAAAGCAAATGGGAAACTTCCCCGCTCTTGCCCAAGGTATATACATGGGGATGTTCTACAAAAAGAAGATAGTTTTCGGTTATTCTTTGGCTTTCAAGGGAAAGGTTTCTGTTTCCTATTTTTGTGGACACCGCTTTGGCAAATAATTCTTCCTGGTAATCCCAGGCTTCCTTATAATCTTTAAGCCCCAGGTCTATAAATTTTACTTTTTTATTTTTAATTTGGTTCACAGTTTTCCTTATATGTTTAGTTGAACACCAATTTGTCCGTTCCGGTTCTTCCAACAGCAAAGGGAAAATCCAGGTCGTTTTAAAGGCTCTTTTTTAAAGTAAATTTAAACAATTATTTACTATGGCACAGCATAATGAGGTCGGCAGTGAAGCCGAAAAATTAGCAGCTGAATGGCTGAAATCAAAAGGATACGAATTTATAGAAGCCAACTATCGGTACAAACATGCCGAAATCGACCTGATCATGAAGCATAGGGGTTTAATGATTTTTGTTGAGGTCAAATTCAGGGGAGGGACAGGCTATGGTTATGCCGAAGAATTTGTAGACTATAGAAAGCGGCAATTGATCATCCGTGCAGCAGATAATTTTATTTATGAGAAGGATTGGCACAAAGATATCCGCTTTGACATCGTCGGGGTCTATAGGGACAAATATGGCCAAATGGCCTTTAAGCATTTTCAGGATGCGTTTTATTGAAAGAGAAATAATTGATTTATAGTAGTATTAATTACAAATTCACAAAGATAAGGAAGGCGTAGTTGCAAACTCGCCTAGAAGCCACATACTACGCTCAGAGGGGCAGGTTGCGCAACGGGTCATTTGTTTCTTCCCAGCTTTCTTGCCGGATCCTGCCTGCTGCTAAAAATGTCCGTAACTATCACTCTTCCTCTTTCGACCCTGTAGATGATTTTGTAATGATATTCAAGTAAAAAACGGTGCCCCTTTTTCAGTTTTGTCAGATCTTCCTCGACCCTTCCCCTGTTCGGATATTTTTCAAGGCTTTCGACCCTGTCGATAATTCTATTGACAATCTCGAAGGCTTTTTTGGGACCGGCTTTTTCGCAATAGTATCTGTAAACATCCTTTAGACATTCTTCGGCCCAAGCAGTGAGTATTACCTCCATGGATCACCATCTCTTCATTTCTTCCCTGACCTGCCTTGCGGTTTTTACCCGTCCTTCACTGATGTCCTTTTCCGATTTTTCCGCCCTGACAATCATTTCCTCTTTTGTGATTGGCGTACCGTCCGGTTTATAACCCACCGACAATGTAGTTTGATCTGCTTTGACCATCCCGTGAATAAGTTTTAAAAAACGGTCATCCGCATGTTGGAGGTATTCGTTTATTTCTTTTCTGACTCTGGCAGTATCCATCGGCTTTACATTTCTTTACTGTAAAGTTAACGATTTCATTTGTTTATTGTTAGCATTTAATGGTCAGGCCGTATAAAAACCCCATATACTGATCTCCATTGGAAGCCTCCACTGGGTGAGTTTGCAACTACCCCTCATATCAATACCTTCTAAAATTAATTTAAAAATACCGAATTGCAAATTCAGAAAGATTGGAAGGCGTAGTTGCAAACTACTACGCCTAGAAGCTAATTACTACGCTCAAAGGGGGAGAAGAAGGTCAACGGGCAACAGTCCACAGCTGATGTGTCTCCGGATCCATCTGCGAAATTCAACGGGATCTGCGAGAGAACTAAAAAAAGGTTCCATTGATAATTGCACGACCTAAAAATTTAGGAGGGTTTTATTTCTTTTAGCCTCCTTTTTTGTTGATTTTGTTCATTTTGGAGTTACTTTAAAAGTCAATTCAGTATTGGAAAGTACAATTATATGGGGTGCGAGTGCTTTTTGAGAGGTGGTTCCTTCACAGCATTCCCATAGCAGTTTTACATCTGTGGGGAAACGGATATAACTAAAGAAGCAAGATTCTCTGTAAATGAGGAAACATGATTAGAGTGCTTTCCACTCCGTGTTAATTTCTGCATTTCAATATCTGAAAGATCTTTAATGGAATTGAATATCTGGGATAGGTTATGCTTTTGAAGATCGAACCTCCTTTCTATTAACATCAACTGTTTTACCTCCTGTATTAGTTTTACATAATCTTTTTGTTGACAGAGATTTGGACTATGGGATTATTTACCTAGATCTTAAAATTTTTAGAGCTTCTCCGGTTAGCCCTAAAGCTTACAATTACCTCTTTTGCCTTTTCCTGTCCAAAACGGTTCAGTATATAATCCCATATTCTATTTCCTCCTGCTTGCCACGAAGCGAATAACGTATTTTAAGTGCCAATCCTAAAAATCAAAACGTTGATTTTGATCTCTTCCCTCACAGATTCGTGCGGCATCCCAAAAATCATTCTCATCTTCAATCTTTAGAAGGGACTGTATAGCATGCAAAACACTGTCGCCTTGGCTGTTTAATGATTTCGAATATGATTTTATACTTTACCGCAATATCCATAATGTTTGTTTATTGATTTTTACAAAAATAACGATTATTTCTTTCTTTCTTTTTGTTTTCATACCATCTGACTGCCTGGCAACATATCAGCTTAAGGGTTGTGTTTCAGTATTTGGATTTTTAATTGCTTCCACCAGTGTCTGTTTATATTTTTCGGTGGCTGTATTTGTGCCCCAAAGAAGTCTGAATACCTGAAATTGGCTTCCTCTTCTTATTGTCTTCCCCTGGGATCAGAGTCTTCTCTTTGGATCAAAGGGATAAAAATTTAATCATTTTTTTAAAGTGTGATTTATATGGGGTCTTCTCAATTTCTCTTTTCAAACTCCGCCTTGGCCCTGTCCAGGAATTCCACAAACTTGTTTACATTGGTTTCATAGGCAATGGGCTCCACGAGCAATTCTTCATTATGATCCAAAATCACATAATAAGGTTGGGCGTTATTGTTATATTGGGTGATCTGAAAATCCGCATTTTGTTTGCCCATGGTTTTCTTTATTTTTCCGTCGTATTCCGAAGTGTACCATTCCGACTCTGGAAGCTGATAACGCTCATCAATATATAAAGCCACCATGACAAAGTCTTCTTTAAACCTGTTCAGCACTTCCGGCTCTATCCACACCTTTGCTTCCATCTCCCTACAGTTCACGCAACCGTGACCGGTAAAATCAATAAATAAAGGCTTATTGGCCTCTTTTGCCGCTGCCAATGCCTGATCATAATCGAAATAACCTTCCAACCCATGCGGTAAATGCAGGAAATCGCTGTATTTAGGTGTCTCTCCTAAAGAACTTGCTGTGCTTCCTGCCCCTTGGTTTTCCCTGATCATTTTTACCAGGTTGAAATCATGACCACTCATGGGAGGAAGGTAACCGCTCAAGGATTTTAATGGCGCTCCCCAAAGGCCGGGAATAAGGTATATCACAAATATGAAGGTGGCTATGGCTGCCATCAACCTGGGGACGCCAATGTTTTCCATAGGGGAATCGTATGGCAGCCTGATCTTTCCCAAAAGGTAAAAGCCCATAAGCGCAAAAATTACAATCCAGATCGCGATATAAATATCCCTGTCCAGTAATCCCCAGTGATAAACCTGATCTGCTATGCTTAGAAATTTAAAAGCCAAGGCCAATTCCAGGAACCCCAAAACTACTTTGACTGAATTCAACCAGCCCCCGGATTTGGGCAGGCTGTTAAGCCATTCCGGGAAAACAGCAAATAAGGCAAATGGTATGGCAAAGGCCAGGGAAAAGGCAAACATCCCCAAAATAGGCTGGATAATCTCCCCTCCGGCAGAAGCTATCAGAATGGAGCCAACTATAGGGCCGGTACAGGAAAACGAAACCAGCACCAAAGTGAAAGCCATAAAAAATATACCTGTTAATCCCCCTTTTTCGCCTTTTTCATCCATTTTATTCACCAATCCACTGGGCAAGGTTATCTCAAATAGCCCCAGAAAGGCAAAGGAAAAGAAAACAAATACCAGAAAGAAAAAAACGTTGGGCAGCCAATGAGTCGCAAGCCAATTGGCAAATTCGGGTCCCTGGGTCGCTGCCACCAAAGTACCGGCAAATGTATATATGGCTATAATGGATAAACCATAAATAAACGCGTTTTTTACCCCTTGGACCCTTGACTTGGCCCTTCCCGTAAAAAAGGTAACTGTCATCGGAATCATGGGGAAAACACACGGGGTCAATAATGCCGCAAGCCCTCCCAAAAATGCCAGAATCATAAAACCAATCATAGGGGTAACTTCTGCCCGTTCTGCTGTTTGATCAAGGTCATTGGCTTCTGTCTCCCCCTTTACAGGAACCTCAGCCTTATCCGCCTGATCATTCTGGTCCAAACTTTCCTCTTTGACTTCTGTTGTATCTATCTCTACAGTAGCATTGACTTCTTTATTTTCTTCTTCTACAATTCCGCCATTCTGCTGGTCTCCGGCAACGCTTCCCGATGGATTGGCCGTCACATTGAGGGCAAAATCCTCTTCATAATTAACACATTGGCCTGTAATATCAGAACACATCTGATAGGTAACCGTCCCTTGTATCTGCACATTTTCACTGGAAATGAGGAGACTTTGCCGGAATTCGCCTTCTTCATCAAAATAAGTAACCTCTCCTTCCCAAACCTCTTCATATTTTCTCTTGGGATCAATCGCCCTTAAATCACCTTTCCTTTCTATTCCCACCGATCCTTCCAAGCTCAATTCGGTCAAAATTGGGCCAAGGTCCGGATCAAAATCATTGGAATAAATGTACCAATTTGTGGGAATCCGGGCCTTAAGGATCAGGTCCACTTCATCGCCAACGGTAAGATCTTTATCCGAAAGTTGGAAATCCCATTGGGGAGGGGAAATAATCTGGGCCAAAGAGGAAGAGTTAAGCAAGATTAAAAAGGTCAGGCTTAGAAGAAGTTTCACTGTTTTTGGCATTGGATAATTTTTGATGTTTATTTTTAGCTATTGAAGGCCAAAAAACAGATATAAGTTCCTCTCTCTAATTGGTTTGTTGATTATTGAGCCTCCAGTTCTTTAAAATACTTAAAAAATAAGGCTATGGTCTCTATTCCCATAAAGTAATTTCTTACACCATAATGTTCATTGGGTGAATGTATAGCATCTGTGTCGAGGCCAAAACCCATCAAAATAGGATCAACTCCCAATTCTTTTTGGAACAAAGAAGTAATGGGAATGGACCCTCCTTCACGTGTAGGAATGGCTTTTTTACCAAAAGCTTCCATTATTGCTGCCTCTGCAGCTTTATACCCTTTGGAATCTGTGGGCACTTCGGCGGGATGTCCTCCATGATGCGTCCTCACTTTTACTTTTACCGATGCGGGGGCCTGGGATATGAAATATTCCTCAAACTGTTTTGAAATCTCATGATAATCCTGGTTAGGCACCAATCTCATGGATATTTTGGCGTAAGCTTTTGAAGGCAAAACTGTCTTTGCCCCTTCTCCAGTGTATCCGCCCCAAATACCGTTTACATCCAAGGTAGGTCTGATTCCTGTCCGCTCAATGGTGGTATAACCTGCTTCTCCATCCGTTTCGGTGATCCCGAGCTTTCTTTTATACTCCTCCTCATCAAATGGAGCTTTGTTCAATTGTTCCCGATAAGCCGCTGACAATTCTTCTACTTTATCATAAAAGCCGGGAATGGTGATCCGACGGTTTTCATCCTGCATCGAGGCAATCATGCGACAAAGGATATTGATGGGATTGGCTACCGCCCCTCCAAAAGTACCACTGTGCAGGTCTTTATTGGCGCCTGTTACTTCTACTTCCATATAAGCCAACCCCTTTAGCCCCACCGTCACAGAGGGGTTTTCCAAGGAAAGCATACTGGTATCAGAGATTAAAACGGCATCTGCCCGTAATTTTTCTTTGTTTTCTTTTACAAAAACCTCCAGGTGACTGGAACCCACTTCTTCCTCCCCCTCTATCATAAACTTGATATTACAAGACAGCTCCCCTGTCTGCAGCATTGCCTCAAAAGCTTTGACATGCATGTAGAACTGCCCTTTATCATCCGCTGACCCACGGGCAAATATCGCCCCTTCAGGATGCATTGCAGTCTCCTTGATCACAGGCTCAAAAGGAGGGGAATCCCATAATTCGTATGGATCGGCCGGTTGCACATCATAATGTCCATATATCAAAACAGTGGGAGCATTTGGGTTAATGATTTTCTCCCCATATACAATGGGAAAGCCAGCTGTTTCACAAATCTCCACCTTATCTGCTCCTGCTTTAAGTAGACTTTCCCTTACAAATCCCGCTGCCTTTAATACATCACCTTTGAATTTGGGATCGGCACTTACAGAAGGTATACGTAAAAGATCTAAAAGTTCATTTAAAAATTTATCTCTGTTTTCCTGAATATAATGTTTTATTGACATAATAATTTTAGGTTTATTGCTGCAATATCACCAAAATTAGTGCTTTTTTTTAAAGGATTTGTTATTTAGTGACAACCTAATCATTCTAATGAAAAATTAGACCCCTATCAAAAGGAAGAGTTAAATTCCGGCTTGACTATGGCTCATGGTTTAATTCACTTAAATTTAACTACTTTCCCATGTACCTTGGAGGTCATTTCTTTGGGTATGGAAGCCACTATTTCCTGATACAACAGCTCAACCAGTTTCTTCTTTAAAAAACTCCTTGTCAAAATAAGGCTTACTTCCCTGGTAGGCTCGTCCTCAGTAAAAGAACGAAGCCTTGTCTTTTCTTCTTGGTTTAGGTCAAAAGTAGCCAACTCTGGCAATAAGGTCACCCCCTTATAACGGTTTACCATATTTTTGAGCCCTTCCAAGGAGCCGCTTTCATAGTGAAAATTCATCCTTTGAAATTTGTTTTGATCACAAATATTCAGCACCTGATCCCTAAAGCAATGTCCTTGCTGCAATATCCAGAGGTCATTACCCAACAATTCATTGATTTCAACCGTTTTCTTTTCCAACAAGGGGTGCCCTTTTGAAAGATAGACGTAAAATTTTTCATAAAACAACGGCTTCTCCAATAAGCCCTGTTCTTCCAATGGGGTGACTACTATTCCCAAATCCAACTCATCATTCTTTAGTCTTTTAATCACTTCTTCGGTGACCATTTCTTCTACATGAAGCTGGACTTTAGGATAATTTTCCAAAAATCTGCCAATAAACAAGTGCAAAAGATAGGGAGCCAATGTAGGGATAATTCCAACTTTGATCGTTCCGCCTATTTCCCCCTTAAGCTGAGCAATCGTTTCATAGATCCCATGGCTTTCCGAAACCACTCTCCTAGCCTGAGCGATAAGCTGAATTCCTATTTCGGTGGGGATGACCGGCATTTTGGACCGATCAAAAATAAGAACATCCAACTCCCTTTCCAGCTTGTTTACCTGCGAACTAAGGGTGGGCTGGGTAACAAAACAAGCTTCAGCGGCATGTCCAAAATGGCGGTGCTTATCTACGGCAAGAATATATTCTAACTGTTGAATGGTCATTTTTTATCCAAAAGCAATGCATAATTCCTTCTCAAAGGGGGGCTTTTTCAAGCACCAACAAATATAAAAATCTTTTTGTCTTTATTTAGATTTGATATAAATAATGATTATTTTCGCATTCCATAAAAGATTCAATCCATGATAAAATCGATTCTAGGAATAAGTTTATTGAGCCTCCTTTTCATACCACTTTTCTCATGCGATAGCAGCTCAGAAGAGGTGGTCAACCTTTATACCCACCGTCATTACGATGCTGATCAACAGCTTTTTGACCGCTTTACCGAACAAACCGGGATTGAAGTGAACGTGGTCAATGCAAGTGCCGACGAATTGATCCAGAAATTGGAATTGGAAGGCGCCAATTCCCCTGCTGATGTGCTCATTACCGTAGATGCGGGGAGACTGCACCGGGCGGAAGAAAAAGACCTGCTCCAGCCGATCAACTCTGAAATCATCAACAATAATGTTCCCTCAAAATTCAGGGATCCCGAAGGATATTGGAGTGGACTGACCTATAGGGCGAGAATTATTGCCTACAGCAAAGACAGGGTCAATCCGGAAGATTTAAGTACTTATGAAGAGCTGGCCTCAGAAAAGTGGAAGGGAAAAATATTGACACGTTCATCGGGAAATATCTATAACCAATCTCTTTTGGCTTCTATCATTGCTGCCAATGGTGCCGATGCCGCAGAACAATGGGCTTCATCTGTATTGGCCAACATGGCAAGGGATCCAAAAGGAGGTGACCGGGATCAGGTAAAAGCAGTGGTTTCTGGTGAAGGTGATCTTGCTATTGTGAATTCTTACTACATAGGCATTATGCTCAATGACGAAAATGTGGAAGAAAACAAAGCTGCAGAGCAGGTAGGGATTTTCTTTCCGAACCAGGATGGAAGGGGAACCCACATTAATATTTCCGGTGCCGGAGTAACGAAGCATGCACCAAACAAAGAAAACGCCATTAAGCTTATCGAATTTCTTACTGATGAAGAATCACAGTCCAGTTTGGCCAATATCAATTTTGAATTTCCAGTAAACCCTAAAGTAGAGAAATCACCCCTTCTTCAATCCTGGGGTGATTTTAAAGCAGATGAACTCAATCTTTCGGTTTTGGGAGAAAACAATAAAGATGCCGTCATGATATATGACCGCGTGGGTTGGAAATAAAGAGGGCAAGAATTAATTATCTTGGAAATAGCAAAGCTTAATTACTATTGGTGGAATAAGTGGACAGGGCTGGCTATCCTAATCGTATTGCTGGTTTCCATTCCTATTTTCACCCTTTTTTTCAACATTTTTGAACCGCCTGGAAACAGTTGGGGACACCTGAAGGAAAACCTGCTATTTGACTATTTTAAAGACACATTGCTCCTGTTGTTCGGAGTTGCATTCTTTACTTTTCTCCTAGGGGTAAGTACCGCCTGGGTGATATCCAGCTATAATTTTCCCGGGAGACGCTATTTCGAATGGTTGTTGATTTTGCCCCTTGGATTTCCGGGATATATCATGGCCTATGCTTATACAGGGCTGTTGGATTATTCCGGTCCTATCCAGACCTTTTTGAGAAACAGTCTGAACATTAGTGTAAATGGTGGCTTGGTGGATATCATGAACCTTCCCGGAGCAATTTTCATCCTTTCCATCACACTTTTCCCTTATGTTTTTCTTATTTCCCGGTCCTCTTTTTTACAACAGTCAAAAACCCTACAGGAAGCTTCCGCCTTGTTGGGAAGTAACCACATAAGAACATTTTTCAGGATAGCCTTACCTATGGCCAGGCCTGCTATTGTAGGCGGCATAGCCCTGGCTTCTATGGAAGTCCTGAACGACTATGGTGTAGTGAAATATTTTGGGGTAAGTACCTTTACCACAGGGATATTCAGGGCCTGGTTTTCCATGGGGGATGCCTCCACGGCCATTTACCTCGCAGCCATCCTAATGCTTTTTGTTTTTGTCATCCTATTTCTGGAAAATTTTCAAAGAGGAAACCGGAGATACGTGCCGACCAATTCCTTGACAAAACCGATAGAAAGAAATAACCTGCCTTTAGGCAAACAATATTATTTGACAGGGATTTGTATTTTCATTTTTCTGATCAGCTTTTTTGTTCCATTGATGCAAATCCTATACTGGGTATCGCTCACCTACCATAAGGTAATCAATTGGGATTTCTTTATTTTGATTTTCAGAAGCTTCTTTCTTGCCATATGCACCGGCGCAGCCATAGTTGTATTATCCATCATCCTATTGTATGCTCTGCGGCTTAATCCCTTCAAATGGCTAAAAAACATTACAAGAATAGCCACTCTTGGATATGCTGTCCCTGGGGCGGTAATTGCTGTGGGGATTATGATCCCGCTCCTGGGTCTGGATAAGTGGCTGATCAACCAATTCCCCGCTGACAGTATAGGTCTAATATTTTCGGGAACGCTCTTTGCCTTGGTTTTTGCCTATATTGTCAGGTTTATGGCTGTTGGTTATAATCCTATTGATGCAGGCTTTCAAAAAATTGGCCTTCATGTAAACGAAGCCAGTAGACTACTGGGCAGAGGTACCGGGAAAACCCTTTTAAAAATTGATCTCCCCTTAATAAAATCCAGCCTCTTCACCGGGATATTGCTTGTCTTTGTGGATGTATTAAAAGAATTACCCTTAACTTTGATTCTTAGACCGTTTAATTTTCACACCCTGGCAACGAAAGCTTTCGACATGGCCACCAATGAAATGATAGCGGAATCCGCCAATGCGGCACTGATCATTATCCTGACAGGAATAATACCCATTATCTTCCTGAACAGGTTGATCAGAATTAAGGAGGTATAAAGAAATGGGCAAACCCAATGACGATTTTAGCACTTCAGAATGTTGATAAAAAATACAAGAACGCTGAAAACTTTGCCGTCAAAGAAGTCTCCTTCAAAGTAACAAAAGGAGAGATCCTGGCTTTGGTGGGGGAAAGCGGCTCCGGAAAAACGACACTGCTAAGACTAATAGCTGGTTTGGAACACCCCGAAAATGGCTCTATTTCCCTTTCTGGAGTAAAGATTGTAGAAGGAAAAAAGTCCGTTCCTGCTGATAAAAGAAAAGTGGGCATGGTCTTTCAGGATTATGCGCTTTTCCCTCACCTCACGATCCTGGAGAATGTAAAGTTCGGTCTTCACCACATTTCCGGTAATCCTGAACAGGTGGCAAAAGAGACCTTAAGGAGGGTAGGACTAAATGAAAATTTCAGCAATTATCCCCATCAACTTTCTGGCGGCCAGCAACAACGGGTGGCCCTGGCAAGAGCAATGGCCCCTAACCCTAAAATACTGCTCTTAGATGAACCGTTCAGCAACCTGGATGCCTTGCTTAAGGACCAGGTCAGGGAGGAAATCCGCCAGATCATCAAAAAAACCGGAATCACAGCCATTTTTGTGACCCATGATACCAGGGATGCTCTATCAACAGCAGATAGAATAGCCATCCTTCACAAGGGGTACCTGCAACAAATGGATACTCCTAAAAACCTTTATGAAAACCCAATAAATCCTTATGTGGCTAATTTTTTCGGAAAAAGAAATGAAATTATGGCCACGCCTACCATTGATGGCTTTTACACTCCTTTTGGATTTATAAAAGATGACCGCTCAAAAAATCACACCAACAAGGTGCGCTTACATTTCCGGCCCGAACACGTGAAGATCCTTAGAAGTGAAGGGCAATATCTCAGTGGCAAACTTTTTAATGTGGCCTACTTGGGAGATCACCAAATGATTAAGCTTGCTGATGAGGAAGGCCAGAGAATCAGTATCAAAACCAACCCTCACAAAAAATTCAACGGTCTGGAATGGATATTCTTTACCCTTGATAAATTTGGGATCGAAGAAGTTTATTAAGGCTTGGGCTAAATTTTCCAGTTGAATTATTAAATATGTTTTTTCTATAGTATATTGGATATGCTTATGGAGGAAATAATTACCAAAGACGCCCTTATTAATGCATTACCTTATTCTTAAAGCTGTTTACCCGTTAAATATATGCCATGTTTGAGATAATACCATCCATCTGGATCATTAAGGGAAAATGCGTACGGCTAAGACGTGGAGACTTTACCACAGAAGAAGTCATATCCAATAATCCTTTGGAAATTGCCCAGGCTTTTGAGGATCACGGCATGACCCGTTTACATTTGGTAGATTTGGACGGGGCCAGAAGGGGTGAACCCAAAAATTACCATATTTTGGAAACCATAGCTGTCCACACCTCTTTAAAGTTGGATTTTACAGGTGGGATTTCTACAGATGGGGATATCAATAAGGCATTAGAAAACGGGGCCCACACCATCACTGCTTCCTCCATAGCGGCCATTCATCCCGACAGGTTCGTTCAATGGATCATTTCTTATGGAAGGGAGAAAATCAAACTGGCAGCAGATACCAATCCTGATGATAATAAAATCAAAATAGAAGGCTGGCTAAAAAAGACTGAAATTGATCTGTTTGATCATATTGAATATTTCTTTGAAAGAGGACTTAAATATTTAAAATGTTCAGATATCACAAGGGATGGTGTCATGGATGGTCCAAATTTTGGTTTATACAAAAAAATAATGGACAGATTTCCTGATATCTGCCTGGTGGCAAGTGGAGGGGTAAGAAACGCAGATGATTTTAGAAAATTAAGGGACCTTGGATTGGCAGGGGTGGTTTTCGGAAGAGCCTTTTATGAAAACAAAATTGCCATTGAAGATATTGATAAATTTTTGGCCGAGTCATAAAAAAGAAGAGGGCATTTGGATGCCCCCTCTTTATTATCTGGGATTATTGATAATTGGAATTAATTATCTTCTTTGAACTTATCCGCTACATATAAGAAAAGATTAAATGATAAGGTGGACAAGCGTTCTTTGTTCACCTCCTTTTCTCCCTCATATTTATATAGCTGTTCTTCTTCTTTTTCTGTTACACTTGTAGCGGGTATTTTTGAGGACTTGGTTTCTGCGATATTCTCATCTATATCATATCGGTCAGATCCCTCCGCACCAATTATATCATCATACTCCTCGCTTGACTCCGAAATAACTTTCTCCCTCTCCTCTTGACCCATTATGTCAAAAGACACAACTGAACAAAATAAAAATCCTATGACGAAGAATTTTTTGCAGGGAAAAGAAATTTTATTTTGTGGTAGCATTGAAAATTAATTAATTCACCTCTTCAATTCTCTATTTTAAGAATAAGCTTTTCAAATATACAAAATAAAATACATTATCCAAAAAAAATGGCTTTATTGATTTTCACAAAGTTAAAATCCCGGAGGAACTATTGTTGAGACAAAATCCATTACAAAAGACATGGCCATCTGCCAGTGACAGGTGATGAAAGTGAAATAAGAATCACCCAATGTGGCAAGAAAAGATAATATAATAATGTTAAAAGCTTTTAAGTTAGATGAACTTCTGAAGATTGTACCGGGAAAAATGTTCCAGAAAGGAAATTCCCTTACGATTGAACACATTGCCATTGATTCCCGCAAAATTGTTTCGGGAAGCAGCAGTCTTTATATCGCATTACCAGGTTTTAAGTTTGACGGACATGCATTCATCACCTCCGCTTATGATTTAGGTGTGCGTAACTTTATAATCAACGAAGATCAACTTCCTGATCTGCAATTTCCGGACGCCAATATACTGGCTGTTCCCGATCCGTTGGAAGCCCTTCAAAAGATAGCCCAGTGGAATAGATCTTTTTTTAAGGGTCCTGTAATAGGGATCACCGGAAGCAATGGAAAGACCATAGTCAAGGAATGGCTGGGCCAGGTGCTCAGCACAGCGTATAGCGTTGCCAAAAGTCCTAAAAGTTATAACAGCCAAATAGGCGTCCCCTTGTCCATTTTTGGTATTGAACCTTATCATAAAGTGAGCATCTTAGAGGCAGGAATTTCCCGGAGGGCTGAGATGGAAAAACTGGAACAAATGATACAGCCCTCCATGGGCCTGTTCACCAATATAGGAACAGCTCATGAAGAAGGCTTTGAGAGCAAAAACGAAAAGCTTGAGGAAAAAATAAAATTATTTGCCAACAGTCACTTTATTATCTATAGAAAAGATCAATCAGAGGTGGCCAAACTACTGGAAGTTCAATTTCCTTTGGAAAAACTCATCAGCTGGTCTGCTCTTCCCGGTGCAGATTACACCCTTTCAGTGAAAAGAAATGAGGATCGGTCCAAAATCATTCTTATGCAACCAAATCTTAGTCTTTTCACCTTTCAAACCAGTTTTACAGATGAGGCTTCCCTGGAAAATTTAAGACACGTCATTGTTGCTTGCCTTACCTTGGGAATGACACCAAAAGAGATCGATGAGGGCATCCAAGAACTCAGACCAATTGAAATGAGGCTGACCTTAAAGCAAGGCATCAACAACAGCACACTCATTGATGATACCTATAATAATGATGTCGGTGGTCTTGGCGTTGCGTTGGAGTTCCTTGAAAACCAAAGACCCAAAAGAAGGAAAGTACTTATTCTATCCGACCTTCTCCAAGCCAGGGACAGCAGCCAGGTTTACCCGCAAGTTCGGGATCTCCTTCAACATTATCATATAGACTTCCTATTTGGTGTGGGTAGTGAAATCCAATTTTTGCAATCTGCTTTTCCAGGTAAATCCCTCTTTTTCCCAGATACGGAGAGTTTAATCCGGGCCTTAGATCCCAATACTTTTGAGAATGACCTGATCTTAATAAAAGGAGCAAGGAAATTTGAATTCGAGCAAATAGTCAATGTCCTGCAAGAAAGGATCCATGGCACTACCTTGGAAATCAACCTAAATGCTTTAAGCCACAATTACAATTTTTACAAGAAGCGCTTGCATCCAAACACAAAGATTATGGTGATGGTTAAGGCCTTTGCTTATGGCGGTGGATCCGCAGAAATCGCCAACCACTTGCAACAACTCAAGGCAGATTACCTCGCTGTAGCCTATACTGACGAAGGAATTTACCTGCGCAATCAAGGCATCCAATTGCCCATCATAGTGCTCAACCCCGAACGGGAAAGCTTTCATAATCTCTTGAAATTTAATTTGGACCCCGTGGTATACAGCCTGCAATTTTTCCATCAACTCGGAAAAATCTGTCAACAGCAGAAAACCTCAACAAACATCCATCTGGATCTGGATACTGGCATGCATAGATTGGGATTTGAAAAAACGGATATGGATGAATTGAGAAAACTGATTCTCCAATTCCCCGAATTAAAGATCACTAGCATTTATACCCATCTTGCGGGAGCAGATGAACCCGCACACCAGGATTTCAGCTTGGGACAATTGGAGTCTTTCAAGGAGATGTGCAAGAAAATAAAATCCTACATTGATTATCATCCCTTGAGGCATGCACTGAATTCTGCGGGAATTATCCGCTATCCAGAATTTCAGTTCGAGATGGTGCGGTTGGGAATTGGGCTTTATGGCGTTGAAGTCAATGGACTGTATGAGTTGGCTTTGCGCCCGATCAGCACTTTAAAAACCACGATTTCCCAGATCAAAACCTTGTCAAAAGGACAAAGTGTAGGTTATGGCCGAAAAGGTCAAATGCCAGAGGATGGAAGAATAGCTACTATCCCTATTGGGTATGCTGACGGCTATGACCGGAGATTTGGCAATGGAAAAGGTTTTGTGCTGATTAAGGACAAGAAAGCACCTGTGATCGGCAATGTCTGTATGGACATGTGTATGGTCAATATTACTGGTATAGATGCGCATATAGGTGATGAAGTCCTTATTTATGGGGAGAATATTTCCCTAAAAGCATTGGCCGAAGCCATCGGAACAATTCCTTACGAACTACTGACCAATATCAGCAATCGAGTAAAAAGGGTTTATTATTTGGATTGAAAGTTTCAGATCCTACCTTCTCTTCCAAGCAAAAGAAGTGTGATCAATAATCCCTACTTTTCAAAAATATTTTTGTTTATTTGCAGAGGACTCGCATTCAATTTTCCTAAAACAGAGAGACCTGTAAAACTTGATTTGAAATGGTTTATTTCGATTCTCTAATTTCTAAGGAATTTTTAAAATTGCATCCTGGAATAAAGTATGATGAATTACATTAAATGGAGGCCGCTATTTAGTCTTTTTGGAAGTTTTCTCCTGGCAGGCACCTTTGTTTCCTGTCAAGATGAATTACTGGATAAAGTTAACGTCTATTCCAATGATTTTTCAAACCTCGATTCATCCAATATTATCAATGCTAAATGGCATGAATTTAACGGGGATTCGGTCTTGGGCTGGTACTACAATGAAGAAATATCGATAAATATACCCAGTTTACCCTACCATAATACGGTGGAAATTACCATTGAGTTACTGATCCACGACAGTTGGGACGGTAATCCGGACGATATCGGCGGATCTGATTTTTGGTTCATGCACCTTGATGGAGAGGAAATAGTGAATACTACCTTTTCCAATACGCCATGTGGGTATTCCTTCTGTTTGTACCAATCTTACCCTGAAAATTACCCCCGATCATTTGAACCTAAAACAGGTGCCATAAATACCAGTTTGCCCGGACGCTGCCAATATAAAGGAGTCCCAGGTTGGACTTCAAAATATCGCATAACCAAACTGGTGAAGCATGAGCGTTCTAATTTGACCATTCTTTGTGGAGATAAATTAAAGCAACTCAACACCACTGATCGTACATGCGATGAAAGTTGGTCAATATCTAAAATAGAAGTAAATACACTTACTGTAAAATAACATAGTAATGAGCCATGGGAAATTTATTCACTTATTATCGAATATGAATATTAAGATTTCATTTTTAATCTTCCTATCCCTGTTGTGCATCAAGCCTTCCTGGTCCGGTGCACAGTCTGTTTCATTAAATACCCCAATCTTGGAGGACTATCTCAGGAGACAGCAGTTGCTCGGCAACCTGGACTCTACTCATAGTTTTTTGATCAGGCCGATATATCCCGCAAAAGCTTTTGGAAAAGAAAATGGTATAGATGTAGATGGTTCTTTTACCGATATAGATGAGTCAGAAACCAGTTTTATTACAGAGGATGGAAAGGGAAGATTTCAGGCCTTACCGGTTATTATCCGAACCCAATATAATTCCAATGTTGCCTTTGGCGTAAATAATGGGGCTATGATTGCCAATAAAGGTCTACAGTTTATTCTCAGTGGAGGCATATATTTTGAATATGGGAAATGGAGTCTTCAGTTTCAGCCCGAAATAATAACGGCCCAGAACAATGATTTCCAAGGCTTTCCAATAGAGCATGATGGCAGTACGTGGATTGAATACTATGAGTGGTTGAACCATTCAGACATCCCGGAGCGGTTTGGCACTGGCAGCTACACCAAATTGCTCTCTGGCCAATCCAGCATCCGCTTTAATGCCGGGAATGTCTCTATGGGAATATCCACAGAAAACATCTGGTGGGGCCCTGGAAGACGGAATGCCCTTATTATGAGCAACAATGCTCCCGGTTTCTTACATGCTACCATTAACACCCAAAAGCCGATAAAAACAGGGATTGGAAGTTTTGAAGGACAGCTCATTGCTGGAAGGCTACAAAATTCAGGTTTTAAGCCCCCACATTCAGATTATGCCTATAGACAAACACCCCTTTATGTCCCAAAGAGGGATAAAGATTGGAGGTATTTGGCGGGTTTAATATTGGCCTATCAACCTAAATGGGTGCCAGGATTTTCGATAGGATACAGCAGTGTCTCTCAAATGTACCACAATGATATGCGCTCTTTTGCCGATTATCTTCCGGTTTTTAATGGAGGGAAAAAAAGAGAATCCATTCTCAATACTGATGTAGCCAAAAGGAACCAATTAAGTTCCGGCTTTTTCAGATGGATGGACCCAAGGGGCCATTTGGAGTTTTATGCGGAATATGGATCCAATGGAAACAGTCGCACAATAAGTGATTTTTTGACCAACCCAGACCTGACGAGGGCTTTTACATTAGGTTTCACGAATTTGATTTCCTTGAAAAATCCCCAACAATTTATTCAACTGGGAGGAGAAATAACCCAAACAGGGCAAACGGTAAGAGAAACCATTTTTGACAAGAACAGCTGGTATACCCATTCACATGTAAGACATGGCTACACTCATATGGGCCAGGTGCTTGGGGCTGGGAATGGACCCGGAAGTAACGTGATTTTTCTGGAAGCCGGTTGGGTAAAGGACTTCAATAAAATTGGTTTTCAAATTGAAAGAATTGTTTATAATAATGATTTTTATTATAAAAGATTCGAAGATATTAAGGACTGGAGGGTAAAATTTGTTGATATTGTGCCCTCCCTGGTAGCTGATTGGAGATTTAAAAATTTCCTGGTGTCCTCAAGGATCCAATATGCCCACTCCTTCAACTATAAATGGTATATCATCAACATTCCTGATCAATATTGGGTACCGGGTTTTGACAAAAATAACTTGGTGGCCAATGTGGGATTTGCCTATGTTTTTGAATAGAAGGAAAGAGGGTTTAAGGGATGTCTACCTGAGATTAAAACACCTCATTTAGTCCAAAGTAGAAAGCGGCCTGATCTCCAAAAGCAATATCTACACGCAAACTTAACCCTTCTTCAGAAAATTTATACCGAAACCCAAGACCTCCACCATACTTAAACCTATTGATGGCATAGGAGGTAACCTTTTCCGCTACTTGTCCCGCACTTCCAAATAACACCAACCCCAGGTTTCTATAAATAGGTAGCCGATATTCCGCCTGATAAGCCATTGCATGAAGATCCCTGTACCTTCCTTCAAAATACCCCCTCATCAAATCACTCCCACCGATCAGGGAAACATGCTGAAATGGTGGGTGACCAGCCGTAAAACTGTACCAGGCCTGCACTGCCAATATTTGATGATCGTAGACCTTTATGTATTTCCTAAAATCCAATTGATATTGGCTAAAAGTGAAGTTGCTCCCCAAAAAAGGTTGGAAACTCATCACGCTGACTTGGTGAAACGATCCCTTGTCCGGCTGAAATATATTATTTCGGGTATCATAGTTTAACACCAGCCCTATCCCCGAAATCCGTTGGCCATCGCTTCCAGAAACCTGATTGGTACCCAATAATCCCCCTGTTTCAGTTTGGTAAATATCGTCAGCCCTAAATTCATACTTGGGGCCAAGGTAAAGTCCAGGTGTGATAAGCTTTTGATATTCTAATTGAAAATGGACATACCTTGTAGCATAAGATTCTTCATTTTCCGCCAAAAGCTCATTGCCTATCCCATAGAACTTGAACGGATAATCCGTCAGCTCGATCCGAGCCTTCAAGTTGTCAGCATTCTCATTCATCCAGATATCCAGGGCGGTGGTGAAAACTATTTGCTTTTTCAGGGTATAAAGAAAAGTGATGGGCATAGTAGATGGTCTTGTGATCAGCGTCTCACTATCCCTGAATATCCTCAATGCCCTTACCCCCAAACCGAGGCTGGTCTCCGGAGAATAAGTAACTGCGGGAATAAAAGTCCAACTTTTTCCACTGAACAATCCAACCATATCATCAGCGGTATCAAAGAGTTTATCTATAAGGATGGATTCATTTAAAGTATCCTTCCTTGCATCTTCCTGAGCAATACCCCCATGGCCAAAAAAACACATGAAAAGTAAAAATGTTATCTTCATAAGTTTTGCCCAAAGATACGATATTAATCTCCTGAAAACCCTACAACAATAAATGTCCATTAATAAGCAGATTTTTATTATCTCCTAAATCGTTTTATGGTAGAAAATTTGTTATAAATATTTAAGGTATTCAGTCAGACTTTATTAGACAGGCTTGGATGCCCTTTATTTAACCACCATTTCATTACTGGCCCATGCATTATACCAATAGATCCGGGATTTTATGGTTAATGATTTATACATTTCTTTCCTTGATCCCATTAGGAATTGCCTATTTAGGAACACTTCCCCTATATAGGACATTTTGGATTGAACTAGGGGTGGCCTTTGGTTTTATTGGATTGGGCATGCTTGGGCTTCAGTTTTTGTTTTCTGGACGCTTTTCTTGGATAGCCCCTACTTATGGGATGGACAATATTATCCAATACCATAGGGAAGTAGGTATAGTTGCCTTCCTTTTTGTATTGGCACACCCTGTCACTCTTATCTTATCTGACCCACAGTTCCTCTCTTATTTTGATATTCAGGTAAATGCCCCTAGGGCCATTGCGCTAAGTTTTGTCAGTATAGCCCTATTGGGCATTATGGCTACTAGCCTATGGAGGAAGGTTTTTAAACTGAATTATGAGTTGTGGCGCTTATTCCACGGTTTATTGGGAGTAGCTATAATTTTTATAGGAGCCATCCATTCGATACAGGTTTCACATTACCTGGATCCAGCAGGAAAAAAAGTGGCCTTAGTAGGACTGATGGGTTTTTATCTTTACCTGATCATTCATACACGACTGGTAAGGCCATGGTTAAACAGAAAATTTCCCCATAAAATAATCAAAGTACAAAAAGAGCGGGGAGATGCTTTTTCTTTGACCATAGAACCTGTAGGATTTCGGAGAATGGAATTTTCCGCCGGCCAATTTGCCTGGATAACGATCCATCCTTCCCCTTTTTCCCTTCAGCAACATCCTTTTTCTATTGTTTCTACCGAAAAGGATAAGACGATGACATTTACAGCGAAAATCATGGGGGATTTCACCTCAGAATGGGAAAATTTAAAGCCAGGGGCCAAAGTATTCGTGGAAGGGCCCTATGGTTCCTTTGTATCAGCGATGGACCATCCTATTTTCCTCATCATGGGAGGAATAGGCATTACACCAGGAATGAGTATGTTGCGTACTTGGCGGGACAGTCACGACCAAAGAAGAACCATCTTACTTTATGCCAATTTGAATTGGGAAGAAATTACTTTCCGTGATGAGCTGGAAGAAATGGAAAATGAAATGAACCTGAAAGTTATTCACCTCTTGGAAGAGCCTCCAGAAGGGTGGGTAGGCGAAACAGGTTTGATCGAAGAAAAAATTTTGGCAAAATACCTTCCCCATGACAAAGAAAATTTCATGTACTTTATCTGTGGACCAAAACCTTTAATGGACATTTCCGAAATATCGCTGCGGAACTTGGGAATTGAATGGAAAAAAATTTATACTGAACGATTTGAAATTGTCTAACCAGCATTCTCATGATGGAGCAAATAAAATTACTTTATAAAATAATCAGGGGAAGCGGCATTTTGGTGGGTTTACTCCTTTTCCTGGTTGCCATTTTATTTAGCGCAAGGATTTTTTAATCAGTATTGGGGAAAATGCCCTTTTTAAGCTTTTGCTGAAGAACAAAGCGGATAAAATATTTGTTTAACCTAATCCACAGCCCTTCGATCTTATATTTGTTGGAAATAACCGTAAAAGCCATTAAAGATAATTCATATGATACTGTATAATGTTACCGTCAATATTGATGTGGAAAAAGAAAAAGAATATGTGGAGTGGATGAAAAACGTACACATCCCGGAAGTCATGGCTACCGGATTATTTGAGGAGAGTAAATTTTTTAAATTACTACAAGAAGTCGAAGAGGACGGCGTCAATTATTCTGCCCAATATTTTGCAAAAAAAATGGAGAAAATCCATCAGTATCAGGAGAACTTTGCTCCTGTATTACAGGAAAAGCTCAAAATCAAGTTTGGAAATCACTTTGTGGCTTTCCGTTCCTTACTGGAATCGGTGGAATAATATCTCAGGTCTTATACTTTCTCCTCTCAGGTGTCTATCTTCTTACTTTCCAGCATGACCTTCATCTCCTTTAAATGAAGATGGCAATTATACCATCCGCTTTCGATGTCGGCATTGAATTTTTTATAAAAATTAATGGCCGGGTCATTCCAATCCAAAACCTGCCACATCATGCCGGTACAATTTTCGTCGACAGCTTTTTGCATTACTTCTTCAAACAGTATTTTGCCTGCTCCCTGACCTCTTTCCGCCTCTGTGACTATGTAATCTTCTAAATATAACCGCTTCCCTTTCCAGGTACTGTAACGATAGTAATAAATGGCTGTTCCAATAATTTCCCCAGAACTTTCCTTTATCAATACGTAAAACCTATAAGCTGGATTATCGCCAAAACCATCTTCTTCCATTTTATCCAAAGTATTGGTCACCTGTTCCGAGGCTTTTTCATATTGTGCCAATTCTTGTATTAAAGCAAATACTTTTTCTAGGTCCTCTTTTTTTCCTTCCCTGGTAATATACATGGCTTGAAATTAAGAAAAAAAAGAAACCAACCAAACTTATTGAAGATAATACCACTAAAAATGTCAGTTTTATCCCAACCTTGGCAAACTTAACTTGTATTTTACTGCAAGCAGACGGATACTTATAATAAGCGTCAAGGAGCACAATAGGTTAATGTCCCTATCCATTCCCCAATGATTAAAAACAAGGTACACTATGGCACCTGCCAGACAGGCTGAAGCGTAAATTTCTTTTCGGAACAGTACATGGATTTCATTGGTCAGCGTATCCCGGATTACCCCTCCCATAACTGCGGAAAACATGCCCATAATGGCTGCTATTTCCACTCGAAAACCCAAGCTGAGGGCTTTTTCCACCCCTAATACGGTAAAAAAAGCAATTCCGATGGAGTCAAAAAGGAAAAGGGTCCTCTTTAATTTTGAAACTATTTTATAAAATAAAAAGGTAGTCAATATACCTGCAAAGATGGCATACAGAAACCAAACGTTTTCTATCCAAACCAATGGATAGGCTCCCAACAAGATATCCCTGAGGCTCCCGCCCCCGATAGCAGTGATAAAGCCCGTGAATCCCGCTCCAAATAGATCATGCTCTCGATCTTCCATCGCCAATGAACCCGAAATAGCAAAAACATAAGTACCTATTAATTCTAATGCGTACTGCAGATCCATAGTGAATTATAAAGGTTTTAAAGATTTAGAAACTGGATTGATAGGCAAAATAACTGCTTTAATGGATTTGGTTCAAAGTACTGAAATACCTTGGCATATTCTTGCTTCAATTTTTCTTCCTATAACTTCCGCATTACAAAGACACCCATGGCCCTTTGCCCATGAACAAGCACCGATTTAGGTGCTTCCAGATTTTGAAGATGATGCTTCTCCTGAATTTCACCCAGCAACCTGTCGGTCAATAAAAACCGTTCTGATCCATCGGGCAAAAGATAAACACCGTCCCCCTTAGAAGCTGATTCGGCTAATATCCCTCCAAATCCTGTGGTCATTCTAAGAAAGAACAGACCATCAGGTTTCAAAGTCCGCATCATTTCGTCCATCATTTGATGAAAATGAGTGGTATTTTCTGCAAAATGCAAAACTGCTGAACTGATTATCGCATGAAAGGCCCCTTTATGAAAAGGCATGTCTTCTACCAAAGCTTCTTGAAACCTGTGAATATCATAATCCTGCTGGATGGTCTGAGCTTGGATCCTAGCCATTTGTATGGCAACGGGATTTTGGTCGAGCCCAAAGATCTGATAGCCTTCCTTTAAGAAATATACTGTATTCCTCCCTTCCCCACAGCCCGCATCCAAGATTTTTATGTCCCGGGAAAAGCGCCCTTTAAGGAGCTGGTCCAACAGGTAAATATCCATATTTCCGAAAAGCTTATTTAAAAGGGAGACATTCATTATTGTTGCTTTTTTTGAAGATTTGATGTGTAGGTAGAGATAAGCGATCCTTGTAACAGGGGATCTTAAGCTATTTAAACACCTGAAACAAATAGGCCAATGTGAATTCCAGGTTGGTTGAACTTATGTCAAATATTCTATTTCTGGATTCCGGCCTTCCAAATTCATAAGAAAACCTCACTTCTCCTTGAATGGTACTTTTCCCAAAAAGTTTTGAGATCCCAACACCTGCTGTGAGGCCGTACATAAATGTTTTGGGGTCATCCCCGGGTTGACCATAAGTGGGTATAAGCAGTTCTCCTTCTATTACCCTGGTCACATCTTTCACGTTTAATAAATAACCAAAATGAGGACCCATTTTGATGTGAAACCTTCCCGAATTGCCAAAGTAAAAATTGGAAAGAAGAGGGATTTTAATGTATTCAAACCGGGTTTCATTGCCTGTATTCAAAGTGTCAGTTCCTATATAACCAATGATCAGGGATTGAAATTCGATCTGAGCTCCTGCATTTTTCGCAAAGAACTGTTCTACAACCAAAGAATAAGTGTTAGTGGAAACCCCTGGAACACTGTAGGTCACCGAAGCGATATGAGGCCGATAAGACATACTTGATTTTGATAGCCCCCCACGGATGCCCACACTGGTCTGTGCCTTGATATCCACAAATATAAGCAACAGCAAAAACAGGAACAGCAATGTTCTTTTAATCAAGCTCATTTTCAAAAATAACAATTCTCCCCAGATGACAGCATGAAATTTTTTATTCAACTTATAAAAGCGTAGATGCAGCCCGACCAATCTATCCCATTTTATGGAGAGGTACCGCACTAGCTTTTATTCCTTTTTCTTTTTTCCCTCTTCTAAATCTTCCCTGTCCCTCAATTTTTTGTCATCGACATTTTTGTTGAGGAACTCATTGATCTTATCAATAGAAAAGGAACTCGATATTTCTCCAAAGGTATTAATATTCATTTTGAAGCCATCCAAATCAGCATTCACTTTAGGATTTTCGTCTTTTTTTGATTTTTTTGCCATGATAATTTTCTTTTAATTTCCACCTTGAACTTTTAATGTGTTTAACGCAAAATCAATCCTTTTGATCAATTCTTCTTTGCCGATAATTACAAATATCTCCATCAAATCCGGCCCAGTACCTACTCCTGTCACCGCCAATCTTACTGCTTGCATGATTTTGCCCAGCTTAATTTCGTTTTCTTCCGCAGAAGCTTCCAATAAGGATTTAGCTAATGCAGGAGTGAATTCTTCCTTGGATGAAGTAAGCTGGTTTTTATAGGCAGTAAGCACGCTGACGGCTCCAGAATTCCATTTTTTAGCGGCTATAGCTTTATCAAATTCCCGGGGGGCTACTATCAGGAATTTACCTTCTTTCCATAAATCCGCAGGAAAAACCGCTCTCTCTTTCACAAGGGCCACTATTTTATTTGCTTTTACCTGATCTAGCTCCAACCCTTCCTTTTTTAGATCTTGCAGGAGATAATCTGCCAATTCTCCATCGGGTCTTGCTCTCAGGTATTGCTCATTATACCATTTTGCCTTATTGATATCAAATTTTGTTCCTGATTTTCCAATTCTTTCAACAGAGAACGCTTCAATCAAATCATCCATGTTGAAAATCTCTCTTTGATCGCCAGGGTTCCATCCCAGGAAGGCCAGGAAATTAAGGAAAGCATCAGATAAAAATCCAGATTCCTTAAAGCCAACAACCAATTCGCCTGAAGCCGGATCAGTCCAATTCAAAGGAAAGATAGGGAAACCCTGTTTGTCTGCATCTCTCTTGGATAATTTGCCATTCCCATCAGGCTTTAGCAACAGTGGTAAATGTGCAAATTCTGGCATGGTATCCTCCCAGCCTAGGTATCTATAGAGCAAAACGTGCAACGGTGCTGACGGCAACCATTCTTCTCCCCGGATCACATGGGTAATCTCCATTAAGTGATCATCAACAATATTGGCGAGGTGATAAGTGGGCATGCCATCCGATTTCATGAGCACTTTATCATCCAGTGTATTGGAATGTACCAAGACCCAGCCTCTTATCAAATCATTTAACCTGACTTCCTCCTTACGGGGAATCTTCACCCGGATCACATAAGGTTCGCCCGAAGCCAACCTTGCCTTCACCTCATCATCGGGCAAGGTAAGGGAGTTTTTCATTTGGGTCCTGGTAATGGAATTGTACTGTGGGGATACCACCCTTGCGGCTGTCAGGCGCTCACGCATGGCATCAAGGTCTTCGGGAGTATCAAAGGCATAATAGGCATGGCCTTTATCTATTAGATCCATAGCATATTGTCTGTACATAGGCTTGCGCTCCGACTGGCGGTAAGGTCTATGCGGTCCTTCGGCCCAAGGGCTTTCATCCGGAAATATCCCGAGCCAGTCCAATGATTCTTTTATATATTCTTCCGCACCTGGCACAAAACGGTTTTGATCAGTATCTTCAATCCTCAGCAAAAATTTGCCCTGATGCTTTTTCGCAAAAAGATAATTATACAAAGCTGTCCGGACACCGCCTATATGCAAGGCTCCAGTTGGTGAGGGTGCAAAACGTACGCGTACTTCTTTGTTCATGATTCAGTTCCATTTTTTGGAGTCCCTGTGACAAAAGGATTCTTTTGAATTTTAAAGTGCAAAGGTACGAAAAAGAAAAAGAAGAATCTGGAATACCGTATAGTCAAAAACAATCAAAATTGAGTAGATTAGTAGAAATTTAGGTGATCTGTAAATAATTCCCAGGAGATTTTGAATAATGCTGATAAAAGCCGTGACCATTCCATCAAATAAGGTCTTCTGTGAAAATATACCAACACCTTTTTGGAATGACCTTACGGATTTCTCCTTTAAGGACACTGTTGATTTATGGAAAATATCCATTAAAGATAATTTAAGCTCTTTGGCTTTTTTTCAAAACATATTATCCCAGGAGGAATTGGTTCGGGTGAACAGGTATCACCAAAAAACGGATAAAAGCAGGTTTACCATTGGCAAAGGAATGCTGAGAATCCTCCTGGCCAATTATCTGGGAGGTGCTCCCAAAGACATCAGGTTCAATAAAGGCTTTAATAAAAAGCCTTTTGTAGACCCTCCTGGGACCTTGCAGTTTAATGTTTCCTATTCCAACAACTGGATCATTATTGCTATTTCTTCCGAAACTGTCGGCCTGGACATAGAATACATCAATGAGAATTTCACCTATCAACAAATAATGAGTGATTTTTTCACGAAGGAAGAAATAGAGTCCATCATGTCGGCCACCATACCGCAAAATGCTTTTTTCAAATTGTGGACGCGAAAAGAGGCTTTGCTCAAAGCAACTTCCTGGGGATTGGACGATCACTTAAAAGACTTAAACTGCTTGGACGGCTTTCAGCCAATTTCTAAAAAGTTAGGTAGGAATACCGACTGGCAAATAAGAAGCTTTTTAATGGAAAAGGAATATTATATAAGCATTGCCACCAATAACCAAAAGGCCTTTAGATACTGCAACAACAGCTATTCTTCTATTTTAAAAGGAACAGGAGGATAATCAAAAAAAGGGGATCCTTTACGAATCCCCTTTTTATCTGGTTAAACAATTACTTTTTCACCCTTATTTTTTCTTTGATCTTGGCCGCTTTGCCATGACGTCCCCTCAAGTAGAACAATCTGGCCCTTCGTACTCTACCTTCTCTCAATACTTCGATTTTTTCGATGCTTGGACCGATAATAGGAAAAATCCTTTCCACCCCTATACCATTTGAAATTTTCCTTACGGTGAATGTTTCGCCATTGGAATTGGGATTTCTTCTTTGAATTACTGTGCCCTGAAACTGCTGGACACGCTCTTTGTTACCTTCAGTAATTCTTACGTGAACGTTGATCGTATCACCTGCCTTGAAAGAAGGGAACTTGGACCTTACCTCTTTGTAATCCTCTTCTACAATTTTAAGTAGTTCGCTCATATCTTTTGTATTATGTGCTTATTGCAAATAGATGCAATATCTTTTCTGTTAAATTAACTTTCAATTTCTTACAATAATCGCCCATCCCTAATCTTTGCCTTTCAATAAGTCAGGCCTTCTTTCTTTGGTCCGGCGAACCGATTCTTCAAACCTCCAGCTTTCTATCTTGACCTTATGTCCTGAGAGCAAAATTTCAGGAACTTTCATTCCTTCAAAGTCGGCAGGCCTCGTAAACACCGGTGGTGCCAACAACCCATCCTGAAAAGAATCCGTCAAGGCTGATGTTTCATCATTCAGCACCCCTGGGATCAAACGGATGATGGCATCGGTAATTACCGCTGCGGCAAGTTCCCCTCCCGATAAGACAAAATCCCCAATACTGATTTCCTTGGTGATCAAATGCTGCCTGACTCTTTCATCCACCCCTTTATAATGTCCACAAAGGATGATCAGGTTACCTTTTAATGATAAGGAATTGGCCATCTTCTGATCAAATACTTCTCCGTCCGGAGTCATATAGATGACTTCATCATAGTCCCTGTCGCTTTTTAATGCCGCTATACACCTTGTGATGGGCTCTATCATCATGACCATTCCAGCCCCGCCCCCAAAAGCATAGTCATCAACCTGCTTCTGCTTTCCGGTTGCATAATCCCTAAGGTTATGGATCCTGATTTTGGCCAGTCCCTTATCCTCCGCTCTTTTCAGTATCGAATGGGAAAAAGGCCCTTCCAGCAATCCGGGAACTACTGTAATGATGTCAATATGCATGGATCAATCCTCCAGGTAAATTTCAAGTAAGCCATCCGGCAAATGACAGAAAACTTCTTTTTCTGCCTTGTCCACTTTGAGGATAATGCCATCCTGAATAGGTATCAGGACTTCTTTTCCCTTATGCTCCAGGCCGATTAAATCCTGGGTTTGAAGATCATATATTTGTTTAACAACTCCCAATTTCCCATGTACTTTATCATGCACGACAAATCCTATCAATTCATGAAAATAGTACTGGTCTTCTTTCAGTTCTGGCAAGTCCTTAATGGGGAGGTACAATGCAGAACCTACTAAGTTTGCTGCCTCGTCTACATTGTCAAAACCTTCAAACTTGGTCAAAGCCCGGTGATTGGGCTGAAGGACAAAGTGTTCCAGAAAATAAGGGACCAGCCTTGAATTTTGAGTTACGAAAACATGTTCTATGTTTTCATATTCTTCAGGAAAATCCACATCCAACACAGCGACCACTTCTCCATGAAGCCCATGAACCTTAGCAATGTAGCCTAATTGGAAACAGCTATCTTTGTCCATGAATAATGGGAATTATTAAGCCTTATTTTCTTCGTTAGATTCAGGAGCATCCGTTGCTGGAGCTTCGTCTTCAGTAGTTCCCTCTTCAGAAGTTTCCTCTTCAGCAGGGGCTTCAGCGGCCTTAGCGGCAGCGATTGCTTCCTCTTCCCTTTTCTTTATCGCCTCAAGACGAGCGGTTTTCTTAGCCGTTTCAGCGTCAAAAGCTTTTTGACGTGCATCTGCTTTGGCATCAGAAAGCCTGCTTACTTTTCCGGTGATTGCTTCTTCTTTGCCCACTTTCCATTCTTCAAAGCGCCTATCGGCATCTTCTTGGGTCACGGCTCCTTTCAGGACACCAATCTGAAGGTGTTTTCTTAGCAATACCCCCCTATAGGATAGCATCGCCTTTACGGTATCCGTAGGCTGGGCACCATTCAACAACCAATTAAGTGCACGGTCATTGTTGATGTTGATAGATGCGGGGTCAGTGTTGGGGTTATAGGTCCCGATTTTTTCGATAAAGCGTCCATCACGTGGAGCTCTTACATCAGCTACTACAACGTCATAGATGGCCATTTTCTTTCTGCCCCTACGCGCTAATCTGATTTTTACTGCCATATTATATTGATATTTAGTGAATTGATGGATCCCGTCCATCCTAATTTTGGACTGCAAAGATATGGGATTTATCTTGGAAAGCACAAGTTGACCCAAGAATATTTGTGGATTAGAAAAAATATGCTTTAAATTGCGGAGCCAAAGCCAAAGACAGTAAAAGGAAGGACAGTAATAACCCATCCCATTCTCTTGCAGAAGTCTTAAATGGCCTCTTAGTTCAACGGATAGAATACCTGCCTGCCGGAAGGCAGGGAAGCTTCCAAAAGACAATTATTGTATGTATATAGTTTATGCATTGCAAAGTGATAAGGACGGGAGAATTTACGTGGGCTTTACAAAAAATGTAGCTAAAAGATTGATGGAACACAATTCGGGTAAAACTACTTCGACGAAAGGATATAGGCCTTGGAAGGTGATTTATCAGGAAAATGCAGAAACAAGAATAGGCGCTAGAAAAAGAGAAAAATACTTAAAGTCTGGTATTGGTAAAGAATATTTGAAATCTTTGCCGTGATTTGGCCTCTTAGTTCAACGGATAGAATAGAAGTTTCCTAAACTTTAGATCCAGGTTCGATTCCTGGAGAGGCTACA
>JBBDSC010000124.1:0-1071 GCA_040905145.1 Anditalea sp.
TGGGCAACTGAACAATAATACCTGTGGTTGTTTTTGTGAAATAATCGGCTTCTATGGATAATCTGTTATTTAATAATCCCAGTTCAACTCCAATATCTGTTGTTACGGCAGTTTCCCAACTGATGGTTTCATCTACCAGTGAAGTAATGGCCGCACCCGGAGCAAAACTTCCTGAAAAGTTATAACTAAGAGCATTGGCCTGGTTGACCACAGCTAAATAGGGCCAATAAGCGTTGATATTCTGGTTACCTAGTTTCCCCCATGATGCACGCAGTTTTAGATCTGAGAAAACATTCATATTTTTTATAAATTCTTCTTCACCCAATCTCCATCCTGCGGAAAAAGCAGGGAACATTCCCCATCTGTAACCTTCTTTAAATCGGGAAGAAGCATCAGCCCGAAGATTCATTTCAAATAAATATTTATCCAATAAGGAATAATTGACACGGCCAAAATAGGAAAGCATCCGCAATGCACTCATATTGCCGTTAGCCTGGAATCCTGATGTCCCCGCATCCACTTCAGTTAATCCTTCTTTCGGAGGGTCTGTTCTACGTGCAAAGGAATTTTTGAATACAGTACTTTCTACCTGCATACCGACAATTGCTGAAATATCGTGCTTGCCATCAAAATTTTTATTAAAATGAAGGGTGTTATACATGATATTGTAAGTACTCTGCACATTATTCCGGCTTATCTCAACTGGAAATGGCTGCAGGTTATTGGTTCTAAGCCCGGCATGGGTATATCCAAAAATATCCTGATAGTATTTATCACTCAGGTTGTTATTATACTGGGAAGTGAAATTAAGTTTCAAATTCAGATAATCCGTAAACCTGACATCTCCAAAGACATTCATTTTATAAAAATTATTTTCAAACCTGGTCTTGCCGTTTGACAGGTCAATTAAGGGATTCCGGTTCCCAACAAGAACATTTCCACTGCTGTTTAATGCCTGTACTGAACCAAAACGACCATCTTCGGTATAAGGAGCAGTAAACGGATAGGCACCATTTGAAAATACGTACATCAGATGACCCATCCGATATGGTTCTTCGGAATTCTTTTTTA
>JBBDSC010000125.1:0-6239 GCA_040905145.1 Anditalea sp.
GGATTTTTTTTATACCCGAAGAATAATAAACTTATCCTTCTTACTCAAATTAAATCTAATTAATTTTAATTAATATATGCAAATGGTTTATGCCAACTTTTTTTCTATTCACGAAAGAAGAAACACAGAAAGCCAAGAAACACACCAATGATAGGGGCCGTTTACCCCCCGTTCCATTGGTGTGTTGCACCTAGAATATTGGCTTGCAGTTTTTTCCTTAAAAATGAGGGCTTAAAACAGCCTCATCTGCCGGTAGGGGGTAAAGTGTTGGTATACTGGAAAAACCGGTTATGTGGATGTTTGGGCAAAAGATGTTACACTACATAAAATGATTGCTGACAGTAGAAAAACCAATCTGCATTTTATGCGATAGTAACATTTATTTTCCATAGACTCTGGGTTGTTTTTATTTTAAATCTTCATTGTCAATGCTTCATGTATGCTAAATTGTATCCAAGTAAAGGTATTCCTCCTTGTTTTGCATCCTGCACTATCCTGCCTGCAAAAATTGTGCGTTAAATTAATATCTGTTATTTTTCAATTTTATGTAAATTTACATATTTAACAAGAAAAATTACGCACATTGAGAAAGCTAAAGAGAAGACATGAACACCCTATCAAAATATGAGCTGTTTATAGTGGAAGATAACCTGAACCTGATAAGCAAAGCACAGGAAGGAGTGGAGGTCGGGTATTTTATTTCTCTACAAAAGCATTCAGGTTTTGCGGTATAAGGATGGAACTGTACCGCATCGTCTATAAAAAATTTGCGGATAGGGTCTATGTCCCAGGCTTCTCAGGCCGTTGGAATGATGAGGGCCAGTTTGTTGTTTACACCGCTTCCAACTGTTCTCTTTCTGCCCTTGAGAATATAGTTTTATGCGGGATACAAACATCTTTGATTGTTCCCTGGATACTTATCCAGACTATCAAGAAGAAAAGAAACAGGTGCAATATCTGAAAGACGATATACTATAAAGTTATCTAGGGCTTAGCTATTCCTGTCCCTCCCATTGTTTAAAACCTTATTTCAGCACAAATATCCCTTATTTTGGATCAACTCGGAATTGTTCCCAAACAGACGAGGGCTTTTGCCAGGATCATGGTATTTGTACATAGGGAGTTGCCCTATGTTGATGCCAATGCCCTATCAGGGCTGGTTACAAAGGTTACCTTGGAAATAAAATCCCGGCTGTTGCGGCCAAATGTATGCCTTGGTTTTTCTTTGCGGACTTCTATGTTCGAAATAACCATTCAATACCTAGACAAGTCATAAAAAACGATTTATTTAATGTTTTATATTCTGTCCTGTCTGGATTGGTTAAATAAAAAATAGCAGCCTTGTAAGACAAAGCTGCTATCTGTACTTTACATTTTGCTCCTGTCAATACCCCTCATTTTGGGTCAACTCAGAATTGATCCTGATCTGATCCGCAGGGATAGGAAATAAGGCCTCGTAGGGCTCAAACTGAAAATCTGCGGCGGAAAATGGGATACCAGATCTCGGGGTAGTGGGATTGCTTTTTTCAAATTCCCCGTAAGCATTTAGGAAGGTAGCCAATTCTTCAGGAGTCTTGGTCCGCTTCAGATCAAACCATCGATGGTTTTCGAAAGCCAGCTCGATTCTTCTCTCTTTAAGAACCGCTGCCCTGAACGAATCCATGTCCAGTCCACTCAAAGGTTCCAGACCTGCGCGTTCACGAACTTCATTTAAGGAGCCATAGGCCTCGGAAGTGGGACCTGATTCCTCATTGATCGCTTCAGCAAGCATCAACAAAACATCAGCGTACCTCAGGACCGGCCAGTTGTCATTGGTCACCTCCCTAATGGAATGGGGATGATTGTATTTGTTGATAAAAGGAACCGGAACCCATTCCCCCTCAAGGCTCGTATATCCTTCTTTTAAAGAAACGGTTTTTCTTAAGTCCCCCTCTTCATAGGAGCCTATTATTTCCAAGGTAGGGATGTTCCATCCCCCTCCATTCTGTCCGGGAAAGTCGATAACGGCCCCATTGGATTCCCTGGGGGCAAAGGTATAGATAAACCCACTGTGTTCACCGAGCTGATTATCCCCTTGAAATTGAACATCAAATATGGATTCCACATGGTTTTTGTTTTGCGGGTCAAATACAGCGGCATAATTCGGCAGCAAGGAGTAGCCCATGGTCAAAACCTGATTTAACGTGCTGATCGCTTCTGCGTATTCTTTCCTGGTAAGGTATACTTTGCCCAATAGCGATAAAGCAGCCCCTTTAGTTACCCTACCCTTATTGCTATCTTCATAAGCAGGGGAAAGTGAAGAAACAGCAAAATCCAAATCCGATAGGATCAATTGATAAACCGATTCCACAGGCTGCCTTTCATAAGCATAGGCCTCCGATGGGGAATCCAAAGGTTCAGTGATGATGATCACTTCCCCAAAATATTGAACCAAATGAAAATAATAGTAGGCCCGTAGAAATTTAAGTTCGCCTTCCGATCTTTCCTTGATCGCCTCACTTGCATTGGACTCCGGCAATTTGGACAGGGTGGTATTGATGTTGGCCAAAGCCCCATAAAGGCTGTTGTAAAGACCGGTGATATTGCCCGTGGAAGCATTGATCTGCCAAAACTCCAAAGCTTCTAAAGCTGGCCCCTGACCTCTATTAGCCGCATTAAAATGCAGGGTGGTATTGTCGGTGATGAATTCATTATACTGCCACTGATTACTGATGATCGGCTGCAATTGTCCATAGACCCCGTTCACCGCCTGCTCTATCTGCTCTTCCGTCTGGTAAAATTTATCCGCCACCAAGACAGTAGGATCTGTTTTGTTCAGGAAATCTTCCCCACAGGCACTCATCATCAACAGACAAATGGACAGGATAGATATATTTATTTGTTGTTTATTCATTGCTTTAACTTTTTTAATTAAAATCTTATGTTGGCACCTACCGTAAATGTTCTGGGAACAGGATAGACTTCATCGTCCACTCCTGGATTTACCCCTCCCCTGTTGTTGACTTCCGGATTGCTTCCGGGAAAATCAGTCAACAAGAACAGATTTTCCGCACTGAAATAAACCCTGGCATTATTCATAAAGTTATTAGTGGGAATACTGTAGCCCAAGCTGATATTCTTTAACCAAACATGACTGGCATCATAGATATAGCGGGAATTGGATTCCCTTTCCCATTTCCAGGTATTGGAGGTGGCGCCTCTTCCATCTCCAGGATTTTCTGCCGATCTCCAACGGTTGACCCCGGACTTCAAGATATTAAATACCCCGTCCATATTCATGGTGGTGGCTTCAATATTCCGAAAGACATCATAATTTTGAGCTCCTGTAAATAGCAGGTTAAGGTCAAATTTCTTATAATCAGCTCCTAATGTCAATCCCCATATAAAAGCAGGATGCGGATTGCCAATCTCGATCATATCTTCCTGGTCATAGGATATTTCCCCATCGCCGTTGGCATCAAAATATTTGTAAACCCCGGGAATCGCTCCATCCTGTGTGGGCCAGGCTTCGATTTCGTCCTCAGTATTAAAAATGCCCATCATCTTAAATCCGGTAAGCATGCCTATAGGCCTTCCTACCCTGGAAACGTTATAGGTACTATAAAACCCTCCGTTCCAGATGGCATCCGCGTCCCCCTGGATTTCCAATACCTTATTTCTGTTAAAGGAAATATTGAAGTTGCTGTGTAAGTTAACCTGGTTGATCCTTGTCCTATAGTCAAGGGCCAGTTCCAGACCTTTGTTTTCCACTTTCCCCACATTTGAAATGGTGCGCGTAAATCCGGAAATCACCGGGATCTCCACAGAGAGCAACATGTCATGGGTAATCCGCTCATAGTATTCAGCAGTGAATATCAACTGGTTTTCAAACATGGCCAAATCCAGTCCTATGTCCAGCTGGTTGGATTGTTCCCAACCCAGGTCAGCATTGGCAAATGCAGACAAAATCTGTCCGTTCGCAATGGCGTCTCCCAAAATATAATTGGAAGTAGCCAGATTGGATAAACTGGTATAATTCCCGATATCATTATTCCCGGTAACTCCGAAACTTGCCCTTAGCTTAAGATCCGTTAACCAGTTGTAATCTGGCATAAATGATTCTTCGGAAACTCTCCAGCCTATAGAGGCAGCCGGGAAATCCCCCCATTTATTATTGGCGCCAAACCTGGAGCTGCCTTCACGGCGGTAAGAGGCAGAAAGCAAATACTTATCCAGGTACGAGTAATTGACCCTGGCAAAATATGCCATCAGGCTCCAACTTGCCTCACCGGACGAAGCCTCATTTCTAATGGCCGAACTTAAATATTGTACAATATCATTGGGAAATTCATTGCCTGAACCTGAAAGACCCTTTGCTGTTTCTTCCTGGGCAGAAAATCCCAATAACCCATCCAGGCGATGTTTCCCTATGCTTTTGGTATAGGAAAGCAATTGATCTGCCGCTATTTTAATGGTCTCTCCGGCACTTTGATATAAGGTGGCTTCTCTTGGTGGAGGAGCATTAAAACCTTGTCCTGCTAAAAAGGAAGGCCTGAATTCTTTCCTTGCTGTATTGACCAAACCTGCATTTATTGAAGTCCTGAATTTAAAGTCTCTTAAAAAAGAAAATTCCATAAATCCATTGGAAGTCAGGTCAGTGATGTGATAATCCCGCGTCATGGACTTTAATTCCTGCACCGGGTTAACAGATCCAAACACGCCATCCTTTCCTCCAATATAATCATTGAAGCTCCCATCTTCATTGTAAACGGGGTATCTTGGATCCAACCACAGCGCCCTGCCGATGGTTGCGCTTCTACCATAGGTATTGGCATACTGCTCAGTGGAGCGGGAGCCTACAATATTCCATCCCATGGTGATAAAATCATTGATCTTGCCATCCAGATTGGCCCTAACATTAAACCGTTCAAAACCGGTTTCTATGATGGCCCCCTCCTGCTTGACATAACCTACAGAAACCAGTGATCGAATATCCCCTTTGCCTACAGACAAGGTGACGTTATAATCCTGAAAACTTGCATTTTGGTTGCTGATCTCATCAAACCAGTCAGTGGAATGTTCCGTTTGTTCGGGAAAGCGAAAATCCAGTGGCACCTCTTCAAGGGAAGGTTCCCGGCCTTCAAAATAACGGATCTTATCCATAAAGCTTTCTTTTTTAAACTGGGCAAATTCCACCCCATTCATCATTTGCGTTCTTCTGGAGTTGGGAATATTCTGAACGCCATAATTGGCCGAAAAAACAAGATTGGTCTCACCTGCTTTGGCTGACTTGGTGGTGATCAGGACCACGCCATTGGAACCCCTTGCGCCGTAAATGGCCGTGGAAGCAGCATCTTTTAACACACTAATGCTTTCAATATCATTTGGATTTAAAATTCTGGCCTATAGAAGTCCCTACAGGAAACCCATCCACTACATAGAGGGGCTTACTGCCTGCCCCCAAAGATCCGATTCCCCGGATGGTGACTTCCATTTCCTGACCAGGAGTTCCGGTAGTCTGCCTTACCTGAACTCCTGCTGCTTGCCCTTGTAATAAACGGCTGGCATTGGAGACAGGAACATCTCCGATATTTTCCATATTGATGACAGATACCGCGGAGGTGATATCTGCTTTTCGCTGGGACCCGTAGCCCATCACCACTACTTCACCCAAATCCCCATAAGAAGGGGTCAATGATATCTCCAGGGATAACAATGGTTTTAAAACCATTGTTATCCTATAATAAATTCAGAACTACTGACTTGACCTAAAAAAATTCAAAGTAAGAAGGTAAGGCCATAAATTGTGGTGTCGCAATTTAACTTTAAAAGCGCACTTATTAGGCAGATGCAATTATAATGGCATTGATGGTTATCTTAAGAGATTTGCCAAACGTTGGAGATGGTCTCCTCATGTTATTTGGGAACTATGGTTTGTCATTAAGCCTGCAAGACTTTAACATCAAAACCTGGGGGCACCGCCCCAGGACAGGTGCATGAAAAATAAACCTCAGCCTACAGGGCTGAAACAAAAGATATGGGCCGGTCACTATCACAATTGTATATTCACCCCGTCTTTAAACCAATGCTGTTACCGACCATGTTCAAATACTCTTTCGTCTTTCAAAAAACCATGCACTTGTCAAAATCGTGGATGAAGTAAAAAAAGCATCATCAAAATGGATGAAGGAAGAAGGGGTTAAGGTCAGGAGTTCTGAAATTTTATAATCCTAAAAAAATGCGAACATTTGAAAGGGTCT
>JBBDSC010000126.1:0-1056 GCA_040905145.1 Anditalea sp.
TGGATGAGGAGGGAAATCCGAACGGAGAATTTAATACTTCCACCGAAGCATGTATTGTGGTGTCCACCCAGATCGTAGAAGTCAGTCTGGATATCAGTTTTGACTTGATGGTGACTGAGACAGCTCCTATAGATGCCTTGATTCAGCGTTTTGGTAGGGTCAACCGAAAAAGAACTGAAGACACTATAGGAAAAACCAAACCCATCTATATAATCCCTCCTCCGGAGAATAAAATCGATGCCTTGCCCTATGATGTGGAAGTGCTCCAAAGATCCTATGATGTGTTGGAGGACAGCCAAGTATTAAAAGAAAGGGACTTGCAGGCAAAAATCGACCATGTATTTCCTGTGATTGATTTTATGAATATAGAAGAACATGCTGTATTCAAATCAGATGGTAGAATCAGCATTGACAAGCTCACCCATAGAAGTAAATCGATTCTATTTAAATTACTCGAAATCGATGGCGTATCCTGTATTTGTGAAGGAGATCTGGAAGCGTATGAAAACACAGATTTCGAGAAGAGACTGGAACTTGAAATACCGGTCAGGTATTTTGCCGTACGGGGCATGAACCAGGCACAAAAGGGCAACAAACCCTTTATCATTCCTGATAAGGCCTATGATTTTGAAAGTGGCCTAGATGTAAAAAAGATAAGGGAAAACAATTTTGATGTAAACAACCAAATATTATGATCACGGCAGTAATTGGCAGAACTTTTCTCAAAGCATATAATGAAAAACATAACAAATCACTTTCTCCAAAAGCATTTTTTGAGCAAGAGTATTGGGAGTTGTTTTACAACCACCCTAAATACATGCAATGGGTAACCAATTCACCTTTTGTGCAAATGAAAAGTGGACAAAAACCTCATTTGCTTTCGGTAGAAGAAAGGATGGAAAAGTTGGAAAACCTTTTTGAAAAGGCGGAAAATGAAATTCCGGATGCAAGTTTTGCTTTGGGATATCCGGCTTCTGAATCGAAAGAGTATGCCAGTACTTCCGGATTGGTCAGCGATGTTGTTATTCCTGTAGATGAAGATGAAGTTTACCTTTC
>JBBDSC010000127.1:0-34784 GCA_040905145.1 Anditalea sp.
CTGTCTGTCTGTATAATTGAGGAAAGCCCCAAAAGAGGATCTTTCACCTCCAGATTGTATACTAAGCTGGTGGTTTTGTGATAAAGCCGACCTTGTTGCCTCCTCTTGCCAATCGGTATCATAAAGGGGGTTTCCCTGGGCATCAAAAAGCCGGGAGTCACTCAAATCCATTACCGGTTCTTCACCGGGAGCATAGTCATTAAATTTGGGTGCATTTTCGAAACCGATTCTTTGTACCTCCATAAACTCCTGGGAATTCATGGCATCCATTTTGGCACGCATTCTGCTTACGCTAAAATCAAACCTATATCCAACTGTTATCCCTTCTCCGGTACCTCCCCGCTCTGTAGTAATCAATATAACCCCATTGGCCCCACGCGCTCCATATATGGCAGTTGATGAAGCGTCTTTCAGCACCTCTATACTTTTGATGTCATTAGGATTCATCACATCAATATTTTCCATAACCACTCCATCCACTACATATAGTGGGTCGGAGGAAGCATTTATCGTACCTACCCCTCTAATAACCACCCGGTTATTTCCTGTCGGAGCCCCTGAATTCGTGTAAATGTTCACACCCGGAACCTTGCCTCTTAAACTCTGCATGGCATTAAAACTTGGCTGTACCTTTAGCTCTTCTCCGGACACCACCCCTACTGATCCTGTAACTTCGCTCCTTCTTTGGGTGCCGTACCCCACCACCACCACCTCATCCAGATTTTGCATATCTTCCTCCATCGTTATATCAATGACTGCCCTACCGTTCACTGCCACTTCCTGTGAAATATAACCAATGGATGAAAATATCAAGGTGTCATTCTCGTTGGGCACATTGAGGCTATAGCTACCTTCAACATCAGTGATTGTACCTGTGCCAGTACCTTTTACCAATATATTGACCCCCGGTATACCTTCTGCATCCGATGAGGAGGTTACTGTACCCGACACCTGTATGGCAGCATAAATGATGCTTTTTGCTGCTTTGGAATCATCATTCGCAAAGGATAGGCCAACCAATAGAAGTTGGCCTAAAATACCCATACAGGAATAACAAGTAACTTTGATGAGTTTGTAAAGTAATTTTTTCATATTTTTGTGGTTGTGGATTAGACATAGTTTATCTGCATTCCCTATCCTTAGCAGGTTGGTCGCCGTTTCTAAGGGGTAGGATCTTTAATTTGAGCCGGAGATAAATGCCTTGATCTTCGGCTTTTTTTTGCTAAAGTCAGGTGTAAATATTTCCATAGGATCATCATTTCTCCTTCAGGAGAAACAGTAATGAAAGTAACCAAAAACCAAATGTGTAATTTTATTGCATTTTATATAATTGTACCGTTTTATTTTAAACAAAATGTTTAACAGCCCTCTCCATTTTCAGTAAAATAAAATATAAACCCAATGTAATTTTTTTTTTAGAAAAAATCATATGATTTAATCTTTTTTCTAAAAAAAACACATTATCATTCATATGTAAGGGATCCCCCGCTAAGGCTTTTTTCAGAGGGGTCGAATTCTGATTTTCCGCCACCTCATAACGAAAGGCCCCTTTCCTTCTACGCCGTGCATTTGCAAACCTATGAATCCCCTGGGATTGGTCTTGTAAACCTCTTCGTTTACGAGGTCCTCTATTTGGTGACCATTCACCCAGGTCTGAATGCGTGGACCTTCTGCCACAATGCGCAGCTTATTCCAACCTCCTTCGCTGAGAAAATAATGCCCATTTTGTATTTTATTCTCCGAAGACAGCCAACCTGTACCTAATGCTTCTCCGTAAATGAGACCGGTGGTTGGAGTCCCTGGACCATGGTTCCTTTGCATTTCCACCTGCGGTCCATAAACTCTTCCAGCCCTTAAATCATGGCCTTCGCCAACCGTTACAGGCTTGACTTTAGTCCTGATCTGAATTCCTGAGTTGGTAACACTATCGATCATCACTTCAAGTTCAAGTTCGAAATCATCAAATTTTTGCAGCGTACTGAGAAAGGAATTTGGGCTACCTTTCATGGTCCTCCCTACAATGGCCCCGTCTTCCACGGCATAGCTATGGGAGCCGTTGAGATGAACCCAACCCTGTAAAGTAAATCCATCAAAGAGGTCAGTCCAATCCGGATCCACCTCTTCGTTACCTAATTGACCCTCATTTTCCGAATCAGGTAAAGCAAATGCAATGATGGAGTCACCATATTTTGTACCGTTCTTTCCTCCGCCTCCCGCGGCTATCACTACATATTGTTTACCGTCTATCATGTAAACACTGGGTGTGGCGTATCCACCGGCAGGCAATTGGTATTCCCATAAAACATCACCCGAATGTGAACTAAATGCCCGGATCTTTTCGTCTGGGGTGGCCGCAATGAAGATCACGTCCCCAGCCGTGGAAACGGGACCGCCGAAGTTTTTCGCACCCGTATTGCGAATGCCTTTGGCCACCAATTCGGGATATTCACCCAGTGGGACTTTCCACAGGATTTCACCTTTATTCAGATCAATAGCGTTGAGCGTTCCCCAAGGAGGTGAAATGGCCGGAGTGCCATACGGATCAAGAAAAAAAGGGGCATCATTCGAGTACCGAACCCGCGAATTCACAGCAGAAGCCTGTTCAACCTCATCAATATCACTCTCCAAATAAGCAATTACATCATTCACCTGATCTTCGGTAAGCTGTGTAAATGCGGGCATCAGGCCGCGGCCTTCGTACAGGAGGGCTCGTATTTCCTCACTGTTTATCTTCAAGTTGATGAGCGAAGGGGAAGCCGGCGGATTCCCCTGTCGGTCCGACCCATGACAGGAAGTGCAGTTTTGATTATATACCAAGGCACCCCGCTGGATCGGCGTAGCCGTTGCCTTATTTTCCTGGTCATAATATTTCACGAGTTTATTGATAGTGGGAGCTTCATTCACATTTACATACAAAACATTGGAGTAGGGATCGAAAGAACCGCCACCCCATTCCACGCCTCCCTGATGGCCCGGTAGTGTGATGGTGCCCTGCTCCGAAGCCGGTGTGTATAAAAATCCGGTTTTGTATTTTCTGAATTGCTCCAGGACAGCCGCACGGGATTCAGGGGTAATATTGGTCAGGTCAGCTTCAGTCAGTATTAAGCGGGCTAGCGGAGGTGGCTTTAAAGGAAAGGGCTGGGTGGGCCAGGCTTCCTCACCCGGCACATCCGATGCCGGCACAGGAACCTCTACTACTGGAAACAAAGGCTCTCCGGTATCCCGGTCCAATATGAAGGTAAGTCCCATTTTCGTAAATTGGACCACAGCATCCTGGGATTTCCCTTCAGATTTAATTGTTGTCAAAATCGGGGCCGGAGGATTATCATAATCAAAGATATCATGGTGGACGGTCTGGAAATGCCACTTGTACTCCCCTGTCGTTGCATCCACTGCCAGGACGCAATTCCCAAACAAATTCTTTCCTTTTCGATCTCCTCCATAGATAAAATCAGGCGCCGGCGATCCTGTTGCGAAGAAAACCCAGCCTCTTTCCTCGTCGAGCGAAAAGCCTCCCCAGGGATTAGCCCCGCCGTAGGTTACTTCATCGTCAAATTCCCATGTATCGTAACCAAACTCGCCCTCTTGTGGTATAGTATGGAATATCCATTCAAATTCCCCCGTTACCGTATTATAAGCCCTAATGTCACCTGGCGTGGAACTGTCCCCTTCGGGCACGCGCGAACCGACAATAAGGAAATCCTTGTATACTATGCCGGGAGAGGTGACTTCAATGGATGCCTTTTCAGGGTTTATTGGCAGATTCTGTCGTAAGTCGATAAATCCGCCCTCACCAAACGACTCAATAAGGGAGCCTGATTTAGCATCTAAGGCATACACCCGGTCCTTCACGAAATTAAAGATCCTCTGGTTTTTACCTGTGGCATCTTCCCAGTAGGTGACGCCTCGGCTGCGTCCCCGGAAAACCTTGTTTTCCCCGTTATATTTAGAAGGTTCAAATACCCACACTTCCTCCCCGGTGACAGCGTCCAGTGCAACTGCATTCAGCTTTGGCGTAGTAAAATACATCAAGCCTTCAATAATAATGGGATTGCTATACATTGAGGGTGCATTGGGGTCACCCGTATGGTATTCCCAGGCTTTCTCAAGCTTGTGAACGTTTGTGGCATTGATCTGTGCCAGTTCAGCGTATTGATTGGCCTTTTTGTCCCCCCGGTAGATGGCCCAATCCATATAATTATCGTACCGGTCTTTCCTTTCAATTACTGGAACTGTGTCCTGTTCAAAGGTCTCCGCCATGGGGTTTAGCGGACTACTCCCTTTTGGGTATAAAAAAGAGCAAATGGTCATCAATGGCACAAGGATTAAAAAATAGGCAAATGATTTTAAAAGTGTCATAGAAATTCAATCTTGGTTATAATGTACAATATAAAATAATTTGGAATGCTCAGGTATCGTCGATTAAATACAATAACAAGTTCCCTATCAAATATTTTGCTTTTCGTCCTTCCTTAAGAAGGCCCCTCTTCGCAAAAATTTTATCCATCAATGCTTGCAGACAAATTCTTTCCATGCGCGGGTAAGTTCAGAAACGGTGCGATCTCCGGTGTAAGCTACCAACCTGTAGCGGATTACCTCGGTTTCACCTTTAGGAATTTTCCAATCGCCCAATATTTGTATGGAAGGACCCACTCCCAATTCATTATCAACCCTCCAGGGTGTGGGAAAGGCTCGATTATCAGGGTGATCTAAAATCGCAATGTGAGCCATGTCATCGCGTCCCTCAAGCTGAATCCCTACATCGGTCCATATGGCGCGTTGTCCCTCTGCCTCGTTATTTTGCTGTCCCACGGCATTGACAACCTCCCCATTGACTCCCTTATGCCATGGCATTCTAAGAAACAAGCCCCCGACATAGAATTTTCCGAGGGTGATATCAGTTTTTGCTTCTCCACTCCACTCCAGATCCAATATATACTTACCGTTTTGTTCCCGCATTGACCAGTTTTGCGTTTCGGTAAGGATGGTGCTGCCTTTTTCATCAAGCAGATCATAAACCGTCTGCCACTTAACTTCCTGCCCCTTTCCTTCAACGACATTCGCCGAAATCCGTCGCCAATAATCGCCCTGCCAGTTCATAAAATAGTCCCGGCCATTTACCAGTTTTAGCCCCCAGTAAAGCCCGGTTTGGTGCAGGTGATGTTTCGGACGGTATTCAGTAAGCAGGCCTTTTCCATCAGGTGCAACAATGGGATGAATGTAAGGCCGCACATCCTCCCTCGCATTTTGGGTTAGAACCGGCTCACTGCCGTGGAAACGAAAGACAGAAATGGTACCGGCATTTTCATCTTGCTCAATTCTTAATTCTTTTGTCTCCATGCCTTGTCCATAGGCCTTTGATGATTGTATACCACACCCGTAACTTAAAATAAACATAGACATAAAAATAATAGCGGATCTAATCATATTTTTCTTGTTCATAATTTTATTACAGGTCAAAAAACATAATGAGTAGGGTATTTAGAAGGTGATGAATACATAATCTTTATTATGGAACCCAAAATTCAGGCACTCATTAAAAAGCCACGGTTTTACCAAGGGAATAACGTAAATCTGAAACATGTGGATCAACGGTATCGACATCTCCCATCACTTTAACCGTAAACCTGTATTCTTTTAAAGGGTCATAGGGGGAATAGGAATAGCTTTCAGGAGCACTTTGTAAAACATGTGTGCCGGCATTTTGACCATCTATAGATATTCTTACCAGAACGGAAACCGGTTGAATTATTTCATCGGAAAAAGAGGAAGGAAGCTGCCATGTAAGAATAACATTCGAATCATCTATAGCATATTGAAGATCCTCAACGGGATAGAGCGCTTCCCCAGGCTTGGAGGGAATAATCTCGTCCCTGTTGCATCCTGTAGATAATATAATGCAGAAAGTGAAAATATAGAAAATGAGATTTTTCATTGTTTTAGGGATAAATAGGATTGAAACTAAAAACCAATATTTTGTTTATACACACCTTGTGACCAATTGATTTGTGCTTGTGGAACAGGCAAATACTCATCACGCCCGGAGGTGAAATAGGCAACATTAAGCCATTGACGTCTTTGGCTTTCTTTATCAAAGTAGGCGTTCATAACTTCTGCAGCAATTCCCCATCGCACTAAATCGTAAAATCGACGACCTTCCATAGCCATTTCAAGCCGGTTTTCCCAAATCAATGCCTGCCATGCAAACTCCCGATCCCAGGTACAATTTACCCCATCTACATAAGGTTCTACAGTATAATTAACAGGAAAACTACCATTTGGCAACTTTAAATTCTCCACACTGTTAGAGGCACGTTCCCTGATCTCGTTAATTAATGGCAATGCTTCTTGATGGCGGCCGAGCTGAATAAGTATTTCTGCTTTCCACAGCAACACCTCCGCAAAACGCACTTCCATCTGATTCTTAGAGTTGAACATCCAAAATTCATCCCACAAACCCGGACTATCAGTCCGTACGTTTTCTTTCATGGAGTGCATATACCCATAGGTGGCAGGCTGCCTTGATCCGGCACTGTCAAATAATACTTCCTGATATTTCCAGGGAAAGCCAGGAATGGCCACCGTATGCCCAAGTCTTGGATCCCAATTGTTGTTTGAAAAGTACTGCTCTTTGTCGGTCATTTCCTCCTCATTAAAGGAATCAAAAAGTGGCAATCCCTGCTCATCAACTTTAAAAGCATTGACCATATTAAAAGATGCTTTATGGAAATCACAGCAACTAAAATAGGGGTTCCACCAAGGTGCAGTAAGGCCGTTTCCTTCGTTTAAATTACCCCGCGGAGTGCCGTCATCAATTGTAAATTGCAATTCCCAAATAGATTCAGGAGAAGCATTATCATAAGCCAACATAAAATTTTGCGCAAAATCAGGAGCCAGGCTAAATTCGCCACTTTCTATAATATCATCTACATAACCTAGCGCTTCAGTAAGTTTTTCAGTATCAACCTGGGTTACCTGATGTCTATCATCCTGTGGGTAAGCCATCCATAGCAGGGTTTTCGCCAAGAATGCTTTGGCAATATATTGATTAGCTCTACCTACTTCCTCCTGTGTGGGGGGCAGATTATCGGCAGCAAATTTAAAATCCTCCGAAATTTTCTCCCAAAGGGGAAGATCATTCGTCAGACTATCAGGACGATTGGAAATGGTAACGATTTGTTCAGAAGTAGCATCTTCCCTGAAATAGGGTATCCATTTATAACGGGTTTTTAATTTGAAATAAATCCATCCCCTAAGAAACCGCATTTCTGCAATACGTGATGTTTTTACCGGATAATCGGCTTCATCAATTCTATTTATTGCGTTAATGGCTGTATTTACTCTTGATATACCACTGTACCCACTGAACCACACCCCATCATTGTTTCCTACATTCGCATTTAGCAAAGAGAAAACCTCCATTTGGTACCAAGCAGGCTGATCATCGAGGCCACCTCCACCTTTATAAGCATCATCCGATCTCAGACTGGCAATCCAGGGATTCAAGGTATTAAATGTATGGGCGCGGGGAATAAATGCATATGCGGCATTAACAAACCCATCAACATATTCTGGACTATTTAGCTGTTCCTCAGTAATTATTCCTTTGGGATCAACTTCCAATACTTCCTGACAATTAGTCATTGAAACAATCAATAAACCAAAAATCACATATATAATTATGTCTTTTTTCATGATATAATTTTTTAATGGTCTTTTTATATCCAATTTTTAAAAGGAAACATTCATGCCTACTTTAAATATTTGAGGCATGACGTAGGGACTTGAATATTCTCCAGCTTTTGTAGGATTTTCCGGATCTATGCCGGTATACCTATCCTCACCCCACCATTTTTTTAAATTAATAATGTTATTGGCGGTGACATATACCCGAAATTGTTGCATTCCCAATTTGGAGGTAAGATAATTTGGAGGGGTATATCCAATTTCAATTTGTCTCAGTTTCAGGTAGGAACCTGATTCCATAAAATAAGTGGATACCCTTCTTTCATCATTTTGATTTATCATTGAAAGTGCAGGTATATCTGAATTGGGGTTATTAGGAGACCAGGCATCAAGAAGTCGTGTTGCATGATTAAAGCCACTCTGGGTCCAGACATTCCAAAAATCACTGTAGGTCTTCCAATCATTTCTTACTGTATTACCCACAATTCCCTGCCAGAACATGGAAAAATCAATATTCCTGTATCTCGCATCGAAATTAACACCGTACATAAAATCAGGATCACTCACACCCAGCCATGTCCGGTCATGCTCCCAGGTAATTCGGCCATCATTGTCCAAGTCTTTGTAACGAATTCTTCCAAGCCCTTTACCAGGTTGTTCCGGTGAATTATCAACTTCATCCTGTGATTGGAAAAGGCCATCAGCAACAAATCCATAAAAGGAATTCAAGGGTCTTCCCAGGATATCATCATCCAATCCATTGCCACCATACGTGAACTTAACCGATTCAGGCAAGTCATCGACTTTATTACGGAAGGTACTGATATTTCCACTAACAGAATAGGTGAAGTCGTCGGTGGGATTGCTCATATAGGTCATAATGAATTCGACCCCGGTGTTGGTCATATTTGCTGCATTTATCCACTGATGTCCACCTTCTCCTATGGCTGCCAGATAAGGAGGTTCATATAACATCCCATCTGTATATTTGTAAAAATAATCGAAGGAACCTGAAAGGCTTCCATTGAAAAGACCAAAGTCCACCCCAATGTCCGTTTGCCTGGTGGCCTCCCATCTTAAATTCTGATTGCCTATATGCCTTCTGCGGTATCCTGAATAAAGCGTACCGGTTTCATTTCCCGCCAAGCCATACGCAGTAGACCGATAATCGGCATCATAGAAATTTACCAAAGCATTTGTGGGAATATTGGAATTTCCATTGACACCCCAACTAGCCCTCAATTTTAAATCTGAAATAAAGCGATTACCTGCAAGAAATCTCTCTTCACTCAATCTCCAGCCTGCGGATACGGCTGGAAAAAAACCAAATTGATTATTTATTCCAAACTTAGAAGACCCATCGTATCGTAGGGTGGCTGATAAGAGATACTTATCATTATACACGTAATTGAATTTTGAGAAATAGGACAAAAGAGAAAACTCATCACCGCCTCCACTGACTTCCTGATTCCCTGTTGCGGAATTCAGGTAAGCATAATCATAATCTTCAAATTCAATATCCCTTCGGAAACCATCCATATCTTCAAAGACGTATTTAAAGGTTTCAATTCCTGCAAGAAAGTCAAGGCCATGATTTCCAATATTTAAATTATAATTTAACGTATTGGTCCATGTCATATTCAAATCTTGCCGCTGATAACCCCTGACCCCGTTGTTGATATCCCTTTTTCCTCCACCTTCTTCCCATGTAAAATCAATATGTCTTAAACTTGTAGTGGTATAATCTATGCCGTACAATGTTTTCAAGTTGATATTTTTGAAAAGCTTCAAATTAGCATAAATATTCCCTACTACTTTAGAAACTTTTTCATCATTATCCTTTCCCATGGTTAACATTCTCACCGGGTTGTTATAATCATCCATTCCAAGGTCATACGCTGTTCCTCCCCAACCTCCATCCGTAGTATATACAGGAATGATGGGTGGCATAGTGAGAAAGGAATGACTGTGGTTTTGATTGTTGATCTTAGAGTGGGTCAATGAAAGGTTTTCTCCTACGGTTAAACGGTTATCTATTAAGTTGTATTCCGAATTCACACGTAAGGAATATCTCCGGAACCCCGTATGGATCTGCGTGCCCCTATTCTCAAATAAATTCATGGAAAACATGGTTTTAGCTTTCTCCGTGCCATTCAACAAGCTGATTTGATGATTGTTTTGTAGTCCTAACTGCGATCCTTCCTTAAACCAATCCGTGTCGGCCGATCTCATGGTTTGGTCAGCATTTAACCATTCAAGCGGCGTTACCTGATCTAAAATTGCTACTCCATTTTCATCTCTATGCCACTCGTAATCGTAAATCTGGGTAACTTCGTTTGGATCCAGCCCGTCATTAACGGCTGCCTCCCACATGGCTTGCCCATATTGTTGGGTATTCATCATTTCAACCCTGTTCATAAAACTCGAAACACCGAAAGATCCATTGTAATTTATCTTCGTCTCCCCCGCTTTTCCCTTTTTGGTCTCAATCAAAATAACCCCGCTTGCTGCCCTTGAGCCATAAATACTGGCTGATGCTGCATCCTTTAATACCTGCATGGAGGCAATGTCATTTGGATTGATATCCCTCAAGTTAAAATTATTCGTAGGCAGCCCGTCAATAACTATTAAAGGAGGGGCGGATCTCATCGAGGTCAATCCGCGTATTTGAACATTCACGTTTCCGACCGGATTTCCATCTCCCGTAATATACATGCCAGGTACCTTGCCCTGCAGGGATTGCATCACATTCGAAAAGTTGTTTTTTTCTATTTCCTCAGAAGAAACCACAGCGACAGAACCAGTCAAGTCCGCTTTCCTTTGAGTCATATACCCCACTACGACTACTTCCTCTAGGCTCTGCATATCTTCTGTCATTGTTATATCAATCACAGTCCTCCCATTTACAGGAACTTCCTGTGTGATATATCCAATGGATGAAAACACCAAAATATCATCTTCATTGGGTAAATTTATATTATAATTACCCTCTACATCTGTCACTGTACCTGTACTACTACCCTTTATCAATATATTTACCCCGGGTATACCCAGCCCATCTGATGAGGAGGTTACTGTACCCGTTACATCTATGGCGGCATTGATAATGGCCACTTTATCAATGCTTTCTTTTACTTGCGGCTTATCATTTGCAAAGGATAAGCCAACCAATAGAAGCTGGCCCAAAATACCCATACATGAATAACTTACCACTTTGTTGAGTTTGTAAAGTGCTTTTTTTCATACTTTTGTGGTTGTGGATGAGACATAGTTTATCTCCAATCCTATCCTCAGCTGGTTGGTAGCCGATTTGTAAGGGATAAGATCTTAAATCTTGGCCAGAGATAATGCCTTTATCTTCGGCTAAATATTAACTCAATGTAATTTTTTTTTTGGAAAAAAACATATGATTTTATTTCTTTTATAAGAAAAAAGTATCCTAATAAGTTTAAAGGAATAGTTTTATTCTAATTTATTCATTCGGATATGAATAATATATTGAAAAATACTTCTTATTAGGATAAAAAAATAGAGCAAGTCAGTAGAAAAAAATACCTGAGTTGATGTTTTGATCTTTAACTTCTTTTAGTTCCTTGATGAAGCTTTATTATTCGATTTTTCCCTGAGCCGCCTCGGGATTATTTTTCAGCCATATCCGATAGAGCTCAAAGAAAGTGGGAGCATCCAGCAGCTCAACCGAAGGATCCTGTTGATTAAGTTCCTCCACCACTTGCACATACCAGGTGGGACTTTTTAGAATATTCCGAAACCAGTGGAAAGGGATAGGCCTATCCTTCACACGGCCTAGGATATGCTTTGCCGCCTCATTCGGATTTGTCTCGTTCACGTCAGCATCGGCCCGTAGAACAGGCATTTCGCCATGCAACAGGGTCAGAGGGATCTTCTGGGGTACAATCCCATTTGGGCTGAACGCTGCATAGGCATCCAGGCCTTTTTGATTCATTCCTGGCGCAAAACCGTCTATTATAAACCCGGTAATACTCAGGTCCCACCTTTCATAATAAGGTTGGTTATGCTCAGCCCAAACATCCACTGCGCCGGGAAGATCAGATATTGGCCTCGGCTCCTGAAGCATACCTGGCATCAGGTAACCTGCACCGTTATCCGCAGAAACAAAGTAATCATTTTTAGTGGCGGTCTCTCTTCTGTAGGCCAGGGCCATAGGTACCCGCTCTTCCAGCACAGGACTGATGCTCCACATCATCGGCACCTTTCCCCGGTCAGGGTTGTCCCAGATGGTAGGGGTAGTCTGCGAAAGCCAGGAGGAAGCATCATAATCGCCCACGTAGAAAATGATAAAGTTCCGGTCCGAAATATTTACCTTTCCGTCCTTTGTCAGATAGCCTCGCTTTAAAAGATCCGCCTTACTCACCCATGGCTGCTCATACTTTTTTTCCAGGGGGAAATGTTGCCAGAATGAAGCGTTGGCCAAGGCTCCGTAGCCTATCGCATCTGCATCTTTAAAAGCATTATAGGCACTGATGATCCGCGAATACTCCCATTCTGTTGGCACATCTTCATGAGAACCTCCAGCATGTTTGGTATACTTGAATGCCCAAGGCGGAAACCCTCCGATATAGCACATCTTTTTTCCCTGGTTCTGCTCATAGGCCGTAAGCAGCAACTCTTTTAAAGTGCTGAGATCAACGCCTGTTTTTTGACCCGGTTCGTCTGTTGCCGGCTCGTCACCCCAAGGACTCAGGTCAAAGAAGAAGGCATTGCGGCTGACAAAAAAGTCATGGTTGGTGAGGGTATGGTGGTTGCGGTTAGTGGCATTGGGCTTTTCCATCCACTTCTGGTCTATATAGTAAGCCCCATATTCTGTATTGCATTTGCCGGTCTTCATATATTTTTCCAGAAACCATAAATAAACGTCGTTTTTAACGGATTGACTGGAAGGACGGGAGGTGCCTGGGATATCACCTTCTCCGGTAAATAGGGAGGAACCATCCTTATTCAAAAGCCAAACTTTTACAGGAAGTTTGGGCCCCTCTAGTACCAATTGAGAGTAAAGGCTGTTTTCATCTGTATCATACCGGATGGCTATGAGATCATCCGCTCCCGCTACGGCTGAGGCGACATTACTCGTTGCTGCTACTTTGGGGTCATAAACTACGGCCCCATTAATATCTGATTGATAGGCTGTGACAAGTTCAACAATATTAGAATATTCCATGGTGTCCCTGCCGCTTAGCCATTTTCCGGGCTGGCGGTATTTCTCCCACCAATACCTGTCAATGTTAATCGATTGGTTTTCGACAAAGAAAACATATAATTTTGGCGAATCACGGTTCACTATACCCTGCAAAGTAGCCACAGTGTGGACATGATCCCAGGCGAGGTGCACATCTTCAGGACCCTGTATATTCCTTTCCAACGTATACCCTAGGTTAAAGAGTCCAATGGGATCTTTTTTTCCCTTCTCAAAATGATCAGCCTTAAGGTGGATCGGAATTAGTAGAAAACTTAGTAATAATAAAACTAGGGTGGATTTCATCGCGGTTAAACTATTTATCATTAATTCAATTAATTTTTGATCCGACAATCAGGATAGTTTGTAAGCATATCCTATTACTCATGATACGCTTTGAATATCCTGAAGAAATTATAGGGATCCGCCACTTCTATGTCTAAATCAGGACGGTTTTTCCTGAGCAAGTCGATACTGTCGATGACCTGGCCCGGGGACGTCCATACAATTCTGAAAAAGTGAAAGGCCGGGGCATCTTCGGATTTTTCGGGTATCGCATCAGACATATCTTTTGCTGTTTGTTCCAAACTTGAAAAATTACAGGCAGAATTGATAAGCTCCATTACCGGCATTCCTTTCCATACATGAGGTTCGGGATTCTTACCTCCCTGGTTATGAAAATCCAAAACAATGGTCGCCAATCCATCTGGAGAAAACTTCGTGAAGGCATCTTTTACCCGATCTGTCGGCTCATCCCAGTCCAATACCATTGGAGAAAGGGTCATATCCAGGTGTTGGTAAAACTTTTTATTGTGATGGATAAAAAGAGGCAGATATTCTTCCTTAATTCTATTGGGATTCATGTACCCTGCAGCACTTGCGTCGGCTCCAAAGTAATCATTTTCCGAAGCGGAAGTATAAAAATAATGGATAAGGTCGGGATATGTTTCCACAAGATTTGGATTAATCCCCCAAATTAATGGGATTTCACCGCGACGTTCGTCACTCCAATGCTCAGGCAAGAATTCGTAAAGAGGAGTAGTGGAATCATAATCAGCCATCAAGATACATAGATAAGTCTTGTTTTGCCGTTCTTGGACAAGCTTTGGCCGATGTTGCTTCAAAGGCAGGCTTGGGGCCTTGCTATGGAACGACTGGTTGAAGCAATTATGAGCCACCGTATTCTGGTAACAATTGTAAGGGGAAATGAGATAAACTGTCTCCCACTCAGTGGGGACCGGATCATGTTTGCTTGGGTAATTAGGCACATTGCTGTACTTTGAAAATGAGAAGAATCCTGCAACTTCGGTCATTTCCTTACCTGAAGTTTGTTTCAATAGTTCACTTAACATGATATGGTAAGTGGCTAGATCTGTTCCAAAGGGTTGTTCAGGATCATCTTTGGGTTTTTCATCGCCCCAAGGAGAAAGATCGTACACAAAAGAACGGTTGGTAATCGCCCAATCACGGGTAACCACATAGGCCACATCACCCCGCTCCCTGGTGAAAAAAGCATCTTCGTAAAGACAGAGCCAATGGCCCGAACATAGGCCCTTACTGAGATATTCCCTGACCGCCCATCGATAGGCGTCGTTTTTTGCGCTCCCTGTCGCTTTACCGGTAAACATCCCCCGCAAATCCTTAATAACAGGTAATTCCCATTGGGAAAGATATTTTTCCGCAAGTTCAGGGCTCAAAACTATCCCGTCCTCTACCCCAGCGATAGTGGTAGCCACATTAATAGAAGCAGGGACAGCAGGATCCCAGATTACGGCACCTTTAACCTTGCCCTTTGCCAAAGCAAAGAGTGCATCTAGATCAGTGATCTGTTGGACTGGGCGTCCATTGAGCCATCCGTCTTTTGTGGATAAAATGTCCAGCCAATACCCAGGCCATTTACTGGCTGATGGAGCGATATAAACCAACGGGGATTTTCTGTTGATGATCCCTTGAAGGCAAGCTACCACCATGGATTCATCATAAGTTGTAAGGGCATCGGTTTTTGATCGGGTGTATACAACAATTGGCTCATGGATATGTTTGTTGCCAAAAGCAAACTGAAGCGGCCCCATTACCCCAATTGCTGCTCCGGATAGTGCAGTAGCTTTAATAAATTTACGCCTATCAAATAAATCCCTCATGATTTTTAGCCAATAATTTTTTTATCACTCAACATTTCACTTAGTGCCTTCAATCTTTCTGATTTGATCTAACCAATCATTCCAGTTGTCATCCACGATCCCAATCTCCCTTTTGGGAGTCCAGTCTTCGTTGTAAAGGCTGAAACTATTTTCGCTGTTACTAACACTCACAAACTCCCACCCAAAGCGGGTGCCTTGCCTGAGGGTATTCAACAGAATTTCTTGAAGTTCCTCATCTGAATACCTCACGTAATCACTACCGTTAAAAGTCATATGCTCAGAAACCGCCCAATCTCTATCGTATTCGTGCATGACTTCCCCTACTCTATCGTATGCCTTTTGATTCGGGGAATTTTCCGGAAAATACCAGTGCCAATTAACCTGTATAATATTCGCAGCTGTCAGGGAAGAAAGGAATTCTACCGGATCACCATTCCTTCTTATGGTTGTACTTTCTTCCGCATCCAAAAAATCAACGGCCACGTAGGCATTCTGGCCGGCAACTGATCTATAGGCCGCAGCATCATCATTTACCCACTGGGCAAGAAATTGGGCCCGGAATTTATTCCAGGTTTCGTTTTTTATAAAATCTTCAGAAACAGGGAAGGATCCGGGCATTGCTGACAAGGAATCCGTTATTGAGTTGGTTTGGCGCCATTTTTCATATTCCTTTCTTGCGTTAGCACTGTAGTCCAAATTGATGGTCCCCATATATTGGGGTTCAACGGTAGTTTCAAAATATAAAATCTTTTTGGTGTCAATTCCTTGGGCTATGTTTTTGATGAATTCATGAACATTTTGCCGGTATTCTTCATGAAAAATTGAAATTACTTCATTATTAAACCCATACTCCGTATCATTGACCTTTTGACCTTGATCATCTATGGCATAAGCATCCGGATAGTTTTCCCAAAAACCAGTCGGGATATTTCCTCCTCCTACAGCATAAGTTTCAATGGAAAGGCAGGGATACATCCCTTTGGCATAAATGGAATCTATCAGACTGCTTAAAGGCTCAAGCGATTCATCCGGTGTACCGTCGCCATCTTTATCGAAATGATGCCAATAACAGTTGATTTCTATGGTGTTATAATTTTTATCTTTTAAAATGTCAAGATCATTGATCAATTGAAAAACCTCCTCCTTATTCGCGAAATTCCGAAGAGGTTTGCCTATTTTCAAAAATTCCCACTCTCCGTCAAAATAAAATTTTCCTTCCTTTATCTCCCAGAGATTATAATCCGCTATGTTGTCTTGGTTTCTGATTGGTGGGTTAGTTTTTGTGGATTTGTCCACTTCGGCACATGAAAAAATTAAAACCATCATGACAATTAAAAGACATCCAGCTTTGATGCTTTTTTTAAAAGGGAATATGATCCTGCTATATCCATTCATTTTAACCATGTCCACTGTACTATTGTCCATTTATTTCGCGGTTATACAAATTCTCGTTTTTATCCACACATGCCACCGCTTGAATGATGGCATTTTTGTTTTTAACCGTTATGGGCTCATCTGAAACATAGTTTCTCATCCTGCTTCCAAAAAGGGTAACCGTCAGTTTTTTGTCTCCCCTAACCTCCATGAAATCCCAGGAGTTATTTTCAGGAACGGTAGTAAGCGCCGCATTACCTCCTGAAAATGCCTCCACATTGCTCAAAGAGGTATGGCCTTCCCCTTCAATGATGATGGGATGAAGGTTTTCCACCGGTTCCCCACTGTTGGCAATGATGGAACCTTGGGCAATTTGCCAGTTTCTGTTAAAGGTATTATTGCCTTTCTTATGGATTCCCACCGCTACGCAGTCAAAATTAAAGTTGGTCAACTGTCCATAGGAATCACCACCTAATAAAATCCCCCCATAGGTTCCAAAGGTAAACACGTCCATCAATTGGGCGTTATCAGTATTATTAATCGAAAAGGCGAAAGACTTTTTTGCAATAACGGCATCAACAACGGCTGGACTATATTGTCCACCTATAAAACGTTGTATGGCAGGGTTTACATGACAGTGAAGTATTCTGGGAATATCGTAGCAATAATTAATTCGGATAAATTCCCCGCTGAGAGGATACCCATAGCAATGCTCGATAAGCATCAATTCACTGATTTTTTCCCTATCGGCATTGAAATCCATGGCCAGATATTCCCCATAAAAAGTCAGGCTTGATAAATAAACGCCCTGCGTAGAGCTTGTTTTTGAGGTCTGAATAGTGGCGGGATAGGGTATAATGGCATTGGGATCTTTGATGGTTTGCTCAGGATACCAAAACTGGATGCCTTTTATCTGAGTAGCCGTTTCCACCGTGATAAAAACATTTTTTTCATCAGTGATTTTAAAGACACTGCCAACGGGTTGTTTTTTGGAGGGATGGACCGTCCCCCTTGGTGTAGGCCCGTGCACGCCAATTAAGGACACGTTTTTTTTTAGAATTATCCCTCCATCTATGGGATAGGGTTCATCAGAGGGTTCAACAAACAAAGAGGCGCCATGTTCTGTTGCCCAATCTATGGCTTTTTGTAGGTTTATGGCATTGGTTGCCGCAGTGTTTTCCGGCAATACATCAAATTCTCTTATACTCTTCTGTTTTTCTATTGCCCAACTTAAAGAACTATAGAGTAAAAGCAGAAATAAAAAGATGCCTTTTCTCATGGATTTTTAACTGAAAATGTGATAAATAAATGATTTTAGGTATAACATTTGATGAATTTACCATTGACTGGAATTAGATTCCCAACCGGACAGCAGGTGCATAATTGAATTTGGCCTCAGGCACATCAATCAATGCACCAACCCTAAAAAAATATTGATGACCTGCTTCCAAATTTGCACTATTCGCTGGAATATCAATCTCCAGGGTAAAGGTTTCGTTGGGATCGACAACAGCATTAACAGCCATTTCAGTTGCCACAGTACGTATGGGTTGACCCGCAATTGGATTGGGATGGCCATATAAGCCTATTCTACTAATATTATTATCCACATTTTGCTCAAGTCTAAAAGTGGCAATAATTTTTGAACCACTTTTGACGATGCTAACCTCATTAACCCTGATATAAGGCGTGACTATAAAGTCAAGCGTTGTTTTTCCATCGATCATGATCTCCTGCGCTTCTACAGGCACAAAATTTCCTCGTTCTGGCTGGACGGTATACGTATTAGGAAAGAGCATTTTATCCATGTATGTTCCATCGGGTTTAGCATTCAAATATTGATTGGCAACAGGATCATACCCGTGTTCAGTGAGTCGGATGTCCGTGCCACGAATTATATCCTGTTGCACCAACTCTTGTGTCTCCTCATCAATAAAGCTACCTGATAATTCAGCATTAGGACTTTCATAGTTATCTAATTCACAAGAGGCTAAAATTCCTGTAGTCGCTAAAATCATAGCAATAAGATTAAGCTTTAATTTTTTCATTTTGTTATTTTTTAATCAAATATCCTGATTTGAATAGATTTTACACGTCTTTTTAATATTGAGGATTCTGCACCAAATCATTTGATCCTACACCCGGTATACTGACATAATAGAAATGTTGGGGGAAGGTTAAAGGGTTTTCCCTAGGAAGAGCTGATCGTACAAAAATATACTGGGGAGGATCTACTCTTAAATCGAGCAACGGCTTCAAGCCATGTCTTTGATAACTGTCAAAAATCAAGTGGAAATCCCTTCTTCTGATAAGGTCCCAATATCTTTTATTCTCGAAAGCCAATTCCACCTTTCTTTCCCGTAAAACATTTTCCAGGGTTAATGGAATATCTACGGTATGGGCAGCTCTGCGACGGAGGCTATTGATGGCTTCCGCTGCCGTTGCCTGAGCATTATTGCCTGTATAGCCACTTTCCACTACAGATTCTGCATAATTAAGGAGAACCTCGGCATACCGGAATTCCATCCAGTCATTTCTGGATTGCCCCATATTAGGGTTTACAGGGGTTGATGAGAGAAACTTTTTAAAACTGAACCCTGTTCTGGACATATTTGCAGCCTGTATACCGGAGAAACCTGAATATTCAGTCCAATCAGCCGCACCAAATGTATAATACGGTACCCCATCAACCTCAATAGATGTGTTGGTCTCGATCACGCCGGTACCATCAGGCTCCACATATCCGGCTTGGATAATAATAGTTTCGCCTTTCCATTCAGTCCCCGGAAGCACAACCGTGCCCCAAAGACGCGCATCCTTATCTTCAAAGATCGCGTAAGGAGTGTCAAATCTTAGATATTCCTTATCCGGATCATATCCGCTATAGTCGTTCACGTCAGCATCAAGGGTTGTGACAATTGGGGCCGATTCACCTGGACTTGAATAGCTTTCGTATGAGTCCACTAATTCCAAAGTGGGGTTCATACGTCCAGGGTGAGGAGCTCCGTCCGATGTTTGGTTTGGATTAAACCAGAAGTCAAAACTATGCCCTGATGTTGGTTCTGTATAGCCTTTGATAAAGATGGCTTCTTGCAGGGCGTTGTTAGGGTCCTCAAATAATTTTCTATAATTTTCAGCTGCCTCTCCTGGACTACCAGGAGTTGGCATATAGAGTGAAAACGTGCCAGAGTTCATAATAGCTTCAGAAGCTTTAATACACTCTTCATAATATCTGTTCGCTTCAGAGGCATCCATACCTACTAGGTTTTGATCTACAGCAGGACCTGATAGCGGAGCCTTGTCCCAATGCTTTGCTACCGAAGCGGCGTGAAGGGCTACTCTGGATTTGAGGGCGTAAGCAGCCCATTTGGTAGCCCGCCGAGAACTGCCATTCCCTGGTGGCAGGTGTTCAATTGCCCGGTCACATTCCTCGAGTACAAAATCCCAGGTTTCCTTTTCGGTACTCCTCGGTACTTTCAGGCTTTCTACATCCCCTTCATAACTTTGAGTGCTCGTGATAAGCGGTACACCCCCGTATCTCTTAGCTAAGGCAAAGTAGGTAAAAGCTCGGAGAAAATGAGCTTCACTCATTAGGACCTGCTTCTCTTCTTCGGTAAAGCTTAATGTAGGGATGGTTTCCATCAGGAGGTTAATGTCTCGATTGAGCCCGTAACCCCACCAAGGGAAATTCCCCCCTCCATCAATAAGATGGCTGTACTCAGAATTAGCAGCGATATCGGTTTGGTTGGACGGTGTTATTCCAATGGTATTTATAGTAGCCGAATTAAATCCATTTCTGGTCCATGCGAAATCTTCTATAGGCAATTGAGAGTAGAGGTTTGCCATAAAGACTTGTACACCTTCCTGGCTTGCGAATAAGGCTTCAGCATCTAATTTATCCATTGGACGTAAATCCAAAGCATCTCCGCAACTGTGCAAGGCTAACACAGCAATTATGAAGAATGTTTTTCTAATTAGGTTCATATTTGTTGGTTATTATTAATTTTATATTTATTAAAATCTTACATTCACTCCTAGGTTATAACTCTTTTGTAAAGGATAAACCCACCCTGTGTTAAGCGCTCCCTCAGTTTTCTCGGGGTCAAAAGATTTAACGTAGGGATCGGTTATCGTAAGGAGGTTGTGACCGTTGACATACAACCTTACATTGCTGAATCCGATGCTCTCTATGAGACTTGGTGAAAATGTATATCCCAATTCCAAACTCTTGAAACGAAGGTAAGACGCATCTCTCCTCCAAGCCGCACTTTCAGAGTACATAGCACCAACATCTGCTTGCCGACGAGCTGCAGGCCACTCACCACTAACCCATTCACTATCTGGATTATAGGGATCAGCTTTGTGCCATCTGTCGGAGAAATAAGCAGGTTGGTTTCCATCTGCCCATAATACGGTTGCATAAGCATGGGTGAACCTTAAAGAGTAATTCCCTGAACCTTGAAACAAAGCATTCATGTCAAATCGTTTCCAAGATGCATTTAAGGTTAGTCCAAAATGCAATTTAGGATTTCCACCCCAGAACAAAGGAAGATTGTCATTCCCGTCTATTATCCCATCGCCATTTACATCCCTGTACCTGAAGTCCCCGGGAAGTTCGCGCGTGTTGCCAAGGTCGCCGTTTTGTATGGGGGCAAATACAACTTCTTCCTCGTTTTGAAATTGCCCTTCCAGGTCATAGCCCCAAACTATGTCGTTCCATCGTTCGAGAGGTCCGCCTCTCCACCTATCCATGCTATTCACAAAAGGGCCTCTTTCGACGTACACACTCATTGTACGGGCGAAGTTAAAGTTCCCTCCTATACCGTATTGAAAATCGCCGATCATATTATTATGCTCAAAGGAAAAATCCATCCCACGTACACGGTCGCTGTTAAGGTTTTCTTGAGGTAAGTTACCGCCAAAGGTATTCGGTAAAGAAACGTTCCTCTGTGCAAGTAAGCCTGTTCTATCCCTTTGATATACATCGAGTTCCATGTTGAATTTTCCATTAAATAAACCCAACTCAATACCAATGTCTTTGATACTGGATTCCATCCAGGTAAGGTTTTGGTTTACGATCGCAGGAGAACGTGCTCCTGCGGTCCAATTTCCATTTACAAATTCATAACCTCCGCCGCCCGAAGTAGAGAATCCCGGAACAAATTGAAAAGGGGCACCCGCATCTTGTCCTATAATACCGTAAGAACCTCTAAACTTAAGGTTGGAGATAAAATTTATATTGTCCTTAAAAAAATTTTCTTCAGAGATTCTCCAACCACCTGAAACAACTGGAAAAAAGCCCCACCTTCTGTCCGGATGATAACGGTATGACCCATCGTACCTTGCAGCAACTTCAATAAGATATTTACCCATGTAGTCGTAGGTCGTTCGTCCAATATAAGAAATACTGGCATCTTGACTTTCTATGCCGCTATTTCGCATATTATTTGTTCCCGCCATGTCTACTTGATCAATGGTATAAAATTGATATTCTCTGCTAAGGGCAGAATTTCTCCCCCAACCCTGGCGCTGTTCGTAAACCAGGGTCACTCCCAGGTTGTGACGTTCATCCACAGTGGTATTGTATAGCAGATGACCCTGAAAGGTAGTCCGGTTGTTATCTATGTTTTGGTTATGAATGGATGAAGGGCTGCGCAAAGTATTGGGTATATAGGTATCATTATCTGCATCATAAGTGTAGAGATTGAAACTTTTATTCAAGGCTTTATGCATTATATGGGTGTTGTCATAGGAACCAAGAGCTTTTGCACTCAGACCTTCAAGGAATGGAAATTTATAGGTCAAAGAGATTTGAGACCGGAATTGTTTAGTTACGCTTTCATTATAACCGACTAATTCAGGATCGGAGAGTGCCAAAGGATTAAAACTCTGCCCGTCCCTCACATCGGCATAATAATTAGGGTTGCCATTAGCATAAGGTTGATTTGAAGGCAGGCTCGATATAGTTCCTCTAAGGATATCAAAAGCACTAAACGACGGTCCTGTTGACTTGTCAAAACGCCCTGAAAGATTTATATCAGCCACCAGGTTTTCCGTCAGATCGACTGATATATTGGATCTCAAGTTATATTTCTCGTAGTTAAAAGCGTCGCTTCTGGCAAGCCCGTCCTCTTGAAGAAAGCCAAGACTAGTAAAGTACCTAACGTTATCACTACCTCCATTCACGGTGAGACTATGCTGTTGTTGCATTGAAAAATTTTTCATTGTTTCGTCATACCAATCTATGCTTTCATATCCGGGACCTCCTTGTTGCCAATTTTGAAGTTCTTCTTCCGTTAAGAAAGGGTTCTGCCCAATATTAACATTGGCATCGTTACGTATTTGCATATATTGAAAAGCATTTGCCATCTGCGGCATTTCGGTAGGAGTTTGAACACCTACCACACCATTATATTGGAATACAGGCGCCCCCTTAGAGCCTTTTTTGGTAGTGACAATGATCACACCATTGGCAGCATTAAAACCGTAAATTGCAGCGGACGCATCCTTGAGCACGGATATGCTTTCTATGTCTTCTGGGTTAAGTCTCTGGAACTCATTTCCACCGTCACGGGCTATTCCGTCAATAACATACAAAGGAGCACCAAAACCCCTAATATCAATTGATGTAAGAAGATCTCCCGGCGCACCTGAATGTTGACGGATTTGTAGACCCGATACCTTTCCTTGTAACGACTGAGCTAAACTGGTATGTGTGGTAGTCTGGATTTCTTCCGCCGTAATATTACTAATCGCCCCGGTCAGGTTTTCTTTCTTTTGCTCCCCATATCCCACTACTACAAATTCCTCTAAACTTTGCGTATCCTCCTCCAAGGTGATATCTATAACAGTTCTTCCATTCACTGCCACTTCCTGTGTAATATAACCAATGGATGAAAAAACCAAAGTATCATTTTCGTTTGGCACAGTAACGCTATAGTTACCTTCAACATCGGTGACTGTGCCTGTACCTGTACCCTTTACCAATATATTGACCCCGGGTATGCCCAATCCATCAGATGATGAGGCTACTGTACCCGATACATCTATGGCGGCACTGATAATGGCCACTTCAGAAATGCTTTTTGCTTCTTGTGAATCATCATTCGCAAAGGATGGGCCGACGAATAGGAGCTGGCCTAAAATACCCATACATGAATAACCTGTAACTCTGATGAGTCTGTAAAGTAATTCTTTCATATTTTTGTGGTTGTTGATTAGACATAGTTTATCTGCATTCCTATCCTTAGCAGGTTGGCAGCCTTTTCCAAGGGGTAGGATCTTAGTAAGAAATAATTGCTAGGTAAGGTCAGGAGAATGTTCCATGCAAAAGGTTTAACAGCACTTTACGTGTATCAGTAAAATCAAAGATAGCTCAATGTAATTCCATTTTGGAAAAAATCATATATTTTCATCCATTTTTCTAAGAAAAAATTATCCTTACAGGTTTGAAAATGAATTTGGAATATTTTAAATTTAAAGTATTCCAAATTCATTTTCGTGCAATTTCGGATATCAATAACCCGGATTCTGCTCAAGATTACCGATTAGGACTTCCCTTATAGGGATAGGAAACAGTAACCGCTCCTGCGTTACATTATAACTAAAATCCGGTAAGTACGATTCTCCAGAATAGTAATCCTTTAGATATTCTCCGTGTTGGGTCATCACTTCTATTGCTTTGTCGGTCCTGACAAGATCCAACCATCTTTTGTTCTCAAAAGCAAGTTCCACCCGTCTTTCATGAGCAATGATTTCGCGCAATAAGAACTGATCAGTTTCAGTGGAAGCGGCTAAACCTGCCCGGATCCTGACTGGGTTTAAATAGGTTAATGCTTCTGTAGCTTTACCCTGTTCGTTCAAAACCTCCGCAAGAGAAAGCAGAGCCTCTGAATACCGGTATATCGGGAAATTATCGTCCGTATTTTGTTGTAAGCTATGAGAATGAAGATATTTTTTGATATAGGGATAGGATCTTTTTCCTGGAGGGGTAGTGTAGTTGATAGGGCTTTTTACTGCCTCAATAAACATATTCCCAATATTTCCCGTACCTTCAGCAACAGCTATGGAAGCAGGCAAACGTTGATCGCCGGTTTCATAGCTGTTAATCAATTCCCAGGTGGGCATGTTCCATCCCCCACCTTGGTGGTTTGTTGACGTAATACCAGTTAACATGCTAACATCAGCAGCAAGAGGTAGAAAAACGTAGACAAACTCGCTATGCTGTCCCTGGTTACCTTGCTGGTATTGGATTTCAAATATTGACTCTACACTGTTTTTATTGGATAGACTGAAAACTGAAGCATAGTCAGGAAGTAAATCATAACCTATTTCCAGGAGATTTCTTAATTCTGATTCCGCCATCGAATAATTTTTCCGGGTCAAATAAACATCGGCCAGCAACATTCTTGCAGCCCCTTGGGTAGCACGGCCGTTCTGGGGGAAGTCGGTTTCCGGAAGTTTTTGAATCGCTTCCTGTAAATCCATCTCAATGGCCTGATAAACTTCGTCTACCGGTGAACGTTGTATATAAGCATCATCTACCCCTTTTACCGAATTGAGATAAAGGGGCACACCACCAAAATACCTAACCAAATCAAAGTAAAATAAGGCCCTTAAAAATTTGGCTTGTCCTGTAATATTATCTGCTGCTTGTTGGCTTAGAGCTGCATCTGGAATAAATCCCAGAATTTCATTGGCACGTCCAATCCCAATATAACATGAATTGTATTTGCTGGCTACGAGATTGCTTTGATTGTTATCTAAAAAGAAATCTGTATATTCTCTTTCCACATAACCACCTCCACGATTAGTAATATTAAATTCCAAATGCGTATTATCGGACCGCATTTCACCCATCGTCCAGGCTGCAGTTGAACCTTTTGCACCTCTTATTGCTGCATAAGCCCCTACCAATGCCTGATCGAATTGAGCCTCAGTTTTGTAAAAATTCCCAGTTGTAATCGAACTCTCAGGCACCAAATCCAGGAAACTCTCCGAACAGGAGGTTAAGAGCAAAGGAACTGTTATCAATATATAAATTAGCTTTTTCATATCTTTGGTTAAATTAAATTAAAAATTTACATTCACTCCCAAGGCATAAGTTCTTGGTATTGGATAAGGGCTAATATCTACACCTTCCCTAAGGCCGTTTAAACCGTGCAGACTTGCCTCAGGATTGGCTCCTTTATATTTAGTGATGACCAAAGCTTGTTGGATACTCAGGAAAATCCTTGTTTGACTAACATGGCTTGTAATCGTTGGCAGGTTATAGCCCAAGGTGATATTTTTTACCGTTAAATAAGAAGCATCGAGCGCCAATCTATCCTGATTGGTCCTTGGAAAGGCGGTTGTCCCTGACAGTGAACGCCCAATTATGCCTGCACCGGGATTTTCAGGAGAACGCCATCTGTCTTTCATGTATTTTTCGACATTAAAGATCCCCTCCAATGTTTCAGACCATTCTGCCAAAGAGTAGTACATTTTACCACCATAAGCACCGGACATAACAATATTCATATCAAACCTTTTATAGGCAAAGGTATTATTGATACCAAAGAAAAATTTTGGATTAGGATTGCCAATATAGGTCCTGTCATCACTAGTTATAACCCCATCCTCATTTAAATCTTTAAATCTTATTGTTCCTACTGCTGAAGTAAGGTGCTTTGGCTGGGAATCAAATTCTTCCTGGGTCATGTAAATACCATCAAACACAAATCCATAAAATTGTCCTATAGGATATCCAACTTCTGTTTTCCATATCCCAGATGAATATTCACCAATACCACCTATTGGCGTGTCATTGGTGCCTAATTTGATTACCTTGTTTCGGTTAAAGGAAATGTTAAGGTCGGAACTCCATGAAAAAATCCCGCTTAAGTTTTGGGAACTTACGCCAAACTCATATCCCCAAAAATGAAATTCACCTATATTATCTTGTATATTGGGATAGCCTGTTCCATAGGGAATATCTACCTGGTACAGCATATCGGTAGTATTTTTATCATAATAATCCGCTGTAAAAGTGATCCTGTCATTAAATAAACCAACATCCAAACCTATATCCATCCCCCGCGTAGTTTCCCAGGTTAAGTGCGGATTGCCGATGGAAACGGGGCTTCTTCCTTGCGCAAGTGAATTGCCAAACACATAATTGGTGGAAGAAATATTCCCAAACTGACTATAATTTCCAATATTAAAATTTCCTGCATATCCGTATTCAGCCCTTAGCTTCATAAAACTAAGACTGGGTAACCCTTTAGCAAAATTCTCATCAGATATAATCCATCCGGCAGATATGGAGGGAAATGTTCCCCAACGGTTTTCCGACCCAAACCTGGAAGATCCATCCCGCCGAACTGATGCAGAGAGTAAATATTTACCTTTGTAATTATAGTTTAAACGGCTATACATGGAAAGTAAAGCCCATTCAGTGGCATTACTGTTCCCATATCTAATGGCAGCAGCATCTATCCATGTAACATCGTCATCCGGAAAATCTGTACCGGTAAGCAAATTATTTTCCAGTCTGAATTTCTGCGCTGAATACCCTACCAATGCATCTATATGGTGGCTTTCGAAAGTTTTAGTAAAATTTAGGGTATTTTCGCTCAACCATGAATCATAAGCTGAATTGGCATATGAAGCAGTAGCCATCCTAGGAGGAGGGGCAAATATGCTTCCTGTAGTAGAAGGATTAAATATCCTCCGCTTGCTGTTTCCCATCTCCAGGGAAATTGAACTTTTAAAATAGAAATTTTTTAAAAAATCCACATCCACATAAGCATTTGACAGCAACCTGTTTTCACTGGATCGATCTGTTGTTTCCAACATCGTCTTTTTCCAGTTGGGAAAGGTAAATAAACCAGGCCCTGTAAAACTCAGTTTTTGTGAACCATCCTCATTGGTATCATCCGGTGAAAAGATAGGAGGGGTGATCAACGCTGAATACAATATATTATAAAACCCATCAGTGGTTTGGTTTAAACGGGTTTGATAGGTGGGAGCAACATTTAATCCCACTCTAATGTTGTCACTTACTTTATATTCATTGTTTGACCGTAAAGAATAGCGTTTGAAACCAGTATTGATTACTACGCCATCTTCATCAAAAACACCTACTGTAGTAGCAGAATTAAAATTTTCTGTTCCGGAAAGAAAAGACAGGTTGTAATTTTTTGTACTTCCCGGTTGTAACAGTTCCTCGTACCAGTCAGTACTTTTACCAGTATATCCCTCAGGGTTCTGATACAACTCCGGTATTTCTCCGGTGTATCCCTCATATCTTATCTTGTCTTCAAATATTTCTTTTCTATCCTGAAGAAACTCCTGTGCATTCATTAAATCGGCCCGGCCCCTCTGAGGCACTTGTGAAACACCATAGGTGGCACTAAACTGGACAACTGTCTCTCCTTGTTTAGCCTTTTTGGTTGTAATTAAAACCACGCCATTGGCTGCACGGGAGCCATAAAGCGCAGCAGCTGAAGCTCCTTTCAATACAGAAAAGCTTTCGATTTCGTTGGGGTTTATATTATTGATATCACCTACAATGGGAAAACCATCCACCACAAACAAAGGATTATTTCCCGCATTGATGGAAGCAGCTCCCCGGATGCGGATGGCTATGCCACTGCCCGGTGTTCCCGAAGATTGATTGATCTGTACTCCTGGAATCCTACCCTGGAGTTTTTGGGCAAACTGCCCTACTGGCTGGTCTTCTAATTGTTTTGCTTCCAAAGTGGCAATCGAACCGGTCACCTCTCTTTGGCTTTGTGTTCCGTATCCCACCACCACTACTTCATCAAGATTTTGGGTATCCTGTGTCAAAACAACATCAATCACTGACCTACCATTCACCGCCTCTTCCTGAGAAATAAAACCAATGGATGAAAACACCAATATGTCGTCCTCATTGGGTACTGTAATATTATAATTACCCTCTATATCAGTTACAGTTCCAGTGAAAGTACCCTCTATCAATACAGTTACACCAGGTAAGCCCTCATTATCAACTGATGAGGTTACTTTACCTGAAACTTTTATCTCCGCCTCTCTCAGAATAGCGGGTATATTGCTTGCTTGTTGTCCTCCAGTGGCATGCGCAAGACATAAGTCAACCAATAGAAGCTGACATAAAATCCCAATACATGAATAATTGGCCACTTTCAATAGTTTGTAATAATGCTTTTTCATACTTTTTTAATTGTGGGTTAAGTTTAGGTTATCTGCATTTTATTATTATATTCACTCCATACCATTTTTAATGGTATTGTGAAAAGGGGTAAAATCCGTTCCGCCAAAAATCCATATTCTTCCTTCCATCAAAAAGTGTTTTAATCAACCGGATTGCTGTTTACTGAACGTTATTTTATCTTTTGGTGCAAAAAGTATTTACTGTTTTTAAGCCATTTGTTTTTGTTCCTGCTTCCAAACTTCTATCTCTTTTCCGATCAATAGCTGCATGATATTCCTCATGGGAGGACATGCTCCAGATTTTATTAAACCCCTCAAATACTTCACGATTAGCAGCAGAAGTACATACCATACCCCCAAGATCCTTCCTCTCATTTATAGTAGCCCCGTCACTTTATCACAAAATAATAAGATGGTCAATCTCCGTATAATGATAGCTTATGAATTTTACTTTTCCTAATATAGCTCATGGGGAATACAAACCCATAATAATTTTTAATAAAAAATTAAATACTACCGACTTGCAAAAACCAATGGCTTTTTTTAGTCAATCATTTCTATGACAAAATCCTCTTTTATTATAGTACTTACAATGGGTTATTGCTAAAGTATTTAAAATACCTCTAGTGTGAAGATTTATTAAAAGACGAACTATTGGGGCTGTAGGTCCATTTAAAAGGCTTGGCCCTCGTTTCATTATAAGTTTTGACATACTCCAACAGCTGGTCGATGAGCTGTTGCTTTGAATGCCAAACCCCACCCTTAAGCACGTCTTTGCTAAGGATGTTAAACCAGATTTCTATTTGGTTCAGCCAGGAAGAATAGGTGGGCGTAAAGTGCATTGTCATCCGTTTTTTAGATGATACCCATTCTTTTACTTTATGGTGCTTATGTACATTCAGGTTGTCTACGATGATGTGGAGGTGCTTTTTAGGGTATTTTCGATATATTTTTTTAAGGAATTTCAAGAAGTTTTCATGGTTGTCTTTGTCTATTGTATCTGCTGTGGCCTCACCTTGGTGCACCGCCAGTGCGGCAATCAGGGATACTGTTCCATTCCGCTTGTAGGTGGCCGTGAGCCTTTTTGGATTTCCGGCCCTTAAAGGAAGTTCCGGCTGGGAGCGATCCAGTGCCTGGATAGAAGTCTTCTCGTCTACGGAGATGACCAGTGCATTTTCCGGCGGGGACATGTACAGCCCTATCACTTTCAGCATCTTTTCCTCAAATTCAGGATCAGTGCTTTTCCCACACCAGTATTCCACCTTATGGGGTTTTAAAATATTTTCCTTCAATATTTTATGCACCGTTGTCTGGCTTACGCCAAGGTCTTTGGCTATCCTCCGCTGGCTCCAGTTTGTATAGCCGCCCGCAGGTTTTTCGCATGCTTTCTGGATGACCCTTGCCTTGAGCTCATCGTTGTAGATTGGTTTCTTGCCCCGGCCTGCCATATCTTTGAGGCCCAACAGCCCCTTGCTTAAATACCGGGCCTTCCATTTTGCCACAGCTTCCCTGCCAACGGAAAGCTCTTCCTGGACCTGGTCGTAACTTTTCCCTGCATGCAGTCCAAGGATGATCCGTGAACGGATAACGTAACGGTAATCCAATTTGCCCGAGCGGGCCATACTTTTTAATTCTGCCAGATCACTTTCTGGGATTTCAAGAGGTTTTCCTGTTCGAGCCATGAATCAAATTTAAAAAATAAATTTAATTTAGTTCGTTTATATAAAAATCTTCACACTAGTGTAATGATTGCTAAGTAGGCATACTTAATTATTCATACTATCACCTGGCTTCTAATGATAAAAACATGCCTAAAAATGAATAGTGATAGTATGAATTAGTTCACTTATTTAATAATCGTTACACTAGCCGGCACATGTTTATTAACCGAATTTCTTGATCCATTTTATGCTATTATATCCTTCACAACATTTCCTGCTACATCTGTCAGACGAAAATCTCTTCCCTGAAACGAGTAGGTAAGCCTTTCATGATCCATCCCCATCAAATGCAGAATTGTCGCCTGCAGATCATGTATATGAACTCTGTCTTTTATGCCATAGTACCCTATTTCATCTGTTTCTCCATAAGTAACGCCTCCTTTCACACCTCCACCAGCCATCCAAACTGAAAAGGCCTCCGTATGATGATCTCTTCCCATGAAAGGCCTTGCTTTCCCATTCATGCTTTCTTGCATAGGTGTACGTCCAAATTCACCGCCCCAGACAATTAAAGTTTCTTCCAGTAATCCTCTTTGTTTTAAATCTTTGATAAGAGCAGTCATAGGCTGATCCACCTGCAGACATTTTTCCTTAAAACCTACTTCTAATGCCATACTCTTGTCGATTCCGTGAGTATCCCAACCCCAGTCATATAATTGCACAAAACGTACATCTCGCTCTACAAGCCTTCTGGCCAGCAAACAATTATTGCCAAAAGAAGATTTGCCAGGTTCAGTACCATACATCTGATGAATATATTCAGGCTCTTTTGAAATATCCATTACATCGGGTACAGTGGTTTGCATTCGGAAAGCCATCTCATATTGTGAAATACGGGTTAAAATCTCAGGATCACCTAAATCATTATATTCTTTCTCATTGATACTGTTAATAGCATCCAGAGTCTTGCGTCGCAAACTGCTGCTAATGCCACTTGGATTAGAAACATACAACACAGGATCACCTTCAGAACGACATTGTACTCCCTGATAAATAGACGGAAGAAAGCCACTACCCCAAATACTTTTACCGGCATCAGGAGTTTTACCACCGGAAACGAGCACAATAAACCCAGGCAAATTTTCATTCTCTGAACCAAGGCCATATGTTAACCATGAACCCATACTAGGTTTTCCCAAACGAGCGCTACCCGTTTGCATAAACAATTGAGCAGGCGCATGATTAAACTCATCCGTATGCATAGACTTGATAAGAGCTACATCATCCACTACAGAAGAAAAATAAGGAAGATGATTGGAAATCATCATGCCTGACTCTCCACATGATTTAAATATTGCCTGAGGCCCCAGCATCTTAGGAACTCCCCGTATAAAAGCAAATTTCTTCCCTTCCAGCAGTGACGCAGGACAATCTTGATTATGAAGCTTTGCCAGCTCTGGCTTATAATCAAACAGTTCCAGTTGTGATGGAGCCCCTGCCATATGCAAGTATATCACTCGCTTTGCCTTTGGAGCAAAGTGAGCTAATTGAGCGAACATGTCATTGTTGCTCGTTGTTACAGACGTGGTTCTCGGCTTATTAGAAGGAAATGGATTACATCCCATCAATGAGCCGAGAGCGATGGCTCCTAAACCAGAGCTACATTTCTTCAGAAAATGCCGCCGGGTTTCAAATTGTAGTTTCTTGTATTGTAATTCCTGAAATATATCCATGTTACTTAGTAATAAATTCATCCAAATTCATAATGGCATTAGCCACTACCGTTAGTGTTGCTAACTTTATATCTTTCTTTCCTGTCAAATTCTCTGCTGCTTCTGAATCATTTTGAAAATTATCCAGGCCTCGTTCATATAGCTGTTGTAGGTCTTTGAGTTTTGCTGCATCAATCTCTCTGACCATAGCTAGACGGTAACTCGCTTTGATCTGCTCTTCTACCTGGCCCTTATTTTCTTCCAGCACGCGCTTGGCCAGAGCTTGAGCTGCTTCTATATAAACAGGATCATTCAGCGTAACTAAAGCTTGTAGTGGCGTATTTGTATCAATACGCCGTGTAACACAGAATTCCCCGCTTGGGCTGTCAAAGGTAGTCATAGAAGGATAAGGGCTCGTTCTACGCCAGTAAGTATAGAGTCCTCTTCTGTATTTATCTTCCCCTTCACTGGTCTTCCATTCAAGGCCACTATATACAATCTGCCATAAACCTTTCGGCTGAGGTGGCATTACGCTAGGACCGTAAATTTTATCACTCAGCAACCCACTTACAGCCAGAGCCTGATCGCGGATCTGTTCAGCATTCAGACGTACTCTTGAACCACGGGACAGCAGTCGGTTATCAGGATCCTTCGCCAGCAGTTCAGGTGTGGCTTTAGAAGACTGACGATAAGTAGCGGATATCACCATCTGCTTGAGCTGCTTTTTGATGCTCCAGTTATGTTCAAACATGAACTGCTGTGCCAGCCAATCTAGCAGTTCAGGATGTGACGGATCAAAGCCCTGGGAACCAAAATCTTCTATGGTTTCTACAATGCCTGTGCCGAATAGCTGCGCCCATAGACGGTTGACCATCACTCTAGCAGTTAGGGGATTATCTTTACTTACCAACCATTCTGCCATGCCCAAGCGGTTCTGAGGGGCCTCTTTCGGCATGGAATTCCATGCTTCTGGCACCCCCGGCTCTACTTCATCGCCCTGCATCATCCAGTTGCCCCGTTCAAAAACATGCGTTTTTCTCTGATAACCTTCTTCAAGCTCCACCATGACAGGGGTAGCAGTTACTTCCTGACTGTTCAGCAGACTGAATAACTTATTTTTAGCTACACCGTAACCGGACTGATCCTGACCAGGTAAGGCTTCAAAGAACAATACCCACTCTATAGTGCAAACAAATCCGTTCTGCCCAGGGTCTTTATATACAAAAAACAGATCATGACTTCCCGATATAGGCTTGATAGGGATGCCAATGGTTTCAAACTTCCCCTTTCCTTTATTCTTCTTTACATGCCACATGCCTAATAACTCTCCTGTTGGGCTATCCATTCTGATCTCCACCATCCCTGTATTTCTGTCAGCATTATAGCTAGCATACATGAGGTTTTTCCCATTGAGAGGCACATGTTTAATTCTGGCATGTCCGCCAGGCTCTACAGACAAGTATTTAGCATCACTGAATAATGATCCCTTCATAATCTGATCAAAGGAATGTGCATTTATCTTGGGTTCTGTTGTTTTAACCAAATTTACAAAATCCTGTGCCTTTTCCAGCTCCCCATCTGCAGAAGGGGTATTCTGAATTACCCATTTTTTAATATTCTCTAAATTTTTTTGATCTTCTTCTGTAGTAAAAGTTTTTAAATTAGGTGATTCACTTGGAACATCCTCATCGGCTGTGTTATTAAAATAAGCGTAAAATTTATAATAATCCTCATGCCGGATTGGATCATAAGGATGGCTGTGGCACTGCACACATTCCATAGTAGTAGCCTGCCACACATTCCAGGTAGTGTTTACTCTGTCCAAGACGGCTGCCACTCTGAACTCTTCATCATCCGTACCACCTTCATCATTATTCATGGTGTTGCGGTGAAAAGCAGTGGCAATTACCTGCTCATCGCTAAAGCCAGGCAACAAGTCACCGGCCAATTGTTCAATGGTAAATTCATCAAATGGTTTATCCTCATTAAAAGATTTAATAAGCCAATCTCGGTACTGCCAAATATTACGTGGTCCATCTTTTTCATACCCTTTAGAATCCGCATATCTGGCCAAATCCATCCACATAGCAGTCCAACGCTCGCCGTAATGCGGTGAAGCCAGCAGGCGGTCGACTACTCTTTCGTAAGCCTTTGGACTCTCATCATCAAGAAAAATCTTAAGTTCTTCCAATGTGGGAGGTAAACCCGTAAGATCCAAACTAACTCTCCGAAGTAAGGTGGCTTTATCTTCCTGCATCGAGGGCTGAAGATTATTTTCTTTCAGCTTATTATTGATAAATTGATCAATTTCATTATTTCCCCATTCAGAAGAAAAATCCGGCACAATTACAGGTTCAGGCTTTATAAATGCCCAATGATCCTGCCATTGGGCACCCTGTTCAATCCAGCGGATGAGCATTTCTATTTCTTCCTTTGGCAGTGGCTCTCCTTCAGGCGGCATACGCACTTCCGGATTATGATGTTTTATGCGGCGGATCATTTCACTTTCCTGCGGATTGCCCGGTACAATGGCAGGCTTGCCTGATTCATTTGGCCTCAGTGCTTCTGATGGAAATAAGAGACTAAACTCTCCGGATTGTTTCACGCCACCATGGCAAGTGATGCACTTCTTATTGAGGATAGGTCGGATCTGTGTGTTGAAATCTACATGCTGATTTTCTTTAGAAGTATTATGGTATACTCCATATGCTACTATTAAACCCGAAACGCCAATCAGGACAAATAAAAAGATTTTCTTTTTAATCGAAGAACCAGACATAAATTTAAAGTTTTGAGTTTTTTT
>JBBDSC010000128.1:0-34702 GCA_040905145.1 Anditalea sp.
ATTTTCCCTGTCTGTTGGGCTTGTGCTAGCTCTTGAAACCGATTGACTTCCATTCCTTTTTCGGAAATCTTTTCAATCATTTCACCTTCCGCTTCTTGTTGGATAGGAATAACTTCCATGTTGATTTTAACAAATGTCTCAATTTCTTCATCTGTGAAATCCTCATTTATTTCCTGAGGGGCAGAGGGTACCTGCTGCTGTGCCATTGCTCCAAATGCGAAAACTATTAGGAATGCAGAAAGAGCAAAAACTTTTGATAACTTTGAATAAATCATAATGTTGTTTTTTTTGTTTTCTTTATAATTTTGCTTTTTAGCGCACAAGAAAGATGCCAGCGACAATTAAAATATGTTAAATTTAGAATGGGATAGGAATGGGTATTAAAGTATTCGGAATAAAAAATTGTAACACCATGAAAAAAACCTTTCAATGGCTGGAAAAGGAAGGAATATCTTATGAATTCATTGATTATAAAAAGGAAGAGCCGAATATTGACCTACTTAAAGGTTTCTTAGATCAGGCCCGTTTGGCAGAATTGATTAATAGAAAAGGGACAACCTTCAAAAAGCTGTCAACTGAACAAAAATCCTTATTGGAAAATCAGGACACCGCACTTCCAATCCTTGCAGAAAACAGTAGCATGATTAAAAGGCCCCTCATTCAATTTCCTGATGGGCAGTTGGTTGTAGGATTTCAAGAGGAAGAAATTTTGGATAAAGCAAAGCCTAAATGATGGAATGGAAGCAATAAGGCTCTAAAAATCAAATTTTATTGATAGTGCTTTTCATGGCATTTGAAGTGGCCAAAATGGCCTCTTCATCATCCATGTTGTTCAATTTTGCATTAAAGGGTTCTGCTCTTACAGGGCCATTATATCCGATTTTTATCAAAGCTTTCAAGAAGCCTGCTAAATCAATGACCCCAGAATCTCCTGGCAGCTCCCTCTCTCCGTCGATTTGTTCCGCCACTGTACGTCCTGCCGTGGCATCATTGAGGTCACAGGTTATAATTTGCTCATTGGTCAATGATTCAATGTCGGCAATACTTTCCTCTGCACAATACCAATGGAAACTATCCAGTTGAATTCCAAGATTTGGGACATTGATCTCATGGATCAGTTCAAATGCTTCCTTCATACTGCTGATAAACGGGTACTTATTCATGGAGGTCAATGTTTTAGGACCTACATACTCTAGCCCAAGTTTAATGTCATAGTTCTCCAGTATGGTCGTGATTTCCTTGAGCCGGTAGGCATGTCTTTTAAAATTCTCCAAATAAGTCAGCTCTTGATCTGTAGGCATGATCCATGTGGACATTCTGTCAACCCCACTTTTTTGTAGCGCTGTGGCCAGTTTGGGTAAGTTGGTCATCCCCTCTTTGAATAATTCATCGTCTTTCCTGAAATCGACAGGCAATCCGGCAGCGTCCCATGAAATTTCATTGGAATTCATTTTCTCTAGGAGTTCTGACCTTTGGTCTGCCTCCATATCCGCTAATTGTGCAGGAATGGGTAAAATGGCCTCAAAGCCGTGTTTGATGGCTATTGGCAATAATTCCTGTTGGCTGATACTAACTCCTATGGCAAAAGGGTTCAAGCTGATTTTAAATAAGCGGGTAGAAGCCTGTTGCAGGCCAAAGGCGGGTGGAGCAAAGAATAAACCTGCACCAGCTCCGGCACTGTATTTCATAAAGGTCCGACGAGTCATTAATTCCATGATCGAATATAAATAATTATCTAAGGATATACAAAAATTAAGGTAACCTTTGGATAATAGGGGCTTTTTTATCTGGTTATCTGTTTTGATGGGTTTTTTAACGTCAGAATGTGGAAAAATTCCGCAACATTTACCTCCTCTCCTATATAAATGTTTTTGGCGTTTTATTATTTTCATCAATTAGAGTGGTTACGATAGCACTAGGCTCATTGTCCACGCCATAATTGATTTCATAGGTATATAATTGTTTTCATTTTATGATTTTTGTTTAAAATAAGGCAAATATTCAGGTAAATTTTTGAAAATATCTTCTGTCATTGTTTTCAGCCCAAATTCATGTTGCCATCCCCAGTCATTTTTGGCGGCAGAATCATCAATGCTATTGGGCCAGGAATCTGCTATTTTCTGCCTGAAATCAGGTTTGTAACTGATTTGGAAAGGTGGGTAATGTTCCTTAATGCTTTGAAAGAGTTCCTTGGGCGAAATGCTTATCCCACCTAAATTATAGCTGGAACGGATCTTTATATTTTCTCTTGGAGCCTGCATAAGGTCTATGGTAGCTTTGATGGCATCGGGCATATACATCATCGGTAAATAAGTTTCCTCACTTAAGAAACATTCAAAATGTTCTCCTACAATAGCTTTATGATAAATATCTACGGCATAGTCAGTAGTGCCCCCACCCGGAGGGGACTTATAACCTATCAACCCGGGATAGCGCAGGCTTCTTACATCTACCTGATGTTGCTGGAAATAATAAGCGCACCATCTTTCACCGGCTTGTTTGGAAATGCCATAAACAGTATCAGGATCCATAATGCAGTGTTGGGGAGTATTATGACGGGGGCTATGGGGCCCAAATACGGCAATAGATGAAGGCCAATATACTTTCTCCAAATTTAGCTCTTTGGCAAATTCCAATACGTACAGTAGACTTTCCATATTAACCTGCCAAGCAAAATGCGGGTTTTTCTCGCTTGCAGCGGAAAGGATGGCCGCTAAATGGTAAATTTGTTTTATGTTTTCTTCTTTAATGAGTCTGCCCAAGCCGTCCCTGTCCATAACATCCAAGGTTGCGAAACGGCAATAGGGGAATTTACCGCTTTCAGCTTGATGAATGTCAGTAGCAATGACTGCTTCACCACCATGGATATCAGTGAGTGATTGAGTTAACTCCGACCCTAGTTGCCCAGCAGCACCTGTAATTAATATTCTCTCCATTTTTTAAGTCAGTCCGATCTTCTTTAAGAATAAATTGCTTAAGGGATTTGATTATATTTGGGCATGATAAATGTAAAATTAACAAATTCCTTGACTCCTATTTTATCCATTCCTGCATTTATTATAATCAAAATAGATGGGTTTATCTTAAATTAAATTAAAATAAAATGTTCGATGCGCTAAAACCTAAATTAATAAAAGAAATTCAGGACATTAAGGATGCTGGATTGTTCAAGGAAGAGCGGGTAATCACTTCACCTCAATCAGCAGAAATTACCACTTCAGACGGCCATAAAGTGCTTAACTTTTGTGCCAATAATTATCTGGGCTTATCCAGCCACCCACAGATCATTGAGGCGGCAAAGAATGCTATCGATTCCCATGGTTTTGGGATGTCCTCGGTGAGGTTTATCTGTGGGACACAAGACATTCATAAGAAGCTGGAAAATAAAATATCAGAATTTTTAGGGATGGAAGATACCATTCTTTATGCTGCGGCTTTTGATGCCAATGGAGGGGTGTTTGAACCCATTTTCGGATCAGAGGATGCAATTATTTCGGATGCCCTGAACCATGCTTCCATCATAGATGGAGTAAGGTTGTGCAAGGCGATGAGATTTCGTTACCAGCATAACGATATGGCAGATTTGGAGCAGCAGCTTATAAATGCCGGGTCCAAAGAAGCTGCTCAAAAAGTCATTGTAACCGATGGCGTGTTTTCTATGGATGGTACATTGGCACAATTGGATAAAATTGTAGCATTGGCAGAAAAATACCAGGCTTTGGTCATGTCTGATGAATCTCATGCAACGGGTTTTGTTGGGAGAACAGGACGAGGAGTCCATGAGTTAAAAGGAGTGATGGGTAAGGTGGATATTATTACAGGGACTTTAGGAAAAGCTTTGGGTGGGGCCTCGGGAGGATTTACTTCAGGGAGAAAGGAAATTATTGATGTTTTAAGGCAAAGATCCAGGCCTTACCTTTTTTCCAATACATTGGCACCTTCAATTACAGGAGCTTCTATTGAAGTTTTCGATCTTTTATCCAAGACGACCGAACTAAGGGATAAGCTGGAGGAAAATACCAAATATTTTAGGGGTGAAATGAAAGCAGCAGGATTTGACATAAAGCCAGGGGAACATGCTATCGTCCCCATTATGCTATATGATGCGGTTCTTTCACAAAAAATGGCTGAGGAATTATTAAGGAGAGGGATTTATGTAATTGGATTTTATTTTCCCGTAGTGCCAAAAGGAGAGGCCAGAATCAGAGTACAAATTTCTGCTGGTCATGAAATGGAGCATTTGGACAAGGCTATTGTAGCTTTTACAGAAGTAGGAAAGGAATTGGGAGTTTTATAACTGAAAATAATGTATGGTGATTACGGGCATCCGTTTTTTAATGGATCACCTGCCCGTACCCTCTTTTATGCTTCTGTTACTTTCTTTTTTACTTTTCTGGTTTCAAAAGAATTGATCGTTTCAAACTTAGCATCTATATCCTCGCCGGTCAGATATTGATTCACCATTTCACGGATTTCCTGTAAAGAAAGGTTATGCAGGATTTTACCGTTTTTGGAAAGTGATACCTGGCCTGTTTCTTCTGAAATGACCAATACCAGTGTATCCGTAGATTCCGACATACCAATGGCAGCACGGTGCCGTAGACCAAATTGAGCGGGTACATCCCTTTCCGTAACCGGTAAAATGCATCTGGCCGCTTTGATTTTACCATTGTAAATAATCACCGCACCATCATGCAATGGACTGTATTTATTGAAAATTGAGATAAGCAATCTCTTGGAGACGATGGCATCGATTAAATCACCACTTTCCGCATAAAATTTCAGCTCCGAATTTCTTGAAATGACAATTAAAGCACCCGTGCTGGTACCTGCCAGGGATTTGGAAGCTTCCATAATGGGAGTGATATTAAAGGCCTGAGTTTCTTTTTTTCTCCAGAACAATAATTCCTGCAAAACATTCTCATTAGAAAAAATGGAGGACTTTCCTATGATCATAAGAAACTTACGGATTTCCGGGGCAAATAAAATGATGGCGGCAATCACACCTACGCCCATGAATTGTCCAAGGATCATAGTAAGCAATTCCATCTTGGCAGCACGTACCACCAAATAAACCAGATAAATGGACAAAAAACCTAAAAAAATTTTTATGGCAACACTTCCTTTCATCAATTTATAGATCTGGTAAAGCAGCACGCTCACCAAAGTGATATCTATTATATTGACAATGGAAATGTCTATAAAACCAATTCTGAAAAGTAAGTTCAAGCGTTTATTTGTTTAAATAGTTTAACTGTTTCTACAGCTTCTTTCACATCATGTACTCTTAATATATTTGCTCCGTTCATCAATGCTACCATATTTAAGGCAGTGGTGCCATTGAGTGCTTCCTCTTGGCTTGTACCCAAAAGTTTATATATCATCGACTTTCTGGATAAGCCCACTAAAATAGGAGTATTAATAGATTGAAAATAAGAAATATTTTTTAAAATCCTATAATTTTGCACTAAAGTTTTAGCAAAGCCTAGCCCTGGGTCAATTATTACATCTTTTATGCCAAATTTTTTACATTTCATTATTTTGCTGTTAAAATAATTTAAAATCTCTTTCTCCAGATCATCATATTTTGTCAAACTACCCATATTATCAGGGTTTCCGCGCATGTGCATGCAGATATAGGGAACATTGAGCTGACCAACTATGGGAATCATTTCCAGATCCAGTTCTCCGCCGGAGATATCGTTCACGATATCCGTTCCATTTTCCACGGCCTCTTTTGCCACTTTGCTCCTGAAACTATCAATGGATAAAAGTACTTCTGGGAATTCCTTCTTGATAATATCAATTACGGGAACTACCCTAATAAGTTCTTCTTCTACAGAGATCACATCTGCTCCGGGTCTGCTGCTGTAGCCACCTATATCCAAGATTTTTGCACCTGCCAAAACCATCTCCTCAGCTTTTTTCAGAATTTCATTTTTATCTTTGGGAATCCTGCTTTTGGGATAAAAAGAATCCGGAGTGATATTTATGATGCCCATTACCCAAGGTTCTTCGAGCAAGAGAAGCTTTCCTCTTGAATTGAGTGTTATTTTTGGGGGAAATAATTTATCTTCGGTTTCTGAAATTTTGTAGTTTTCTTCCATTAAATATTTATTGCTTTGAAAAGCCAAACTGTGAGCGAATATAATCAAGTTATTAACCTTTGTAAAGAACTCTTTGAGAAGAAAACTACAGATTATGGCACTGCTTGGAGAATTCTAAGGTTGCCATCCATCACGGATCAGATTTTCATTAAAGCCCAAAGAATCCGTTCCATTCAGGACAAGGGGACTCAAAAAGTCAATGAGCCGATTCGGGAAGAATTCATAGGGATTGTTAACTATGGATTAATTGCTTTGATGCAATCAGCATTTTTAAATGATGAAAGATTGGAGATAGGATTCGATGAACTGGAGCCATTGTATGACAAATGGGTAGATGCGACCAGGACCTTACTTGAAAATAAGAACCATGATTATGGAGAAGCTTGGCGGGATATGCGGGTTTCTTCAATGACCGATATCATTCTGATGAAACTTTATAGGGTCAAGCAAATCGAAGACCATCAAGGAAAGACTTTGGTGTCAGAAGGAATTGAAGCAAATTATCAGGATATCATAAATTATGCTGTATTTTGCCTAATAAAATTAAGAGAGGAATATCATGATTAAACAAATATTATTAACCCTGACCCGCTTTATTGTAGGTGGACTTTTTATCTTTTCCGGTCTTATCAAAGTAAATGATCCCGTTGGTACCTCCATCAAACTAGAAGAGTATTTCGATGTTTTCTCTTATGACATTGCTCCTTTTTTTGCCTATTTTAAAGAAATATCCCTTTCTTTAGCTGTAATTTTAGTGGTGTTGGAAGTCGTATTGGGAGTGATGTTGATTTTAGGGGTAAAGCTGAGGCTAACGGTGATCCTGCTTTCTCTGATGATCCTGTTTTTTACATTCCTGACATTTTATTCCGCTTATTTTAATAAGGTGACAGATTGTGGTTGTTTTGGAGATGCCATAAAATTAACCCCATGGGAATCATTCTATAAAGATGTATTTTTATTGGTATTAATTTCCCTCTTGTTTATTTTTAGAAATCACCTGCCCACAAGTTCCTCCCCTTGGCTCAAAGGGATCGCACTCTTATCTTTTCTTGTCTCCTTTGCACTCGCCATTATGGCCATTAGAAACCTTCCGTTTATTGACTTTAGAGCGTATAAGGAAGGTGTACATATCCCTTCTGCCATGCAGCCTTCAGAGCCGTTGGAATACAGCTATAGGATGGAGAAAGAGGGGAAGGAAACCATTTTCGACCAATATCCAAGTGACGACTCCTATGAATTTGTCGATATGGAGTTGAAGAATCCGGAAGCATTGCCCAAAATTTCCGATTTTGCTGTATGGAATGAGCAGGGGGATTTTACAGAGGAAATTATTTCCGGCAACAAACTTCTGGTCCTAATCAGCAATATTTCCAAAATGTCTGAAGACAATTTAGATTTATTGACCGATCTAATAAACCAACTGGAGGGTTCTGATATAGAGCCAGTAGTGATAGCTGCCTCTTCGGAAGAGGAAATCAAAAACCTGCTTGTAAATCAGGGCTGGGATATCTCTTATTATTTGGCAGATGCCACAGTAGTAAAAACCATCATCCGGTCAAATCCAGGGATCCTGTTATTGAAAGATGGTACTGTGCTAAAAAAATACCATCATAACAATACCCCCTTATTTTCAGAGGTAGAGCCCGTTTTCCGCCATGAATAACCCGAAGATTATTTTAGTAGGTTTGCCAGGAAGCGGCAAATCTACCCTGGGAAAGGAATTGGCTGAGCAGCTTGGTTTCCCCTTTTACGATCTGGACGATTTGATTGAGCAACAGGAGGGGATGTCTGTGGCTGACATTTTTCATCAAAAGGGGGAAGGGTATTTCCGCAATTTGGAATCCAATGTACTGGATAGAAATATGCGGGTTGAGGAGGCTTTTATTTTGGCTACAGGAGGTGGTACCCCTTGTTTCAATGAAAATATGGAAAAGATCAATCAACAGGCCATTTCTGTATTTCTGGATGTTCCTTTGGCTCAAATCATGGCAAGATTCACAAGTGGTGATATTGAAATGCGGCCCTTGTTCCAAGGGTTGGATACAGGAGAAATAACGGTTAAATTGAAAAACTTATATGTGGATAGAATCCTTTATTACGATCAGGCAAAAATAAAGCTCAGTGGAGAAGATGTTTCCACTGAGCTTCTGATGTCGGAATTGATGACTTTTTTTAGAAATTAAACCCCAGGGTCAGCAGGCCTGTGAGTTGTTTGTTGTCAATGGAGGTAAGTGAAGCGTCTGGATAGGAAGAATAAAATGTATTGTAAGTATTTTGGATGATACCAAAATCCACATACATGTTGGGCAGCCTTACTCCAACACCTCCCGAATACTGCATCATCGATCGATCTAACTCACTGTCCTTCATGGGATCACCGTAATAAGCTGCCCCTGCCCGTATTCTAAACATGTTATAACTGTATTCAGCACCTACTCTGTAGTTTATAGAACTTGCTGCAATTCTTCTAATCTCATCATTTTCAGCATCCATCGAAATGTCAGGCGAAGACAAGTTCATGGAGGAATAGTCTACATAGTCTATATCAGCGGAGATAAACCCATTTTTATTAAAGAAAAAAGTACCTCCGGCACTCATTTTCATGGGGCTTCTCAAATTGATGGTAGTAAGATAAATATCACTTAATGCATCTTCTTCAAATTCCAGGTCCCCGTTTAAGTCGTAAAATTCAGCAAATACATCCGCATCAAATTCTTCATTGATCCGACTCCAGGTAGGCGATTTAAACGATAAGCCTAGATTGATATTATCCATTGGCTTATATATCACACCTAAGTTTAAATTGACTCCGGTTCCATTCTGTAAAAGGTTTTCCTGTAAGGAATAATACAGTGCGGACAGGTCATTTTCGTCAAGGAACTCCTCGTTATAGGTTTTAGTGGAGAGGAAATTAACCGAAGTGACTCCCAATGAACCACCCACAAACCATTTATTTTTAAAGTTGCCTCCATAAGCAAAGGAGATTTGAGTTTGACTTCCCTCATTTTCTACTTGTTCATCCTGGAAAGGATTATTCACAGCATAATCAGTATCTTTCTGGAAAAGGCCATTGTCACTATAGATTAGACCAGCATCTAAGGGTAGGCCTGCCGGACTACCCACAGCGGGTTCACCAATTTGATTGTAATCATCAACATAAAAGTCCAATAAGGTATTAGGCCCCCTGCTACTTGAAAAATAGCCAAAATCATTGGTAAAGAGCTGAGATCTGTTAATGCTGATCCCAAAGGATCCGCCCCTCCAATTCCCTGTTTCCAGGGGATCTTTTACTTTACTCATTACCACACTTAGATTAGGTAGGGCAACGTTATTGGTGGATTCATTTTGGATCTGCCCCATGAAATTCGTTTCAGATTTCCAGTTGCTGTAAGATCCCGTTAAACTAAATTCTGACCTACGGAAAAATCCCAGCCCTGCGGGGTTTCCGTGTATATTGGAAACATCCCCTCCCAGTGAAGACTGAATGCCACCGACACCCATTATCCGGGCAGATCCGGTAGACCTATATTGGCTATATCTCAACGCATCCTCAAAATAACCACCTTGTGCAAAAGAATCACTAATGGAAAGAATTGCTATTACGGAAATTCCCAGCGTTATTTTTTTTATTGAATTCATAGGTATAATTGATTTATATGGGTCACCGGAAATCTCATGGGTAACTTATTCTTCCGGCGGCCCCCGAAGTTTTATGGATAAAGGTATTTAAAATACGGGGTTCATTTCGGCTTTATTTTCTTTTGAAGAAAGCCCGTTACTTTTGCCATTTTTAATGACAAGTTCCATGCCGTAAAATAAATTAAGTGTTATGATTTAAACGGGTGAAAGCATAAAAAAGTAAAAAAATAAAAAAAAGAGGGAATTAATTCCCTCTTCTTGAGCTTCCTCCTGATGATCTAGTTGCTCCCCCTCCACTACTTCCAGAGCTTCTGCTCGGTGGTGCACTGTAGGATGGAGATGAACTTCTTGTTCTAGATGGTGTGGAGTAATTACTCCTATTATGGGATGGTATAGTACTTCTTTTATACTGGGGCGAAGAACTTCTGTTATATGATGGCGAAGAGCTTCTGCTTGGTGCAGCATACCTTGATCTGCTATCAGTGGATGATCTTCTCGTATTCACATTAGAAGGGGCCTGTGTTCTTGTGGTCCTTTCCGGTGAAGTGTATGTATTTCTGTTAGAAGTACTCCCACTCCTGCTCATGGCTGGAGAATTGATGTTTCTACTTGATGGAGCTGCTGATGCCGCAGATGAACTTCTTGCGGTGGCATTATTATAGTAATCATTTTGGGACCGGCTGAAATCATTTCTGCTGTTCGCCCTTGTATTGGGTGTAGAGGTAAGGGTATTCCTACTTACTGCCTCTCTCCTTGCTGTGGACCTGGTTGAACTTGGAGATGCAACATCCCTAGCAGCCCTTGTTCTGCTATCAGTAGCCAAATTGGAACTTCTAGAAGGACGGTTACCTCTGACGATTTGTCTTTGGTTTTCTGATCCACCAGGAAGGACAATGATAGGTCTATTGTAGTAGTTCATTCCATATCCGTAACCATAGCCCATATATGGGGAGTAAAATGGATCATAAAATCCTCCCATGCCATAACCATACCTCATCATCGGGTGCCCAAATCCCATTCCGAACCTACTTCCCATTCCGAATCCCATTCCTAATGACATGCTAAGACCAGGACGGAAACCAAAGCCGGATCCCCAAAAAGGATCATAAAGGCCCCCCATTCCCATTCCCATTGGACTAAAGCCTCCCATGTACATCGAACTAAGCATCCAAGGATTCATGTTCCAACCGGAATTCATATTGCCGGGAGCATTATAACCCCGGAAGTTGTTGTAAATATTTATATCCCCGTCTTCTTTCTGAACAGTATCCCCTTCAGCATCATCAAAATACACTGTGCCTTCATCCACAGGCTCATTGCTGTTTTGGTATTTGGCGAGATATTCTGGGTTGACATTTTTCGCTGAAAAATTTTCCTGATTGTACTCCTCAGCATTTATATCTTCAAGTTGTTTGAAATTCTCCGGATTGTTGTTCTTAACAGCAAACTCAGTGGCTACTTCGGCGTCAGAAGCCATGAAGTAAAGGCCATCAGATTCGCCCCTCAAAGCACTGTAATTGGTGCTGCAAGAAGCTAAACCCAATAAAGCGAAAACGCCCAAGTACCGGATTGATGATAAATTGTTCATATGAATGTTAGATTTTATTTTCCTGTTATATATACGTCGGATTAGCTAGAGGGTTATTATATTTTAATTTATATTTGCTTTTAAATTCAATCCGAATATAAGAGTTTTTTTTAATACAACAAACAAATAATGAGCAAAGGATTACCAAAACGGAGTGAAGATTACTCACTGTGGTATAATGAATTAGTGAAAAGAGCAGATCTGGCAGAAAATTCGGAGGTAAGAGGTTGTATGGTCATCAAACCATACGGCTATTCCATTTGGGAAAAGATGCAGGCACAACTTGATAAAATGTTTAAGGAGACAGGTCATGATAATGCCTATTTTCCGCTTTTTATCCCAAAATCTTATTTATCCAAGGAGGCGAGCCATGTAGAAGGATTTGCCAAAGAATGTGCGGTGGTAACCCATTACAGGCTAAAAAATTCCGAAGATGGAAAAAGCGTAATCGTAGATCCCGAAGCGAAATTGGAGGAAGAATTGATCGTAAGGCCTACTTCTGAAACGGTAATCTGGAATACGTATAGGACCTGGATCCAGTCTTACAGGGATTTGCCTCTTTTGGTCAACCAATGGGCAAATGTAGTAAGATGGGAGATGAGGACCAGGCTTTTTTTGAGAACTACCGAGTTTCTTTGGCAAGAAGGGCATACTGCCCATGCTACCAAAAAAGAAGCGATGGAAGAAACCATTCAGATGTTGAATGTGTACGCTGAGTTTGCCGAAAATTTCATGGCGCTTCCTGTGGTCAAAGGAGTAAAGTCAGCAAATGAAAGATTTGCCGGTGCAGAGGAGACTTATTGCATAGAAGCAATGATGCAGGATGGTAAAGCCTTACAGGCCGGTACTTCCCATTTTCTAGGACAGAATTTCGCAAAGGCTTTTGATGTCAAATTTGCAACCAAAGAGGGAGGATTGGATCATGTATGGGGGACTTCCTGGGGGGTCAGTACGCGTTTAATGGGAGCATTGATCATGGCCCACTCCGATGATAATGGATTGGTTTTACCCCCTAAGCTCGCACCCATTCAGGTAATTATCGTCCCAATATTCCGGGACGATGAAGAACTTGATGCGATCACAGCGAAAGCAAAGGAGATAATGAATAAATTGATACCTTTGGGCATCTTGGTCAGATTCGATAATAGGGACACCTTTAAGCCAGGGTGGAAATTTGCCGAATATGAGCTGAAAGGTGTTCCGGTAAGGATAGCGATAGGCCCCAGGGATTTGGGTAAAAACACCTTGGAAATAGCCAGACGGGATACGCTGACCAAAGAAACGGTGGACTTAAATGAAACTGATATAGGGGATTTCATCACGCAACTTATAGAGGATATCCAACAGAATATTTATCAAAAGGCATTTAACTTAACGAAGGAAAAGACCACTGAAGTGAATTCCTGGGATGAATTCACTGAGGTATTGGAGAATAAGGGGGGATTTATTTCTGCTCATTGGGATGGAAGTGCTGAGACAGAGGAAAAGATCAAGGAATTGACCAAAGCCACCATTCGCTGTATACCGTTGGACCTAGAGATGGAAGAGGAGGGGCATTGTGTCCTGACGGGCAGTTTCTCTAAAGGAAGGGTTTTATTTGCGAAAGCTTATTAAAAGACTGCTGGGACGGAAGCTTAAATTGACGTTTTTCATTTGCAGCAATAAAACACTTTCAAATCAGGAAAAATCTGCCTATTTTCAGCTATTCATTTATTAGAAATCAGTTAAAATGGCGTGGTTTATTCTTATTAGTCTGTTGATAATTGGAATCATTTTAGTCCTGGTGGAGGTGCTTTTTGTACCGGGAACTACCTTGGTGGGTGTTTTAGGGGTAATAGTAACGGCGGTGGGTATTTATTACGGTTTCAGGGCTTTTGATTATGAGGTGGCCCTTTCCCTATTGGTACTTGCCGTAATTGCAAACCTTTTGGTGATTGTTTATGGATTCAGATCCGGTGTATGGAATAAATTCTCTTTGAAAGAGACCATGACAAGCAGAAGCTTTGACGATCGGTTGTTAGGGTTGGAAATTGGGCAGAAAGGAAAAACGGTTTCGGATTTTAAGCCGTATGGAGAAGCGGAATTTGGGGACAAAATTTATGAAGCCAAATCCGAAAGGGGCTTTCTCCCCAGAGGGACAGAAGTGTATATTACAAGATTGGAAAACAATAGGATTATTATTAACAAACAATAAATTATGGAAGATTCAAACTCATTGTTCATTTTATTTATAGCTTTTGCAGGACTCATTGTCCTCTTTATTTTTCTTTATTTTGTTCCTGTAAACTTGTGGATTACCGCAATTTTCTCCAATGTAAAAGTTGGTCTTTTGGAGTTGGTAGGGATGAGAATCCGGAAGGTTCCGCCAAGTATAATTGTCAATGCGTTGATTACCTCTACCAAAGCTGGGTTGAATCTGACCACTAATGATCTGGAGACGCATTATCTTGCAGGAGGCAACGTTCCTACAGTGATCAGGGCCTTGATCTCTGCCGATAAAGCAAATATTTCCCTTTCCTTTAAGCAGGCCACGGCCATAGATCTGGCAGGGCGGGATGTTTTTGAAGCTGTCCAAATATCCGTCAACCCCAAAGTGATCAATACACCAAATGTGGCCGCTGTGGCTGCCGATGGTATTCAGTTGATAGCCAAAGCAAGGGTTACCGTTAGGGCAAATATTGCTCAGCTGGTAGGCGGTGCAGGGGAAGAGACTATTCTGGCCAGGGTAGGGGAAGGAATAGTTACTTCTATAGGAAGTTCCCCTAATCATAAGAGTGTGCTGGAAAATCCTGACAGGATATCCAAGCTTGTATTGGAAAGGGGATTGGATGCAGGGACAGCATTTGAAATTCTATCCATAGACATTGCCGATATAGATGTAGGGACCAATATTGGCGCAAAACTTCAAATTGATCAGGCTTCAGCCGATCTAAAAGTTGCGGAAGCAAGAGCTGAGGAAAGGAGAGCTATGGCAGTTGCATTAGAGCAGGAAATGAAGGCAAAAAATGTAGAAATGAAAGCCAAAGTAACCGAAGCAGAAGCGGAAATTCCAAAAGCCATTTCAGAAGCCTTCCGGACAGGTAACTTTGGTATAATGGATTATTACCGAATGGAAAACGTAAAATCCGATACCAGCATGCGGGATTCCATCGCCAGTTCAGACCAAGGGAAAAGCGGGGATAGATCCAAGGGAGACAAAAAATAAAAAAAAGGGAGAATTAAACTCCCTTTTTTTTATTTTTTTTTGTGCTATCCTCTTCTACAAGTACAGGAAGAACAGGTTCTTCTTCGGCCAGGATTTTATCATTACCATGATCAAAAATGATATTTGAATAATAAATGGGCAAAGAATATTCCCCGGTCTCTTTCATGACACCATATTTGTCACCTCTTCGGATCAGGATTTTATCATAACCTTCCCTTCTCAACTCATCAAATTTGGGTATGGATATTTCTGTGCCTAAAGAATTGGCCAAACCAAAGAGGGAATTATTTTCCGTTAAATAGTAATTGTCATCGGTAAAAGAAATCCTCTCATAATAATCAGAAAGAAGTTCCTTACCGGCTTTGTCTATCAAATTGGCTTTTCCATCTTTTTTGACGAGAGCTACTCCCCGCATGAAATCACCGGCTTCCGTAAAGTGGGGTTGAATGGAAATTTTATCATTTTGATCAATGTAGCCCCATTGATCACCGATTTTCACTGGTGCCAACCCCTCGGAAAACTTACCGATTTGTTCATATCTATTGGCAATTCTAAGCTTACCAGTCCGGTCTACAAATCCATACTTCCCATCAATCAAGGCTCCATATAATCCCTCGTTGCCGGGGAAAAGTTTCTGGATGCTTTTGGTAGGCGAGACATCCCAGTTCCCTTTATCGTTTAATAAGCCAATCCTTCCATCTCTGAAAGATATACTATAATGGTTTTTGCCTGTTTTGATTACCGTTTCCATGCCCACGGCATCTAAGAGGATGCCGTCCTTTTTCATCACTCTTCGCAATTTTCCGTGTATATATTCCAGTATCACGTCCTTTTCAAAGGTGATTTTATGGTAGCTGGTATAACGGATATGGGCTTTGTTGGTCTTTGCCTTGATCAGCATATATTCTTTGCCATTTTTTGCAAAAAAGAAACTATCCCCCAAGTAAGAAATTTCGTCTATTACTGGATCTAAGATATTGTTCCCATCTCTGTTGATGAGACCATAACCAGTAGCCTCCTTGGAAAGGATCACATTTCCATTGATACTTTCTAAGGATTCATATGAATAATTCGGATTTTCAGAAAGAGGCAAATAGTAACCCTGTGCATTTGTGGCAATGATCTGCCCATTCTGGGCAATATGAGCGGATTCGTAGGAACCCAGGGCCTTTTTTGTCTTTTGGCCTCTATCATATAAGTAATAGGCAATTCCTTTTCTGGCTAAGAGCAGATTATAATAGGTTTCTATCACATCATATTCCGTAGGGAATATCTCCTCCCCATATTCATGGTAGGCCCCAAATTTCCCTTTAGCAGTGATAATGATCCATGGTTCCAGATATTGGAAAACTTCAGCGTTATTGATGCTCAAAATAGGCTCATAGCTCTTGCTCAGCAGCTTTAGGGTACTGTCCTTGGTGCTCACCCTGACAGCATTCCCCAACACCTTTATCTTATCGTTCTCTATTTTCCTTATAAGCGTATAGTTTTCGTCATAGATCTCCCAGGTTTGGCCTAAGGTTATAGGAATAATCGCACTAATAAAAATTGCTGTAAGGACAGACTTTTTACAAAATTCTGAGATCATATTAATTTAAATTTGTGGGTAAATTAAGCGTATACATACCGCATTTCAAAGGTTTTCCTATTGGATTATAAAACCTGAGCCGAAACTCCAAAAGCCAGGTTCCCGTCATTCTGGAGACGTTCAAAAATAAGAGTATTTAGAAGCGCTATTAAGCCAATAAATTATTCTATGCTCCGGATATGGAAAAGGACGCCATTTTAATTTTATCAGGAAAAATAGATGACAAGGGTAAAAAATGATCAGGATTTATCGGAGATTTTTTCTTTTTCAAGATCAAATAAGTCAGAAATCAGATCAATCATTTGCTCTGCCTCATTCCGCTTACAGGCAGCCCGAAGTTGAACTACTGGCACTTTGAGGATTTTCTGCATCATGCTTTTGGTGATCTTATCAATGATGGCATATTCTTTTACGTCCGCATTTTTAAGGTATCTCTCCAGCTCTTCTTTTCTAATAAGTTCCAGTGCATTTTTAAGTTTATTGATGGTTGGGGAAGCCATCGATTCTTTTTTCCAATCATAAAAGCCTTCTATGCTTTCCTCGATAATGGATTCTACCTTGGGAATGGAGGCCAGCCTTTTTTCAAGTGCTTTGCTGGCTTTACTTTTAATGTTATCTACATTATACAATAAAGCTCCTGGGACATCCTCTATAGAGGTATCGATGCTTCTCGGAACAGATAAATCAACAAATAGCTTATAGCTTTTGATATCAAATGTTTTGACCAAAGACTTTGTAATAAATGGCTCAGATTTCATAATGGAAGAGACAATCACATCTGCTTCCTCCATGGCTTCATAACAGCGCTCAAAAGGAATTACCTTGAAATTAAATTCATCCGCCAGGTCCTTGGCTTTTTGATAAGACCTATTGGCGATGGTGACTTTAGCATCGGGTATATGCACCATGTTTTTAGCCACATCCTCCCCAATTTCACCAACCCCTATCAATAGGATCCGTGGCTGAAAGGTATTGGAAGTAAGTTCTTCAATCAATTCTACCGCAGCATACGATATGGACGCTGCGCCATCCCTGAAAGGAGTCTCCTGTACCACTCTTTTGTTGGTGTAGAAAATAGTATGCATAAGGCGGTGTAGGAAAGGGCCTGCCATATCCGAATCAGCAGATGCTTGATAAGCCCGCTTTACCTGACTGGAGATCTGCATGTCCCCTACTACCTGGGCTTCCAATCCCATCGCTACCCTGAACAGGTGTTGAATGGCTTTCCGGTCATCATTGAAAAGCTTAAAATACTCCAAATAGGAAACCACATCCTCCAAACCTTTTTCCAGTCCGATCAGTTTGATTATTTCGGTACTCAAGTCCAGTTCATGGGAATAATAAACTTCTGTCCTATTGCAGGTAGATAAAATCAAGGTATCCGTAACACTAAAAAAATCCTTTAACTTAATTAAAATGGATTGGATGGCCGTGTCATCTAAAGAAATTATCTCTCGTATCTCTACAGGGGCAATTTTATAAGATAAACTTAAAGCTCTAAATTTATTTTGCATTATGGGAAATATTTACTTCTGCAAATTTACCACAGAATGATCATGAATTGAACATATTCAACCGCTTATCTTTAATTTATAATATGTCTAAATAAGGGGTTTTTGAATTCGAATTTTAATTTGGTACAATAATACAATAATCGTTAAAATTGGAAAATAATTCCAAAATCATTAACTTATGTTCTCTAACTACTTTTAACTGCTTTTTTAATGATGGTGCTTACACATTGGACTAATGATAAGAAAACTTCTTTATTTTTTGAAATTGTATTTTGGGTTTTCAAGAAGGGAATCCAGAGGATTTCTATTGGTTTTCCCTGTACTTGTTCTTCTTTATTTTATTCCCGTAATATATAACCGGATGATAAAGTTTTCAACTCAGGATCATTATCAAGCTTATTTAAGCCAAGTGGATTTGCTTAAAGCTTCAGGAATGAACCGTTCAGGTTTAGTGGAAATGGATGCTACTAAAGCTGATTTGAGTATGACAGATGAACAGGACACTCTTAAAAAATACAGTACCTACAGAAAGCCCAAAGAGCCAAAAATCAATTTGATGGCTTTTTCAGAAGCAGATTCCATTGTTTTGCAGGTAGTCCCTGGCATAGGGCAGGTCCTTGCAGGGAGAATAATTAAATACCGCGAAAGTTTGGGCGGGTTCCATCAGGAACAACAATTGTTGGAGGTGTATGGGGTTACGGAAGAAGTTGCCAAAAAGGTCTTTGAATATTTTTCATTCACACCGGCCATACATAAAAAATTAAAGGTTAATGAATGGGAAGCGGGTGAACTTGCAGAACATCCTTATATCAACTATGGCCCTGCCAAAGTAATTGTGGCCTACAGAAAGCAGCACGGCAATTATAATAGTGCGGAGGACCTGCTGAAAATTAAAATTTTCAATGAGGATTGGCTGGATAGGGTACGGCCTTATTTGGTATTTTAGAAAGAATTAAATCAATATTTATATAATCGGATATGGTGCGCAAAACGCGCTCCAGAGGAACTCAATACTATATACTTTATATTAAATACCGGATTCAATAAACCCTTTCACCGCCCACATAAGTTTTTTTGACAGGAAGATCCCTTAATTCTTCTTCCGGAGCAGTCATGATGTCTCTCTCCATGATCACAAAATCAGCCAACTTCCCGGCTTCAATACTTCCTTTTAGCTTTTCTTCAAAATTGGCATAGGCCGCCCAGATGGTCATTCCTTTTAAAGCCTCTTCCCTTGTCAATTTGTTTTTCACCTGAAAACCCTTCTCCGGCCAGTTTTCCGCATCCTTTCTGGCCACAGCCGAATGAAAGCCAAACAAGGGGTTGATGGATTCTACCGGAAAATCACTACCCAGTGCAATAAAACCATTTTGGTCCAAAAGGTCCTTGAAAACATAAGCATCTTTTATCCTTTCTGGGCCCAGCCGCTCTTCGGCCCAATACATGTCGGAAGTAGCATGGGTAGGCTGCACGGAAGGGATAATCCTGTAGCGCCCAAATTTGGAGATATCTTTTCCGTTGACCACCTGCGCATGCTCGATCCTCCATCTTCTGTCATTTTCACCTTTCAATATTTTGGCATAAATATTCAGTATGGTCCTGTTGGCTGAGTCTCCGATACCATGGGTATTCAACTGAAAACCGTGCTGATGTATTTCTCTGGCCAATGATTCAAATTTTTCTTTTGTATGGAGTAAAAATCCTTGTTCTTCCGGGGCATCATGATAAGGGGCCAATAAAGCGGCACCTCTTGAACCCAGTGCGCCGTCGCCGTAAATTTTGAAACTTTTTACGGTCAGTTGGTCATTCTGGTGGGGTCCTTTTTCAAAGTAATAATCTTTGTTTTCTTTGCTTGGTTGGATCATGGCATAAATGCGCATTTTGAGGGATCCTTCCCTGTGCATTTTATCCATCAGATCAATCGTCTCCCGGTCCAATCCTGCGTCCACCACTGTCGTCAAACCTACCTTAAAACAATTTTCCTGGGCAGCGATCAAAGCATTTCTTGCTTCTGACTCGGTTACTTCAGGGATTTTGCCGGAGACTTTTCCAATGGCATTATCAATCAACACTCCGGTAGGTTGGCCATTTTCCATGATCACCTTGCCACCCAATAGAGAAGTGGAGGCGGTAACTTCTCCCATGTCCAATGCCTTTTGATTGGCCAGAGCAGCGTGATTATCTATCCTGGTCAACAGCACGGGGGTATCCGGAAATAATTCGTCCAACTTTTCCTTATTTGGAAAAGCTTTTCCTTCCCAAAGATTCTGATCCCAACCTCTTCCCAGTACCCACGCCTGGTCTGGATTTGCTTCACGGTGCTTTATAACCCTTTTGATTAATTCCTCGAAAGAAGCGGAGCCTGTTAAATCAGCCTCCTGAAGGCTGATTCCATATCCATGAAAATGGGCATGTGCATCGATAAAGCCGGGATAGACAAAAGCCCCTTGAAGGTCTATGATTTCAGCGGCTTCATACTTTAAAATTTCCTCATTGGTTCCTGTTGCAATAAACCGTCCTTTTCTTACCGCAAAAGCTTCTGATATTTCAAAATTGCCATCCACTGTATATATGCTGCCATTATGCACGATAAGATCCGCATGCTGTTTTTTCTTGCAAGACATGGCCATACCCAAAGAAAGACAAGTGAGAAAGGGAATAAGTAGGGTTGAATTCATTTTTCGGAAGTAATTTTAATTATAAATTTGAAGCACCCATATTTGCATAATGATAGAAAACCATTACGTTTTTTTGAAAGAACCTTTAAACCTGCCATCCTGCGATTTTCAGATAAAGGATGAGGAGGGGAAATTAAGTATTTTTGATGCATTGCGAAAGAAATTCTTGATGCTGACCCCCGAAGAGTGGGTAAGACAGCATGTAATTTACTATCTGATCACCCATAAGCAATACCCTAGAAGCCTTTTTTCCCTGGAAAAGGGAATAAAGTACAATCAGATCCAAAAACGTTTTGATATATTGGTTTTGGACAGGGAAGGAAACCCTTTTCTTCTTGTGGAGTGCAAAGCTCCGGATATTAAATTAAGTCAAAAAACAGCAGAGCAAATAGCCGTCTATAATCAAACTGTTGGGGCTAAGTACCTGGCTATATCCAATGGGAAACGACATATTTGCCTCGAATTTAATGCCGCTGCGGGATCATTTAAGCAATTGAGGGAGTTTCCTGCGTTTTAAAGGTGGGGAGAGAGAAGCGGGAAGACCGAAGCCTTTAGAAACTGATAACCATGGGAAGACATTACAGGCTGGAAGACCGAAGTCGTCTGCCTGCCGAAGGTAGGGAAGAAGAATGGAGAAGTTGAAGGTTTTAATTGCCCTGTCCTTCAGGGCGGGGAATGGAATAGGGGGAAAAATCCGGGCTTTAGCCCCATTAATCGGCCCATCCGGGATAATGTGGCTAAAGCCGCAAGGATTACTTGTCCATTTTCCCGTTGGCTAAAGCCAACGGCAATTGAATAAATAGCCAAAAGCATTTATTGTAATGTTTACCCAGCTGGAAGTTTTATGGCTTGAACAGAAAAATATTAAGTGGAAGTGTCAACTAAATTCAGGACATGACACCGGGGATCAAAAGGGGTCTCTCTACGTCCCCATCCGCTCCAAAGGATTGAACAGTTCTCAGCCATGAGTGGAAATTTAACTGTCGGGATGAATTAATTGTGATAAAATTGATTACTTTTGCGGGCTTAATGGAATACAGAGTCAACATATTTTCCCTGGTATTGATCGCTGGCATAGCGGCATCTTCTATAATAAATGGAAGATCGTCTTTTAAATCCGGATTTGGTACAACTGTCCAGGAGTCCAAAGTTAATAAAGAAGAGCGTGCAACCTGGGTTGGCCTAGGTAGTTCCACTAAAGCACTCTTACTGAAAAAATGCTTTTCGGATTTTATTTTTGAGATAGGAGAATTCCCGTTAAAGCCAGGCAATAATTTTTGGTTATTGCAGGAATATTTTCCGCTATTTTCTGTAAGAAATGTTTTTTACCACCATATTGCCATTAACGGTCCATAATTTTTTTCAAGGCATAATTTTTCCTCAAACAATAAAACCTGTTCCCAGGTAAATTGAGCTTCTGTAATCATTTAATCAGCTAGAACAAAATTATTCCCCCCAATAATCATTGACATTCAACTTAGAATTTTACCAGGACAAATTTCCCAGCTGTGTCTAATAAGGCCATTAATATTCTTTAGCCATTTAAAAGATGCTTGAAAAATTATTGTATACCTTCCTAATAAGTATTTCCCCATTCGGTGAGGCCCGTGCCGGTATACCTTATGCCATTTTAAAGGATGTGCCGTTTTCTTTGGCATTTACCGTTGGATTGCTGGGCAATTTGTTGATTTTTCCCTTGCTCATGTGGTTGATCGAAACTTTCAGCCAAAAGTTATGGCCGAGCCGTACTTATCGAAAAGGAGTGATCAATCTCTCCAGGAGAGCAAAAAAGGGGATGGGGATCAAAATGGAAAAATATGGATTTTGGGCATTGATGATATTGGTAATGATTCCCTTGCCAGGAACAGGGGCCTATATAGCCACCATTGCTGCTTATGTACTAAAGATAGAGCGGAAAAAAGCCTTCTGGTCAATTAGTTTAGGGGTGTTGATTTCCTGTATCGTGATGACGGTGGGGGCTTATTTTGGTAATATAGGGTTGGATCTTCTATAAATTTTTATTCATTCAATTCTTGGATTGGGGTCAAAATAATTTTGCGGAATTCCACCTCGGAACCTTCGGCTTGCAACGCAATTTGACCTTTAGTGGCGGTAGCATTGTAACCGTGATTGACCAGATCTCCGTTTACCCAAACTTTTACGGCATCTTCCAGGCATTCAATGGTCATGCTGTTCCATTCCCCGACAGGATTTTCCGATCCATCAGTTAAATTAAGTATTCTTCTGTTTTTTCCCTCAGTAATCCCCCATTCCTCTTTGGGCCCCCTTCTTTCTTCCATATCCGGTACGGTGATATCTTCCACAATACACCAGAAATCCCCGGCGTTTTCATGCATCATTTGTACTTCTATGGATTTGGGAAACATGTCATAAAGCGCACGGGGAGTGGAGGCATGCACAAGAACCCCACAGTTTCCGGGCTTTGCGGCAAAGCGGTATTCCACCTCAAGCCGGTAATTTTCATGAATGGCATCAGAAATCAAGTGTCCGTTGGGTGTACCCAGGCTTACGATCATACTGTCTCTCACAAGAAAAGGGATGACTGCATTGGGATTTTTGTCCCGTTCGGGTACATCCATATGCCATCCATCGAGATCTTTGCCATTGAACAGGCTTTTGGATTGGGATTTAGAATTGAAAGTTATAATCGTAACCAGGAGGATGGACAGTAGTGCTGTTTTTCGGTTAAAGGTCATATTGCTTTAAAATAATGGAAGAACCAAGATAGACAAACTTTTCTTATAGGTCGTAATTCAGGAGCACTTCTTTCAGTTTTTGAAGGGTAAAAAAACCGATTAATTTAAGCTACCAGAAATATCAGGGGTTGTGGTAAGCTTTTTGCATGCACTTTATGCTTGGAGTCTGCCTGTAAATGTTTGGGTTCCCGCAGATTTCGCAGATGCATTCAGATAATTTTTGACCGTCATCAGCGAAAGTCAGTATATTCTGCGGGAAATCTTTCCTAAGCGTGCAGATATAAACAGACACCAATGATGGTAAATCCAGGATGGCTTTACTTAATTGTAATCTTAAATCTCTCAAACCCTCACAATTATGTCAGCTACAAATTTATTGATTGTTTTCTACAGTTCCACGGGAGCAAATTATCAAATGGCCCAATGGGCAGAAGAAGGTGCCAAATCCACAGGAGCCAACGTGAAGTTAACAAGGTTTCCTGAAACTGCCCCTAAAGAGGCTATTTCTTCCAATCCGGCATGGGAAAAAAATGTTGAAAACATAAAAGATGTCCCGGAAGTCATCTTGGATGATCTGGAATGGGCAGAGGGGATCATTTTCAGTGCCCCTACCCGGTATGGCAGCACCCCTTCACAAGTTCAGTCTTTTTTGGATACCACGGGCGGTCTTTGGTTTTCCGGTAAACTTCTCAATAAAGTGGTAAGTGCCATGACCAGTGCACAAAATCCACATGGAGGACAAGAATCCACCATATTAGCCATATATAAAAATATGTGCCATTGGGGGGCGATCATTGTTGCTCCGGGATATAGCGATAAGGTCACTTTTTCTTCTGGGGGAAATCCTTATGGTACAAGCACAACCGTAGATCAATCAGGAAAAATACTGGACGATATCGAAGAGGGAGTAAAGCACCAGGCCAAGAGGACCGTGGAAATTGCCTCTTTGATCCATCGGAAGCAAAGATTCTAAAGGGATACTAACTAATCGACCAGATGTTTTTCTACCGGCACAAATGGCAAATTAAAAGTATCCGCTACGGCTTTGTATACAACATCCCCTTTGATAATGTTCAATCCGGCTATTAATTCAGGATTTTCCCGGGAGGCTTTTTTCCAACCTTTTTCGGCCAGTTGAATGGCATAAGGCAGCGTGGCGTTGGTAAGGGCCAAAGTGGAGGTAAAAGGGACCGCCCCTGGCATATTAGCCACACAATAATGCACCACGCCATCAATTACAAAAGTAGGCGCTTCATGGGTGGTGGGTTGGCAGGTTTCAATACATCCGCCCTGATCTACAGCTACATCCACCAGAACAGCTCCAGGTTTCATTTCTTTCAACATGTTCCTGGTGATCAAGTGAGGGGTTTTCGCTCCTGTGATCAATATGGCACCGACAATTAAATCCGCGTCTTTAATTAATTTCCGGATATTCAATTCATTGGACATCATCGTCTTTACATTGGCAGGCATTATTTCAGAAAGATACCGCATTCTTGGCAGGGACAAGTCCATAATGGTCACATCAGCACCTAAACCAGCAGCCATATAGGCCGCTTGGGTACCAACAATCCCCGCTCCAAGAATAATCACTTTAGCAGGAAGAATGCCCGGTACTCCTCCCAAAAGAATCCCCCTGCCACCGAAAGGTTTTTCCAAATAGTTGGCCCCTTTTTGGACCGCCATTCGACCGGCTACTTCGGACATAGGGATCAATAGGGGCAAACTTTTATCCGCTTTTTCGACGGTTTCATAAGCAAGACAAATGGATTGGCTTTCGATCATTGCCTTGGTTAAAGGTTCATAAGAAGCAAAGTGGAAAAAAGCAAATAATAACTGGCCTTTTCGGATCAGAGGATATTCTGAAGCTATTGGCTCTTTGACCTTCATGATCATATCCGCAATGGCGTAAATCTCTTCAATAGTGGAAAGGGTCTTTGCACCGACGTTTCTATAAAGTTCATCTGGAAACTCACTGCCTTCACCAGCCGCTTGTTGGATATATATCTTGTGGCCTCTTTTGATAAGCTCTTTAGCACCAGAAGGGGTCAATGCTACACGGTTTTCATTATTTTTTATTTCTTTGGGAATGCCAATGATCATGTTTGGTATATTTTATATAAATATAAGAAGAGAAGCGGGATAGTTAAGTAGGTTAACCGAACTGTAATGTTTTGTAGCTTAATTTTTTTTCTTATATTTTGGAAGTAATTTATGAAATCAACAGGATAGCAGACAGTACCCCAATGACATTCACCAGCTTTAGCAGAGCTTACTTTTGAGGAATAAAATAATTATCAAAACGGCTTTTTTGATGGCTGGATTTTAAAAATATTATATAAAATTCTGCTTTATTTATAATTTTTGGCAAAATCAATATTTATTATTGTTTTAAACATAAAGGGAATCCAATAAAACAGTTTGATAAACAGACAATTTTATGTATTTTTGGAATACTATCGAAAAATAGAGACACCCAAACTAGCTTTAATTAAATATAAATGGAACAAGGGGCTACATTATCCAACAAAGAACAGGGTCAGACCATCGATAAAAACCTAATTTTAAGCGATTATATGCTTGCACAAAAAAGTAGGCAGATCTCTTTAATGGGAAGGAAAGAAGTTTTCATGGGGAAAGCAAAGTTTGGGGTTTTTGGAGATGGAAAGGAATTAGCTCAATTGGCCATGGCCAGATTTTTTAAAAAAGGGGATTTCAGATCGGGATATTACCGTGATCAGACTTTTATGTTCGCTATTGGGGAATTATCGATTCAGGAATTTTTCGCGCAATTATATGCACATGCAGATGTCAAGGCAGAACCTGCCTCAGGCGGGAGGTTAATGAACAGTCATTTTGCCACCAGGTTTTTGGATGAGGAGGGTAAATGGAAGAACCTGACCAAAATAAGGAACTCCACTGCTGACATTTCTCCAACTGCATCCCAAATGCCAAAGCTATTGGGGTTGGCCTATGCTTCCAAATTGTTTAGGGAGAATGCTGGATTAAAGGACATGAAGAATTTCAGCATCCAAGGGAACGAAGTGGCCTGGGGTACTATTGGCAATGCGGCCACGGCTGAGGGGATGTTTTTTGAAACCATCAATGCTGGCGGCGTATTACAGGTTCCCATGATTGTTTCTGTTTGGGATGATGAATATGGGATTTCTGTTCCCAACAAATTCCATATGACCAAAGGGAGTATCTCAGAGGTTTTGAAGGGATTTAAAAGAGAGAAAGGAAAAGGAGGGTACGAAATTTTTGTGGTCAAGGGTTGGGATTACGAGGCGGTCATGGAAACCTATAGGAAAGCTTCAATAATAGCAAGGGAAGAGCATGTTCCCGTAATCATTCATGTGACCGATATGACACAACCCCAAGGTCATTCCACTTCTGGTTCTCATGAAAGATATAAATCGAAAGAGAGATTGGCCTGGGAAGCAGATCATGACTGCCTTCTGAGGTTCAGGAATTATATCCTTGAAAAGGAATTTGCGACAGTTGAAGAATTGAATGAGATTGACCTGCTTTGCAAGCAGGAGGTGAAGGAGGCGAAGGAATTGGCCTGGAAAGCTTTCTCAAATAATATTAAGTCTGAATTGAATGAAGCAGTATCCTTAATAAATGAAGCGGCACTAAACAGCAATCAAGGAGCCTTTTTGCTTCAACTGGCCGAAGAGCTGTCGAAAACCATAAACCCGATCAGAAAAGATGTAATCAGTGCAGTCAGAAAAGCGCTGCTAAGCATGAGATTTGATCAAGCCGATGTACAGGCTAATCTAAAATCGTGGTATGGAGATCAGCAAAAATTAAATGAGGACAGGTATAGCAGCCATTTGTACAGTCAATCCAGATATAGCACATCTTTTGTGAAAGAAGTGCCCGCCGAATATAATGAAGAGGCCCTTGTGGTAGATGGAAGGGAGATACTTCAAGCATGTTTTGACAATTTATTGTCCAATGACCCCCGTATTTTTGCCCTTGGGGAGGATGTGGGCAAGATTGGAGATGTCAATCAAGGATTTGCTGGTTTGCAAACTAAATATGGGAAATTAAGGGTTACAGATACAGGAATCAGGGAATGTACCATTATTGGACAGGGTATCGGTGCTGCGTTAAGAGGTTTGAAGCCTATCGCTGAAATCCAATATTTGGATTACCTGTTATATGCCCTTCAGATTCTTTCAGATGATCTGGCCAGTCTCCATTACAGGACCAAGGGTGGTCAAAAAGCACCGTTGATTGTTCGGACCAGAGGCCATAGACTGGAAGGTGTGTGGCATTCAGGCTCGCCAATGAGCATGATACTTGGTAGCCTAAGAGGAATGGTGATTTGTGTGCCCAGAAACATGGTACAGGCCGCAGGGATGTATAACACGCTGATGAATGCAGATGAACCTGCGCTTATCATTGAAAATCTGAATGGTTATCGTCTAAAAGAAAGAATGCCTTCCAATATTGGAGAATTTACCGTCCCCATGGGAAAAGCTGAGATTTTAAGAACAGGAACTGACATGACCATTGTAACTTATGGCCCCATGTGCAGAATAATTATGGAGGCTGCAGAGCAACTCGAAGAGCTTGGGGTTTCTGTAGAGGTAATAGATGTACAGACATTACTTCCCTTTGATACCAATCAGGTGATTGCGGCTTCCATAAAGAAAACCAACCGGGTGATTTTTGCGGATGAGGATGTGCCGGGAGGTGCTTCAGCCTATATGATGCAACAAGTGATTGAAGAGCAAGGGGCTTATACATACCTGGATTCTGAACCAGCGACCATTGCAGCCAAAGCCCATCGGCCGGCCTATTCTTCTGATGGCGACTACTTTTCCAAACCAAGCGTGGACGATGTGGTAGAAAAATCCTACGCCATAATGGGGGAAGTTGACCCTTTAAGTTTTCCCCCTATCTACTAGACTGAAATTCAAGTAGGAGGAAGACCGACAGACACAAGGTATCAAGTACGAGGTACAAAGAAAGATTCAGATTGCCTAGGTTTTATTGCCCCGTCTTTCAGGGCAGGGGAAAGGAATGGGGAGAAAAGTTAGGCTTTAGCCCCATTAAATTAAAGGCCCTCCCGGGATAATGTTATCAATGATAGAAGAAACATTGTCAACTAAATTCACCAAGATGTTAAGACAGGAGTTGGAAAGCCCCTAACTTCTTACCTTGTAATTTGTGAAAGGGTAAAATCAGGGGAGGAAACAACATTACTTTTATTAAGGGCCCTGTCTTGGATTTGAACATCAATTCTTATCGTGTCATTTCTAAAAACGGAATTCCAACCCAGGGAAAGCATGGAATATTTAACGGTGCCCTCTATGGCCCTGTCCCGGTCCTCTGCCAGAATCCTTGGAAACCGTCCATTAAAGGTAGAATAAAATGGAGCTCCGGCGAAGTCATATTCCGAATAATCACCACCCCGTTTTATATAAAACTTAATAAATATGTTGTATTGATCTGGATTGATTTTCACCCATATAGTATCCTTTACTTCTGTATTATCTATTAAAGGATTAATGACCCAGTCACGATTATTGAAGCTCGGAGCATCCGGGGGCCTTATTCCATACGTGATTAAATTGCCTTCAGCATCCGTTTGGTAATCCAATGGATGGAAAGGAGGCTCAACTTCTCTGGGACTTAATCCCAAATCCCCCTCTGCATCCCTGAAATCAACAGAAACAACCAAGGAGTCAGAGGAATTGGTTTCTATATATCCCAGACTGTTGAAACTGATCTGAGGAACAGCGGGGAAATCATCAGGCGGGGAAACACAACTGATATTAAACCCTCCTAAAAACAAGAATATATATATATACCTTTTAACCTTCATATCGATAAAGTAAATTTACAATTAATATTGGTATTATAAAATTGATAAAAATCGTCAATAAACTAATAAAACGATGGATTATTTCAAAGGTTTTTCTGCTAAATTAAATGACTCAAAAAGTTTTGATTTTGAAGAAATGGCATTGGAACTTTTTTATTTTCAGGCGGCACACAATAAAACTTATCAATCATTTGTAAATGCGAGGGGAATAGTAACCAATCAAGTGAAAAACATTGCACAGATTCCTTTTTTGCCTATTCAATTTTTTAAATCCCATCAGGTGGTGACGGGGAATCCTGATGACTACAGGAAATTTTATTCAAGCAGTGGCACTACGGGTGCTATTAACAGCAAACATTATATCTGGTCAGAGGAGTTTTATCTTGAAAATGCCCAGCGGATATTTGAGAAGCAATATGGGGCTTTGAGCAATTATCATGTACTGGCTCTTTTGCCGGGTTATTTGGAAAGAAAAGGCAGCTCTTTGGTAACTATGGCAGATCATTTTATAAAAAAAACAGGGTCAGAACATTCAGGCTTTTACTTATATAATCACCAAGAGCTTATTGACAAATTGGTCCTACTGAAAGACAGTCCACGGCAAATTATTTTAATTGGTGTGACTTTTGCTTTGTTGGATCTGGCGGAGGAAAACCTGCCATCTTTATCCAATTTGATGGTGGTGGAAACAGGAGGGATGAAAGGAAGACGAAAGGAAATCATCAGGGAAGAAGTTCATGAAATTCTTTGCCGCAGATTTGGCTTGGATGAAATCCATTCCGAATATGGTATGACGGAGTTAATGTCCCAGGCCTATGCCAAAGGTCAGGGGAAATATACCTTGCCTAGTACCATGCGCGTTCTTTTGAGGGATACCCATGATCCTTTATCCTTGAGCAATAGAACGCACGGCGGGGTCAATGTCATTGATTTGGCGAATTTTCATTCTTGTGCTTTTATAGAAACCCAGGATTTGGGAAGATATGATGAGGAGGGGAATTTGGAAGTCCTGGGAAGATTTGATAACAGTGAGATGAGAGGTTGCAATTTAATGGTCAATTAATTTTGTATTCCTTCAAGAATTAAACATCTTTGGTGTTAGAAAAATAAATTTTATGAAAAGATTAGTAGTCGTAGTAGCAGCTTCCGCCCTTTTGGCTTTAGGAGCTTGCGCATCCAGTAAACCGTGCCCCGCATATGCGAAAGCTATGGATTCCCAGGAGGTTAGGGGATAAAAAATAAGCTGAACTAGTAGTCAGCATATTTTTTTATGTCCTCCAGGCTGATGCGTTCATCCCCAAGGATCATAAGTCTTTCCACCACATTTCTGAGCTCCCTTATATTGCCGGTCCAGGGGATTTCCTGAAGCCTTTTCATGGCATCTTTGTCGATTTTCTTTTTGGATGTGCCATATTCTTTAGCAAGGTCTTGCAGAAACCTTTCTACCAGTAGAGGAATGTCTTCTTTACGCTCTTTAAGTGGGGGGACCTGAATCAAAATAACGCTTAACCGATGGTATAAATCTACCCTAAATCTTCCTTCCTCTATTTCTCTTTTCAGGTCTTTATTAGTGGCGGCTACTACTCTCACGTCTACTTTAATGTCTTTTTCCCCACCAACCCTTATAATCCTATGTTCTTGCAAGGCCCTTAAAACTTTCGCTTGTGCGGAAAGGCTCATGTCACCTATTTCATCCAGGAACAAAGTCCCTCCTGTAGCCTGTTCGAATTTTCCCTGCCGCTGTTTTATGGCGGAAGTAAAAGCTCCTTTTTCATGTCCAAATAATTCGCTCTCAATTAATTCTGCAGGTATTGCGGCACAGTTTACGGCAATAAACGGGGCGCTGGACCTATTGCTTTTTTGATGGATCCAATGGGCCACCAATTCCTTGCCGGTCCCATTGGCGCCCGTGATCAAAACCCTGGCATCGGTTGGCCCTACTTTCTCTATCGTTTCTTTTACCTGCTGCAAGGCCTTTGAATTTCCCACCATATCCAGCTTTCTTGTCAGTTTCTTTTTAAGGACAGTGGTTTCGGTGAGCAAATTATTTTTTTCCAGGGCATTTCTCACCGTCAGCAGGAGCCGGTTTAAGTCAGGAGGCTTGGGGATAAAATCAAAAGCGCCTTTTTTTGTGGCTTCAACAGCAGTTTCAATGGAACCATGTGCTGAGATCATGATGAATTGGGGCTGTTTTTCCATGGCATTTACCTTATCCAGTACCTCAATGCCATCCATTTTAGGCATTTTGACATCGCAAAGTACAAGGTCAAAATCCTGGCTTTCTATCATTTCTACACCTTCTTCACCATCCTGAGCTTCAAAAATTTGATACTTTTCATATTCTAATATTTCTTTTAAAGTATCTCTAATGACCTTCTCGTCATCTATTATTAATATTTTTGGCATAAAAACGTGTTTTTTTAAAAGTATAAAAGTGCAAGCCGATAAGCCGGATTCTGTCTCCAGTCCCGATCCAATAGTTACTATCAGAATCGGGGCGGTACTTGTCATTTATCTAGTTCCGGCCTCACGGCCGGAATCTATCGATCTACCCACCCTGATTTCCTGACCTCAATCGGGTCAGAGATAGAACGAGCAGTTCTTAGATCAGGGCCTATTTGATCTTTCAACCCATAAGGTTTGCCTCGCAATACCGATCACCCGGTATCCGGTGGGCTCTTACCCCACCTTTTCACCCTTACCACGCCTGGGGCGTGGCGGTATATTTTCTGTGGCACTGTCTGTAATCGCGCCGTCTCCGGCACGACCCCTTCCTGTTAGGAAGTATGGCGCTCTATGTTGCCCGGACTTTCCTCTCTCCCGATAATATCAGGACAGCGACAAGCCAGCTTGCACTGCACAAAAATAAGCTTTTTTAATCTGAAAGACACAACCTTTCCTTTTTTCACCTTTGACTTTCATGAAAAAGGCAAGTATTATTGTAAAGAGAGTAACCAATAACTTAATGACAAAATTCCTACCTTTGTATTTAGAATTAAAATTATACCGGAATGATCTTAGTGGGAAAGGCAGTAATCAGCGACGATATCAAAGAAAATTTCTTTGTTTGCGATTTGGGAAAATGTAAGGGGGCTTGCTGTGTGGAGGGTGATGCCGGCGCACCTTTAGAGGATGAGGAAACCAGCGTCCTGGAAGAGATCTATCCAATGATAAAAGATTACATCACTGAAGAGGGTAGAGAGGTTATCGAGAAACAAGGTACCTGGGTGATCGATAGGGATGGAGATAAAGGAACGCCCACCATTGGGAACAATGGTGCCTGTGCTTATTCCATAAAAGATGAAAAGGGCATCCTTAAATGTGGTATTGAGCAAGCGAATCTGGAGGGAAGAGTAGGTTTTAAAAAGCCGGTAAGCTGTCACCTGTATCCCATAAGGGTTACAAAATATGATGATTTTGAGGCATTGAATTATGACCGATGGCATATTTGTGATGCAGCTTGTGTCCTGGGCAATAAATTGGGAGTGCCGATTTATAAATTTCTCAAAGAGGCACTGATCCGGAAGTATGGAGAAAGCTGGTATCAGGAATTGGTACAGGAAATTGAAGGAAAAGAATTTCAGGAAGCCACGATGAAAGAATTGTAGACTTGCCCCGGGGATAAACTTGAGGATGATTGTAAACACCAGAGGATTGATTTTAAATTTATACTTTAAAAGGCTATGAAAAAATACATTGTTTTAATTTGCTTTTCGGCTTCTTTTATCCTTATGAATGGATGTGCCAGGAATCCGGTGACGGGCAAAAGGCAATTGGTTTTAATGTCTGAAAAACAGGAAATAGCCATAGGAAAGGAAGCTGATCCCCAGATTGTGCAGTCTTATGGTATATATGAAGATGAAGCTTTACAGGAATTCATCAGTAAAAAAGGGCAGGAGATGGCGGAAATTTCCCATCGGGATAAATTGGATTATGAATTCAAGATTTTGGATTCACCCATCATTAATGCTTTTGCCCTTCCGGGGGGCTTTGTCTATTTTACAAGGGGAATTATGGCCCATTTCAATAATGAAGCCGAATTTGCAGGGGTATTGGGGCATGAAATAGGCCATATCACTGCCCGACATGGGGTGGCACAACAAAGAAATGCCTTACTTGGGCAACTCGGTCTTATAGCTGGGATCGTGTTTGTACCTGAATTTGCCCAATTTGCAGAGGAGGCCTCACAAGGGTTAAGTTTGTTGTTCCTTAAATTTGGAAGGGATGCTGAAACACAATCTGATAAACTTGGAGTGGAATATTCCTCTAAAATCGGCTATGATGCCAAAGAGATGGCCGGTTTTTTCAATACATTGGAAAGAAATCAAATAGCAAGTGGAGCGGGGGAATTGCCGGAGTTTTTATCCACTCATCCTTCACCTACAGGAAGGGAGGCCAACGTAAGCGAGCTGGCCGACGAATGGAAGGAAAAGTTAAATCTGACCAATGCCGAGATAAACCGGAACGCTTACCTGAAAATGCTTGATGGCCTAGTCTATGGGGAAGATCCAAAACAGGGTTTTGTAGAAAATCAGGTTTTTTATCATCCGGACTTGAAATTTGAGGTGGCTGTTCCCAAAGATTGGGCCTACCAGAATTCACCCCAACAGTTTCAGATGGCACCAAAAGAGGGTAAAGCTTTGATGACATTGTCACTTGCATCCGGTAATTCCCTTCAGGAAGCTTCAAGTACAGTTCTTAAACAGTATAATCTTGAGTTGATTGATGCCCAGGAAACAACAATAAATGGACTGAAAGCCATAAAGATGGAGGCAGGGCAGCAACAGGAGGAAATGATCATTAAAACTTTGTCCTACATCATTCACCACGGAGACCATTTTTATAACTTGATGGGAATAACCAACACCAATGATTTTAATGATTATGTCTCCGTTTTTACGCATAGTATGGAAAGTTTCAGCCTTTTAAATGACCCTGAAAAACTCAACAGAGAACCGGAACGGATCCGATTAAAAACCGTGGCTTCAAATGGAACTTTGGAACAGGCATTGAAAGCATTGGGCGTTCCTGAAAAACGCTTGGAAGAGGTTTCCCTTTTGAACGGGATGCTATTGTCGGATGAAGTGTCTAAAGGGGTTTTAATTAAAGTTGTGGGGCAATGATTTAATGGAATTGTAATTTGATTTTTGTCACTAGACACGAAGACTAAAATTTTGTTGGTCCTTTCCCTGTGTCTTGAAACCTTCGTGACTATTGTAAGTGCAGTTTATTAGAACACTTACTTATTCTTTGGGAAATCTTTCTTTTTATCCTGGAGCCTTCGTGGCTCTATTATTAAGAGTCCCAAGGTAAAAAGAATGCCTCACTTTAATTTTTTGAAATACGTATTATAAACATTCCCCGCGAAGAATTTCCCAAAGGTGGATATTGCTTTGAATTCCTTATTCCTGGAAGGGGCATTGATGGCTTTAATGGTTTTCAACTGCTTCATAAAATCACTTATTTCTATGTGGAGTTTACCCTTCCCTATCAGCCTATTTATACTGGAATCCCCTTCGAACAGGCTGATGAAAAGTGTAGTGGTGTCTTTCCAGACATCCACCCCTTTGTTGTTATATACCTCTTTGAACCCTTCAAAATAAAATTTTCTTCCTTCCCTGCTTTCCAATTGGGCGCTATATTGCATTCTTTTTCGTTCCGGATCAGATGGATCTGCAATAAAGAGATTGAACACCCCATTCAGTGCCGTGAGGGGGGAATCGGATAAAAAAGGAGCCTTCATAGTCCCTGTCATCCTTGCCCCATGTTCCCTGATTTCGACCAATAACCCTACAACTTCTGATAATAAGGTAAGTGTAAATTCAAA
>JBBDSC010000129.1:0-1050 GCA_040905145.1 Anditalea sp.
CTGGGCTATTTTATGGTGAAAACTCTTGTTTTCACCCACAATCCTTTTTACCTGTTGTTTTTTACCGTTTATGGAGTGGATGCTTTTTTTACCATCTTGTTCAGGCTAAGCAGAAAGGAAAACATTTTTCTTCCCCACCGAACCCATCTCTACCAATATCTCGCCAATGAGCTGGAGTTTCCCCATTTTTGGATTTCCGCTTTCTATGCCCTTATCCAAATGTTCATTAATCTAGCCCTTATCTATTGGATCGGCGTGGATTCTTTGACTTATTTGGAGGGGGTTGTTTTTGTAATAATTTGCTGTCTGGTTTATTTGGTTTTGAGAATCACGGTCATTCGAAGGATCAATTCGTCGCTGTCCGGTTGATGTGCGGATGAGCTGATGAACTGGTGTACTGTCCAACTGTAAGGCGGACTGCCGATTCTACTGTTCAACGATTCGACAATCCGACAATCTCCCGGTTCGGCAGCTCATGGTGAATACCCTTTTACCCCCCTAAATCCCCCCTTTAGGGGGGACTTTCGGAAAGGTTATAGTGACGGGAATTTAAGGGACCTGAGTTCCCGTTTTTTTAATGACAGACTTTTTTTGGTAACACCGGAACCGGAACCCCCTCCCTTTAAGGGGAGGGCTCGGGGTGGGGTGAAATCCAGATGGCAGAAGGAGAAGTGAAGACTTCTACGTTTTTTACCCCCCTAAATCCCCCCTTTAGGGGGGACTTTCGGAAAGGTTATAGTGACGGGAATTTAAGGGACCTGAGTTCCCGTTTTTTCTGCACCAAATGCAGGAGAAGGTGGGGATATGATTTTTATACATGAGACTCCTGTTATCAAGGGAGATAATTCAATAGATATCAGTGAGTTGACTGCTGTTTTTACCGGGAAGGATTTGGATGCAGCCAATTTAAGGAAAACAGGATGGCAACGCAAAAAATAATATGTGATTCAGATGTAATATAATTGATTACTTTGATGAACGTAAGAAAAGGTCAGACCATCCGACAGTCCGATAATCCCCCACCTACTATCATAAAAAACTGGACCAATC
>JBBDSC010000130.1:0-34571 GCA_040905145.1 Anditalea sp.
TACTGGGAACACAGCCAGTATTAAGGCATTCCCCGCCAATTTTATCGGCATGTTTGTCTATCAGCAAAACTCTAAAGCCCAATTCCAACATACCAAGTGCCGCACCAAGGCCCCCCGAGCCGGCACCTATTACTATTAAATCGTAATTTTGGTTGGGCATTTGTGACTATAATTTTTTCCAAAAAGCAGGAGGTTTATATTCTTTCTTAGAAGCTTCTTCAGAATTAGCCTTTCCATATCCTGCACCTGATTTTATTTCACATTCAATTCGTCGTAAAGCTGAAGAAATTCATCCTTCAGGTCTGGCAGCCGTGGAAGGTCAAGATCTTTCAGTTCAGCATTTATCTTCTTCGCTGCTTCGGAGTTTAATCTCTATGATAATTTTCTTTTATCCTCTGCCGTATTGTAGTTATAAAAAACGCTCTTTCTCTCTTTTTGTACTCCTCTTTACATCTTCTACAATAAACATACCCACGACATCTAATTTTGATACGGAATGATTAATGGGCTTATTTTTGCTTGCTTTTAGCAATAAGAGGGTAACTATTTTACCGAAGCAACCGCTGAGTATGAAGACCTTTATAAACAGCCCAAGGTCCTGCGCCAACTGCAAATCCAATGGGAAAAATGGTTGGAACAAAATAAGGCCCCTATGCCTGGAAACAATTAATGATACAAGAAATCTGTCAAAAGGTGAAACATCATTTTAGGTAATTATCCTCATATTTTACCAAAAATTAATACTGTGATTTCCACCATTCAAAATTACTTTCATATAAATACTCCTTCATCCATTCTTCCAATCCGATATCACGTCTCTCCAATACATGACGGGTAAAGGGCAATACTGTTTTACAGCCTTAAAATCCTTTGTGTCCAATCCCATAAATTAGTTAGTCTGCAAGTAATGGATTTATTTGAACTTCCCTTAGCGGAATTGGAAAAGGTAAATAATCAGATTTTACAACAGCCCCGCTAGGCAATTCGAAACCAACTATAGGCACAAATTCATTTTGTTTTGAATCATAGATCATCTGTGTCCGAACAATATCGAAATAGGTTTTATTTTCAGCGCCCAATTCCCAATATCTTTGCTTCCATACTTCTTCCCTGAACTCATCTTTGCTTAATGCTGAAACTGGGGATAAACCAGCCCTTTCTCTAATATCATTTACAGCTTTGTATGCAGTCGCATTCGGACTCCCATCAGTTTCGTTCTGTGCTTCAGCAAAGGTTAGCAAAACATCTGCATATCTTAACATTGGAAAATTTTTTCCACTTCCTGGGTTAGTTTCTAATATCCCTTTGTCAAAAAATTTATATATTGCCCATGGGAAATTATATGTTTCTCCATTAGTTGTAAAACTGTTATAGAAGAACCCTCTATTATTTCTTCCTCTTAAATCAGCAGGGTCAAAACTGTCCAAATAATTGGAGTCTGGGTAAAATCCTCCAAATTGCAAAAATCCAGTATTAGTGAAAACTACTTCTTTGGGAAGAAAGTAATTATTTAAACTTGATGGAAAATCTGGATAGTCGTAATTCAAATCCCAAATATGTTCCTCGGTATTATCGTAAGCAGAGTTATTTAACTTATCAAACCAAGTTAAGGCCGCGTCACTTTGAAAAAGTGAAAATGAATTACCATTTATGACTTCTATCGCTTCCATTTTTGCGAACACCATTGCAGAGTCATCATTTAAAGGGTATCCAGCCATACTTAAGTAGACCTTAGCCAATAATGTTTGAGCAGCCCCTGAAGATACTCTTCCATTGCCTTCGGGGGTCACATACTTTATATTCCCTTTAGCATATATTAAATCTGGAACAATTGCTGTTTCATAAATTTCTTTGATTGAAGTTTTTGGAAGCAATCCATCATTGCTAGGTGATTTAGTAGGTGTAAGCTTTAATGGGACATCACCAAAAATATTTACTAGATAATAGTAATAATATGCTCTTAAAAATCTTGCCTCTCCCAGAACACTGTTTTTGTCAATTTCATTCAAAAAATCAACATTTGGTATGCTATTAATAACCACATTGGCCGACTCTATTCCCTTATAACAGTTCTCCCAAAAATTCAAGGTATAGGAACTCCCCGAAGAATTTGTAAGGTCATAATAAAATCCTGTCTCTGGCCATTGTGATACATTGTTCCATTGGCCTGTTATCATTTCCAACATGGCCATGGGCATATCGTCAAATCCACTTTTATTATAAGGGCTATAAAGGAATGCATAAATTCCATTAACTGCGGAGATCAAGTCTGCCTCTGTTTTATAAAAATTTTCATTGGTCTGCAAACTGCGTGCATCTTCTTCCAGAAAATCTTCACAAGATGAAAGATTAAATGTGATAAATATTAATATTATATACTTTTTCATTTCCAATCGTAGTTAAAAGTTAAAATTAATTCCAAAAGTGTAGGTGCGGGGTCTTGGGGTACCATAAAAGGTTTGTCCTTGTTGTGCATACCCTCCTCCAAAAGATGAAGCTTCCGGATCAAAATCCCTAGTGTGTGCAATTAAGAAAAAGTTGTCAAGATTAAAATATAATTTTGAGTTCCTTAATCCCAATTTGTTAGAGAGGTCGGAAGGTAAATTATAGCTTAAGTTTAGATTTCTTCCCCTTACAAAAGAACCATCTTCCATCCAATGGCTATCCGCAAAACTACCAAAATCCGTACCCCAAGGATCTGAAGCCATACGTAACGCGGGCACCATAGTATTTTGATTTTCCGGTGTCCATGCATCTTTTAGTACTGTAGCATAACCACTGGCATACCAGGTTCTATCCTCTACCGTAAGTGCCGCAACATTCTCTAGCTTGTTGCCTTGTCGAATTTGGACATCCACCCCCAGATCCCAGTTTTTATATCTTATCGAGGTGGAAAGCGTCATATCATAATCGCCAAAAGGACTTCCTAAAAACTTCATATCGTCATTGTCAAATTGACCATCATTGTTTAGGTCATGCCGTTTAATATCCCCAGGCCGCTTACCGTATCTGGCAGCTTCAGTTTCTTCCTCCGTACCCCAAGTACCTAATCTTTCAATACCGATAAAGGATCCCATAGGTTTGCCTACTCTTAAAATGGTTGCGGCACCTAGAAAACCAGAAGAAATTACATCCGCATCGTTGTCTCCTAAAGCAAGCACTTTGTTTTGATTCTTTGAAAATATAGCGCTCATATTCCAATTAATATCATTTTTCCTAATGATATCTCCTGAAAGCGCCATTTCAATTCCTTTATTCTCAACACTTCCTATATTTGTTGTTACGGAAAAGAATCCAGATACAAGTGATACGGGTACATTGAACAATAGATCCGTAGTTTTCTTTTTATACCAATCAGCAGTAAGTGATATTCTGTCATTAAACATTCTAATATCTACACCAATGTTTAATTGGGCCGTTTTCTCCCATCTTAAATCCGAATTTGGAGGTCCACCGATTCCGGAGCCTTTAACAACCTGATTATTTAGATTTATTGTGTAATTCCCAACTGTACCAAGAGAAGAATATGGATTAGGTGAGTTCCCCGTTAGCCCATAACTGCCTCTAATTTTAAAAAATGAAAATATTTTTGATATAATTTGACTGTTAGCAAAAGCGTTTTCATTTGACAAGATCCAACCTACGGCACCAGAGGGGAAGAAGGCATATTTGTTATCTGCACCAAACACGGATGATCCGTCGTATCGTGAACTGGCTGTAATTATATACTTCTCATCAAATACATAATTTAACCGACCGAAAAAAGAATTTGTAGAAGTGGCGCTGTAACCTGAACTTACGCTGGATGGTTGAGACCCAACTCCTAAATTGTTGTATTTATAAAAATCCGTTGTATATCCCGAAGTTGAGGCGCCCAATGAATTGCTGTAGGTTGACGACCACTGTGCTCCTATAACTCCATTAATATTATGCTTATTTTGAATAACTTTATTAAAAGTAAAAAAATTATCTGAGGTCCAAATAGAGGTACGACTAGCATTCCCGCTTGCATTTCCTAATCCATCTCCATCTATGTTAGTAAAGGTATTCCAGTCGTAACTAAGGTTTGAAATTGCTTCGTTGGTATAAATTGATTTAAAATCTAATCCGTCTATAAGGTTTAGGTTTGCAAATGCGGTAAAACGTAAGTTCGACGTCTTAACAGGAGAACTACCCAAAGAATTATTTGATTGTGCTACGGGATTATTCCCTTGTGGATAATATTGCTGTGGAACTCCATTGATACTGTATCCCCAATCCCTATATGTAGAAAATCTTCCATCTGGAAACTGTACAGGCAGTATAGGTGGCGTCTCTATCAAAGTTCTTGCTAAGTTCAAGCCACCGGTACCTGTATTACTACGAATTTGTTGGTTTACTGACCATCCATTGAGTTCACCACCGACAGTTAACCGATTATTTACATCATATTCCGTATTAATACGATAGGTTGCTTTTTTTTGGAAATCCATCTTGAAAAGTCCTCTTTCATCATTTAACCCCAAGAATATACCAGTCTGAGATTTTTCTGTTCCGTGAGTAATGGATAAGTGGTTATGGGTTGAATAAGATGTTCCCACAGCTTCATCCTGCCAATCTGTGTCGTAGATAGGATTGTTGTTTTCATCAAACAGTAGAGGGTAATCAGAATGGAGTCTCGGCTCTATGGTTGTGGCATAGGGTCCTCTGTCTGGATCATATTCCCACATCCTTTTAAATAGTTCCATATAACCATGCGCATTCAACATTTCAATTCTTCTAGCTTGAACACCCATACTTATACTTCCATTGTATGCTATATTAAAACCGCCTCCCTTGGCTTTTTTTGTAGTAAATAGTATTACACCATTGCTTCCCTTTGCCCCATAAATGGCCGTGGCTGAAGCATCTTTAAGGACTGAAACTGATTCGAAATCAGAAGGGTGATAACCAGAAATATTAGTAGTTATGACACCGTCAACCAGTATTAAAGGAGTGTTTGATCCATTAATAGAAGAAAAACCACGTATATTAAAACTCACATCCCCGCCGGGACTACCATTGTTATTATAGATGTTCAAGCCAGGCACCTTTGCTTGCAAAGCTTGAAGAGGATTGGTTACAACTCTTGATTCAAGCTCTTCTGTTGAAACATTGCTTATGGCACTTGTTAGGTCTGATCGTTTTACAGTACCATAACCAACCACCACAACCTCATCTAGACTATTGTCACCTTCTTCTAAAATTATATTTATTTTTTCTTGACCATCAACATTTATTTCTTTATTAGCGTAACCTAGATAGGAGATTATTAGAATAGCATTGTTATTGGACACTGATAGCGTAAAATTTCCATCAACATCAGTAATTGTACCGTTTTCAGTATTTTTTTCGAGAATAGTCGCACCAGGCAATGGAGCGCCTTTATTATCCTTTATCGTTCCGGTAATCCTAAAATCCTGATAAAGACGCTCGTCAATAAACACTTTTTTGATTTCTAATTCTACAGGAGGGTAGTTACGCTCAATGATTGATCCTTCACCTTTAGTTTTATATGAAGTGCAAATAAACACTAAGGCAAGGAGTAGGTATATTTTCTTTTTTAAGATTAGAAATGTTTTTTTCATAATAGGATTTTTGGGTGTTGTTAATTCAATTAAAGGAAATTTTTTATTTTACCGTTATTAAGTCATTTTAATGCGATTCTTAATTTCCGGAGCACAATTTATATTCTTCTCATTAAAAAACGTTTAGGCTCTTAACTAGGCTAAATCGGTTTAGGTAGATTGGTATAAATATTATTTCAACCTATCTTCAAATTATTCCACATGATTTCCTTATTTTAAGTTTAGATTTAAGTATTTTTTCATTTCCATATCCGTATTCTTTCCCTCTATTTCATTTATCAAAATTTCTATTGAAATAACCCAATGTCTTTTACCAGCTGAATAATAGAAGTAATCGGTGAGTCCATTACCTCAAAGGCCTTCAATTCATCAAAACTTACAATAGCCACTTTCTGTGGAACTTTTACTTTTAACCTTTTTAATTCTCTTAAACCAGCAGATGTTAGATAATGGGTTGAAATCATGATAGAATCTACAGAATTGGGGAATCTCACTAGTTCTACTACTGCTAATCGGATTTCATTTTCATAATTCTCCGGGCTTAACTCCTTAATCATTTCGTTAATGGATTCATTTTTAAAGTTGAGGCTTTAAGGTTATAAAACCGATTTTGCGCCTCCCCAGTTGTAACAAATGCTCAGTGACTGTTTTTAATCCATTAAAATGTCTACAATGACGAAGTGGGTTTCACTTTCTGGGTAATGCCTATCAATCAAGACAAAAGGATTTATCATCCTTTAGTGATTGAATATCACTTAGGTTTTGCTGCGTTAATGCAATTAAACCTTCTACTTGACGGTTAAGCATTGACCGGATTAATTCTGCCTTCTTTTGGGGATTCTCATTGGAGCTACTAAAATAACATTGTACCCAAGCTTTTTCGCTTTCAGTTCCACGTAACTTGCTATTTATAAAAAGGTATCCGAAATATTCGGGATAATCAATTCTATAGTTTCATTTTTACCTCTACTTAGGCCCAGTGCAAGTTGATTGGAAACATAATTAAACTTCCTAGCATACTCAATAATCCTTTCCTAGGTTTCCTTACTACTCTTGTTTTCATCTCCCTTATTGTTCAGCACCAATGATACAGCGGTTTTTGAGACATTAATTTTTCTGCGATTTCTTTTAAAGATACTTTTACCATGGCATCAAGCGATTAAATTGGTTTAGCTATTGGAAATTTATTAAATTGATATATATGCATCAATATATCATGTAAATACATTCAATCGTAGTAAAACTCTCTTTAATCAAAATATTAGCTATGCTGATTTAGTGGTTTCAATATTGCATAATTATTTTAATTTGGAAAGCTTTTATTTATTTTTATCTATTAAAATCTGACAAAATAAAAGTTGCTATTAATTTAATATTAGAATAGTTCCATTTAAAGTCACAATTTTGAAATCCCAGACTTTATGTCTCGTTTTATCCCAACCAAGAATACTTTTAATGGTATTGTTTTCAGCCTCCAGCTTCACATACCTATCATAAGCTTAAACCTTAATGGGCTAATGGTTTTAAATCATTTGATTTTAGTTAAAAACTTGAATAAAGACATCCCAATCCAGTTATCTTCAGTTCTCTTTTGATCTATCACTTCAGCAGTGCAAATTAACTGTTGTTAACTATCATTCGTGATATTATATTAACAAAAACATCCTCTATATTAACCTGGCATAGGAAAACCGATAAATCCGGCCCGACGGCTGCACTTGTCGTTGAATTTTAGGCAAATTTGTAAACTGAATCTGACTATAAAAAAAATAGAAATTCACGATACACAACAAGGGACATATGCTCTGGCTTTAAATGATCCAAGATTTTAATCTATGATGGTCTACCGCCTGCTGTAGTTCAAATGGATTACTGCCGTTGTTATCCATTACCTAAAAATGACCGGACAGATGTAAAATAAATCTCCTTTATCCTTTACACATAAACGGCCATTTCATGAAAGAAACTGTAATGCAGATCAAGCATTTTTTCTATCAAGGTGAATTTTATTATGGGATTTATGTTTTAAAATTTTAAGATTTTTAATAAAAACTCAATTTTATAAATCACCCAAATAACAAGCTCCTTGGAACCTTATTGTATGTACTCAGATGAGCAATTGCTCTAACTACTTAAAGGCGGTGATAGAAAAGCATTTGAATGTATCTTCAAGAAATACTGGCCACTGTCCAATTCTAATAGAGAAAGGGATATGGTTCATTCTGCATCGATTGATGCATACCAATCCAACCGCAGGAGAAGGACCTTATATTCATGTAGTTATAAAATAGCAGCTGAACCTGGTGCATAAAAGTGTCTAACTGGGAATTTTGGCCAACCCCCGTGGTATATTTCCCTGTATTCATTTATTATTTGTGGCTTTCCATCAAATCACGTTCTTTTTTCTTCTTTAGCATGGCCAATCCACATATGGAAATGGGAGGCCTTTACGGTTCCTCAAAGTACAAACAACTTGATGTATTACCGGATCATTTGAAACCAAAAACACTTTTATTTGAAAAAGGAACCAGCATAGAAAAAGTTTTAGAAAAAATGTTTCTTTCTTACATCAACTGTCCATTTATTATCAAACCGGACCGGGCTGAAAGAGGGATTGGTGTTAAGTTGATTACCAAGCTTGCTGAACTCGAAAATAGTACCCCTATTTTGCAAGCTGATTATATTATTCAGGAATATGTAGATTATCCCTTGAGGCCGGGGTGTTTTTTCACAGAATGCCTTATGAAAAAAAGGAGAGATCCCCTCATTGGTCATTAAAGAATTCCTGTCCGTTGCGGGAGATGGAATATCCTCTGTCGAAGAACTGATTATGAAAAATGACCGGGCCCTGTTAGTTTGGGGAAACCTGAAAAGGCATCTTGGGGAAAAGGTCAAAATTGTATTGAAATTAAATGAAAAAAAGATATTGGAACCGATAGGTAACCACAACCGGGGCACAAAATTTCTCAACGGTAATAAATTAATCAATGATGAGCTTATCAATATCTTAACCAGTATCAGTTCACATTTGCCTGATTTTCATTATGGCCGCTTCGATTTGAAAGCACCAAGCCTTGAAGATTTTTTAAAAGGAAAAAATATAAAGATATTGGAAGTCAATGGGGTAAATGCAGAGCCTGCACATATTTATGATCCCTCAACAATGTTATATGATGGGATTAAAACATTGTTGGCGCATTGGAATCTGATCTATAAAATCAGTGACCAAAAAAGGGCTATGGGCTATCGACCTGTAACCCTGAAAAAAGCAGTATGCCATTATAAAGAATGGAAAAGATCTTCCAGAAACTACAACCAGGTAGTCAGAAAGGATAGAATTGCGTCTTCATAAAGAGTAGAATAAAGATTAATGAAAATTACTTTAGGGACATAATCCACAACAATATGAATCCATCCTGTCAACAGAATCTGAAAGAATTAAAGTTCTTACTTGAATCCATAAATACTGATCAATATCAATATAAGTCGCAAATATTATCAGGGGCATCCATTGGCCAACATATAAGGCATATTCTGGAGTTTTATCTCTGCCTGATAAAGTCTACTCAGGATCATCATATCGTCAATTACGATAAGAGAAAAAGAAACCTGCAGATCGAGAAAAGACCTGAAGAAGCTATCGCTACTATTGATCAAATAATCACTGACTTAGCTCAGTCCAGAAAAGAGGGGGATTTGTACCTACAGGGAAATTACTCAATTCATGAAATCGACCTCATCACTATTCCCACTACCTTTAAGAGGGAGTTGGCATATTGCCTGGACCATACCATTCACCATCAGGCATTAATCAAGATCGGCTTACAGGAGCTAAACCTTGTGCATCTGGTTGATGAGTGTTTTGGGGTATCACCCGCAACAATTCGATTCAATCAGGAATTTTCCAAATCAGCTTAGAATATCTTTGATTACATCGCCTTTGACATCGGTTAGCCTAAATCTTCTGCCTTGGTGCTTGAAAACCAGTCTTTCATGGTCTATTCCAAATAAGTGCAATAGGGTAGCCTGGAAATCATGGACATGGACAGGGTCTTTTACCACATTATACCCCAGTTCATCCGTCTCCCCATAGCTAAAGCCTGGTTTTACTCCAGCTCCTGCCATCCATTTGGTAAAGCATCTGGGGTGATGGTCCCTGCCATAGTTATCCGGCATTAATGTCCCCTGGCTATAAACAGTCCTCCCAAATTCTCCGCCCCATACCACCAAAGTATCTTCCAAAAGCCCTCTTTGCTTTAAATCCTTGATCAGGGCAGCGGTTGCCTGATCGGTTTTTTCACATTGATTTTTTATAGCTCCCGGGAGATTCCCATGCTGGTCCCAGCCCTGGTGATAGAGTTGCACGAATTTCACATCTTTTTCAATTAATTTTCTGGCCATCAGGCAATTGGCCGCATAGGTTCCCGGATCCCTGCTGTCTTCACCGTACATGTCATATATCCAATCCGGTTCAGTGGACATATCTGTCACTTCCGGCACGGAAGTCTGCATTCTAAAAGCCATCTCATATTGGGCAATCCTGGCATTTATTTCCTGATCACCATACGTATCCATTTGCACCTCATTTAGTTCTTTCAAATAATCCAACATCTCTCTACGGTCCTGGCCGTCGTAGTTTTCGGGATTCCCCAAATAAAGGACCGGATCTTTTCCCGACCTGAATTGTACGCCTTGATGTTGTGAAGGAAGGAACCCATTGCCCCATAACCTGGAATAGAGTGGCTGACCCTGGGCATTTTTGGAAACCAGCACTATGAAAGAGGGCAGATTATTATTGTCTGAGCCTAAGCCATAGCTGAGCCATGAACCAATAGAAGGCCTTCCCGGCAACTGATGGCCAGTTTGGAAAAAGGTAATGGCCGGATCATGGTTGATCTGTTCCGTATGAAGGGATTTGATAAAACAAAGCTCATCCACTATTTCGGCAGTATGTGGCATCAATTCACTGACCCAAGCCCTGCTTTCCCCATATTGCTGGAAATCAAAAACCGATGAGGCAACTGGGAAAGAACTTTGATCCGCACTCATCCCTGTAAGCCTTTGGCCATCCCTTACGGAGGCCGGAAGTTCCTGTCCATGTATATCCCTCAGCTTGGGTTTATAATCAAACAGATCCAGCTGGGAGGGGCCGCCACTTTGGAAGAGGTAGATCACCCTTTTTGCCTTAGGCAGAAAATGGGGCAATCCGGGCAATCCTTCACTGGGGTTGGAGTTATTCAAATTGGCCATAGCATTGTTGGCAAATATTTTTTCGGCACCCATTAGAGAACCCAATGCAAGCGAGCCTATCCCCAAAGATGTTTTGGTCAGAAACCGCCTCCTATCCATCTTACGCTCTATTTCCTGAAGATCTTTATTGCCCGATCTAATGATTTGATGATGATTTTCGCACATTTTTATCTTTTGGTTATGGCCGCATCCGAATTCATGATGGCACTGGCTACGACCGCATTGGCTGCAACCTGATAGGGATCCAGACTTTCATTGATTTTATATTCTCCGGTTGCCAGCCAACCGGTAAGTTTTTCTTTATCGGCAGTAAACTTTCTATACTCACTATCCCGCAGCCTTAGCAAAATATCCAACTCTGTGGGTTTTGGTTTACGTCCGGTCAATTTCCTATAGGTGTTTTGTATGGCCTTTCCAATTTCGGCATGAGATGTCATTTCCTCACCCATCACTTTGGCTGCCTCCACAAAGGTCGGATCATTCAACAAAGTCAATGCCTGCAGGGGGGTGTTAGTTTCCTGCCTTTTTACCACACTTTCACTTCTGTCCGGAGCATCAAAAATCGATAAAGTAGGATGATGAACCGAACGCTTCCAAAAGGTGTAAAGGCTTCTTCTGTATAAATCATTTCCTGTATCCTGCACATAATTTGCTCCATTAACCCGCCATAGGCCATCAGGCTGATAGGGCCGCACACTGACACCGCCGATTGACTTGTCCAAAAGACCACTGGCAAATAAGGCATTGTCCCTGATCTGTTCCCCGGGCAAGCGTGCAAACGGGCCTCTGGCCAGAAGGATATTATCTGGATCAATTTCGTCCAGGTCCTTCCTTGGAAAAGACTCCTGGCGATAAGTTGCCGACATTACTATTAATTTTTGAATGGCTTTTACATCCCACCCGGATGTTATAAAATGGAGGGCCAGCCAATCCAGTAGTTCGGGATGGGATGGCATTTCCCCCTGATTTCCAAAATCAGCTGAAGTTGCCACCAATCCTTTGCCAAAGTAGTTCTGCCAAAATCTATTTACCGCTACCCTTGCTGTCAACGGATTATCTGGTGAAGTTACCCATTGCGCAAGACCAAGTCTGTTTTTTGGAAGCTCCTCGGGCATGGGCAGGACACTTTCCGGGGTATTGGGGAATACTTCTTCCCCATGAACGTTATATTCTCCCCTTTCCAGGATATAGGTTGGTCTTCTATTCTCCTTTTCCTGCATGATCATTACCTCTTGTACTGTTTCCACACTGTCGGCAAAGGTTTTTCTTTTACGGATGACTTCTGCCAGCTGCTGTCGGTAAGGTTTGGAATGATTGTTGAGATATATCCTCTTTAATGCACTTTTTTCCCCTGTAGTCAACTTATCCGCACCTTTACTGAGTATTTCCTTGAATTGTTGTGGTTTACTTATTTGCAATATTTCCAATGGGGACAATTCCATATCATAAACACCTATTTCATCAACCAAAGCATCTTTAAGTCCCTTTCCTCTCCACACAGCTCCCACCTGTAAGCCAGGCTGATCATTTCCTTCAAACAGGATGTCTTTGTAAAGGTTATCCTGTGTGGTAATGGTTTCCATTTCCTTGCCATCCAAAAATATCTTTAACCCTTTGGCTTTTGATGAGCCATCATAGGTCAAAATCAGATTTACCCATTGGTCGCGGGGAATATCATTTTTGGTGATTTTGGTAATGGCATTATAGGGCGCAGTATGGGCCATCAGCAGTTCCAATTTGTTGTTTTTAAGATTCAGGTGATATCCTCTGTAGTTATACAGAACCGCTCCCGATCCTTTATGGAAGATTGCCCCATTTTCGAGCTCTTTGGGGATGTTCATCCATGCACTTACTGAAAAAGGCTCACTTCGGGAAAATACTCCTACTCCTGCCAGATCAAGCCAGGAATCCCCATTTAATTTTACGGCTTTACCGGAGTAGCCTTCCTTTAAAACGGGCACTTCATTTTTGGATTCGTTACTTTCCATGGTGCCTTTTTCGCTGGGGTTCAAGATATTGATGAGGGCTGTTTGGTCAAAGCTAAAATGAGCTACCCTGCTTCCGGGAAAAGCCCTGTTGCCTTCTACCCTATAAGCGCCACTTTTCAACCAACGTATAAATTCTTCCTCTTCGGATTCAGCCAATTCCCTAAGGTCATCTTCTTCCTTGTCTTTCCGCGATTTCAGATAATCCAGCAATTGGTCCTTCTTCTCATCTGTGAATAACATGGTGGGCACCGGCATGGCATTGTCCCAGGAAATCTGCCCGGCTTCATCTATATTATTGAAGAAACTGCTTAATTCAAAAAAATTCTTTTGGGAGATAGGATCATATTTATGATCATGGCAGCGGGCACAACCCAACGTCAAAGCCAGGAAAGCCTGGCCCAAAGTACTGGTCCTGTCCACCACATATTCTACCCTGAACTCCTCCTCCACAATTCCACCTTCCATATTTTGGGGATGAATACGGTTAAAGGCGGTGGCCAATAGCTGTTCCTTGGTGGGATCAGGCAACAAATCCCCCGCCAATTGGTAAGTGATAAATTGGTCATAGGAGAGATTTTCATTAAAGGCCTTGATCACCCAATCCCTATAAGGGGACATATCCCGGTATCGGTCTACCGTATAGCCATGGGTATCTGCAAAACGGGCAATATCCATCCAGTGCATGGCCATTTTTTCTCCATAATGCGCCGAATTAAGAAACCGGTCCACCTGTTTTTCATAAGCATCTCCAGAGTTATCCTGTATAAAAGATTCAATTTCTTCAATGGTGGGTGGCAGACCTGTCAGATCCATTTTCAATCTTCTCAATAGGATCTCCTTATCCGCTTCTTCCGAAGGGCTTATTCCTTCTGTTTCCAAACGATCAATAACAAAAAGATCAATAGGATTCTTGGTCCAATCCTTGTTTTTTACATCTGGCAAGGGTTTCTTCTCTGGCTTAATAAAAGCCCAATGCTTTTTATAGTCAGCGCCATCTTCAATCCATTTGATCAAAATGGCTTTTTCCCGCGGGTTTAAAGTTAAGTTGGATTCAGGCGAAGGCATGCTGTAATCCGGGTCATCAGAAATAATCCGATGAAACATTTCGCTTTTGGCCAGGTTTCCGGGGCTAATTGCTACTTTACCTGGAGATTCCGGCAAGGCTCCAAATGCAGATTCCGGGTCGTTAAATTGCAAGCCTGCCTTTATGGCCGCTTTATCGGGCCCATGGCAGGCAAAGCATTTGTCCGACAAAATCGGCTTGACATGGATATTAAAATCCAAAGCTTCCGGTAAGTCATCGTAAGCCAATTGCACCTCCTCGGGCAAAGAGGGCTTGCAGGAGTACAGTGCCAGCAACAATACTAATAGCTTGAGAAATTTTGGCTTCATTGCAGGGTTTATTGATTAATGTCTGTCTATAAACCGTAAGCTTAAGAAAATTTCCGCAGTGATTTTGCTGATAATGGCAAAATATAATCTTCGCCTGGACCTGCCGGTAGGCAGGTCTTGCGAAATCTGCGGGAATCTTACATTACAGACTGACTTATTATTTGGAACATTTATTATTGCAATAATAATTCATTTTTTATTTCTTATCTATGGTTATTTGTAACAAAGTTCATTCCTAGTCAAGCTGGAATCCAATTTAAATATCCTCTATTATGCCAGTAGCAAAATTTGTGTGCCCTGTCTGGATTAGAGCGATTATCCTTTTTGCTAATAAAGAGGATTTTGGATTAAATTTTCATTTTTATTCATCTCATCTAGCTTAATGGGCATAAAATAAAAACGGTTTTTCCAGTCTCTATCCTGAACATGAATAATTTCATAAGTCGGTTCATTTTCACCCATGGCATATCGGATATCAACTCCATACCCATCCGTTATAACCTCAGGAGCAATCATCCAGCGGCGAATGTCAAAAAAGCGCTGATCTTCAAACATTAGTTCTATTTTCCTTTCATGCCTGACACTTTCCAGAAGTTCCGCTCCACTTGTATTAATACCAGGTAAGCCTGCCCTTTTTCTAATGATGTTGACATACTTCCGGGCTTCCTCCTCTTCTCCCAGTTCAGCAGATGCTTCAGCATAACTGAGCAAAATTTCAGCATATCTGATAAAACGCCAGGGAACCGGACTAATTTCCAATGGGGCATTTACGTTTATGTCTTGGAATTTTCGCAGATAATAACCGGTATAGGTCCCGTTCCAGGTGGTAACGGGGCTATTTCTAGAATCCAGCCCACCTAACCATGAACCATCAGCTTGTTCATACCAGCCCGTTTGAATAATCCCTTCGGGGTCCAATGCTGCTACATCAGGCTGCCTGGGCCGCCACTTAGAACCGTCGTAAAATATATCGGCATAGAAACGGGGTTCCCTGTTTAAATAAGGGTTCGCCCTATGTTCAGGGTTATTCCAGTCAAATTTATCCCCATTGCTCATTTCATAATCATCTACCATCTGATTTAAAGGGCTCACATTTGCCCAACCTCTATAACCGGCGGGGAGATTCTGTATGCCTATATTATAAGTCCAATGTTGAAAAGACTCCGTAAAGTTCCTGACAAAAATATCTTCACTGGTTTGTTTAAGCGTAAAGATTTCCCCATAGTTTTGAGCAATAGGATCATCTATGGCCGGATCTGCCTTATAAAGGCTATAGACGCCCAAATCGATTACCTCCTGGGCAGCATCTTTAGCAGCTTGCCAACGTGCAGTTCTGTCCCCATCCACATAGCCAATCAATTCCGGATGTTCATAGCCCTCTGTCCAGGATCCATTGGTATTGTACAAATCACTGGCGGCATATAAAAGAACCCTTGCCTTAAGTGCTAAAGCGGCGCCTTTTGTCGCTCTGCCATAATTGCTACCCTCTTGTTGGAGCGGTAATAATGCCGCGGCTTTGTCACTTTCATCGGCAATAAAGTTTATACTTTCCTCGAAGGTGTTCCGTGGCGTCAAGAAATCATCGCTAATTTCAAAGGCTTTGGTGATGATCGGGACGCCTCCGTACAGAAATACAAGGTTGTGATAATGATAAGCCCTTAAAAAATGGACTTCCCCTATTAATCTGTTTTTAAAGGCCTCATCATCATAGGTGTTCTCTTCCACCTGTTCCAGGAAAAGATTACATGCCCTGATACTTTCATAAGAATGGCTCCACCTCATTTTTTGTGTTCTGGACCAAGTATCAAAAATGGAATAATCACTAGGTGTAATAAGGGACTTCATGACATTGCCGTGCCCCTGATCCGAACCCGGGTCAAACATCGACTCATCGGTAAGCACTCCTAACATGGGTCTATCAAAACTATGGCCGATGTCATAATAGATCTGGTTCACAAAGTGTTCCATCATGGCAAGGTCAGTCCAAACGGCTCCCTCTCCATATTCGCTCATAGGTTGCCTGTCAAGAAACTCCTCATTACAGGAACTAAATTGAATCAGGATGAATAAACCAATTAATTTATAGGTGATTTTTTTCATTATTTCTAATTTTAGAAGGTTAAAGTAAGGCCGCCATTTATTACCCTTTGAACAGGATAGGTCTGGCTTTGTCCAGAGAGAGTACGGTTATCTGACTCCGGATCAAAATCCTTTAGATCAGGGCTGAAGGTAAAGAGATTATACCCACTGACATAAATACGCAAACTATTAATTCCTAATGTACTGTTGACAATTGCAGGTAAGGTATAGCCTAATTCCAAGGTCTTGAGCCGCATGTAATCCGTGCTGCGAACAAATTGCGTATTACGATTATTTCTCCAATACTCGGCATCGCGGTTAAACGCTCTTGGCTCACTGGCATCAGGATTATCAGGAGTCCATCTGTTGTCATAAAAGTCCTTCAGAAAATTCCCAATTTCCCCGGATTCCGTAGAAATATACCTGACGGCGCCAGTTGCTCCTTGTACCAAAACCGATAGATCAAATTGGTTATACTCTAATCCTATATTAAGTCCACCGGTAAATCGGGGCATATTGCTTTTTTCATTTCTGACGCGATCCGTTCCGTCGATGATTCCGTCCTCATTTACATCTTTAAAAATCACATCGCCTGGTTGTGCCCCATCCCAATGAGGATAGGCATCAATTTCGCCCTGATCTCTGAATATCCCTATAGCCTCATAATAAAGATCCCCGTCTGGATTGTTCGGATCAGAAGGAATAGGTTTCCCTGTGGATTGCTGCCATTCAGGTCTTCCGGGAGATTCGTCCCAGAAGGTAATTTCATTTCTGGATAAGCCACCGTTTAATGAGACGTTGTACCTAAAGCTTTGATTCTGATCCTGATAGCCGATATTAAAATCAAAACCCTTATTGGTCACTTTCCCAATGTTTTCACGGGGCAAGGTTAAACCTGTTGAAGACGGGATGGAGGCGTTTCTCCACCATAATATCTGAGAACGCCTGTTGTCGAAATAATCGAGTTCTACAAAGAGTTTACTGTCTAGCAGGTATGCTTCTACACCAATGTTTGCCTGATTTGCAACTTCCCAGGTTACATCGATGTTCGGGATCCGTGCTTCATAAAGCATCTTATGTTGCTCATTGATACCAAAGTTATAGATGCTGCCACTGTAAGCATAAGAGGCTAAATATTGCCATTCATTTATACGGTCATTTCCTGTTTGTCCGTAGGAAGCACGCACTTTAAACTCATCAATAAAAGAGAGGTTTTGTTGCCAGAAGTTTTCTTCGGATAATCTCCATCCAACTGAAGCGCCGGGGAAAAAGCCATATCTGCTTTCTTGGGGGAATATATAAGAACCATCGTATCTCCATACAAATTCAAGAAGCAATTTTTCACTGTAATTGTAGTTGACACGGCCGAAATAATTCAATCTTGCATTTTCATAAGATCCTCCCGAATTATTTTTATCCTGATCGCCACCCGCAAAAAGTTCGGGAAGCACCGTAGAAACATAATGCCTTCTGAAGGCATTGAAATTGTTTCCTTTCCCTTCCCGGGATTCCATACCTGCCATCAGCTGTATGGCGTGTTTATCAATCGTTTTTGCATAGTTTACAATACCATTAAGCAGAATGCTTTGATTATCATGCATATATTCTGTCAGCCGGGCGTCTTCAAAGCCTGTTTTCGCTGCTTGCAGAACTGGATTGTTATTTTCATCGTAGGTTTGCCCGTCCCAGCTATTTACATACCAGGGGGTTTGAAAGAGTTTTCGGTATTGGAATGATTTATCCAGGTTCGCACTTCCACTCAAGGATAAACCTTCGATCCAAGGGACTCTGATATTCAATTTTAAACTGCTGTTAAAAGCATACACTTTATTATTATCAATACCGGCAGCACCAGTACTTACAACAACCGGATTGTTTCCCTGTATAATGTCAGGGCCGGGAGTTCCGTCAGGCCAGTAAGCATGAATATTGGGGTTTCCCAGCGTGGCAGTCCTGAATATAGTTCCGGCACCAACTGGGGACTGGTTCCTGTTTTCCATTCTTCCGAAAACATCAAATCCGATATTTACGTAATCTGATATTTTTCCATCAATGTTACTACGGAAGTCATACTGCTTGTAATTGGTAGCACTATTGCGATAATATCCATCTTGAAATTTTGACCCGAGGGATAAATAATATTTCAATTGTTCACTACCTCCTGACATAGAAGCATTCATGTTATTTTGGGCTGACCAAGGTTTTAACACTTCGGCAAACCAATCTGTATTGGGATAGTGCCAGGGGTCGGAACCCTCTGTAAATCTTCGTACTTCTTCCTCTGAGTATCTGGGGGACCTGCTTTGGTATAAATCAATTTCATTCAACAGGGTTGCATATTCTGAGCCATCAGCCATTTCGGGAACTCTGGTCGGTTGGTTGAATCCCTGATTCAAATTAACAGTGATGGTTGGTTTGCCCAATTTTCCACGCTTGGTAGTGACTAAAATCACACCGTTGGCTGCCTGTGAGCCATAAATTGCTGCTGAAGCATCTTTGAGTACGGTAATGTTTTCTATTGAATTCGGGTCTATCCTGTCCAATGAACGTCCTGGGACTCCATCTACCACAATCAAAGCATCGTTGTTCCCCAAGGTATTAACCCCTCTAATTCGGATGGTAGATCCGTCAGAGCCAGGTTCCCCGCTTCGCTGAACAGCGCTCACCCCGGATAAGCGGCCTGCCAAAGCATTACTGACATTTGTGACCGGTGCTTTCATAATATCTTCTCCTTGTGTCGTACTGACAGATCCGGTAAGCGTTACCCTTTTTTGGATTCCATACCCTACAACTACCACTTCGTCCAAAGAAGATATATCTTCATTTAAGGTGACGTTAATAACTGTTTTATCTCCAACCGGTATGGTTTGCGTCTCAAAACCTATAAAAGAAAAAACCAGGGTGGATTCTTCAGGAACAGAAATGGAATAGTTTCCATCAAGGTCAGTGACCGTTCCAATATTTGTCCCCGGAATGGAAACAGTTACCCCAGGAACAGGAAATCCGTTTTGGTCTACAACAGCTCCGGATATGTTGACATCCTGTGGAGATTCAAGGCTCTGCGCATGCCCATTGTTGTTGGCCGAAAGCAATAAAGTCATAGCGGTACACAGAACGAGAAGCGCATGAAAGAATTTTTGTGGCATGTTGAGTATATGTAATAGTATTTTATTTTTCATATTTTACATGGATTAATAAGTGAGTTAGGAAGGTTTATCATAAACATCATCTGGATTATAGTGGAAGTGGTAACATTCCGGAAGAGTACTTTAATTAATGGATTTTTAGTGCATTTGGGTTTTCATTTTGAGGCATATTATTTTCATTAGCTTTTTGGCTTTTTCAGTTGAAACCATATAAAGGACTGTTACCGTCTTGAGCCAGGCGGTAACAGTTCCTTTATTGGAAAGTTTTTGGTGATAATAATTTTCGGATTATAATGCGCGATTGTGTATTTTATATATAAAATATTAGTTCGAAAGAAAAACTTATATATTGACTTATTTCCGAAATAAAAGAAAAATAAATGAATATTGGAAATAATGAGTGATTAAAAAGGATCCAGCCCTAATTCACCATGAAAGAAATTAAATATTTATCCCTACAATTGGATTGAATTACAAGACATCTGGAATTGATTAATGATGAATACATAACAATGGATTTTTTTCGATTTAATGAAACATGATTAGTTGTTGTACAATTTTTCACCAACAGCTCAATTAATTTGGTAATGGCGATACAATCGCCAGGTTGTGATTGACCCAAGATACTATATGGAATTGGAGGCTTAAATTTTTGAGGAAGCTTTGGGAGATATGAGTTTAAGGATAGATGATTTTTAAAGGGTTATGGATCATTTTACAAATTTCACAAAGTATTAAAAAGTATTAACAAGTTTCACATATTACAGCGATGTTCTTCTTTTTATTATTTGGAGTTGCTATTGATGCAAAGGATAGCCATGTGGATGGCAGACCTGAAACAGTGCGGAAATCTGCTGAAGGAAGTTTGAAAAATTTGGGTATCGAAACCATTGATCTTTACTACCAGCACCGCATGGACCCAAACGTTCCGATTGAGGATACCATTGGTGCTATGGCTGAACTGGTAAAAGAAGGCAAAGTCCGTTTTATCGGTATTTCTGAAGCAGAACCTGAACTGATAGAAAGAGCGCATAAGACCCATCCATTAACAGCGGTCCAAACTGAGTATTCTTTGTGGACGAGGGACATTGAAAATAATGGTGTGTTGGATACTGTACGTAGGTTAGGAATAGGATTTGTTCCCTATAGTCCTTTAGGCCGTGGCTTCTTAACAGGAGCTATTACCAGCCCTGAAAATATTGAAGATGGAGACTTCCGCAAAAACAATCCACGTTTTATGGGTGATAATTTTAAAAAAAACCTCGAAATCGTGGATAAACTGAATAATTTCGCTGCGGATAAAGGAGCGACTGCAGCACAGCTGGCATTGGCCTGGGTTTTGGCCAAATGGGATGACCTGGTAACTATTCCCGGAACAAAAAGGAGAAAGTATCTGGAAGAAAATGTGAAGGCTGTTGATATAAAATTGAGCAGGGAAGAGGTGACGGAAATTGACAGCATCTTTTCTCCGGAAACCACCGCGGGGGATCGGTATTAAAGTCCAGAACAACTTTACTCCGGGCTTAAAATATGTTCATTAATATTGTTTCGCTGTGCCCCAATTGCCATAGAGGTATTCACCATGCAGTCATAGAGCATAAATTCAACTTAATAACAAGCTTATATGAAAGCAGGAAACATTTCATAATAAGTGGCCATGATCAAGGGATTCAATGCCCAGAGCTTTTCTTACTCCATCCTCATAGTCTGGGCTTACCTTATCAAAATGTCAGAGTTGTCTGTCGATGATAAACCTGGGAGAATCTTTATGCGGCCAAACTTCGGTCAGATCGAAGGGGTTATAAGGCGTTGTTTCAGCCTCCACTTCGGGCATGATCTGCACCATAAATTCCATCTGGGAAAATCACCTTAACCATTCTACCTAATATTCCACTTTCTCAATAACCACCTTCGCTACTCACTCCTCAGCCATTCCTTTCTAAAGTATTTTTTAATTATTCTTTGAAAATATTATTTTATTCTATTTATTACACAAAGTAATTATATTTTAAGAATATATTTTTAGTATATGTGAAATGCATAGTATTTTATACCAAAAGTTAAAAAGCTTATTAGGTAAGGCAAACTGCAAAAATCTTAGCGTCAAATCCTATGGTTTTGGCAGAAGTGCGGAGCATATGGGGTTGGGGAAATTTCCCTATACCAGCCTTGTTTGCAGGTGGAAGCAATGTAGGAAGGAACAGGTGGCTGAAGCTTCTGTGGGAGTTTAAAAGAAAAAAGATTCTCTATGGCAAAAAGCTACCCACACCTTTGTTTGTTTTTCATCTTCCTGGGTATGGTAATACAAACTACCGAAAGCTTTGCTGCACCCATTATCCGGGATGTGTATACCTTTTCTGAATGTGAAAAAATGGCTTCCATCCGGGTAAGAAATGGGGTGGCACCCTATACCTATGTATGGAAATATGGAGGGAATATCATCCAGACGGATGCCAATATCGGGGAGAACGATTTCAGTACCATTGAGCAGGCACAGGCTGGGGATTATACCTTGGAAGTGACCGACAGTGCCGGAAATACTTATACTGAGATTATCACCTTCAGCGGTAGTACCAATTTTATCCTAAACATTATCTACGATGAAAACCAGGAATGTGAGGGGGAAACCTTTGGGAACGTCTATGGAACCATCGAAAACGGAATCGCCCCCTTTACCATCAATTTTTATGATGAATCCAGCTCCATGGTGCTCACCACCGTCATCAATGGACGGAACATCGATCTAAACGGGGTGCCGGCAGGAAAGTACGTGGTGGAAGTGATTGATGCCACCGGCTGTAAAGAGCTTACAGAAGTAGAAATAGAAGAAATAGAGTCTCTGGTCATGGTTCCCGGAGAGGGGGCAGGGTCTTTTCCCGAGACCTGTGTGGCCAATGGAGGAGTGATTTTCGACGCCACTGGATACGTAGGAGAGGTAGCGTTCAGGATTAGAAGGGCCAATGGCACTTATGAAACAGGTTGGTTGGCAGCACCGGCCGGAGAGATCCGGTATGATCAATTGTCAGCAGGGGATTATGTCCTGGAAATCATCGACCAGTTCAGGTTGGAAGATTGTCCGGAGGAGGTGGTATTCAGTATTGGAAATGAAATCCTGCTGGAAGTCATTCCTTCGGCCACTCCCGTAAGCTGCTTCGGCGAAACAGACGGGTCCGTTACCTTGGAGGTCAACAGATTGTTTATGGAATTCCCATTTCCGCCGACTCAAGTGGAAGTGGACATTATCCGGCCTGACGGATCCATGGCCTTATCAGGAGAAACCGTCCATTTGGGTGCCACCTCAGGTGAGGCGACTTTCCTGGGATTTGGTCCTGGAGTCCATACCATGGTGATCCGGCATGGGGGAGAGGATTATCCGGAATGTACGCTGACTTACCAGGTGACGGTTAACTCCCCCAGCAGTCCTTTGACTGCTTCGGTAACCTCCACACCGGAAACTTGCTTTGGGGGAAATGACGGTACGGCCAGCGTTAACCGCTCCAACGGATGGGGGGAATATACTTATTTATGGAGTGACGGCCAAACAAGCAGAACCGCCACCAATCTGGCTCCGGGAGACTATACAGTGACAGTGACCGATACCGGGGGCTGTTCAATCCAGTTGGAGGTAACCATAGCAGGACCAGATGGACCTATAGCGGGAGAGGTGGAAGTGTTGAAGACCCTGATCTGTGTGGGTGCAGATGATGGGTCGGCCAGGGTTTACGGTCTTTCGGGAGGTTGGAGCAGCTATTCCTATCTATGGGACAATGGGGAAACCACCCCTACTGCCTATAACCTCCCCGCAGGGCTGAGTACCGTTATCGTAAGGGATGCAGAAGGCTGTGAAGAGGAATTTACAGTAGACATCCCGGTACCGGATGCTCCCGAGATTTCTTATACTGTTGTTGATCCCTCTTGTTTTGGGGGAGCGGATGGCAGCATCCGGGTGCAGATTGCAGATGAAGTTACCAGCTTTTCGGTGAAGGTAAACGGCGTGACCGAAACAGGAAATGACCTCACCTTTACCGGCCTTTCTGCTGGTCAGGTGGAGATTCAGATCAGTTATGGGGGAAACTGCACCATTGTAGATTTTGTCGATATTCAGAATCCTCCACAAATTAATATCAATGAGGTTAATCTGACCATCAATCCTATTCTCTGTGCCGGTGATGGCAACGGATCGATCACAGGTATATCTGTCAGTGGGGGTACCGGCACTTTGTTATACCAGTGGCAAAAACAGGTTTTGGGTGTTTTTGAAAGCCTGGATGATCAAACTTCTCTATCCATCAGCAACCTCTCCGGCGGGGAATACAGACTCCTGGTGACCGACCAAAACGGCTGCGAGGTTCAAAAAAATTATACCCTCAATGAACCCGCCCCCTTGGCGGCCGGTCCTCCATCTGTGGTAGATATATCCTGTTTTGGGGAATCCAATGGATCAGTAAGTTTCAGTCTTTCTGGCGGTACGTTGCCCTATTCCTATGCCTTGAACAGAGGTGGGTTTATAAATACCTCCAATACCGACATCACCATCAGTGGTTTGGCTGCGGGCATGGATTATTTTATAGAGATCAGGGATGCCAACGGCTGTGTGGTTCCCAATCTCAATTTTGACATTGAAACCCTTCCCCCCCTTGCCATCTCAAGCCCAACCGTAACTCGCGAGGCCTGCTTTGGACAGGGAAATGGAAGCATTGAAATAGAAATTACCGGGGGCACCGGAAACTGGGGAGTGGAGTGGTACGAGGCCGGTAACTTTTCCACTATCATTTCCACAGACCAAAACTTGACCAATGGGGGACCGGGTCAATATACCGTTAAGGTTTTTGATTTGGACAATCCATCCTGCCATGTTCAGGAAATCATTACCATACCCACCACCCCTGAGTTAAGTCTGGAATTGGATGGTTCACCGGTCAATATATTCTGCTTTGGGGAAAGTACGGGAGCCATCGATATTGAGGTGGGTGGTGGTACCGGTGATTATACCTTTGAATGGATGGGACCGGATGGATTTTTATCCAGTGATCAAAATATTGAGGGGCTGACGGCAGGCCTTTATCACGTGAGGGTAACGGATGAAAACGGCTGCTGGAAAGAATTGAAGGACATCTTGGTTAGCCAACCTTCAGGCGGCATGGCCATCAGCGTATTGAATAAAGTAACGCCCAAATGCCACGACTCGCTGGATGGCAGGATAGAAATACAGGTCGGGGGAGGCAATCCCGCTTATTCCATTGAATGGCAAAGAGAAGATGCCCCGGGGGTTTTTCTACCCGTACCGGGATCTTCGCTGACCCTTTCCAATATTGTTGCTGATACTTATAAGGTAATCGTAACCGACGCCAACCTTTGTAGCACCGAAGCGATCATCGAACTGGACGCACCCGACCCCTTGCAGGTTTCTTTGGCAGATAAACTAAATGTTTCCTGCTTTGGAAGGAATGACGGAAAGATCATTTTGGAAGTTACCGGTGGTACAGGCGTTTACTTTTTCAACTGGGACCATGGATTCATCAACCAAAACCCGGCCAATCTTGGGGCAGGTGTCTATGGTGTCACGGTAACGGATGCCAACGGTTGTTCCTTTAAATTTGAAAATATAGAAATAACCCAGCCGGATCAGTTGGGCATAAGTCTGGTGGATATTACAGCACCTTCATGTGGGCTGGATGATGCCGCTATTGAGGTGGAATTTTTGGGAGCGTACCCCTCCGAAGCCTTCAGCCGCTGGGTGTCGCTTTCTACGGATGAGGTAATCGCAGAAAACCAAAGCAGTGTAAGTGGACTCAGTCCCGGCTTTTATAGGGTAGAATATGGTATGGGAGAAAGCTGTGTTGTATCCAAGACCTTTAATATACCGGGTCCGGCCAATCCGCTCCGGTTGGTTACCTCCTCACAGGACGTATCCTGTCCTGGGGAGACGGGGATCATATTCTTTTCCGCCACCGGGGGAGTTCCTTCCTATTCTTATTATATCCTTGAAGATGGCATCTGGCAGGAAGTCAGCAACACAATACTGGCAGGGCTGGAAGCAGGAAGCTATGAGGTCCGGGTAGAAGATGCTTCCGGCTGTCAGGACCATTCCACCATCACCGTTGACCAGCCCAATCCACCGGTATTTGATGCGGGGGTGGAAAGGCACGTATCTTGTTTTGGGGGTGATGATGGGGCCATACTTTTTTCCGTTACCGGAGGTACTGGTGAATACCAGGTACAGTGGTTCAGCAGAACCTCTACCGGAGGAAAACTGCCCATAGCAGAAAGTGACTTGGGTTCGCTGATCGCAGGCACCTACTTTATGGAAGTTACCTACGCCGGGGGCTGTATGGTAGTATCACCGGAATACACCATTACCCAGCCTGAGCAAATTATAATCAACGAGACCTTGGTACAGTCGGAATGTGCGGAGGACATGGGAAGCTTCACACTTGAGGTTGCAGGAGGGTCACCGGGCAAAAGCATATTTGTATCCTCTCCCAATGGTTATTCGAATACTTATGAAAATGAGCACACTGGTACATTCTTATTTGAAGATCTTGACCCGGGAGAGTATATCTGGACACTGGAAGATCCAGGCTGTCCGGTGCTAACGGGAAGCTTTACCATTCTTACCATTACCATGCCTCAGTTTGATTTTTCCTTTCAGAATGTATCCTGTTTTGGAGCCAATGATGGGATCATCCAGATTACAGACCCCTTGATCCATGGAGACCGGACTTTCACGGTCTGGATCAATGGCGTCAATCAGGGAAATCAGAAAGATTTCTTAAATATACCCGCAGGAATCTACCATATCCGCATTCAGGACAACCTGGGTTGCCAGTCTGATCCGGTGTCCGTTGAAATCATCCAACCCGACAGGCCACTGGAAATCACCAATCTGATGGCTACTGATGTTACCTGTTTTGAGGAGAATACAGGGTCCATCAATTTTGAAATCTCAGGGGGAAGGCCGGGTTACCGGGCAGTATTGACCTGTAGTTGGGGCTGCCCCCAGGAATTGACACAGCTTAGTGAAGAGATCTCCTATACCTTTGCCGCCCTGGAAGCCGGTCAATACACCCTAGAGGTCTGGGATCAAAATGATGTCTGTCAGGCCAGTGAGGATATTACCATTTCCCAACCCGAACTCCTTTCAGCAAGTCTGGAGGTAGGGGAGATTTCATGTTTGGGAGGCAGCACCTTCTTGGAACTCACCGTAACAGGGGGCATCCAACCTTATTCTTATCAATGGGAAAAATACAATGAGGGGACTGAAATCTGGGGATTATTGCCCGAAAGTAGTCACAGGCTGAACGATGCCGAAGCAGGTAGGTATCGGTATACTGTTCAGGAAGAAAATGGCTGCTCAGTACTCTCAGAGAGGGTCGATATTCCCGATGGGATGCCTGTTGAGCTGAGCTTTGAAGCTGATGAAATCCTGTGTTATGGAGAATCAGCAGGGGTCACCTTGGAGGCTACCTCCGGAACATCTACCAACTTCACCTACTTTGTAAACGGCAGCCAGATATTTGGAAATGAGTTTTTGGCCAAAGCAGGTAGCTATGTGGTGTATGCCGTGAACAATAGCAAAGGCTGTGTATCTGAAGAGTTGTTCATTGATATGGAACAGGCAGCGGAACCTTTATCTGTCAAGGATTATGCATCGGTAAACCTGAGCTGCTTTGAATCTGGGGATGGCAGCATTTCACTGACTTTAACGGGGGGAACAGCACCTTATACGGTCAATTTTCTAGGAAACACCTATACTGCGGAGGAAGATGAGGAGTTGGTATTCCAGGATTTATCGGCAAATATTTCTTATGCCGTCACTGGAGAAGATGCCAAGGGCTGTCTGATCAATGTGCCTCCCACCATTTTAAGTCAACCCTTGCCTTTACAGGCATCAGTGGCATTTGCCCCTATCGTATGTTTTGAGGGCAGCACGGATATCAACCTTCAGATTACCGGAGGAACAAAGCCTTATACTGTCACATGGACCTACTCTGAAGATGGGATTGATTTTGAACCGTTTTTGGGTTCCGATGATGAAACCTCATTATATGGGACCCAGGCAGGTTTTTATACCTATACGGTTTCAGATGGGGGTTGTGCAGACATCGTCCAGACGGTGGAGGTTGACCAACCTCAGGCCATCTTGCTTGAAGCTGATCCAGGAGATGTTTTCTGCTATGGAGGTAATGACGGTACGGTAGCCTTCAGTCCCTCCGGAGGGGCAGCCGCAAACTACCGGATATTTTTTAATGGCCTGGAGATTTCAGGCAATACAGTAACTGGCCTTACTGCGGGTACCTATACAGCCTATGCCATGAACGGCGCCTGTCGCTCCGAAAACATGGATATTACCATCAGCCAGCCACTTGCACCATTATCAGCTTCAGTGGATTACATGGAGGAGGTTTTTTGCCACGACGATCTTTCGGATATCCAGGTTCAAATCTCCGGTGGAACCGGTCCTTATAAGGTTTATCTGAACGGACAGGAAAAAGCAGTTCCTGAAAGTGGGTCGATTACTTTTGAAGACCTGAACCCAGAAGCCTATTCCATCAGGGTTGTGGATGCTGGGGGCTGTGAATGGGCCCAAGACCTCACTATCGGGAATCCGGAACCGATGGAGATTTTCACCGAAGAGATTATCAACATCAGTTGTTATGAAGGTTCTGACGGTGAGATCAAAGTTTCATTGACAGGGGGGACCGGAGCCTATTCCTTTGATTGGATAGATGTCTCAGGACAAACGGTAGGAAGTAATAAGAATCTTGTCGGTGTGACTGCCGGAAAGTATACCCTTACCGTCCGGGATGAAAATAACTGCGAAGCCAGTAAGGAGTTTGAGGTTACTGAGCCCAGTCCCGTTGATTTTTCATTTACCTCTACAGACGTGTCGTGCTTTGATGGTCAGAATGGGCGAATTGAGGTTACCGGATCAGGTGGTTTTCCTGCTTATGCTTTGATGGTCGATGGCATTCAATATCCTACCCTCTCAGCAACAGGATTAACCGCCAAGACCTACATCGTTTATGTCATTGATGCTTTGGGTTGTGCCTCTCCGGCACAAGAAATTATTATCGGCCAGCCTTTACCCCTTATTTTAGACATCGAAGCTTCTGATGTCACCTGCTATACCGCCAATAATGGCCAGGCAGGTATACAGATTGAAGGTGGAACCGCTCCCTATAAGGTGAGATGGTCAGATGGAAACCTTACCCCGGACAGGGTAGGGATGGCACCGGGCAATTACGAAGTGGTGGTCACTGATACCAATGGCTGTACCATCAGGGAAAATGTGGTTATCTCCCAGCCAGACCCAATAACGATTAACTCAGAGGTAACTGACGTAAACTGTTATGATGGCAAAGATGGTGGCATATCACTGGAAATCAGTGGAGGTAATGGCAATTATACAGTCGAATGGGAAGCTGTTGATTCAGGTGAAGAGGTGGGAGAGGGGGAGATCATTCTGAATCTGCATGCGGGGACATACCGCGCTACCATTACCGATCAGGAAGGGTGTGAAGTAAAAAAGGAATATGTGGTTTCCCAGCCCAATACTACCACCATACAGCCATTGGTCACCGATGTCCGTTGTGCGGGAGAAGCTAGTGGAAGCATTGACCTAATAGTGACGGGAGGGACTGCTCCCTATACCTATTCCTGGTCCACGGGTGAGACGGGCAGGTCAATCCAGAACAAATCTGGGGGGATCTATTTGGTAGAAGTGACGGATGCCAGAGGATGTACTATTGCCGAAACCATAGAAATTCTGGAACCGGAACCATTGATAGTGGAGGAAACCATAACCGATTTATCATGTAAGTTTGGTTCGGAAGGCAGCATCCGGCTGGATATATCGGGAGGATCCGGATCCTATCAGGTCCAGTGGAGCAATGGTAGGACCGGCACCGAAGTCATTGGATTGAGAGCCGGCACATACACGGTGTTTGTGTTGGATGAAAGATCCTGTTTCGAAAGCTTTACCTATGTCATTGAAGAACCTGAAGAGGCACTTTCCATTACAGCCAACGGTTCCTTTGAGCGTTGCATGTTTGATGAGGTGATGGAACTGGAACTGGCCGTAACAGGTGGCACAGCACCTTATTCCTTTACCTGGTCCAACGGAGCCAATACCAAAGACCTGTACGACATTACGCCTGGAGATTATACAGTACAGGTCACAGATGCCAAAGGATGTACTTTGGAAGAGACTTTCAAAATCCCGGCTGTTTCTTCACCCATGGATATTCAGCTTGATGGCAAATTGGGCATCTGTTCCAATGATGAAAGAGGTCAGATTTCCACCAGTATCAGTGGTGGCGAAGCGCCTTTTACCTATCTGTGGTCCAACGGGGCAACTACCTCTAACATTACGGATCTGGGGCCTGGGATTTATACGGTAGAGGTGACAGATGCCACAGGGTGTTGGGTATCGGAGACGGTAGAGATCACCCGCCCACGGGATTTGAATGTCACTCTGGAAGCTATTAAAGGAGTTTCCTGCTTTGGGGGAAGGAATGGGTCAATTCAGATAGGTATTCATAGTGAGGGTGCTCCTTATAAAGTTACCTGGAGCCATGGGGTGGAGGATCAGTTATCTGTTTCAAATCTCGCGGCGGGTACTTATACGGTACAGGTGGAGGATGCTTCAGGCTGTGTGACTACGGTGGCTTATCAAGTACGGGAACCTGAAAGCCTGATCTTTTTCCAAACTTTGGAAGATATTACCTGTCACGGAGACAACAATGGAGCCATTTCCTTGGATGTGCGGGGAGGCACTGCCCCATATGCTTACCAGTGGTCCAACGGGGCGACCAGTAGGAGGATCACCAATCTTTCTCCGGGGACCTATTCGGTAATTATCACGGATAGAATGGGATGTTCTACGGGAGGAGAATTTACAGTGGCTGAGCCTGACCCATTAAAGGTGGATGTTTCCTATTCGGAATTGTTGGCTTGCCATGGAGATCAGGATGGTTTTGTCCAATTGAATATCACAGGGGGCGTTCAGCCCTATACCATCCATTGGGAGGATCAACCTGCGGTGCGTACGCAAAACAGGAATGGTTTGGCTGCAGGAAATTATTCGGTAGCGGTAGTCGATGACAATGGTTGTTCCGAGGCGGTCACTGTGGAAATCGAGGAGCCCGAAAAACTTGAAGCCAGTCTCTTCACACGGTTTGACGTGGATTGTGAAAGCAAGGAACTTATGGGTGTGGCCTGGATAGAAATCACAAGTGGGGCTGAAGGGGAATTCCAGATTATTTGGAACAATGGTGATCGTGATGTAGAGGAAACCTCCTTTTTTGAAAATGGCCTTGTTTCGGTAAGGATCACGAATGAAAACGGTTGTATGGTGGAACTTTCTGAAACAGTGGAGATGCCCTTGGCCTTTACGGATGCCGAGTTTACCTATACTGTCATCTCTACCGGTATCCAAGGGGAGATTTTGGTAAACGATCCCGTTAGGTTCAATGACGAAACAAAAGGCAATGTCATTGCTTGGAAGTGGGATTTAGGTGATGGTACCCACAGTACTGAACAACATCCTATCCACACCTACCACAGACCTGGCACCTATACGATAAGCCTGACAACATATGATATTTTGGGGTGTGTATCCCAAACCAGCCTTACAGTGGAAGTGGTTTCTTCTTACAGGATACTGGTACCCAATGCCTTTTCTCCCAATGATGATGGGCTGAATGACACCTTTCTTCCTAAAGTTCGTGGTTTGGATGAATTTGAAATGCATATTTTCAATAAATGGGGTGAATTGGTTTATTCCATCTTCAGCCTGGAGGATCCAGGTTGGGACGGTAGGTTAAGAGGTAAAATAAGTCCTAACGGCAATTATGTTTACAAGGTTAAATTTAAATCTGTAGATGGGGAAAGAGGCAGTAAGACAGGGGTGTTCACTCTTGTATTGTGATAAGGAAAATAACACTCCAAAGGTAAGGAAAATTGCATCCACAACTAAATAATGCAGGATATGAAAAAGTTTTTAATCACCGTTTTGTTCATCAGCAACTGCCAATACCTATGGGCTCAGGATGTGCAATTCTCCCAGTTTTATGCGGCTCCCTTATATTTGAATCCTGCATTTGCCGGGGCATCGGAACTTACCAGAATTGGAGCCAATTACCGTAACCAATGGCCGGGCCTGGATCACTCTTTCAATTCATATTCTGCCTATCTAGATCATTACATGTTTAACATTAATTCTGGTATTGGTCTGATTTTCAGTTCAACCAGGGAAAGTAAAGCCAGCTTAAGTACGAATGAGATCGGGTTTACCTATGCCTACAAGCTACATCTGGGGGAGGAAATTTTCCTCAGGTTTGGAGGGCAGGCCAGTTTTATTTCCAGAGATGCGTATTTCGGAGATTTTATCTATGGCTCTCAACTGGACATTGATCGGGGGGGAGTGAATGATTTCAGTGGAGAACTTTTCAAGGAAGATTACAGTCACAGTTTTGCTGACTTCAATTTTGGAATGGTGTTCCATACCAGCAACATGTGGTTGGGTATCTCGGGACATCACCTCTCCGAGCCCAATACATCATTTATCGATAGCAATATCAGTAAGCTACCCATGAAACTGTCAACACACGGTGGGATAAAGATCGATTTTGGCGAAGGCATGATCAATAATTATTTCAGCAATACCCGGCAGGAAAGGTCGGCTTTTCTGGCTTTTAATTTCAAGCGCCAGGGTCCGTTTAACCAGTTGGATATTGGCAGTCAGTTTTTTATTGAACCCTTGGTGGTAGGTTTTTGGTACCGGGGCTTTCCTGTCAAATACAGTTTACCCAACAATGAATCGGTGGTGGCTTTAATGGGGATGGTATTAAATAATGGGATAGACATAGGGTACAGCTATGATTTTACCCTTTCAAAAATGGACATCATGAGCTCCGGTGGCGCTCATGAGATCTCTATCAGGTATTCCTTTCTGTATGGTGATCCCAGCGAAAGAAATAAAAGAAGTACCATTATGCCCTGTTTTAGGTTTTGATAACGGGAAACAACGATCTCGGCTGGTAAGGCAAAATTACTTGTATTTTCCGGGACTATCCTCCCAGCTTTGGATCACTTTTATTAGTGTAATTCTCCAACATTTATTTGTACTTGAAAAAAATAGAATCAATCAAGAAAGATACAGTCTGGTTAACTTGCTTAAAAGGTATTGTGGTTTTTTTCCAATTCTTACCATCTGTAGTTCGCAGAAATAATGGAGCATAACCATATCTTACTCCGCCGTCCTTTCCAACAGCAGTACAATTATCTTTATCAATACATGCTATTTTCTTTATAACCACTCTTGTTTTAAGTTGCTTCTCCCAACTTTTTCCACCATCCAATGTCTTATAAATGGAAGATTCATTTATGGAATAGGTAACAGCATAGCCTATTTTTCAATTTACAATTTCAGTTCCATTTCCTATTGATCTGGAATAGGTTTTCACTCCATCAGTTGTTTTATAAAGATAATTTGAAGCCAATTAAAAAAATGTGTCTTATATAAATAGCTGCCAGGAAGATCATCAATCGACGCATGAAAATCATGCGGTTGAATTTATGCAGTGCTGAAATGATATATAGTCGATTGAAATACATCCATGAAAACCCAGTCAGAGCGGGTTAGTGGAATCTCCTGAATAATATTTATATTCCAGTGCTAGAAATCACCCGGGATTTAAAAAGGCTTTTAAATGCACCGTTGCCGAATTACTGCAACGTTTATCAGGGCAATCTGTCCCCTCTTTTTCTTTTCACCCGCCACAGCAAACGGGCGATTCACACACCGCCCAGCCGCCCCTTGCTGGTGAAAATTTATATTCCAAGGAAAAATAGTTTTTGAATTTGATGCTAATCAACAACGACACGCAAAAACATCCGTTAGAAAAATCGCAGAAAAATTTGTGTAGTTACCTGCAAATGCTCACCGAGTGTGAATTGCTAGAACAAGAGCAAAACGGCAGGAAAATTTACTATCACCTTAAATCCCCAAAAGATAAAAGAAATAGCAGACTTTATTGAACCCTTCCGCAAAATGTGGGATGATCGATTCAATAAACTGGAAGCCATAATGAAAAACTACAAACCAGAAAAATAAAATAGTATGGAACGAAAAACAAAAATCAATGTCGAAGACGGCAAACAGGAATTAGTGATAACAAGGGAATTTGATTTGCCATTGGAATTACTTTTTAAAGCGTATGTAGATCCCGGCATTGTGGAGCAATGGATGGGAACGAAAGTGCTGAAACTTGAAAGCAAAAAGCATACTGGGTGTTTGGAAAATTTTGGGAGTATTTCAAGTATTGACACCATATTCTACGGCAGAGTTAGCTACGATATGTGGGGAAATTTTCAACCGGACTCCAATTCAGGCAAAGCAGAGAAGTCTATTTGGTCAGGTGTTCATTCCAAGAAGAAATATGTTTTTTCCAACAAACCGAAACAGGACAGTAACGCGACGTTTATAAACTCTGATATAGCAAAAAATGTTCTTGAAATTCAACGACAAGACGGTAAGGACATATGGTTATATGGTGGAGCAAAGCTTATTACAACATTTATAAATCTGGGATTAATTGATATTTACCGAATTTCCGTTCACCCAACTGCATTGGGGAATGGGAAACCGTCATGAATAGCAATAAAAAGAAGTTGCCACCAGAACAACGTGAAGAACTACTCAGAGCATTAAAAGGCCGTTTTGAGAAAAACATGAACCGCCATAAAGGTCTTGAATGGACTAAAGTACAAGCAAAGCTGGACCCCGAGCCCTCGGGGAAAAAACTGTGGTCGCTTCATGAAATGGAAAGAACCGGCGGTGAACCGGATGTTGTTGGTTATGATAAAACGACGGGCGAATACATTTTTTATGATTGTTCAGCGGAAAGTCCTAAAGGCCGCAGAAGTATTTGTTACGACCGCGAAGGGCTGGAGTCAAGGAAAGCACATAAACCGGAAAATACCGCTATGGATATGGCAGCTGCCATGGGCATTGAACTTTTAACGGAAGAAGAATATCGAGAGCTGCAGCAACTTGGAAATTTCGATACGAAAACGTCGAGTTGGGTGAAAACACCTGCTGATAT
>JBBDSC010000131.1:0-6129 GCA_040905145.1 Anditalea sp.
GACATAAGTCAACGGATTTACAGTCCGTCCCAGTTGGCCGCTTTGGTATTCCCCCTAAACTGATTTTGGTTATGATCTTTTTAAAGGACTTTTTAGATTGTCATAACGGATGGCAAAATTATACCCTTTTATTAAAGATTCAAAGTAATAGGAAAAAATTTCTTTTATTTTTTGACCATTTTCATTTAATGTTTTCGATATCAGCTCATTAATCTTCCTCCACATAGCCTTCCAGGAAAAAACCCTGATATTCCTTGACTCTTTCGTCCTTTTCTCCTGCGTGAAGCACCTTCACTTTTTCCAGCACGCCTTTTTCATCAATAAACCCGAACAAGGCCTGAAAAGCGGCCAGCCTGATGTAATTGGCCGGGTTGCTTTCTGCTATCTCATTGAGGTTATTGAGGGTCACGCCATGATCCAATTCCTCCTGCCTGGCAAAATAATCAGCATAATATCCTATAAAATAATAAAGTGATTCCCCCGTCAGTTTCTCTAATTTTGAATGAAACCAATCCGCTTTGGTGGGGTCCGGAAGGCTGGTAAAGTAATCCGCCAAGGGCGCAATCATCCTAATATTCTCTGTCCCCGTTAAGCGGTTTGCCATATTCTCCCTCTGCGGATGGTTTTCATTGTCCAAATAGGCGGATAAGGCAGCACCTGCCACATAATAAGAGGAATCATTTACCAGACTTTGAAATAAAGGGGCATATTTATCTCTTCCCACTTCGTTCAACAGCTCTATGGCGCCGGCCCTTACCGGATTTTCAGGATCACTTTCGGCTATGGTCAAAATCATTTCTTCGGCATCTTCCGGCAAAAACATGGAATCCAGGTTGGACTGGATTTTTGCAAGCGCCAATTCCCTCACGGAGGGGAATTCATCTTTTAAAGCTGAGAAAAATGTTTGCCCCATTCCTTTATCAAAGGTATAATTGTTGGCCAGGCTGTCCAATGCCTCATATCGTGCTATCCCAGCTTCAGCCAGGGCTACTTGTTTTTCAAAATGTCCCCTTCCCCTGTAGGTATCCTTCACTGCCAGGAGCACCATGGATTCATCGACCACCACTAAATCAGGGCTGCCGCCATTTTCCAGTGCAAACTGTTGGGAGGCCTGGTCCAGCGTGAAATTCCTTTGCGTCCGTTGCCCATCCTCATACCAGGCTACCGTAAAAGGAAGCTTATACAAAGGCGTGTTCTCTAAATCCTGCTTTTGCTTTATGGTTAAGAGGATATTGTCGGGTTGGCTCTTGTCCAACCTGATATCCAGAACAGGATGGCCGGAAGCCAAAAACCATTGGTTAAAAAACCAGTTCAAATCCCTGCCGGTAACTTTTTCGAAGGCTAATCTCAAATCATGGATTTCAACGCTGGAGAAAGCATGCTGCTCCAAATAATAATTCAGGGAAGCAAAAAATGCTTCATCCCCCACATACCTCCTCAGCATGTGGAGCACCCTTCCCCCTTTGGCGTAAGAATGACTGTCAAACATGTCCTCCATATGTTCATAATCAAACCTGATCAAGTCCACCTGCTTTTCTTCAGCTTCTGAAAAATAACCTTCCATGCCTACAATATGGTGCATGTCAGCAGCATCCTTTCCGTCTTTATGTTCCATCCAAAGGTATTCCGAATAATCTGCAAAAGCTTCATTCAACGGAAGGTTTGACCAGGATTCCAGAGTGACATAATTACCAAACCACTGATGAAACAACTCATGGGCAATGATATAGTCCCATTCACTGTCGAGTGCTTCCCTTTCATCCAAGTTCAAAGCTTCCATAAAAATAGAGGCCGTTGTGTTTTCCATGGCCCCTGATACAAAATCACGCACAACAATCTGATCGTACTTCTGCCAGGGGAAATCCACTCCCAATAGCCGGGAAAAAAAAACAATCATCTCCGGAGTATTTTCAAAGACTTTTTTAGCACCCATTTCATATTCCTTCTCCACGAAATAATTGAGGGGCAATTTTCCTAAGGAATCGGAAATTTGGGCAAACTCGCCAATCACTATGGCAGTAAGGTAAGGCGCATGGGGTAGGTCCATTTCCCAATGATCTGTTCTGGAACCGTCCCCATTGAAAGTTTGGCTCAATAACCGGCCATTGCTGATGGTGGTGTATTTATCCTCTACGGTCAATTTTATGTCATGCGTCGCCCGCTCATTGGGGCTGTCAATGGTGGGAAACCATTTGGAATTATGCTCTGTCTCTCCCTGAGTCCAAATTTGAACGGGTTTTCCCTCATCTTTTTCGGGGTTGATAAAATATAATCCTTTATTATCCTTAATGGCCTCACTTCCCAATCCACTGTTTTCATTGGGCTTGGCAGTATAGCTCATCCCTACTTCCAGGGTATCTTTGGCAGTATAAGCTTTAGGCAGAATAACCGTGGCTTTCCGCTGATCATATCTCAAGGCCAGGGGCCTTACTTCGTTACCTTCCGCAAGCCAGACCTCATGGATCTCAAAATCCTTCGCATCCAGCTCCAAAATATCCTGATCATAAAAATAAGGCTTCAGGGTCAGCAGGGCCTTTCCCATTACTGATTGTTTGTCATAATCAAATTGAAGATCAAGCGAGGTATGAAGCAAATCAAACTTCCTCTCCCTGCTGCCTTCATACTGCAAAATGCCACGTTCTCTTTCCTGGGCTAATTCTTCCTTTTTTATGTTTGGGGAGTCCTCCCGGATTTCTTCCTTAATGATCTTCACCTCATCCTGCTGTTCTTCCTGGGAATGATCCGGGACTACCCTGGTGGGATTACAGGAAATCAATACATACAATAATAGAAGGAAACCAAAGTATTTGTTCAAAGTCATGGGAATGGTTTAGTAGGTCTGACAGGTCTTCTGGCATTTTGATTGCTAAAAACCTTCTTAAAAGATAAATTGTATATTTAACGCTAAAATTAGCAAAATGTATTCAGTAACAATCAACAAAAAACAGTTTACCGTTGAAAAAGCAGGGGAAAACTTCCTGGTCAATGAGGCGCCTATCCTTTGGGATCTTGAAAAAATCAATGAGCGGACTTTCCTTATCATTAGGAATTATACTTCCCATTTGGTGGAATTAATAAATATAGACCCTAAAGAAAAGACACTCACCATAAAGTTAAACAACAAGATCAGCGAGGTGAAAATAAAGGACCGATTTGATCTACTCTTGGAAAAACTGGGGATGAACGCGTCCGGAATGAGCCAAATCAAGGACATAAAAGCGCCCATGCCCGGGTTAATTTTGGATATTCAAGTAAAAGTGGGTGATGTCATCAAAATGGGGGATCCAGTACTGGTACTGGAGGCCATGAAAATGGAAAACATCATCAAATCACCCGGAGAAGGGGAAGTAAAAGCCATCCTCGTGGGGATAGGTAGCGGTGTTGAAAAAAGTCAGGTATTGATTCAATTTTAAGTGATACATTTAGGTTTGTAAGAACAAGGATTTATATTTGCCACGCTTAATATTTTAAAGACGGAAGCCAGGAGTCCGAAGACCGAAGTAACAAATTCGAAAGAAATCATGATGGAATTTACATGTTTATATAAAGCTAAAAAACTATAAATCTGACATGGTCTTGGCCAATTATAAAACCAAACATTTTGCTTGTGGCATAAAGCGGATAATCAGAAAAACTTAAAAGCTCTTTTTCAAAACTGATCACTAAATTATTATGAAGTACAAAAGAATCCTCCTTAAACTTAGCGGCGAAGCTTTAATGGGGGAAAACAACTACGGAATTGATTCACAGAAATTAAAACAATATGCCAATGAGATCAAGAAAGTAAAAGACCAGGGAGTAGAAATAGCCATTGTAATCGGCGGAGGAAACATTTTCCGGGGAGTCCAGGGAGAAAAAGTGGGAATAGACAGGGTGCAAGGGGATTACATGGGAATGCTTGCCACTCTCATTAACGCCATGGCATTACAGAGTTCATTGGAACAAAACGGCATGTATACCAGATTAATGTCGGGCATCAAAATTGAGAGCGTCTGTGAGCCTTTTATCAGAAGAAGGGCCATAAGACATTTGGAAAAAGGGAGGATTGTCATCTTCGGGGCTGGAATTGGGAATCCCTATTTTACTACGGATTCCACGGCCAGCTTAAGGGCCATTGAAATTGAAGCAGAGGTAGTATTAAAGGGAACCCGTGTAGATGGTGTGTATTCCGCTGATCCGGAAAAAGACCTCACTGCCGTAAAGTACAGTAATATTTCTTTTCAGGAAGTTTACGAAAAAAACCTCAATGTAATGGACATGACCGCTTTCACCTTGTGTCAGGAAAACCATTTACCTATCATTGTTTTTGATATGAACAAAATAGGCAACTTAGAAGATCTGGTCCAAGGCAAAGAAGTAGGTACACTGATCATGTAAAGAAAGAAACAATGGAAGAAATAGAATTACTAATTGAAGATGCGAAAGAACTGATGCAAAAAGCTGTAGATCATACAGCTTCGGAACTGGTGAAAATAAGGGCAGGAAAAGCAATGCCCAACCTATTGGAAGGTATTATGGTCAACTACTATGGCACTTCTACCCCCATTCAACAGGTGTCCTCCATTACTACACCGGACGCACGGACCCTGGCTATAAAGCCTTGGGAAAAAAGCCTGATCAGTGAAATCGAAAAAGCCATTGTCAACTCCGATCTCGGGCTTGCCCCTCAAAACAATGGGGAAATGGTGATGTTGACCATTCCGCCCCTTACAGAGGAAAGGAGGAAGATCTTGGTAAAGCAAGTGAAAAATGATTGCGAAAATGGTAAAATCAGTATCAGAACCGTAAGGAAAGACACCAATGATGCATTAAGAAAATTGCAAAAAGAGGGTGCTGCTGAAGATGAAGTAAAAAGGGCTGAAGATGAGGTGCAAAAATTGACAGATAGTTTTTCAGCAAAAATTGATGAACAGTACGCCAGGAAAGAAGCTGAAGTAATGAAGGTTTAAGGATAAGACGGAAGAGCGAATGGGATAATGTGGCTAAAGCCACAAGGGCTACTTGTACATTTTCCCGGCAATTGAATAAATGGCCAAAAGCACTTATTGTGACAATAAGCTTGAAGACCGAAGTCGCCTGCCTGCCGTAGGCAGGGAAGAAGTCTTTGTACTTGATACTTGACAATATCGAACATTAAAACCATAAGATCTGATATGAAGCTGGATGAATTTAAAAATTCGCTAAAGGAAAATCTTCCACCTCAAGACCTATCTGTTTACCTTCTTTCTCTTTGGCATGATGGCAAAGGGGAATGGGATAAGGCACATTCACTGATAGATTCCCTCTCGGACGGGGATGCTGCCCATGTCCATGCCTATTTACACCGGAAGGAAGGTGATATCTCCAACGCAGATTATTGGTACAGAAAAGCCGGTAAGAACAGGCCTTCCCTTAACCTCGAAAAAGAATGGGAATCCCTGGTCAGCGATTTTTTGTAATTTTCCCTAACCAAAAATGCAGATAGTATCAACCCTACCTGCATTTTAATGTAGTGAAGTTATTTCTTCACTGACCGGATTTACAGACCCGGTATTGGTAAGAAGGTAACAATGGTATAATACCTTATTCCTGGAAGACTTGATTACAATTGCGAAATAAAGCATTATCCACAAAGCACCTGTTAAATATAAGGAGCTTTTCCATTCTTTAAGAGCAATGTACCTCTTTTCCTCTTTTTATCAAAAGGATTGCCACATTTTTTTAAGTTTTTCCTCCTTGCAAATATTCATTATTCCCCGAAAATGAATCTCTCCGAAAGCACAAACAATGTTTCCATTGATGTCTATAATTTGACATCCAGGGATTTATGTGAGTTGATTAACCTCCTTTCCTATCATCCTGCCGTCCTTCCGGATTTTTTTTACAAATGCAACCATAAATATGTATTTTAGATTAAAGTTCTGGGGTTTATCAAATATAGTTGTTCAAATCTAACTAATTCTATGATAAAATACTTACGAAGGTATTTCTACTGGGACTGATGCTCATTTTCACATCTGTTCCGGAAGCAAATGCCCAAGACAGAACGGTGACCGGGACGGTTACTGATTCCGGATTTAACGAACCGCTTCCGGGGGTATCCATTGTTGTAAAAGAGACTACACGTGGAGTTGTGACAGATCTTGAGGG
>JBBDSC010000132.1:0-1042 GCA_040905145.1 Anditalea sp.
AAACCAGCGATACGGCAGTTCAAATGCAGATAGATAATTACAGGTTTTCCAATTATCAGGACATTCCATTGGCCAATATTCCCGAATCGGTTTTGGAATGGCCGGCAAGAGGAAATCCTTATGCAAAGGGGAGGAATGGACAAAGCATTTTTGTAAATCATGACTTGGCTCCTTTTGTGGATGTGGACAGCAATGGCGTTTATGATCCTGTGAAAGGTGATTTTCCGGATATACGGGGCGACCAGCATATTTTTTGGGTGTTCAACGACAAGGGAGATACCAGCCATCCTTTTTTCGATCATAAACCTCTGGGAATTGAAATTCATGCCAATGCTTATGCATATAGCAGCAACAATGCAGACATTGACAATGCTACCTATTATTCCTTCAAATTTTTGGCAAAAGACACTATTGAGCTAAGGGAAATGTACATCGGTATTTTTGTGGATATCGACTTGGGTTGTTTTAATAATGATTTTGTAGGCTGTGATACCTCAAGGGATATGGGCATTGGCTACAATGGGACTGCAACAGACCCGAATTGCGGGAGCTTGGGCTATGGAGCAAATCCGCCCATAGTAGCAGTAAAGATTTTAAAAGGCTCAAAAGACAATAATGGGGACAGAATGGGCATGTCTGTATTTAAATACTATAATGGTGATTTTTCAGTAATAGGCGACCCAAGTACTTCTGATGAATACTATAAATATTTGAAAGGATTATGGAAAGATGGAACACCACAAACAATTGGTGGAAATGGATATGGAGGCAGTGTTCCTACTAACTTTATGTTTTCGGGCAACCCTGCAAACCCCGATGAATGGTCGGAATGTTCGGAAAATTTTACTCCTGCCGATAGGCGTTTTATAATGTCCGTTGGCCCTATGGATTTCATGCCGGGTGAAGTAAAAACAATGGACATTGCAGTGGTATGGACACGTCCCGACAGCTTTTACTGTGGTGATTTTAATACAAGCATCGGTGCCGCTGCCGATCAGGTTCAGGCATTCTTCGATTCTGTAGTAGATGTGCCAAAAGAAGT
>JBBDSC010000133.1:0-1042 GCA_040905145.1 Anditalea sp.
TTATTGTTGATGACATGGTTCCATCTTAGGGCAGTAATCAGATTGCCCCACCCCAACCCAATGTTTTCATCGGATTGATAGTTTCCCTCATCGTAATTAGCTTCTTGCTTGTTATTGCTATAGCCTTTGTCGTCACCTGAGTATAAGCTGAAATAAAGCCTGTTCCTGTTATTTATTATATGGTTTATTTTCGCGTTTACATCATAAAAATAATAACCCACATCTTCATCCCCTCCGCTTTGCTTTCGGATGATCGGCCTTGCCAACAAATCTATATAGGTTCTCCTGCCGGACAGCAGAAAGGAGGTTTTGTCTTTTTTGATAGGACCCTCCACCGTCAGCTTGGAGGAAATTAACCCGATGGACCCCTCGCCTTTGAACTCTTTCATATTGCCTTCCTTCAAATTGATATCGATCACTGAAGAAAGCCTCCCCCCGTACCTTGCTGGAAAGCCACCCTTGATCAGTTCCACATTGTTAATGGCATCCGCATTGAATACCGAAAAGAAACCAAACAAGTGGGTAGCATTATAGACAGGGACACCATCCAAGAGGATCAGGTTTTGGTCAGGGCCTCCACCTCTGACATACAGTCCACTGCCCCCTTCTGTGCCGGATTGAACACCCGGCAACAATTGAAGGATTTTGAATACGTCCACCTCACCCATAAGTGCAGGCAAATCCTTGATCTGTCTTATAGGCACATTGATGGAACCCATTTGTGTGTTTTCCTGTATGGGATCACCCTTGGATGCTTCCACCACTACTTCTTCCAGCAGATCAAAAGATCCCAAGGTTATATTCATCGTCGTGTCCATTTTCACCGGAATATTGATTCTGAAACTCTGGTAACCAACATAGCTGAAATACAAATCCATTTGCCCTATGTCAGTGGTATAGCTGTAAAACCCGTAATTATTAGTAATGGAACCTTTTTGAGCAACCTTGTCAAAAATATTAACACCGATCAGTATTTCTCCGGTTTCCTTGTCTTTTACTGTCCCATTGATGGTCACCTTTTGGGCCAGAACAATGGAACTAG
>JBBDSC010000134.1:0-6043 GCA_040905145.1 Anditalea sp.
CGCAGACAAAAATCCTAACGTCTGAGAATTTAATATTTAAGACTGAGTTGATCATTGGTACGGAATACTGAAAAATAGAACAATAGCTTTTGGCTGAGATTCTCTTGCTTAGGGCTGTCCAGTAAGCCTTAGCTCACAAACGGGCTGGGAAACTATTAATAGCCGTTTGGACAAGGCAAGCTATGCGGATGAATTACGCGCTGGCCGAGCGGCTATTTAATATAACGTCTAATTATATAACAAACTTCGTTTACCGTAAAGCTTCAATTTGAAAACCAAACTAAAAGGGAATGATCTTGCTTAAGGAAACTTCATCGAGGAAACGGGATCACTATTTAGCATAATACTCAATTTTATAATCAAGCGCATTCAGCCAGCGTTACAGGTGTTTGTTATATAATTTATATTATGTTAAATAAAGATTTTAGCCTTACCCATTTTGCCTTTTCTTTTCCCCACCTCCCACCATTAATTTTCATCGTAAAACATTTATTTTTCAATTAATAAACCTTTTATTGGAAATATTGTTGTTATGATATACTTTGGAGTTAAGTTAGGGAGTTATATTTATAGTAAAGTAATAAACAAAAATTGATTATGAGTACATTGGGTTTTATACAAAATTTGGGAGGCGGATCAATAGTCCTTATTTTAGTGGTCATCTTGCTCCTTTTTGGAGCCAAAAGAATACCTGAACTGGCAAAAGGCATAGGTAGAGGTCTCACAGAATTTAAAAACGCCACCAAAGAAGTTCAGGAGGATATGGAAAAAGGCGTTAAAGACAAAAAAGAATAGCAAAACCTATCCTATTTCATTTCCTTAATTAAGGACACCAAAAATCCTTGGTGTCCCATAAACTTTTTGTGTTATTGGTATGACCCTTTACTTTTAGCCAAGGAGAAACAGCAAAATTTGTTTCTTTATAAATACTGAATGCTGGCTGTGTTCCTGTTTTGATAATTGAATAAAAGTTCCTATTCTTATTTTTTATTGTAATTCATGACACAAAAAGCAGCTCCTTTTATAGGCCTTGTACTTGGGCCTTTATCTTTTATATTTATTTTAACTTTTGTTTCACCCGCTGATCTCTCCGCAGAAGCCGTTGCCATGATGGCCATCACCTGTTGGATCGCCGTTTGGTGGATCACTGAAGCGATACCCATTGCGGCAACTGCCTTATTGCCCCTGGTGCTTTTTCCCCTGTTCGGTGTTATGGGCATCAAAGAGACTTCTACCTCTTATGCAGACCCAATGGTGTTGCTTTATATGGGAGGATTTATGATTGCGGTCACCATAGAAAAATGGAACCTGCACAAGCGTATTGCTTTATCCATCATTGCTTTTATAGGAACTGATCTGAAGATGATCGTTTTGGGCTTTATGGTAGCCACGGCCTTTTTGTCCATGTGGATCTCCAATACCGCCACTACCCTGATGATGTTGCCTATCGGCATGGCCGTAATTTCCCAGCTTGGAACGCAACTAACCGATACAAACATCACTCAAGAAAAAATTGGGCAGGCATTGATGCTAAGTATTGCCTATAGTGCTTCCATAGGTGGCATTGCCACTATCATTGGAACCCCCACCAATATTGTTTTGGTTGGGGTGATCAAGGAAACCTATCAAATAGAAATTGGATTTGCACAATGGATGATGATAGGTCTGCCGGTTTCTGTGGTGTTATTGTTCTTATGTTGGTTATACCTGGTAAAGATGGCCTACCCTTTTCCTTCCTCCCTAGAAATCCCGGGTGGTAAAAATGAAATCATCCGACAGCTTAAACTTTTGGGAAAAATCAGCCGGGAAGAAAAAAAAGTGCTATGGGTCTTTTCTGCCGTAAGCTTTTGCTGGATTACCCGGACTTTTCTGTTACAGCCGTACTTGCCCGTTGTGGATGACACCATCATCGCACTTACAGGGGTATTGGTCTTATTTGTTCTTCCTTCCGGATCTTTAAAATCGGAAAAGTTATTGGACTGGACAATTGCTGAAAAAATTCCCTGGGGGATATTGATTTTGTTTGGGGGCGGACTGGCTCTGGCGGCGGGCTTTCAGGATACCGGTCTGGCACAATGGATCGGGACCCAGTTTACCCTGTTAAATGAAGTTCCGTTTTGGATTTTCCTATTGGTCATCATTGCGGCAGTAAATTTTCTGACGGAAATCACCTCCAATATGGCTACTGCTTCCATGTTGTTGCCTATTTTGGCAGCGGTTGCCCTGGCCTTGGGTGTCCATCCTTACGGGTTGATGGTGGGGGCTGCTTTGGCAGCCAGCTGTGCCTTTATGCTCCCTGTGGCCACGCCTCCCAATGCGGTGGTTTTTGGCTCGGGTTATTTGACCATTCCTGTGATGATGAAATCCGGCATCTGGATGAATATCATTTCCATCCTTTTCCTGACTTTAGTGACCTATTTTCTACTGCCCTTATTATGGGATTTTGATCTCAGCGCTTTTCCTGCGGAATTGGATTAGAAATACTTTGTACTATATACCTTGTACCTTCTACTAAGCTTAAATCAACTTGTCCGGCTTTCATAAATCCTAAAAAACAAGATACTGGCCATGTTTCTGGCGTGTTCTTTGGCATAATCAGCCGTTTCCCCCTCAAAGTGGTTACTTAGCGTGTCGAACCATAATTCCAGCCAGTTTCCAAAATGAGCCTGGCTAAGGCTATGTTTTGTTCTAAGATCAACTTCTTTATGGACTTTTACAGGGTTGAATTTTGCCCTTCCCGGACCGGTTTGAAGTAGTACCATCTCCCAAAAATCACATAGGTGCTCCAAATGATGCGGCCAATCGGTCACGATGCCGTTGAAAACAGGTCCCAATGTTTCATGATCCCGTACCTTCCCATAAAAAGTATGGACCAACAGTTCTACGTCTTTACGGTTTTGAATATCAGTCTTGGACATTGGTCAAAGTTAATTGATTTTAATGTAATTATGGGTCTACTGTCCACCGTCTGTAATGGACACGGAATAATTTCACACACGATCGCAGCGAAAAGATTTAAAAAGCTAATAACACGGCGTTAGCCGCGCCTTCTTTGCGCCACCGCATGAACGCTCTCAGTCCTGAATTTTTCCTGGGTCTCCCCTCCTGTCGGATTCCTGCAGATTTCGTCCTGTCTTGGCGCAAACCTATCTTGCTTTGCGTGAACAAAAAAAAACAAAAAGCAACTAATAAATTAGTAGTAAGTTGAGGACGGTACCAAGTAGTACTCACGATCTTGGAATCGAACATCAAAAAAGATAACTAGGAAATTATAAAATATCTGATCATCAATAAAATACAATAAGTACCATATATTATTGATCATCAATATTTACTTGAGGTATATAGTAGAAGCTTTAAGCATCATGACTCATCATCTACTGCCTTCATCCCATAATTTTAGGATGGCGCCTATTCAGGGCTTGATTGGTTTTGGCACTTTAACGGCAGGGCTGCACCCTGTGTTTAAGTATGACGTCCTCTTAGGACTTTTCCAAATGGCTGCAGCACCTTGTTGTCACGACTTCCGTATGACACGTCCTGAATTTAGTTGACACTTTTTGTTGCACTCAATGTTTCACGCCCGCCTACCGGCAGGTAGCGATCGCGGCGAAATACGCAGCGGCCGCAACGAAGAATTTGAGGAATTAAAACACTTCGTTCGCTGCGTCTTCTTTGCGCCCGCCGCGTGAAACAAAATCAGTTTCTCCATTCGATCTTCAATCTTGCAGCTTCGGTCTCAGACTTCCAGCTACTTCGGTCTTCTCCGATCTTCCAACTTCCGTCTCCTCTCCCACTTTAACTCTCCCAGAGGTATCTTCTGCATCCAATTCCAGGTCAGTAGCCATCAAATTTTCCCGGATCCTTTTTTCCTTGACCGATTTAGGGATGACAGCGGTTTCCCTTGCCATTCCCCAGCTGAGAGCAACCTGGGCCGGAGTAGCCTGGTGTTTTATTGTAATTAAGTGATTGGTTATTGGTTCCCGTCTCAATCTCCCCTCCTTGACATTTCTCCCCTAACCTACATATTACTATCCAGAGAAAGTACAGATGTTACAAATTAGCTAAAATAGTTTAAATAATGGCTAATTCCCTTTAACCTACGGAGCTTGAAGTACACTACATTTGATTTATATCAATAATTGGGAAGTCTTTGATCCTATCCCCAATCTTTGGCTTGTATGTCCACTTTGTGGGTACTGAATTATTCAAAGCATACAGACGGATGGTTCAGCGTCATCAAACCCAGCACAAGAATATAAAAAATATGATATGTCTTTATTATTATTTGACCTTAAGGGTAAAAGAGCACTTATAACTGGGGGTACACAAGGCATTGGTTATGCAATTGCAAAAGGACTTGGGGAAGCGGGAGCCACAGTTATAATAAATGCAAGAAACCAGGAAAAACTGGATAAGAGTATCCGGAAATTCCGCACATCAGGCCTCGAGGCAAAGGGTTCTTTATTCGATGTTACAAATGCTGAAAGTGTAAAAGAAGCAATAGCCCATATTGAAAGTAATATAGGTCCCATTGATATATTGGTAAACAACGCAGGCATCATCAAACGGGCACCTACTGAAGATTTGGAAGAAAAAGATTGGGACATTGTTGTTCAGACTAATTTGACGGCCCCTTTCATGGTATCCAAATATGTGGGAAAACATATGATCAAGCGTAAAAGTGGTAAAATAATCAATATTTGCTCATTAATGAGTGAACTGGGGCGGGATACTGTATCGGCTTATTCGGCCGCCAAAGGTGGCCTTAAAATGTTTACTCGAAATCTTGCAACAGAATGGGCTCCACACAATATACAAGTGAACGGAATCGGCCCCGGATATATCGCTACCCCTATCAATACCTCATATAGGGATCCGGACAATCCATTAAACAATTATATCATCAGCCGGACACCCGCAGGTCGATGGGGTACACCGGATGACTTGATTGGTGCGGCTGTTTTCTTGGCATCCGGGGCCTCCGATTTTGTGAACGGACAGATTGTATATGTGGATGGTGGCCTGCTTACAACATTTGGAAAACCTTATTAGATTAAAAATGCTATACAGACTTTATAAAACTAAAAGAGGAATATTGATAAAGCATGAAGATGATTATTTTCTGTTAAAGAACATGGATTGGAATGAATTTATTAATGATGACAATCTTCATCAAAAGATTGCTGCTGCCATATCTTCCGGGATTAAATCCAATAATGGCACTCAACTGATTTTGCATGAACTTCTGGCTCCCATCGACAGGCAGGAAATATGGGCATCAGGGGTTACTTATTACAGGAGCAAAGAAGCCAGAATGGAAGAGGCAAAAAATGCGGGAGGCGCAACTTTTTATGATAGGGTGTATGAAGCCGATAGGCCCGAATTGTTTTTTAAGGCTACAGCACAAAGAACGGTGGGCTCAGGAGAATACGTAAATATAAGAAAGGACTCCGATTGGGATGTTCCCGAACCTGAACTGACGCTTTTCATTACTTCCAATGCCAAAATTGTCGGCTACACGATAGGGAATGATATGAGTTCCAGGAGTATAGAAGGTGAAAACCCGCTTTATCTCCCGCAAGCCAAAGTGTATGAAAAAAGCGCAGGTTTGGGCCCCTGTCTGAGTGTACCCAAAGAACTGCTCAGCCCCGACACGTCAATCACGATGGAAATCATCAGAAACGGGCATTCAGAATTTTTGGATAGTATAGCCATTGATAAGATGAAAAGGGAACACACCGAACTAGTGCAATATCTTTTTATGGAGTGCATTTTTCCATATGGGTGTTTTTTAATGACTGGTACAGGGATGGTTCCGCCCAAAGAATTCACATTGCGATCAGAAGATGAAATCAGGATAACAATAGATAACATAGGAACTTTAATTAACCGTGTGAATTAAAAGAAAAGATGATAACTGGAAAACAATATATTGGAAATGAACTTTCCGAGGAAGGAAATAAAACTTTTCAGGCCATAAACCCTGGTACAGGGGAAAAACTTCCCTACCAATTTTTAGAATCAACAGAAAAGGAAGTAA
>JBBDSC010000135.1:0-1029 GCA_040905145.1 Anditalea sp.
GGATTGAAAACGAAATTTTTAAAAGAAGCATCATCACTTTTTTTGGAGTGATGTTATGTTCTCTTACTATAGCCCAGGAGTTGATTTGGCTGGAGACGGAGAAATTTGATGATCATGGGGGTTGGACCAATGACTGGCAATTTCTGGATCAAATGGGATCTTCCTATTTATTGGCTTCTGGTATAGGAAGTCCAGTCGAGGATGCCTATACCCAAGTGAATGCTTCCATTACAGGGAAATATCGAATTTGGGTGAGGACCAAAAACTGGGATACCACTCATAGCCCCGGACAATTTTCATTGTTGTTGAATGAGGAACCCCTGCAAAAGACCTTTGGAAAATCAAGATCCGATGGCTGGACTTGGGAAGATGGCGGCATTGTATCCTTGGTTGATCAAAACAAAATCGCCCTTCGGGACAAAACAGGTTACTATGGCCGTTGTGATGTGATCGTAATATCTTCTGACCTGGAATGGACCCCGCCCAATGACAGGGCATCTATAGATAGTCTAAGGATAAAGTACCATGCCATTAGCCAGGAGGTGGAGGATAAGGGAGAATATGATGTTGTGGTAATTGGAGGAGGGTTGGCAGGCACCTTAGCTGCCGTAGCGGCGGCAAGGGAAGGCTCAAAAACCGTATTGATTCAAAACAGAGACCAATTGGGAGGAAATGCCAGTCTGGAGATTTTGGTTCCTCCTGTGGGTGTGGTGCAAACCAAGTTGGAGGAGGAGCATAAGAAATTTGATGTCCGGGAAACCGGACTGATAGAAGAAATTGCAGCTTATGGTAATCAAAGGTATTTTACTGATGGCAAGAAATACCCCGAACGACTTTTAAAATTGGTACAGTCAGAACCCAATCTGGATTTATTTTTAAAAACCCATGCCACCGAGGTCATTATGGATGATGCAAACCAGATCAAAGCCATCATTGCCATTACGGTTCCGGATGGAGATCGGTTAAAATTTCACGGAAAGCTTTTTTTGGACTGTACGGGTAATGGCATAATAGGGGTAAAAGCAGGTG
>JBBDSC010000136.1:0-5943 GCA_040905145.1 Anditalea sp.
TCCACAATAATGAAGTTAACCTCAATTGGAGAAATTATAGCTACTAACAGTACGGCAGCACTTGCTTTTGATGACGCTCAAGCATCGACCGAGATATTGGCAGCGCTTCAGGCTGAACAGCATATTGTTGCAGCTATTTTATTGGATAGTGTAGGGCATCCTTTTGCCCAGTATCCTGCAAACCTTCCCCTGGGAAAACTTCCTGTCTACCCCCCTCCAATGGGCTACCAATATGTTGACCAGCACCTGGAAGGATTCCAGCCCGTCCTGCAGGGGACCAAGCTTCTCGGAACCCTATCCTGAAATCGGATTTGAAAGCTTTGGATGAACGCTTCCAGCTTTATGGTATGGTGGTGCTATTTGTGATGGCTTTTTCTTTCCTGATAGCATGGGTACTTTCCAGGTTCCTCTCAAAAAGCATTCAGCCCCCATTATTGCCCTCTCCGAAACGGCTACAGCCATTTCTGACCGTCAGGATTATTCAGTGCGGGCAATTAAGCAGGGGAAGGATGAATTAGGTTTCCTAACCGATGCTTTTAATGATATGCTTGAGCAGATTCAGGCGCAAAACCAAACCTTAAGCAGGTTCAACAAAAGCTTGGAACAAAAGGTGACTGAGCGGACCCTGGAACTTGAAATTGCTTTGAAAGAGCAAAAGGAGGCGGAAATAGAGGTTTTTGAAAAAAACAAGGAGCTTTCCCATACTTTGGAGGAACTTCAAAGTACGGAAGAAAAGCTTATTGAGCTAAACAATGAACTTGAGCGAAGGGTGGAAGACAGAACAAAAGAGCTTTTGGTAAGAGGGAAGGAGCTAAAGACAAAAAACCTGGAGCTCGAAAAGGTAAATATTGACCTCGATAATTTTATTTACACAGCCTCCCATGATCTTAAAAGCCCTATTGCCAACCTTGAAGGCTTACTCATTGTTCTAAAGGAGAAATTAGAGAATATCGCTACACCCATTCATTTGCAGTTTTTGGATATGATGAATACTTCTATTTTTAAGTTAAAAAAAACAATTGCAGACCTTACCGAAATAACAAGAGTTCAAAAAGATATAGAAGAGGATCCCAAACAGGTTTTCTTTAAGCAATCAATTGAAGATGTAAAGGAGGATATCATGTTTGGCATGAAAGAATCGGGCGTAATCATAAAGGAGGAACTGGAAGTTGCCCAAATTTTTTACCCTGCAAAAGGACTAAGAAGTATCCTTTACAACCTCCTGAGCAATGCCATAAAATATAGGTCCCTGGAAAGACCTGCCGAGATAAAGATTAAAACCTATCAGGAAAATGGTTCGGTTGTAATGATGGTGGAAGATAATGGATTGGGAATTGCGGAGCATCACCTGCCAAAATTATTCAGCATGTTCAAAAGGTTTCATAACCATGTGGACGGCACTGGAATAGGCTTGTATATTATTAAAAAAACCGTTGAAAACAGAGGGGGCAGAATTGAATATGTGAGTAAGGGAGATAAGGGGAGCATTTTTAAGGTGTATTTTTAAATCAGCTAGAATCCTATTTTCAAAATCGTGAGAATCCATAAACATCAATTCTAAGTGGGTGCTATCAAAAGTATAGACGAAAATTCAGCGTAAATTCCTCCAATGGTATGGCTTCTTTCAATATTCCGCTTCCCCTATTATATCAGTTGGCATACTGAGAGGTTTTTAGCTCTGGCGCAGGAATAAAAGGAAACAGCTTAGAGGAAAATCCTCCAAGCTGTTTCAATATCTATCCTAAAGTTAAGACCGCTATATTTATTGTTAAGGGCGATTTTCTAAAATTTCATGGAATAGTAACTGGAAAAACCTTGCTGTAATTGTATTTATTGAGTCCATTATCAGTACGAACGGCAATTCTCACATAGTACTTGCCCGAAGTCAAATCAGTAACCTCGTCGGTATATTGGGTAGCCAAAATATCAGCATCATCCGTTTCTGATAGGTCGGTCTGTGATTTGAAATCAAACACCACATTGTTTGAGGTAGGGACTTTGGAAACCAGGGTTTTTCTTTCAACGATTTTATCTCCAATCTGGCTGCGCACAATTTTATAGCTGGAAGTAATTTTTCCAGAACCCGCCTCAACCGAAACATTGGTAACAGCCAGGAAAGGCGTTACGGTAAAATTCACCTCCGTACGGTCACCAACTTTTACAACAGCAGTATCAACAGGAAAGAATGCTCCTTCAGTAGGAATTACTTTATACTCATTCTGAAAAATCCAGGCATTTTCAAAGGTTCCGTCAGGCTTCCCGGAGAAAATTATCGGAGAGTTCATTCGTCCGCCTTCCTCATAAAGCTTAATATTAAATCCTTCCGGCTGTTCCGATTGTAAAGTCTCATTGGTTATATTATCCATAAGGCTTCCATAGATAGCACCATTAGGTTCTGCAAAGTTATAAATTTCGCATGATGCAAAAAAGGCACCCATTATTAGCAGAAAAAGAATCTTTTTAAGTGTCATATATTGTAATTTTTGATTATTAATAATTAGGGTTCTGAATCAGGGTCGGATTTTTTGCAATCTCTCCCGGATCAATCCTTTCGTAATATGCTTTTGCATCAAAAGTTTTATGCCACCTACCGGCAACTGCTGTTTCAAACCGATAAGCATCTGCCTGCACATCATAATAAGGCTTTAATGCTGTAAAACGGACATTGTTTAATTTTTTATCGGAAATCCGCCATCTCCTGTAGTCCCACCATCTGTGGCTTTCAAAAGCCAATTCTACCAGTCTTTCATGTCGGACCCTTTCTAGGGTCACTTCAGCGTCATCCAGTAACTTAATACCTGCACGGTCCCTGATTTCGTTGGTAGCCCATTTTGCATCTGATATTTTGTCCAGCTCAACAGCAGCTTCTGCATAATTCAAAAGTACTTCAGCATATCGAAACACAATCCAGGCTTGGTCTGAAGAAGCCGCTCTAGATTGGGCCATGTTATAATCGAGATATTTTCGAATATAAAATCCGGTTTGCGTTTTTTCGACCGATCCACTGCCAAATCCATTTACTCCTACAATACGAATAGTTCCATTTTCATTATCAGGCTGATGTGTGGTCAAATTATATAAACTTGTTTCATCACCTGCTTCCCATTTAACTCCCTGATCATAAATTCCAGCCTGTACATCAATTACAGTACCTCGGAAGGTTCCAAATGGGACAATTACAGTTGCCAGACACCTAGGATCCTTGTTTAGGAAGAGATCCGTGGGATCTTCGTAAAATATAGGAGAGCCGTCAGGATTTTTAAGTTTTAAGGTTCCTGGAGTCCCGTCCACATACTCAAACTGTTCCACCAGCTCCAGGTAAGGACCAATGCCTGAACTAAATCCTGTTGGTGCCCTTATACTAAAGGGAAGGTTGGATTGGTCGTATCGGTGTGTTTTATCAGGGTATTGATAATAAACTGAAAAAATTGCTTCAGGATTATCATTGTCAAGGAATAATTCTGTGAAGTTGATTTCTTTATCCGGATTTTTCATGTACAATGAATGTTGACCGGAATCAATCACCAATTTCGCAGCATCATAGGAGGCCTGCCAGTATTTATTTGCTTCTGCAGGGTCAATTCCGACAAGCCCGTTAAGCATAACTGAACCATACTTGGCTACGGAAGCAGCATATAACATGGCACGGGATTTTAATGCCAAAGCGGCATATTTGGTTGCCCGTCCTGGTACATTTATTTCCGGTAGAGCAGAAGCAGCTTCATCAAGTTCGGTGGCAATAAAATCCCAAACTTCCTTTTCTGTATTCCTAGGAACCTGAAGCGCTGCTATATTGTCACCAGTAAAATTCTGTACCTCTTTAATAATCGGAATACCGCCATAACGCTTCCCCAATCCAAAGTAATAGAAAGCCCTGATGAACTGAGCTTCCCCCAGCAAAGAACTCTTTTCCGAATCAGAAAGATTTGCAGTAGGCAATTTTCCAATTAAATCATTTACATTTCTTATATGGTCGTAACCCCACCAAGGAAACCATGTTCCATCTGATATGCTAGTCAATTTAGCATTCCCAAGATAGCTCATTGATTCATCAGTAGAGTTTGATAAGATTGGGATTCGATTGAAACCATCTAATGGTAATTTATCATATAAGGATGCCATATATGCTTCTATCCCTGCTTCACTCTGGAAAATCTGATCATCTGTAAGAATGTTAATAGGCAAAATATCCAGCTTGTCATCATTACATGAATTATTGAATATCAGCAATGACAGCATTATAAAGAAGTATATTAATTTATTTTTCATGATCTGTAAGATTTAAAATGTGATATTCAACCCTATGCTTAAATTTCTGGTAATAGGGTATGAGTTATTACCACTCCACCCTAGATCTGGAACTTGTTCCGGATCTAAAAGCCTCATTTTCGTCCAAGTATAAAGGTTAAAACCGCTGAAATAAATCCTCATATTTTGAAGATTGGCTTTCTTTAATAATGAATTCTTTACTGTATAACCAATTTCCAAATTTTTTAACCTCAAATAGCTAGCATCTGGCAGCCAGAAAACCGACGGCCATGTATTAGAAGGTACATTGACTGTCGCTCCAGTTGTAGGGTAGAGGCCTGGTACCCAAGGACTGTCGGTGTTAAAAATATCCTCGTGGTGCCACCTATCAAAAAAAGCTGTAAGGCTGTTTCGTCCCCAACGGTTCGGTATGAGACTATATCCGCGGTACTCAAAGTTATAATTGGCTGCACCTTGGAATAATATATTCATATCAAATTTTCTCCACGACAAATTAATATTCAAGCCATAGTTTATATCCGAAAGTCTGCCCCTTGTAATAGGAGTCATGTCTAAATCACTCAAAATTCCATCATGATTTACATCCTTATATTTAAAATCTCCGGGACTTAAAGTCCTGTTCCCCTGCCCATCTTGTATAGGAGAATTCAGAATTTCTTCTACTGCTTGAAATTGACCCAAAAGACTATATCCCCATCTCATATTGTCCCATCGGTTAGTTGTATTGTTTCTCCAATTCAGGTACGAATTTCCATCAGTGGCCCTTTCAACATGTGTTCCCTGCCCACGGGCATAGGCTACGTTTGCTGAAATATTATAGGTTAGTTCACCTAATGTTTTCCTATGTCCAATCATGAGTTCTAAACCCCTTCTCACATCTTTATTTAGGTTTTCCTGTGGCAAATTAGCACCGACAGAAGCAGGGATTGAAAGGGCACGGGTAGCCAATAATCCTGAACGGTTACGCTGGAAAAGATCAAATTGCAATGATATTAAACCTTGAAAAAGACTAAGGTCTACACCAATATTTTTTGATGTAACAGTAAACCAGGTGATATTTGGATTTGGCATACCCCTGAATCCTAAACCAGAAATAACTTCATTATTGAAAATATAATTACTGCTTGGGTAATTATAACCCGTTAAAAATTGGAAAGAGGAGGCCCCATCATCACCCATTTGACCCCATGATCCTCTTAACTTTAAATCAGTAATAAAAGAAAAATTATTCTTAATAAAATCTTCTTCTGATATTCTCCAACCTAGAGAAGAAAATGGAAAAAATCCCCACCTTTCTCCTTTAGGAAACTTTGATGAACCTCCATAATTAAAACCAATTTCAAAGAGATACTTGGTTAAATAGTCATAATTCAACCTGCCGATAACATTCTGATTGGCATTTTCATAAATATTACCGGAGCCTACTTGTGCATTCGCAGAAATACCTGCAAAAAATTGGTCGACATCTATGGCAAACTCTTTTTGAGCCCACATATTATCACTCTTTACCTGCCTTTCTTCGTAAGCAATAGAAGCTTTAACACCGTGTTTTTGTAAAAACAACTTTTCATAGTTAAGCTGCGCAAGAACGGTACTTCTCTGGAGCTCTGAATAATTTCCATTTAAATTGGACGGTTTATTTTGGATACCTGTCTCAGGATATGTATCTGAAAT
>JBBDSC010000137.1:0-1015 GCA_040905145.1 Anditalea sp.
GAGTGTTCAACATTGAGGAAAATGTACAGAAAAGGTAATGACATTTAACTCGGCAAGATTATAAACTAAGAATTATTTTGAATAATATTAGCACTTAATCAATAAATTATTAGACTTTAAGTAATATGTCAATGGTAGGGATGATTATGATGGCGAGATTCCATTTGACCGTTAAAAATCAAATTATAATCATATGAAAAAAACAGCATTTACCCTTCTTGCCTGTTTGTTACATACATGGCTATTTTCCGCCGTATGGGCTCAAAAAAGACCCAATATCCTGATCATCATGGCAGATGATATGGGCTATTCCGATCTGGGGAGCTTTGGGGGAGAGATAGCTACACCAAATCTGGACAAGCTTGCAGAGGAGGGAATTAAATTCACCCAATTTTACAATGCGGCCCGATGTTGTCCCACCCGGGCTTCGCTGCTTACCGGATTGTATCCCCATCAGGTCGGTATAGGGGGAATGACCCATGACCGGGGCCTGCCGGCTTACAGGGGAGATCTGAGCAATCAATGCGTGACCATTGCCGAAGTGCTGAAAAATAGCGGTTACCATACCTTTATGAGCGGAAAATGGCATGTGACCAAGCACGTGGATATTTGGAGAATCTGGTTAACAGAAGACCAAAAAATCCGGACTTCCAAGCACAATTGGCCTGTTCAGCAGGGTTTTGATACTTTTTTTGGGACCATCCATGGGGCTGGCAGTTACTACAATCCGGCCACACTGACCAAAAACAACACGCCTGTAGATGCCGGGGACAACTTTTATTATACAGATGCCATTAGTGAACATGCCTCAGAGCTAATCAGAAAACTTGGAAAAGAGGATACGGATGAAAAGCCCTTTTTCGGTTATATCGCCTATACTGCTCCTCACTGGCCTTTACACGCCTTGACCGCGGATATTGAAAAATACAAGGGCAAGTATGACAAGGGTTGGGATAAGATCCGGGAGGAGCGAATGGCTAGAATGGAAGCCATGGGCTTGATTCATCCCGAATGG
>JBBDSC010000138.1:0-1014 GCA_040905145.1 Anditalea sp.
TGGTACTCCCCAGCGAAGACAAAAGAAATCTTCATTGCGGGCCATCCAGGCAATCTTGTAATTTTTAGGTTCAGGTTTAAAATAAGTATCATTTAACTTACCTCCATGAACTTTTACCAATTCCGGAGTAGAATGAGCATGGGACCAGTTGAATTTTATTTCAGCCCATATAGGCCCTTCCAAAAAGTCCAATTCTTCCATGGCCTCCCGGGTGATCTGTTCGGTATCAATACTGGTAGAACCACCCAATGCCAAATTTGCTGAAAGAGGGACTCTGTGGATAAGTTTCGACTTACGGTCAGCAAGACGCATGCCTTCAATGATGGTTTCTTTAAACCAATCCTGGCGTTGCTGAGGCGTCATTTCCCACATGGCCTCCCCGTGGGTAAATCCTATGCCGGAAAGATCAGGATATTCCTCAAGCACCTGTGTGACAGATTCCCGGGTATATCGTTTCACAATTTCAGAGGTATCACCTTTTGCATGAATATCATGGTCCAGGTTATCCATAGCCACATTATATGCTTTCGAAAGTTCAGGGCTTACATATATATTCCAGTTTACGATGTAACTGTCGATGCCACGTTCCTTGGCCATACGAAAAATATTACTGTACAAGTTTTGCCATTCCTTCATTTCCTGATCGGTAAAGGGGCTTGCTTCCGGGAAGTTTTTGGGCTTGATCATAAAAGTAAAAGGATGAAGGTTCCATAGCGTTAGCGCATTGAAACGGTTTTCTGCCATCCTATCCAAAAACTCTTCCCAAAATCCTATATCACGACATGTTTCTGTATGTAAATCGAGTGCCTCACTTTGCCTGTAAGAATCCCATGGCAGATTAAACTTTATAGCACGAAAGGGTAAATTAGGACTTTCGCTTTTGGCTTTAATATTGTGAAGTGAAATGCCATTTTGTAAATCTTCGGCCAAGGAAAGGTTGCCATAGATAAGACCACTTTCATCGCCACCTGTAACAGTAATTTTTTTTCCCTCCGGCAGGATAGAGTATGCCTC